>NZ_RRCU01000006.1:0-387601 GCF_003856855.1 Halomonas sp. YLB-10
AGGATGCCGACACCGAAGGCGCCGCCTCGGATACCGACGTGGCGAGCCTGACCTTTACCGCCGGCAGCGACGCCATCACCTCGATCGGCTTTGGCAATATAGGTGCCGATGACAGCGTCACCGGCATCAGCGTCACCGGCCTGGATGGCGAGCTGATCTGGAGCACCAACAACGCCGGCGAGCTGGAAGGGCGCACCGAGGCCGGCGGTGACGCCGTCCTGACCTTGACCCTGAGTCCGGCGGTTGACGCGAATAATCCGATCGCCGCAGGCGAGGAGCAGGTCGTCACCGTGACCGCGACCCTGGCCGAGAGCCTGGCCCACGCGGTCGACGCCGATAGCCTGTCGATCACCGGCATCAGCGTGGTCGGCACCGACACCGACGGTACCAGCACCGAGGCAAGCGTCTCGGTCAGCGTGGCCGACGATCAGCCGACCATCGAGTTCGTTGAAGCGCCTGCCAGCGTGGTCGAGGGCCAAAGTGTCAATGGCACCTGGACCACCGACGCCGGTGCCGATGGTGCCACCGTCAGCGTGACAGCGGCAGGCGAAACTAAGCCGCTGGGCGATGGCGATAGCGTCAGCTTCGATCTCGCCGAAGGCACCCTGACCGTCACTGGCGACGGCAACTGGACCTTCGAGGCCAAGGACAACCTCGACCAGGACAACAGTCCGTCGATCGACTTCACCATCACCACCGAAGACAGCGATGGCGATACCGCCACCGATAGCCACACCGTCACCATCACCGACGGCACCGGCCCGAGTGTTTCGGTCACCGACAGCGATCCGGCCTCGACCCAGGCTAGCCTGGCACTGGATGACGCCGAGACCGAAGGCGCCGCCTCGGATACCGACGTGGCGAGCCTGACGTTTACCGCCGGCAGCGACGCCATCACCTCGATCGGCTTTGGCAATATAGGTGCCGATCACAGCGTCACCGGCATCAGCGTCACCGGCCTGGATGGCGAGCTGATCTGGAGCACCAACAACGCTGGCGAGCTGGAAGGCCGCACCGAGGCCGGCGGTGACGCTGTCCTGACCTTGACCCTGAGCTCTTCTGGCCCTGTGGCCGCGGGCGAGGAGCAGGTGGTTACCGTGACGGCGACCCTGGCCGAGAGCCTGGCCCACGCGGTCGACGCCGATAGCCTGTCGATCACCGGCATCAGCGTGGTCGGCACCGACACCGACGGCACCAGCACCGAGGCAAGCGTCTCGGTCAGCGTGGCCGACGATCAGCCGACCCTCGAGATCGCCGATACCGCCGAGACCGTGGTCGAAGGTCAGAGTGCCAACGGCACCTGGACCACCGACGCCGGTGCCGATGGCGCCACCGTCAGCGTGACAGCGGCAGGTGAAACCAAGCCGCTGGGCGATGGTGCTACCGATTTCGTCACCTTCGATCTCGCCGAAGGCACGCTAACCGTCACTGGCGACGGCAACTGGACCTTCGAGGCCAAGGACAACCTCGACCAGGCCAACAGTCCGTCGATCGACTTCACCATCACCACCGAAGACAGCGATGGCGATACCGCCACCGATAGCCACACCGTCACCATTACCGACGGCAGCGGCCCGAGCGTTTCGGTCACCGACAGCGATCCGGCCTCGACCCAGGCCAGCCTGGCACTGGATGACGCCGAGACCGAAGGCGCCGCCTCGGATACCGACGTGGCGAGCCTGACCTTTACCGCCGGCAGCGACGCCATCACCTCGATCGGCTTTGGCAATATAGGTGCCGATGACAGCGTCACGGGCATCAGCGTCACCGGCCTGAATGGCGAGCTGAGCTGGAGTGTCAACGACGCCGGTGAGCTGGAAGGGCGTGTGGAGGGTGACGGCAATGCCGTGATCACGCTGACGCTGAGTCCGGCAGTTGACGTGGATAATCCGATCGCTGCCGGCACTCAGCAGGTCGTCACCGTGACGGCGACCCTGGCCGAGAGCCTGGACCATGCGGTCGGCGCCGATAGCCTGTCGATCACCGGCATCAGCGTGGTCGGCACCGATACCGACGGCACCAGCACGACGGCAACCGTGGGTGTGAGCGTGGCTGACGATCAGCCGACCCTCGAGATCGCCGATACCGCCGAGACCGTGGTCGAGGGCCAGAGTGCCAACGGCACCTGGACCACCGACGCCGGTGCCGATGGCGCCACCGTCAGCGTAACGGTGGCGGGCGAGACCAAGCCGCTGGGTGATGCCAGTGATGCAACGGTCAGCTTTACCACCAACGAAGGCACCCTGACCGTCGGCCGCGATGGCTCTTGGACCTTTGAGGCCAAGGACAACCTCGACCAGGACAACAGTCCGTCGATCGACTTCACCATCACCACCGAAGACAGCGATGGCGATACCGCCACCGATAGCCACACCGTCACCATCACCGACGGCACCGGCCCGAGCGTTTCGGTTACCGACAGCGATCCGGCCTCGACCCAGGCCAGCGTGGCACTGGATGATGCCGAGACCGAAGGTACCGCCTCGGATACCGACGTGGCGAGCCTGACCTTTACCGCCGGCAGCGACGCCATCACCTCGATCGGTTTTGGTGACACCGACGGTATTCAGGTCACCGGCCTGAATGGCGAGCTGATCTGGCGCACCAACGACGCCGGTGAGCTGGAAGGGCGTGTGGAGGGTGACGGCAATGCCGTGATCACCTTGGCGCTGAGCTCTTCCGGGCCTGTGGCGGCGGGTGAGAAGCAGGTGGTTACCGTGACGGCGACCCTGGCCGAGAGCCTGGACCATGCGGTCGACGCCGATAGCCTGACCATTAGTGGCATCAGCGTGGTCGGCACCGACACCGACGGTACCAGTACCGAGGCAACCGTCTCGGTCAGCGTGGCCGACGATCAGCCGACCCTCGAGATCGCGGATACCGCCGAGACCGTGGTCGAGGGCCAGAGTGTCAATGGCACCTGGACCACCGACGCCGGTGCCGATGGTGCCACGGTGACCGTGGCCGCTGACGGCGTCGACAAGGTGCTGGGCGATGACGATACCGATAGCGTTAGCTTCAAGCTCGCCGAAGGCACCCTGACCGTCGGTCGCGACGGTACCTGGACCTTTGAGGCCAAGGACAACCTCGACCAGGGCAACAGCCCGTCGATCGACTTCACCATCACCACCGAAGATAGCGATGGCGATACCGCCACCGATAGCCACACCGTCACCATTACCGACGGCACCGGCCCGAGCGTTTCGGTCACCGGCAGCGATCCGGCCTCGACCCAGGCCAGCCTGGCACTGGATGACGCCGAGACCGAAGGCGCCGCCTCGGATACCGACGTGGCGAGCCTGACCTTTACCGCCGGCAGCGACGCCATCACCTCGATCGGCTTTGGCAATATAGGTGCCGATGACAGCGTCACCGGCATCAGCGTCACCGGCCTGAATGGCGAGCTGAGCTGGAGTGTCAACGACGCCGGTGAGCTGGAAGGGCGCACCGAGGCCGGCGGTGACGCCGTCCTGACCCTGACCCTGAGTCCGGCGGTTGACGCGAATAACCCAATCGCCGCGGGCGAGGAGCAGGTCGTCACCGTGACCGCGACCCTGGCCGAGAGCCTGGCCCACGCGGTCGACGCCGATAGCCTGACCATTAGTGGCATCAGCGTGGTCGGCACCGACACCGACGGTACCAGCACCGAGGCAACCGTCTCGGTCAGCGTGGCCGACGATCAGCCGACCATCGAGTTCGTTGAAGCGCCTGCCAGCGTGGTCGAAGGCCAGGAAGTCGAGGGCACCTGGAGCACCGACGCCGGTGCCGATGGCGCCACCGTCAGTGTGACGGTGGCAGGCGAAACCAAGCCGCTGGGCGATGGTGCTACCGATTTCGTCAGCTTCGATCTCGCCGAAGGCACCCTGACCGTCACTGGTGACGGTACCTGGACCTTTGACGCCAACGCCAACCAGGTACAGAACAGCGCCGGCAATCCGTCGATCGACTTCACCATCACCACCGAAGACAGCGATGGCGACACCGCCACCGACAGCCACAGCGTCACCATCACCGACGGCACCGGCCCGAGTGTCAGCATCAAGGAAGGCGACGATGATGCTACTACCGAGGCGCTGGATCTGACGCTGCAGGACGCCGACACCGGAGTCTCTGCGGATCAGGACAGTGGCGTACTGACGTTTAACGCGGGTAGCGACAGCCTGGTGAACTTCGGCTTTGGCAATATCGGTGCCGATGACAGCGTCACCGGCATCAGCGTCCAGGGTCTGGCGGCTGGTGAGTCCTTGGTCTGGAGCGCAAACGACGAGGGTGAACTGGAGGCTCGACTCGCTGGCAGCGACGACCTGGTGCTGACCCTGAGCCTGCAGGCGCCGGCCTCGGTGGCGGCTCAGAACAGTGGCGATGTCAGTGTCACGGCCACGCTCAGCGACAGTCTGCCCCATGAGGTGGCAGCGACGCTGAAGAACTCACTGTCTATCGATGGCGTGAGTGTGGTGGCGAGCCAGGCTGATGGGGATAGTGCGACGGCTACCGTCAAGGTTTCGGTGGTCGATGACGCGCCGGAGGCGGTGAATGATCAGCTCGATGGCGTGCAGTCTTCGCAGGTGATCAGCAAGGGTGCCGATGTTGGTCTGCTGGCCAATGACACCCAGGGCGCCGACGGCGCCACCGTGACCTTCGTCGACGAGTCTTCCCTGCAGGGTTCCCTGACGTGGAACGCCGATGGCAGCTTTGACTATACGGCCAAGGACAACGCCAGCTACACCGAGGTGGTCAACTACACCATCACCGACGCCGACGGTGATACCAGTCAGGCCACCCTGACCATCAATGTCGAAAACGGTACGCCGACGACCCAGCCGACCAACGTGCAGGTCAACGAGGCCGGGCTTGACGAGGGTTCCCAGTCGGCGACCAATTCAGAGCAAGTGAAAGGGCAATTGGTGGCGACCGATGCCCAGGGCGACGACTTGACCTTCAAGGCGGAGACCATCAAGGGCAGCTATGGCGAGATCGACATCCGCGCCGATGGTTCTTTCACCTACACCCTGACTAAACCGGTCAACTCGTCGGATAACCCCGTCGATGACGCCGAGAGCTTTGTCTATACGGTGACCGACAGCCACGGCAATTCTGCCACCGGCACCATTACCGTCGATGTCATCGATGACGTGCCTCAGGCCGTCAATGACACCCCCGCCGCGCTGCAGTCCGGTACCTCGTTGACCACCACAGCGGGCAATGGAATGCTGGCCAATGACGTCCAGGGTGCGGACGGGGCCACGGTCATCTCCGTCGATACCAGCGGGATGCGTGGTCAGCTCAGCTGGAATGCCGACGGCAGCTACACCTACACCGCCGACGCCAACGGCAGTTATGAAGAGGTAGTGAGCTACACCATCAGGGACGCCGACGGTGATACCAGCCAGACCAACATCAAGTTTGTGGTGAACGACGGCTCGCCCACGGCCAATGCCAGCGCGGCTACCGTCAGCGAGGCCGGGCTTGCCACGGGCAGCGATGCCGCCAGCAATAGCGAAGTGGCGGAAGGCCAGCTTCAGGCAAGCGATGCCCAGGGCGACGCACTGAAGTTCACCGCCACGACCCTGCGCGGCAGCTACGGCACTCTGGTCATCGAGGAGAATGGGTCCTACACCTATACCCTCGATACCGCCGTGACCGGCGCCGAGGCGGATAATGGTCAGAACACCCTGAATGGCCAGGACGTGTTCAGCTATACCGTGACCGATGCCCACGGCAATAGCTCGACTGCCAGCATCAGCATCAATATTGTCGATGACGTGCCAACGGCGGTCGATGATGCGGTGAGCACCGCCGAGGACACTGAGGTCACCGTCGACGTACTGGCCAACGACGAGGGCGGAGCCGATGGCGCCACTCTGGTGTCGGCGAGCATGGCGTCGGGCTACGAGAGTGCTGGCAGGGTGACCATCGACAGCGACAGCGGTGAGGTGACCTTCACTCCGGCGGCGGGCTTCGAGGGCGCCGCGGTCATCGACTACACCATCGTCGATGCCGACGGCGACACCAGCAACGCCACCTTGACTGTCAATGTGGCGGCTGACTCCACGCCGGAGGCCGCCAATGGTGTCGCTCGCGTGGACGAAGATGGCCTGTCGGGTGGCAATGCCGGTGGCCCGGGTGATGCGGCCGGTGAGGCGACCGTCGTCACTGGGACGCTTGGCTATTCCTTTGGCAACGATGGGGCAGCGAGCTCAAGTGCCTTTAGCTGGAGTCTTGATGGCCTGCCCACGGTAACGGCCAGTGGCCAGGCGGTGTCCTACACGTTGAGCGACGACGGCCGAACGGTCACGGGGCGTGACGCCTCCAACGCACTGGTGTTGACCGTTGCCCTGACCGGGGTGGCGAACGGCGCCTACAAGGTGACACTGCACCAGCCGCTGGACCATGGTGAGCAGGGCACGGAGGACTCTCTGGCGTTCAATGTCGGCTACACCATCGCCGATTCCGATGGCAGCCCGGCCAGTGGCACCTTGCAGGTGCTGGTCAACGATGACAGCCCGGAGGCCTTCACGGCCGATGCTATCGATCTTGCCGGCGGCCAGACTGGGCAGTTGAACTTTGCGGCTGTCTCCGGAGCCGATGGGGTCAAGGACGTGACCTTTGCCGACCTGCAGGGGCAGGCTGCGACGGATAGCGATGGCAATACGCTGTATTTCAATGGCGAGCCGCTGAGCTACCAGTTGTCTGGCGATGGCCACCAACTTGAGGCGGTGACCGCAGATGGCACCGTCGGCTTCAGCGTAACGCTGGACCCGGCAGGCGACAGCTACAGCATCGAGGTTGCCGCTGGCGAGGTCAGCACTACTCGAGTCGAGCGCGCCGATATTTCGGATCTGAGTCTCGATGGCGTCGTGCGATATCACGGTATTAACTACCAGGACGATGAGGGTGACAACGACGTTCTCTACTCGACGCCCAATGGCGTTGGCATGGTGCCGCTGGACGGCACGCTCGGCGTCTTCGGTGGTGCAAGTCCCGGTATCGAGCTTAACGAGGTCATCCGCATCAGCTTCCTCGACAGCCTGACCTTTTCCGGTACCGGAGAGCCAAGCTGGCAGGGGCATGAAGGGGTGTCCGAAGTAACCCAGACCATCCATGTGGAGGGTGTTGATGCCTCTGCCGTAGTGACGGTAGCTGCTTTCAACTACGCAAGTGATGTTCCGGGTTCTGGATCTCCCAGCCAGACGGTGGACAACGACATTCGTCTTACTGCCGACGACGTCCGCATTCTCGATCAGACCGGCACCGATGTTACCAACGCGGTATCCATCAGCGTCGACGGGGCAGGCCGCCTGATCCTGGATGGCATGAAGGATGGATGGTCGTTTGAACTCAGTCCGGATGGCGGGTTTGAGGGTATCGAGGTGGTGGGCGGTAGCAATACGCCTTTTACCCTGGGTGATATGGACTATCGTCTCGGTGACAGCAGCTCGGGCTTCGATGTTGAGCTTGCCTTGACCGGCACCGATGGTGATGGCGACAGCGTCGCGGGCTCCCTCGTTGTCTCGGGAGCGCCTCCGTCGCAGCTCTTTGTCGGTACCAACGACGGTGATACTCATACCGGGTCTTCCGGTGACGATGTGATCGTTGGTGACAAGGGCGGTATCTACACGGAGATAGAGCCGGCGACCAACTATAACGTCGCGATCATGCTTGATGTCTCCGGAAGCATGAAGTCAGGCAAGGTGGAGGACGGAAGCACACGCATTTCGGTGGCCAAGGAGGCCATCGAAAGACTGATCAACCAGTTGGCCGAGTACGAAGGGGTTGTCAATATTGCGATCATTCCCTTTGCGTTTGATGCCGACCTGGAAGATGTCAACGATCTCGGGCTGAACCCCAATGAGGTTCAGCAACTGATCGACTACGTCAATGATCTTAACGCCACTGGTGCCACCAACTATGAGGTGGCATTCGACGCCACACGTAGCTGGTTCCTCAATCAGGACAATGACTATGAGAATGTCAGCTACTTCGTGACCGATGGCAATCCTACCGTCTATGGGACAAGTACCAGTTCGGGAGGGACCACTAACCAAATAGACGTGACCCGTGCTCTGGAGGCCTACGAAGGTCTGTCCGATATCAGCCAGGTCAAGGCGATCGGCATTGGCAATGGCATCAATGAAGAGTTGTTGAGGCTGTTTGACAACACCAATGTGGTTGAGCAAAGCGACATCCCGGTGGTGTCCGGAGAGGTGGCACTCCAGTATCGCCTGGCGGACTTCGATAGCCCCGATGGCAAGGCGTCTCATCTTCTCGATGACGTCGAAGATTCCTGGACGTACTCCGGGGTCGCGACTGGTAATCTCAGCGAGGCGACTTCCGGCAGGGTGGACTATCTTCGTCTGGAAACGGGGAGCGTACCTGGCGAAGCAGTGGCAACGAGCGATAGTTTTGTCCTCGATGGATTCAGCAACTACGCCCAGATTCAGTTTGTCTATGCCAACTCCACCTACCGTGCCGGTGAGAGTGCGCGCTTTACGCTGCAGCGTCTTGATGGCTCCGGCGACTGGGTCGATGTGGAAACAGAAACGCTTGCCTCAAGCACGTCTAACTGGGCGCTGGAAGGGACTTCCTTGCTCAAGGAGGCCGGGACTTACCGCCTCGAGTTTGGCGTGACCAATGCTGATGTCTTCAATACTGCACTCGCTATTTCCGACATTTACGTCAACCTTGGAACCAGCGAGGCCAAGAAGGGCGAAGTCAATATCGTCAATTCGGCCGATGAGCTGAACGCGGTGCTGGATGGCAGTGATACCTTTACCGGTCTCCAGACGCTGGGAAGTGACACCATCGACGGGACTTCTCGTGATGACCTGATATTCGGGGATACCGTCAATAGTGACCATTTGAGCTGGGTCAATGGCGATACCGGTGAGCGCTTCGATGCCGGTGAGCATGACGGCCTTGGCTACCAGGGCCTCTACGAGTTCCTGACATGGGGGACATCGGATGTGCGCCTGCAGGATGACGGCAGTCTGGCTGAAACCGGTGAGCCGCCTATTGCCGGAAAGCCCTCGGGCGAGGCGCCTGGCAAGGATGAGGTGCTGAACTACATTCGTGATCATTATCGCGAACTCCTGGACACCGAGCGCAAGGATGGCGGTGCCGACACCCTCAAGGGCGGTGACGGTGACGACACCCTGATCGGCGGCGGTGGTAGCGACGCGCTATATGGTGAGGAAGGCGATGACCTGCTGCTCGGCGGTGCCGGCGATGACACCCTGGTCGGAGGACTCGGTGCGGATACCTTCGCCTGGGTGCTGGGTGATGAGGGAGTGGTCGGGGATCCCGCCGACGACGTCATCACCGACTTCCACGTGGCGCCGGCCGGTGTCGACGCCAGCCAGGACCCAGAGGCCGATGTGCTGGATCTCAGCGAGTTGCTGCAAGGCTACGACAAGGACGACGACCAGCAGTCGCTGAATGACTATATCCACGCCGAACAGGAAGGGGATGATATTGTGCTGTACGTCAAGAGTGACGGAAATCTGGCGGACGACAATGGCAACGCTGATCAGGTCATTACCCTGGAAGGCGTGGCCAACGCGGCCCCAAGCCCCGATGATTTCCTGATGCAGTTGCTCAACCAGGGCCAGCTGGATGTGTAGGCAGGCGCTCGGTCCCGTCGTATAGCGCGAAACGGGCAAGGCCCTCGGCGGTAAACGCCGAGGGCTACTGATCAAGGGAAACTTGATATATGCTCGACCAACAAAGATTGCGGAGAACGTGACATGTACGTCCAGCGTGACGGGGAAGGAAAGCTTGTCTGTGTCAGCCGGGAGCCTACAGCGACCTGCGACGAATTCATGGCGCCGGATGATCAGGAGCTATTGTTCTTCCTGTCAGACGGTAATGAGCGCAACGAACAGTCCCAGTTCCATGCCTCCGACCTGGCCTTTGTGCGGGTGCTCGAGGACGTGCTTGATCTGCTGATGGACAAGGGCGTGATCAGCTTCACCGATCTGCCTGACGCGGCGCGCCGCAAGATCATGGACCGCCAGTCATTGCGTCGTCGCTACAATGATGTGGATCTGGTAGGGGACGACGACCCCCTCATCTAAGCGCTGAGCATCTGCACCTCTCAAGTCGCATGCGTCGACCTGGGCAAGACAAAGGGCCACCTTCGGGTGGCCCTTTGTTGTGTACCCTTCATGTCATCGACGCTCACGAGTGCCTGTCGGTTTCCATCCTGGCGGACACGGCGGGGCCGGTGACACCGTCCAGGCCCAGCTCGAACAGGGTGTCGATATCGCGATCCTCGTCGATGCCCTCGGCGATGGCCTGGATCGCCAGCGAATGGCATAGGGTCGCCATGCCCCTGAGAATGGTCTGCTGCTCCGGCCGCTCCGACACGCCACGACACAGGGTGGCGTCGATCTTGATGTAGGACAGCCCAAGATCCTGCAGATCTCCCAACTGGCGGAAGGCCGCACCGACGTGCTCCATGCCCAGATGACAGCCGAAGGGGGCCAGCGACTGGCATAGATATCGGAAGCTCTCGAGATCGCTTCGGGCGATCGACTCCGGCACCTCGATCCACAGGAAGGGAGCCGAGTCCGGGCGGGCGCTGAGTCGTTGCTGCAGGGCGATCACGACATTAGGCTGGGTAATCGCTGCATGGGACAAATTGATGCCAAGCGGCTGCCGGTGGTGATGGATGGTGTCGAGGGCGGCATCGATCACCTTGATATCCAGGCTGTCGTGGAGGCGCAGACGGGCGATCCAGGGCATGAAGACACCCGCCTGACGCCATTCGCCCTTGATGTTGAGGCGTGCTGGGGCCTCGTGATGCAGCAACTGTCCGCGTCGATCCAGCACCGGATACTGCCCCAGCAGGACGCCGTGCTCCATCGCCTCGACCAGCGATGAGCGCCACTCGGCGCGGCTACGGTAGAGCGTCTCCTGTTCCACGTTGTGGCAGGACTCGATCGCCTGTCCAGGACGGCTCTCGGCCAGCGACAGGGCGCCATCCAGTGCGGCCATCAGGGTGGTGCGCTCCTGGCCGTGGTGGTAGACCGCCAGGGCAGCGGGGAGCCGCAGTACCGGTGCGTTCTGTTCGGCCAGGGTCGACAGATTGTCGTTCAGCCGTTCGCGGGCCCAGCTTTCGTCGACGTTGCCGCACAGCATCAGGGCGAAGTCACTGCCGTTGAGGCGACCCACATAGCCTTCGCCATGGGCCTCGGCGATGGCGGTCAGGCGTTGGCAAAGGTCGCTGAGCACGCCGTTGGTGTGCAAGTGGCCGCGGCGTTCGTTGAGCGCGGCCAGGTCGGTGGCACGGATCATCGCCACCACGCCGTAGCTGGATTCACCCTGTTGCTCGAGGCTGTAGTTGAGGCGGTCGATAAAGGCTTCCCGGGTCAAGGCCCCGGTCACCGTGTCATGCAGCAACTGGCGGCGTAGCCGGTCGATCTGCTCGCTCTCGCGCTGGAGCATCTCGCGCACGCTTTTCGACAGCCGGTTCATGGCGTCGGACACTTCGCGCAGTTCCAGCGTACGGGGTAGCGGGGCGACGGTGAAGCGACGCTGGCCGATATCGTTGGCCTGGCGCGTCAGGGTCTTCAGCGGGGTGCGGATCTGGCGTACCAGCAGGTAGGCAATCAGCAGGCTGAGGGCACCTGCTGCCACGAACCAGGCGGCCATGCGCAGGGTGCTCTGCCACAGCGACTGGTAGGCGAAGCCATGTGCGCTTTCGAGCTGCAAGGTACCAAGCTGCTGCCAGCCATCCTGGATGACCGCAGTGCCGGCGGGGACCTCGAAGGCGACCAGCTCACGGAACCAGCCCGGTACGCCAGTCTCTTCGGGGGCTGAAGCAACGCGACGAATGATCGGTCTGCCCTCGGTGTCCAGCAGCTGGATCTTGCGGTAGTGGCCAGTATCGAACTGCGCCGAGATCAAAAGCTCCAGCGTCACTTCATCCTTGTCAGGCATCTGGCTCATGCTCAGCGCCAGGGCATTGGCGTTGTCCGCGTTCTTGATCAGTATTTCCTGTTCGATGTAGGCGCGGCTGCCCGATACGGCCACCACCAGACTGCCGATCAGGGCAATCAGCAGGATGGCAATGATGGCGAGCCAGAGTTGTTTGATCAACGACATGGCGGCGTCTCTAGATGAAGGATTGGCATGATGTCACTGGATTCCCTGTTGGCGCATGCGATCCAGCGCGTTTCGCCAGCGCGACAGGCGCGCCAGGGGATCCGCCCGTGATTGGGTGGTGCCACCCGCCCACAGGCCACTGCTGTTGAAGCTGAACAGCGGGTCCAGATCGGTGCGCAGGCTGGCACGGGAAATGCCGGCGGCAATGTTGTCGAGAATCAGGGGCTCGGCGCCTGGCGTCTCGTAGTAGCCGAGCACCATATGGGCCTGGGTGATCTGGCTACGTCCCAGTCGAGCACGCACATAGATCATGCGCAACTTGCTGATGGGAATGCCGAGCTCCTTGAGGGTCACGTACTTGGCGATGGAGTAGTCCTCGCAGTCGCCTGCGCCGCGTCCCAGCGATTCGATGGGAGTAGCCCAGTAGTCGCTCTGGCGCCAGATGGTGCGATCCTCGAGCCACTGCATCTTGCGATTGAAGAAGTCGTTGACGTCGCGCAGCTGAGTACGAAGGTCGGCGCCTCTCAGGCGATCGATCAGGTTGAGCCATTCGTCCAGGGCTCTTACCCCCTGACTTCCGTACTCGGCGCTCATGGCCGCGCGCATTCGCGCATGGTCGAGCGTCGCGTCCACCGGTGCGGGTGCCAGCACCAGGAAGGCGCCCAACAGGCTCGCAGACCCCCAGGCGAGCCAGGAAGGGGGGCGGCGGCGAGACGGGCGAGACAAGACGGCATCTGGGCTCATGGCGAGTTCCAAGCCGGGCGGAGGTCAGGCCTTGCCGGGCCCTTGCCACAGCTTCAGTTGGCCTACCCAGGGCAGGGTGTCGAGGTCTCGGCACAATTGATGAGCCAAGTCATCGAGATCCCCATGATGGATATCAGAGTCAACGTACAACGAAATGTCGATGCGGTCATCCAAATAGTGCAGATTCAGCGCCGTACGGTGTTGCCAGGCACGCTGATGCGACCAGCGGTCATCCAGCAGTTGCTCGATCTCCTCGCGCAGCGGCAAGCCCGGCCGCAGGCTGTGTTCGGTCTGTCCTTCGTCGTCCTCGGGGTCGATGTGGAAGGTGACATCCTTCAGGCGGGTGTGCGCTTCGCGTAGTTGTCGACTGACCGCATTGCCGATCTCGTGGGCTTCGGACACCGTGACCCTGGGAGCGACCACGATATGCAGATCGAGCACGACGTCGCTTCCGAGCTGGCGAGTGCGCAGATCGTGCACGCTCTTGACGCCCGGCACCGACTCCGCCAGTCGGCGCATCGCACGCTGTTCTTCGACCGGCAGGGCGGTGTCGATCAGCTCCCGCGAAGACTGCCACATCAGCCGTCCGCCGACCCAACCCACCATCAGGCCGACCACGATGGCGGCCACCGCGTCCATCCAGCCGACGCCGAACTGCCCCGCCACCAGGCCGACCAGCACCACCAAGGTAGACATGGCATCGGTGCGCGAGTGCCAGGCGTTGGCCTCGAGCAGCGGTGAGTCGAAGCGGCGGGCGGCGCGCAAGGTGTAGTGGTAGATCGCTTCCTTGGCCAGCAGCGAGACCACGGCCACGGCGATGGCAACGAGGCCGGGTGCGGCGCTCGAAGACCGATCGAGCAGGCGCTCGACACTCGACCAGGCGATGGCACCCGCGACGAAGATCAGCACACTGCCGAGCCACAGTGTCGCCAGGGTCTCGATTCGGCCGTGGCCGTAAGGGTGGTCGCGGTCGGGTTCCTGGCGGCCGTAGTGGGTGGCCGCCAGCACGAAGGCGTCGGTGACGATATCCGAAAAGGAGTGGATGCCGTCGGCTATCAGGGCGGCCGACCCGACGATCACGCCGGTCACCAGTTTGAGCACGCCGACGACAAGGTCCACGCCGGCGCCGATCAGGGTGACGCCCTGGGCCGTCCAGGCAAAGGCGTGTCTGGAGCGCCCCGGCTGGCTTTTCTGGCTCACGACGAAGGCTCGCTCCGCGCGCAGTTGATGACAGGGTTGGCGTACTGGGCCAGCCACCAGGATCTGAGGTCTTCCGGGACTTCGGAAAGACGTTGCGCGAACCGATCGCGGTCGGCCTCTGACACCTCGGACAGGTCCACCAGCTCAGGGTGGCTGCCCAGGGCCTCCAGCGCCAGATGGTGGCTGGGAAAGAGGTGATAGCCGCTCAGCACCTGGCGGTCGATCTCGGCAGCGACCGCTTCCGGCGTATCGAAGCTGCGATCGATCGGCGTGCCGAAGCGCAGATGAACACGCCCTTTGTGGCCGGTGATGCCGGCGACGATGGAGCTGATGTCCTCGAACTCGCTCTTGTTGTAGCTGCCGTCTTCACTGACGGCTTTCAGCTCCCTGGCCTTCTGCACGTCGCAGGGGTCGTACTCGTAGCTGATCGATACCGGCACCAGGCGCAGGGCTTCAATGCCTTCCCCGAGCGGCGCATGACGGTTGTCGGCGCGGTGGGCCATGGTCATCATCTTGATGATCGCGGGGTCGGTACGATCGATGCCGTCCTTGGCCCGGCCTTCGCGCTGGGCCATCCAGATCGAGTGATTGTCGTCCTGAATGGAGTGGCGGATGTAGCTAGACAGCTTGTGGTAGGCCTGCAGCATGGCGCGCTTGCCGCGAGCACTGCGCGGCACGATGAAGCTCTTGTTGAGCCGCATCAGATCGGTGACGTAGGGCTTCTTGAGCAGGTTGTCACCGATGGCAATGCGCACGGTGTTGCGGCCGGCGAGGTACAGCGCATAGTTGACGAAGGCCGGATCCAGCGAGATGTCGCGATGGTTGCCGATAAACAGGTAGGCGGTATCGGGGTCCAGACGATCGAGGCCGTCGACGCGAAAGTCGTCGGTGGAGGTCTTCAGCATGCGCTGCATGTAGGCCGCGATGCGTTGCTGAAACGCCGTCACGCTGGTGACGTCGCGTGTCTCGCGCTTGATCGCCCAGCTGGCCAGCGTGCGTGACAGGCGCGGCATCATGCGCGACAGGCGCGGCAGCCGGTAGCGGGTCAGGGCGCTCAACAGCTCCGGGTCCTCTGCCAGGCGAGTCAGGGTCGTCGCCACCTCGTCGTCCTGATAGGGGCGAATATCGTGCCAGGGATCCTGCGGGGCATCGGATGTCGAAGTCATGGTGTCGTCGCAGTGAGGTCAGTAGCCGAAACGGAAGAACTCTGGGCTTCGCCGCCGAGCCAGTCGATCAGGCGGTCGACGCTTTCACCCAGGGTCTGGGCCATCAGAATGAAGTCGGTTTCCATGCGCAGCACGGCATCGTCGCCGTCATCTGCCTGGTTGGCTTCGTCGATCAAGGCGTCATCGAAGGCCAGTGACTTGACCGCCAGGTCGTCGTGGAGCACGAAACGCAGGCGCCCCTCCATGCCCAGCGCCAGCTTGCTGGCCTGTCGGCCGCTTTCGAGCAGTTGCTGAATGTCGTCGCCGTCCAGGTCCACCTGGCGCGCCTTGAGCACGCCGTCGTCGCCCTTGGCCTTGAGTTCGACCTGGTCGCCGAGCAGCATGTCGGCGGGGCGCGAGGAGGCGTCGTTGAGCCAGGTGGTCATGGCGCGAATCGGCAGTGTCTGGGCCGAGAGCGGCGTTACCTTGAGGCTTCCCAGGGACTCGCGCAACAGATCCAGCAGCTCTTCGGCGCGCTTTCGGCTGGAGCTGTTGACGGCGATCAAGTTTCGCCGGGTATCCCACCAGAGGTCAGTCTTCTGGCTGCGTACGAAGGCCCTGGGCAACAGTTCCTCGTAGACCTGCTCCTTGATTGCCTGCTTTTCCTGGCGGCGTAGCTTGCGGCTTTCCTGGGTCTCGATGACCTCGACGCGCTCGTCGACTTCTTCGCGGACCACCGAAGCGGGCAGGATGCGCTCCTGGCGCAGGGCGGTCATCAGGCGCTGGCCCTTAAGTTCGTGGAGATAGCGATCGCTACCCCGTCCGGCAGGCGTCGTCCAGCCGATGCGGCGGGCTTCGGTGCCACCGAGCGGGCGGAAAGCCTGTTCGGCGAGGGCCGTCTCCAGCTGCTCGCTGTCCAGGGTGCTGGCGTCGTGCAGACGGTAGAGGTGCAAGTGCTTGAACCACATGGAGCAATTCTCGGGTCAAAAAGGAGGCACATTATGGCGAATGGTCCCTTCGGGTGCCAGTTGCCAGCCATCGCAATGGTCGATTGAACAGGGTTGCGGCCAAGCCTAGCAGGCTGCGTCGCCCGCGCCCGTCCCTCTTTGGTGACAGTGTTGCCACTTTGCCCGCTCAAGGTCAGAATCAAACAGTAGTTTAAATGAGGAGCAATGACATGGAAGACGCTATCAGCACCACTTCGCTGAAGGTTCGTGGCTACCACCTGGACGGTTATGGCCACGTCAATCACGCCCGTTACCTGGAGTTCATGGAGGAAGGGCGCTGGGACTACTTCGACAAGCATCCGGCGCTGATGTCTCGCCTGGGAAAGGGAGATGTCGCCTTCGTCGCGGTCAATCTCAATATCGACTATCGCCAGGCGGCGGTGGCCGGTGACGAGCTGGACATTTCCACCCGTCTGTCGGCCCTGGGCGGGCGCAGCGCCAAGATGCGCCACGAGATCCTGAGCCGCCGCGATGGAGCCCTGGTGGCTCGCGCCGAGCTGACCTTCGTGCTGCTGGACGTGGCCAGCAACAGTGCGGTGGTGATCGAGGGTGAGCTGCGTGATGCCCTGGCGCCGCTGGTGGTGTCATGACGGCAGCGGTCAAGGCGCCGCACACAACGACAGACGCTGCGCGGAAGGCCCCAAGGGTGGTATGCTAGGTCGCTGTATTTGTGCGCCTTGTCACGGCTGCGTGACGCGCCTACCTGTTGCTGTGCAAAGGACTTGACGACCCATGGGTGACATCGCCAGAGAGATTCTGCCAGTCAATATCGAGGACGAGCTGAAGCAGTCGTACCTCGATTACGCGATGAGCGTGATCATCGGCCGAGCGCTGCCGGACGTGCGCGATGGCCTGAAGCCGGTTCATCGGCGTGTGCTGTTTGCGATGCACGAGCTGGGTAACGACTGGAACAAGCCATACAAGAAGTCCGCCCGTGTGGTGGGTGACGTGATCGGTAAGTACCACCCCCACGGCGACAGTGCGGTGTACGACACCATCGTGCGTATGGCCCAGGACTTCTCGATGCGCCACGTGCTGGTCGATGGCCAGGGCAACTTCGGCTCCATCGACGGCGACAACGCCGCCGCCATGCGTTACACCGAGGTGCGCATGGCGCGCCTGGCCCACGAGCTGCTGGCCGATCTCGAGAAGGATACTGTCGACTGGGTCGACAACTACGACGGTACCGAGCGTATCCCCGACGTGCTGCCGACCAAGGTGCCGAACCTGCTGGTCAACGGCTCCTCGGGCATCGCCGTGGGCATGGCGACCAATATCCCGCCCCACAACATGAACGAGATCATCAACGCCTGCCTGGCGCTGGTCGACGACTACACCCTGAGCGTCGATGATCTGATGGAGCATGTGCCGGGGCCCGACTTCCCCACCGGCGGTATCATCAACGGCCGCGCGGGCATTCTCGAGGCCTATCGTACCGGCCGCGGGCGCATCTATATTCGCGCCAAGCACACCATCGAACACGACGACAAGTCCGGCCGTGACCACATCATCGTCACCGAGCTGCCTTACCAGGTGAACAAGGCGCGGCTGATCGAGAAGATCGCCGAGCTGGTCAAGGACAAGAAGATCGAGGGAATCGCCGAGCTGCGCGACGAGTCCGACAAGGACGGTCTGCGGGTGGTGATCGAGGTCAAGCGCGGCGAGAGCGGCGAGGTGGTGGTGAACAACCTGTTCGCCCAGACCCAGCTGCAGAATGTCTTCGGCATCAATATGGTGGCGCTGGAAGACGGCGAACCGAAGACCATGAACCTCAAGCAGGTGCTCGAGGCCTTCATTCGCCACCGTCGCGAGGTGGTCACCCGGCGCACCCTGTTCGAGCTGAAGAAGGCGCGTGAGCGCGGCCACATCCTCGAAGGCCTGGCAGTGGCGATCTCCAACATCGACGAGGTGATCGAACTGATCAAGGCCTCGCCGAATGCTGCCGAAGCCAAGGAAAAGCTGTTGGCCAAGTCCTGGCAGCCCGGTCAGGTCACCGGCATGCTTGAGCGCGCCGGCGCCACCTCGTGCAAGCCCGAAGACCTGGAAGAAGGCTTTGGTCTGGACCAGGCCGGAGGCGAGTACCGTCTGTCGCCGGCCCAGGCCCAGGCCATCCTCGAGCTGCGCCTGCACCGCTTGACCGGCCTCGAGACCGAGAAGCTGCTCGACGAGTATCTGTCGATCCTCGAGAAGATCGCTGAGCTGATGGCCATCCTGGCCTCCGCCGATCGCTTGCTCGAGGTGATTCGCGAAGAGCTGATCGCGGTGCGCGATCAGTTCGCCGACGAGCGTCGTACCGACATTCAGGCAAGTCACCTGGACCTGTCCATCGAGGACCTGATCGCCGAGGAAGACATGGTGGTCACGGTGTCCCGCTCGGGTTACGCCAAGACCCAGCCGTTGTCGGACTATCAGGCCCAGCGTCGTGGTGGTCGTGGCAAGTCGGCCACCGCGATGAAGGATGAGGATGTCATCGAGCACCTGTTGGTGGCCTCGACCCACGACACCGTGCTGCTGTTCTCCAATCGCGGCAAGGTCTACTGGCTCAAGGTCTACGAGATGCCTGCGGCCAGTCGCGGGTCCCGTGGCAAGCCGCTGGTCAACCTGCTGCCGCTGGAAGAAGGCGAGTCGATCAACGCCATCATGCCGGTCAAGGACTATGATCCGGACTGCTACATCTTCTTTGCCACCGCCCGGGGCACGGTCAAGCGCACCAGCCTCGAGCAGTTCTCGCGTCCGCGCAGCGTTGGCCTGATCGCCATCGACCTGGAGGAGGGCGATCGCCTGGTGGGCGCCGCCATTACCTCCGGCAGCGACCACGCCATGCTGCTGTCGTCCAACGGCAAGGCGATCCGCTTCGAGGAGTCCCAGGTCCGTGCCATGGGCCGTACCGCGCGCGGTGTGCGTGGCATGCGATTGCTCGATGGCGCCGAGGTGATCAGCCTGATCATCCCGCAGAGCCTCGAGATCGATGCCGACGCCGAGGGCGGTGAGCGTGGCGAGGCCGGTGATGTCGACGCCAGCGGTGACAACGGCCAGATCTATATCCTCACCGGCAGCGAAAACGGCTACGGCAAGCGTACCCGTCTCGAGGAGTTCCCGCTGCGCGGTCGTGGCGGCCAGGGCGTGATCGCGATGCAGACCAGCGCCCGCAATGGCGCCATGGTGGCGGCGATGCAGGTCTGTTCCAGCGATGAGATGATGCTGATCACCGATCGCGGCACCCTGGTGCGCACCCGGGTCGAGGAAGTCTCGATCAGTTCGCGCAACACCCAGGGCGTCACCCTGATCCGCCTCGGCGAGGCCGAGGCGCTGGTCAAGACCGTGCGTATCCAGGAGCTTGAAGGCGACGACGAGCTCGATGCCGAGGGCGAAGAAGGTAGTGAGGAGGCCGTCGAGAACTCGGCAGATGACGCCGCCGAGGGTGGCAGCGCCGAACCAGGCGACGACAGCGCGGCCGACGACAGCAATACCGACAATAACGACTGATCCGGGGTGCCACGGTGTCCGCGATGGACGCCGTGGCCCACCTATATAGTGACTGGCGGGCGTCGCCGGACGCCTGCCCTTGACGATCAATCGCCAGGACACCATGACACGCCACTACAATTTCTGCGCGGGCCCCGCCGCGCTGCCTACCGCAGTACTCGAACGCGCCCAGCGCGAGATGCTGGACTATCAGGGCCGTGGGCTCTCGGTGATGGAGATGAGCCACCGCTCCAGCGAGTACGTGGCCATCGCCGAGCGCGCCGAGGCCGACCTGCGTGAACTGCTCGCCGTGCCCGACAACTATCGGGTGCTGTTCACCCAGGGTGGTGCCACCCAGCAGTTTGCCGCGGTGCCCATGAACCTGCTTGGCCGCGGCGGCCGGGCCAACTTCATCGAGACCGGTATCTGGGGCAACAAGGCGATCAAGGAGGCGCGGCATCTATTCGGCAGCGCCCACATTGCCGCTTCAAGCGCCGAGAATGGCCATGTCGAAGCACCGCAGCAGGCTGATATCGCGCTGTCCGACGACGCCGCCTACCTCCACGTGACCCCCAACGAGACCATCGGTGGTCTGGCACTGGACTTTGTGCCCGTGGCGCGGCGCGGCGACGGGGTAGAGGTGCCGCTGGTGGCGGATCTTTCCTCGACCATTCTGTCTGAGCCGCTGGACGTCTCGCGCTTCGGTGTGATCTACGCTGGCGCCCAGAAGAACATCGGGCCGGCCGGGCTGGTGCTGGTGATCGTGCGTGATGATCTGCTCGACCAGGCGGTGAGCGAGATGCCGTCCTTGTTCAGCTATCGTCAGTTGGCCGAGGCAGGGTCGATGATCAACACGCCGGCCACCTATAGCTGGTACCTGGCGGGCCTGGTGTTCGACTGGCTCAAGCGCGACGTCGGGGGTCTCGAGGCGATGGCCGAGATCAATGACCGCAAGGCGGCCAAGCTCTACGAGGCCATCGACCGCAGCGACTTCTATTCCAACCCCATCGCGGTGCGTAATCGCTCGAAGATGAACGTGCCCTTCGTGCTGGCCGACAGCGCCCTGGATAACGCCTTCCTGGAAGAGGCGGAGGCGGCGGGGCTTTTGAATCTCAAGGGCCATCGCAGCGTCGGCGGTATGCGCGCAAGCCTCTATAACGCGGTGCCTGAGTCCGCGGTGGACGCCCTGGTGGCGTTCATGGGCGATTTCGAGAAGCGGCGCGGCTGAGGTTCGTGCGAGAGCTGGCGCACCCAAGTAAAGAGGTGGCGGGGCCAGGTTTCGCCAGCCATGCGTCAACGCCCGGTCACGAGGCGTTACAAGGAGACAACCCATGAGTGATTCGCAAGAGCCGAACCTCTCGTCGCTGCGTCAGCGCATCGACCATATCGACACCGAGATCCTGCGCCTGATCAGCGAGCGTGCCGAGTGTGCGCGCCAGGTGGCGGAGACCAAGACCGCAAGCGACCCCCAGGCGGTGTTCTATCGCCCCGAGCGCGAGGCCCAGGTGCTGCGCCGGGTGATGGAGCTCAACCAGGGGCCGCTGGACAGCGAAGAAATGGCACGGCTGTTTCGCGAGATCATGTCGGCCTGCCTGGCGCTGGAACAGCCGATCAAGGTGGCCTATCTCGGCCCCGAGGGCACCTTTACCCAGCAGGCCGCGCTCAAGCACTTCGGTGACAGCGCCATCAGCCTGCCCATGGCGGCCATCGACGAGGTCTTCCGTGAGGTCGAGGCCGGCGCGGTGAACTACGGCGTGGTACCGGTGGAAAACTCCACCGAAGGCGTGATCAACCATACCCTGGATTCCTTCATCGATTCGGGGCTGCGCATCAGCGGTGAGGTGGTGCTGCGCATCCACCATCACCTGCTGGTGGCCGACACTACCCTCAAGGACAAGGTGTCGCGTATCTACTCGCACCCTCAGTCCTTCGCCCAGTGTCGCAAGTGGCTCGATGCCCACTTCCCGCACGCCGAGCGGGTGCCGGTGTCGTCCAACGCCGAGGCGGCCAGGCTGGTCAAGAGCGAGTGGCACAGTGCGGCCATCGCCGGCGATATGGCGGCCAAGCTCTACGGCCTTAGCCACGTGGCGGAGAAGATCGAGGATCGCCCGGACAACTCCACGCGCTTCCTGATCATCGGCAACCAGGACGTGCCCATGTCCGGGGTCGACAAGACGTCGCTGGTGGTGGCGACCCGTAACCAGCCGGGTGCCTTGCACGACCTGCTCGAGCCGTTCCACCGCCACCAGATCGACCTGACGCGTCTGGAGACGCGACCCTCGCGCACCGGTGCCTGGAACTATGTGTTCTTCATCGACTTCTGTGGCCACGTCGAGGAGCCGCGGGTGTCGGCGCTGCTCGAGGAGGTGCGCCTGCGTGTCTCCGAGGTCAAGGTGCTTGGCTCCTACCCCCAGGGGGTCCTGTAGTAATGCAGGAAGAAGGAATGCAGCAAGAAGGAATGCAGGACGTCGCAATGCAGGAAGTCGCAACGCGTGGCGCAGTACCCGCATCCTTGCCTCGGGCTTCACGCATCGTCATCGTTGGACTCGGCTTGATCGGAGGGTCGCTGGCCGCTGCCTTGCGCAAGGCGGGGGTGGGGCAGGGGGATGACAGTCTCATCCTGGCCTGTGACCCAGACCCGAAGGAGCTCGAGTGCGGACGTCGCATGGGGTTGATCGACGCGGGGTCGACACAACTCTCCGAGGTTATCGAGGGTGCTACCCTGGTGGTGCTGGCGGTACCGGTGCTGGCCATGGGCCAGGTCATGGGCGATCTAGGCGCGTTGCGTGGCCGCGCCGCCGGCGATCTGGTGATCACCGACGTCGGCAGCACCAAGGCAGCGATCGAGGCGGCCGCCATCGAGGCCTTCGGTGAGCTTCCCGCGCGCTTTGTGCTGGGGCATCCCATCGCCGGCTCGGAAAAGAGCGGCGTGGCGGCGGCCAATCCGGAGCTGTACCAGGCCCACAAGGTGATTCTGACGCCGACCTGCGCTACCGACCCCGAGGCGCTTGAGCGTGTGCGGGCCCTGTGGCAGTTGACCGGTGCCGAGGTGCTGGAGATGGACGTGGCTCGCCACGATCAGGTGCTGGCGCGCACCAGCCATCTGCCGCATCTGCTGGCTTTCTCGCTGGTGGATACCCTGGCGCGCCAGGATGAGCGCCTCGAGATCTTCCGCTACGCCGCCGGCGGCTTTCGCGACTTCACCCGCATCGCCGGTAGTGATCCGGTGATGTGGCGAGACATCTTTCAGGCCAACCGGGGCGCCGTGCTCGAAGCCCTGGATGACTTCGAGTCAGGTCTGGCCCGACTCAGGGACGCGGTGAACCGTGGTGATGGCGACGGTCTGCTGGCCACCTTCGACCGCGCCAGTCATGCGCGCCACTATTTCGATACTCTGTTGAATCAGACCAGCTATCAGGCGGAATATCAGATGCAAGAATCAGCCATGCTGCGCTACCGGGTGGCCCCGGGCGGAAGCGTCACCGGTCGCATTCGGGTCCCCGGTGACAAGTCGGTTTCCCATCGCTCGATCATGCTCGGCGCGCTGTCCGAGGGCGTTACCGAGGTGTCCGGATTCCTCGAGGGCGAGGACAGCCTCGCCACGCTCCAGGCCTTCCGCGAGATGGGGGTCGCCATCGAGGGTCCGCACCAGGGCCGCGTGACCATCCACGGGGTCGGCATGCACGGCCTGAAGAAGCCGGCAGGTCCGCTCTACGTCGGCAATGCTGGCACCGCCATGCGGCTGTTTGCCGGGCTGTTGGCGGGGCAGGCCTTCGACACTGAGTTGACCGGTGATACCTCGCTGACACGTCGTCCCATGGGGCGGGTGGCAGATCCGCTGCGCCAGATGGGTGCGGTGATCGACACCGCCGAAGGCGGGCGTCCTCCGCTCAGGATCAAGGGCGGCCAGGCGCTGAAGGGCATCCACTACGATATGCCCATGGCCAGCGCCCAGGTGAAGTCCTGTCTGCTGCTGGCGGGGATGTTTGCCGAGGGCGAGACCCGAGTGCGTGAACCCGCACCGACCCGCGATCACACCGAGCGCATGCTCAATGGCTTTGGCTACGCCGTCGAGCGCGAGGGCGATACCTGCTGGCTGCAGGGCGGCGGCAAGCTGGCCGCTGGTCCGATCGATGTGCCCTCGGATATCTCCTCGGCGACCTTCTTCCTGGTGGCGGCGGCGATCACCCCGGGGTCGGATCTGGTGCTGGAGCACGTCGGCATCAATCCGACCCGGATCGGTGTGATCAATATCCTGACCGCCATGGGGGCGGATCTGCGCCTCGAGAACGAGCGAGAGGTAGGAGGTGAGCCGGTCGCCGATCTGCATATCCGCTACCGGCCGCTAAAGGGCATCGACATTCCCGAGGACCAGGTGCCGCTGGCCATCGACGAGTTCCCGGCGCTGTTCATTGCCGCGGCCAACGCCGAAGGCACCACGCGACTGCGCGGCGCCGAGGAGCTCCGGGTCAAGGAGTCCGACCGCCTGCAGTCCATGGCCGACGGCATGAGCGTGCTGGGTATCGACAACACCCTTTATGACGATGGCATCGACATCGTCGGCAAGGGCGGCGACGGCGCCAACTATGGCGGCGGGCGCGTGGACAGTCATGAGGATCATCGCATCGCCATGGCCTTCACCATCGCGGCCCTGCGCGCATCAAGCCCGATCGAGGTCAACGACTGCGCCAACGTGGCCACGTCCTTCCCCGGCTTTGTCGAGCTGGCACGAGGTGTCGGCCTTGAGCTCGAAGAGGTACGCGAGGAGCAGGCATGAGCGATCATGACGAGCATTCGGCCCCGGTGCTGACCATCGATGGCCCCGGCGGCGCCGGCAAGGGCACCATCAGCCGGCTGATTGCCGAGCGACTGGGCTGGCATCTGCTGGATAGCGGCAGCCTCTACCGGCTGACCGCGCTGTCGGCTATCGGCAAGGGCATCGCGCTGGACGATGAGCCGGCGCTGGCGGCACTGGCCTCGGCCCTCGATGTCGTCTTTCGCGCCGAGAATGGCGAGGCGGTGGTCGAGCTCGAAGGGCGTGACGTGACTCGCGAGATTCGCACCGAGCAGGTGGGCAACAGTGCCTCTCTGGTGGCGGCGTTGCCGGCGGTGCGCCAGGCGCTGCTCGAGCGCCAGCGGGACTTCCGCCAGGCGCCCGGCCTGGTCGCCGATGGCCGTGACATGGGCACCGTGGTGTTCGTCGATGCGCCCTTGAAGATATTTCTGACCGCCAGCGCCGAGGAAAGGGCGCGCCGGCGTCACCTGCAGTTGCGGGAGGCCGGGGTGGATGCTAGTCTATCGAGTCTTTTGAAGGAGATTCAGGCGCGCGACGACCGCGATACGCAGCGTAGCGTGGCGCCGTTGGTGCCGGCCGATGATGCCATCGAGCTCGACACGACCCGCCTGAGCATACCGGAAGTGGTTGATCGGCTGTCCGAACTGTTGTCCCGCAAGGGGCTCCTGTCCGGCACCTGAACTCCCTTGCGGCGTCCCCGGCCAGATGTCACGACGTGCCCGAGTACAGGAAACGGAAAACTCGGTCAGGTCCAACCAGTGCCAACATCCCCGGGGGTTTTTGAATATGGCCCGCACTTGCTGGTGGTGCGGAGAAGCGGCCCTGCCGCACTCAACGTTGATCACGTAGGAACATCATGAGCGAAAGCTTTGCTGAACTGTTTGAACAGTCTCTCCAGGACATCAACATGGAGCCGGGCGCGATCGTCGCGGCTACTGTCGTCGACATCGAAGGTGACTGGGTCACCGTCAATGCCGGCCTGAAGTCCGAAGGTCAGATCCCTGCCGCGCAATTCCGCGACGACAGCGGCGAACTGACCATTGCCGTCGGTGACGAGGTCCACGTGGCCCTCGAAGCTGTGGAAGACGGCTTCGGCGAAACCCGCCTGTCCCGCGAGAAGGCCAAGCGTGCCGAAGCGTGGAAGGTGCTGGAAGCTGCCTTCGAGAAGGAAGAGATCGTCAAGGGCGTGATCAACGGCAAGGTCAAGGGCGGCTTCACTGTCGACGTCGACTCCATCCGTGCCTTCCTGCCCGGCTCTCTGGTCGACGTTCGTCCGGTGCGCGACACCACGCACCTGGAGAACAAGGAACTCGACTTCAAGGTCATCAAGCTCGATCCGAAGCGCAACAACGTTGTCGTTTCCCGTCGTGCCGTTCTCGAAGCCGAGAACAGCGCCGAGCGTGAAGCGCTGCTCGCCACCCTGCAGGAAGGCCAGCAGATCATCGGTATCGTCAAGAACCTGACCGACTACGGTGCCTTCGTTGATCTGGGCGGCGTTGACGGCCTGCTCCACATCACCGACATGGCCTGGAAGCGCATCAAGCATCCGAGTGAGATCGTGGCTGTCGGCGACGAGATCACCGTCAAGGTGCTGAAGTTCGACCGCGAGCGCAACCGCGTCTCCCTGGGTCTGAAGCAGCTGGGCGAAGATCCGTGGGTCAACATCAAGGATCGTTACCCGGAAGGCACCAAGGTGCACGCCCGTGTCACCAACCTCACCGACTACGGCTGCTTCGCCGAGCTGGAAGAGGGTGTCGAGGGTCTGGTTCACGTCTCCGAAATGGACTGGACCAACAAGAACATCCATCCGTCCAAGGTGGTTCAGGTCGGTGACGATGTTGACGTCATGGTGCTGGATATCGACGAAGAGCGTCGTCGTATCTCCCTGGGTATCAAGCAGTGCACCGCCAACCCGTGGGAAACCTTCAACGCCCAGTTCAACAAGGGCGACCGCGTTGCCGGTACCATCAAGTCCATCACCGACTTCGGTATCTTCATCGGTCTGGACGGCGGCATCGACGGCCTGGTTCACCTGTCCGACATCTCTTGGACCGAGACTGGCGAAGAAGCCGTGCGTTCCTTCAAGAAGGGCGATGAGGCCGAGGCCGTCATCCTGTCCATCGATCCGGAGCGTGAGCGCATCTCCCTGGGTATCAAGCAGCTCGATACCGACCCGGTTGCCGAGTTCCTGTCCGTCAACGACAAGGGCACCATCGTCACCGGTCGTGTCGTCGAGGTTGACGCCAAGGAAGCTCACGTCGAGCTGGCGACTGACGTCGTTGCCGTGCTCAAGGCGTCCGAGATCAGCGCCGACCGTGTCGAAGACGCGCGCAACGTGCTGAACGAAGGCGACAGCGTCGAGGCCCGTATCGTCGGTGTCGATCGCAAGAACCGTCAGATCGCCCTGTCCGTCAAGGCCAAGGACCAGGATGACACCCGTCGCAACATGAGCAAGCTGCGCGACCAGGAAGTCGAGACCGGTGGCCCGACCACCATCGGCGACCTGATCAAGCAGCAGATGGGTCAGGACTAAGCCGGACCCCGACACTGTTCGGGACTGGTAATGGTCAAGAGCGCTTCCTTCGGGGAGCGCTCTTTTTTTATATGTAAGAAATTGTAGAGGGCTGGAATGTCCCTCGTGGCGGCGCTGCCTCAGTATTATTGGTGAGTTGGGCGAGTTTTTACCGCATATGCTTGAGGGGACGTGTTTTAGGGTTGATGCCCTTGTTGTAAGCATCTACCGTTTGTTTGACAGGATTTTGACTTTGCTTTTGGCCAATAACGTTTGAATAACGTCGTTTGGCTGGTTGTCATATACTCATGCAGGAGTGATAATGCCCCTGCATCCGAAAGCAACTACTATAGGCGTACCTTAATGTCTTCACTTTTGAATGACTATATGCAGATGGAGCAGCAGCTCCAGCAACTGCAGGAAAGACTTGGTCAGCTCCAGAACGATGACCGTCTCAAGTCCGAACTCGAGTTCAAGGGAAAGCTCGAAGAGCTGATGAAAGAGTTCGACAAGAGCGCATCTGACGTCATCGCCATCCTGGATCCGAAGTCCGCTGCTTCCCCGGCAAAGGCCGCTGCCCCGGCCGCTGGCGGTCGTCGCAAGCGCAAGCTCAAGATCTACAAGAACCCGAATACCGGCGAAGTCGTCGAAACTCGTGGTGGCAATCAGAAGACGTTGAAGGCCTGGAAGGAAGAGCACGGTAATGACACCGTCGAGTCCTGGCTGGTGCGTGTAGAAGACTGATGATTGTTTGAGCCGCAGATGAGCCAGTGCCTTGGACGTTGCATCGGTCCGGCACTGTTTCGATCTTCAGGCTTGCGGTGCCAGAAGCCGTCTTGAACCATCGACATGACAGTGACGTCGTCGTATTGTTCGGGACGGTTTCTTTTTGCACGGTATTCCTTGATCGGCTGCGTCTCGTTGGAGGCGAAGCCCGAAGCCCGAAGCCCGAAGCCCGAAGCCCGAAGCCCGAAGCCCGAAGCCCGAAGCCCGAAGCCCGAAGCCCGAAGCCCGAAGCCCGAAGCTTCGACTGCCCCTTGCGATGTTTCTGGTTTCCGGGGAGGGGACGAAGCGTGGCCTCCCACTGCACCGGTGTGATGCAGGAACAGTGTGATCCAGGCGAAGCGGGGCTGTGGCCTTGTCGTTGCCGGTACTTTGCTTGAATTCTGGTATGATGGAACGCAAAAGGTGGCCACCGAAGTGGCCACCAGAAGGGAGGCTTGCGGGCTCGGAGAGGCTAAGCGATCAGTCCTCTTCGAGTAGCGGCAGTCGCAGTTCCAGCCCATACTTGCCTTTGACCAGCTGAGGCGCTTCGCCGCTCAGGTAGACGCCGTGTTCAGACAGGCCGCGACAGGCCATGAACAGCATGGCGCTGGTCAGGTGTGAGCTGTCCTCGAGGGTGATGCAGGCGTGTCGCTGGGCCGGCAGCATGACCAGGCGGAACGGCAGTGGCAGCGCCAGGCGGTGTGCGTGTTCTTCGTCGACGTGGACACCCAGGTCGATACGGGGCGCCTCGCTGGCCAGCGGGTGATCGTGAAGAATAGCGATCGGTGCCGCGTTGGTGAGGCGTGCCGGAAGATCGTAGGCGCCTTCGGCATTACGCTGCCAGTTGTCCAGGTTCTCGATGATTTCGGGCGGCTGATAGAGGCGGGTGACCGCGGCACGCCGCAGCGGCAGGTCGGCCATCTTCACCGAGAAGTGGGGCAGATTGTGGCGCTGGCGATAGAGTTCCAGACGCTGGTTCTGACGGTACTCCCGGGGAGCGACACGGTAGCGGCGCTGGAAGGCGCGGGTGAACGCCGAGTGATTGCGATAGCCGCAGCGCTTGGCGATATCATGCACGCCGTGGGGCGTATGGATCAGCAGCCTGGCGGCCTTCTCGAGCCGCAGCATGTCGCGGTAGGCACTTGGCGAAATGCCGAACGACTGGCGGAAGCGCCGACGCACCTGGGATGAGGAGTACCCCATACGCGTGGCAAGATCTTCGATACTCAGCTGACTGTCCAGGGTTTCCTGGAGCCAGATTTCGGCGCGCATCATCTCGTTGAACATGGTCTTGCCTCCCTGAACCATCGGCGCGGACCCGACCCTCCCTGGGTCCTCGGAGAGCGAATCCGAGCGTCCGTATCGCTGGTCGTTGTAGTCGGAACATCCGCCTGTCCCGAGGTATGATGGTGTAGGTTTGTAGCGCTAGGATACATCCTGTTACGTAGTTATGCAGTCTAGCGCGCCTGTCTGGCAAGTGCAATGTGCCGTTTTGATCGTTTGTGCACAAAACGTCAGTGATGGATTGCATATCTAACATGCTGTTGTGAAAGTAAAAAAGGCGTTATTTTCGAGCCTTTCTTGATAAGGTGGTGCCGCAGGATACTGAACCTGTCGCACCTCCATCGACGTTAACGACTGGTAACAAATGAAATCTCAGAGTTCCCAAAAGCCTATGGACGAACGCGAGAAGCTTCGCCGCTTTCGTGAATTGGATGACGCCTTCGCGGAAGCGCTGCGCAGCCTGGACAACCCGAACAAGGCCGCCGAGATCCCCACCGGCCCTCCGGTCCGCTCCATCGACAGCCTGGAAGAAGAAGAGCAGCGTCGTAAGGAAGAGGACTTCGAGCGGCGGCTGCTGGGCTTGATCCAGGAATATGCCCAGACCCCTGAATCGGTGCGGGAATTGGTCGCCACGCTGCAATCGATGGGGCGCATCGCCTGACCGCATGACCTCTGCCTTTGTCAGGGGTCATCGAGATGGAGCTTGCCGGACTTCAACCTGTGCGATTTTGACAGGGATTTTCCGACGGCTCTGTGGGTAAAGGCCGTGGCGTCTTTGCGCAAATACTGCAAAATGATGTCAGCAATTGCTGATGTCAGCGCTTGCCGACAGGCGCGCGCTGCTTATGGCGGTTGCCGGAACGCAGGCGCCTGAGGCGGGGTGCAGGTGCTTTGGCAGGTCAGGGGCAAGCCTCGTTGAGCGGGCGCGCTGGCGTGCGCCGCACCGGGCCCTTCAGCGGTAGCGAAAGACTCTCAAGCTTGGCAGGAAGGGGGTGTCCTCGAGGCGTTCGTCGCTTCTCCGGGCGCGTTGGCGTTCGGCTGGCGGTTGTGCCGGCGGAAGGTTGTGATGGGGGAGTTGCGCCTGGGGCACAAGCAGGGGTAGAGCCGCATTCATGGCACGCCTGAGGCGACCGTCCGGCAGAGGGTCCCGGTAAAAGAGGTTGGCTCGCATCAGCGGTGCCTGTCGTTGCACCTGGGCCAGGGGCTCGCTGGAAGGAATGCCGGCGAGGCGCTCGAGTTGAATGCGAATGTGCGGTGACTCGGTGTCGAAGGCCATCAGCTTGCGCTCGACTTCGGCCACGCTCAAGCGGGTGATGGAGCGTCCGCTGGCGTACCAGGCCAGACGAACCCGCTCCACCGGCGCCTCGGCGATGGGCAGGGCGCGCCAGGTCTGTTTCAGATGGAGGCGGGCGAGGCCAGCGCCCCCCAGGTGATCATTGAGTTCCGGGTGGCGTATCGGCAGCCTGGCCTTGATCTCGGGTATCAGTTGGGGCGATTGCTGGCGAATGACACTCAGCCGTTCAGAAAACTCCGCCTTGGCCTGGTTCAGCGCCAGAGCCGCCTCGCAGGTGACAGGGTCTGCGGCCACCAGACCGATATAGCTGCGTGTGACACGGCCGTCCTGGCCGTCGACATACCACAGATCCAGTAACGCCTGGCGCAGCCAGTCCGCATCGGCTGTCTCGCGATCGAAGGACCAGGCAGGAAGGCGTGATGCCTGCCAGCGGTCGACGACCTCTCTGGCGCACGCGATGATCCGATCGAACCCTGCGTCGAGCTCTGCCAATAGCTGGTAGGCGGGCCGTGACGGGGCGCTGGCAGTGCCTGGCCGGTCCATCGTTCAGTCCTGGTTGTGCAGGTCGCGTTCGGCTCTGGCGACCCACTCATCGATGCTGGTTTCGTCCATGGCGGGTTCGCCGGCAATGCGATGACTGCCATCGGCCCAGGCCCCCAGGTCAATAAGACGACAGCGCTTGCTGCAGAAGGGGCGATAGCTGTTCTCGGGCGTCCAGAGTACTTCCTTGCGACATTGTGGGCAGGCAACCTTCAAGGTGCCCTGACGAGTGCTGTGTGACATGTGGGGCTCCTGATGCAAGACGTAAACGTCGATAGCGGAAGAGGCAGGCTCAGGCCTTGGCGGCGAGCCTGCGATAGGTGGCATCCAGTGCCTTGACGGCCTCGGAGAGCGCCGCTAGATCACCGTCATTGGTGATGACATCGTCGGCCAGTGACACCCGCTCGTCACGACCCATCTGCGAGGCCACGATAGCCTTGGCCTGGGCCAGGTCGACATCGTCACGCTGGGTAGTGCGTTCGATCTGCAGCGCTTCTGGTACGTCCACCACCAGGGTGCGCTGGACCATGTCCACCTGCCCGGATTCAAACAGCAACGGGGAAACCAGCAGCACATAGGGGGCGTCTTGCTGCCGCAGCAGTGACAGTCTCGTGACCAACCGTTCGCGCACGCGTGGATGGGTGGTCGCTTCAAGCCAGCGGCGTTCCTTTTCGTCGGCGAAGACGAGGGCGCGCAGGGCTGCACGGTCGAGGCGACCTTCCCTGGTCAGTATGGCATCTCCATATCGGTCGACGATGGCCTTGAGGGCCGGCTCGCCCGGGGCGACCACCTCTCGCGCGATATCGTCGGCATCGACCCAGCGAGCGCCGTGATCGCCAAACAGACGGGCCACCGTCGATTTGCCTGAGGCGATGCCACCAGTCAGTCCAATTATCATGCCACCCGTACTCCCTTCGTGTGTTCAGCGTAGTGCTTGTGTGGTGCAGTAGCCTGGGCCTTGAGTGCAACGTCGGCAAGCGACGATCAAAGGTTGCAGCGCTGAGAGAACGCAGTTTACGAGGTGCAACCCTGCATTTCGAGACGCCATTCACCCCGTCTCACCGAGCGCAGCCGTCTTCATGTCAGTCCCGACAGCGCCTGATATCCGGTGAGCAGTTCATTGCCGGCGAGCAGGCCGAGACCGCCGGCCAATACCAGCGAAGGACCGAACGGCAAGGGCTGGCCCCTCAGGTGTCGGGACCTCCACTGTATCAGCAGACCCGAAATTGCACCTAGCAAGGCGGCGATCAATATCACCAGTGGCAACAGTTGCCAGCCGAGCCAGGCGCCGAGTGCGGCAATCAGCTTGACGTCACCAAGCCCCATGCCGTCGCGTCCGGTGAGGACGTGAAAGGCCTTGCCGATGGCCCACAGCACGGCGTAGCCGGCGGTGGCCCCGATCACCGCATCATCCAGACTGGCGGGGCTGAACAGCAGTTGGTAAAGCAGGCCACACCATAACAGGGGCAGGGTAAGGGCGTCGGGAAGCAGTTGGGTGCGCAGATCGATCACCGCGAGGGCCAGCAGCGTCAGGCTGGCGCCGTAAAGCCACAGGGCATGCCAGGTGGGTCCGTGGAGGATGCAGAAGCAGACCGCGAGCAGGGCGCTGGCCAGTTCCACCAGCGGATACTGGATGCTGATGCGTCCCTGGCAGTTGGCGCAGCGTCCGCGACGCTTGAGCCATCCCAGCAACGGCAGGTTGTCGTGCCAGGCGATAGGGGTGAGACAGCGCGGACAGCGAGAGCGTGGGTGGGCCAGTGACAGTGGCTCCTCGGTATCGTCTGACAATTCGAGAGCCGCGCGGGCCTCGGTGCGCCACTGTTGCATCAACATGACCGGAAGGCGAGTGATGACGACGTTGAGAAAGCTGCCGAGGCATAACCCCAGCAGAGCAACAAGAGCAAGAGAAGCGAAAGTGACATCCGAAAAAAGCAAAAGGAGCTCCGTGGTTCGGGGGCGGTCAAAGGAGGCTATTCTACCGTTGGCAAGAGGCGATTGTCTGGTGATACGGCAAGGCAGCGGGTGATGTCAGGGGCCCGGACGTCCCTTGCCGGGCTTCCTGCGTCGCCCTTGGGGTGTCACCTGCTCAGCCATTAGTCTAAAATTGTTCCCTTTTTCCGATCAGGTAAGCGACATGACCCAGACGTTCGGACCCGTGATGCTGGATCTCGATGGCCATGAGCTATCGGCAGAGGAGCGATCGCTGCTCGAGCATCCCGCCACCGGTGGTGTCATCCTGTTTGGACGCAACACTCGAGATGCGCACCAGGTGCGCGAACTGTGCCGGTCGATTCGAGAGGTGCGTCCTGATCTTCTGCTGGGCATCGACCAGGAAGGAGGGCGTGTCCAGCGCCTGAAAGACGGAGTCACCCGGCTGCCGCCGATGTCCCGCCTGGGGCGGGAGTACCTGGACTCACCCGAGACGGCCGTACGGCTGTGCCAGGACGCCGGCTGGCTACTGGGTATGGAAATGGCCGCCTGTGGCCTCGATCTGAGCTTCGCGCCGGTGCTGGATGTCGACGTCGGGCTGTCATCGGTGATCGGTGATCGCAGCTTTGCCGGTGACCCCGAGACCGTGGCGCTGCTGGCGGGTGCCTTCGTCGAGGGACTGCACGACGCAGGGATGGCGGCGATCGGCAAGCACTTTCCGGGGCATGGCGGGGTGAAGGCCGATACCCACCATGAAGTCGCGCGTGACGAACGTAGCCTCGACGAACTCCGACAGCACGACCTGGTGCCGTTTCAGTCTCTGGCACCCAAGCTCGATGGCATGATGCCGGCTCATGTGGTGTATCCCGCCTTTGACCCAAGGCCTGCAGGATTCTCGCGCCCCTGGCTTGGCATGCTGCGTGAGAGCCTGGGTTTCAAGGGCCTGATCTTTTCCGATGACCTGACCATGGCCGGCGCTCAGGTCGCCGGTGGGCCGGTGGAGCGCGCCCAGGCGGCCCTCGACGCCGGCTGTGACATGGTGCTGGTGTGCAATGACCGAGCCGCTGCCAAGGCGGTGCTCGATGCCTGTGCCGAGCGGACCGTTCGCCGGGCTTCACGCTTGCGCTATGGCCGCGCTCGTCCTGACCTGGACGCCTTGCCGGCCCTGTCTCGCTGGCGCCGGGTACACGCTCGCCTCGAGGCGATGACTTCTGATTGATGTTTGAAACGAGTTGACTGTTATGCCGAAACTGGACCCTGCCCATAGCGCTTCACGTGACGATATGCGTGAGGTGATGGACACCGCGGATTGCCTGATCAGCCATGATGAAGTCGAGCGTGCGCTCGATCGCATGGCCGAGGAGATTACCCGGGATCTCGGCGATGAACTGCCGGTGTTCTACTGCGTAATGAACGGTGGCTTGATCACTACCGGTCACCTGTTGCCGCGTCTGGGCTTTCCGCTGGAGGTGGACTACCTGCACGCCACTCGCTATCGCGGCAAGACCCGAGGGGGCGAGCTGTTCTGGCGTGTCTCGCCGGAGATTCCCATGGCAGGACGTCATGTGGTGATCGTCGACGATATCCTCGACGAAGGTGCCACCCTGGCGGCCATCCTCGACTATTGCCGCGAGGCCGGCGCCAAGAGCATCTCCACCGCGGTACTGGTGGACAAGAACCACGACCGCAAGGCAGTGCCTGGCCTGAAGGCCGATTACTGCAGCCTGGAGGTCGCCGACCGCTATGTCTTTGGTTTCGGGATGGACATTAAAGGCTATTGGCGCAACGCCCCGGGGATCTTTGCCCCCAAGGGGATGTGAAAAGGTAAGGCCGACCACTACGTCTTTGGTTTTGGTATGCTGATATAAGGTCGGTAAAGGTTACTGGCGAAACGCCCCCGGCATCTTCGCGCCGAAGGGGATGTAAAAAGGTAAGGCCGACCACTACGTCTTTGGTTTTGGTATGCTGATATAAGGTCGGTAAAGGTTACTGGCGAAACGCCCCCGGCATCTTCGCGCCGAAGGGGATGTAAAAAGGTTAGGGCAAGACCGACCGCCAGTGTCAGGCGTCAGCAAGACAAGAAGCGCCCCGGGGATACCCTCCGGGGCGCTTCTGATTTTGGGTACCAGGTAAGCCAGGAGCTTGGCTTTCAAGTTCTTGGCTTTCAGGCCCTTGGCTTTCAGGACCTTGGCTTTCAGGTCCTGCTATTCAGGACTCAGGCCAGTCCTAGTTCGTGGGTGGCTTCCTCACGCATCTTGAACTTCTGCACCTTGCCGGTGACGGTCATCGGGAACTCATCGACGAACTTGACGTAGCGCGGCACCTTGTAGTGCGCGATCTTGCCCTTGCAGAAGGCCTTGAGTCCTTCCTCGTCGAGCTGTTCGCCTTCGCTGAGCTTGACCCAGGCCATGACCTCCTCACCGTACTTCTGGTCGGGTACACCGATGACCTGAACGTCGGAGATGGCGGGATGGGTGTAGAGGAAGTCCTCGATCTCGCGGGGGTAGATGTTCTCGCCACCGCGAATGATCATGTCCTTGATACGCCCGACGATGGCCACATAGCCTTCATCGTCCATGGTCGCCAGATCGCCGGTATGCATCCAGCCGGCGTTGTCGATGGCCTTGGCGGTGGCTTCCTCGTTGTTCCAGTAGCCGAGCATCACGCTGTAGCCACGGGTGCACAGCTCGCCGGTCTCGCCCTTCGGGACCACCGCGCCGCTTTCCGGATGCACCAGCTTGACCTCCAGATGCGGGTGGATGGTGCCCACCGTGGTGACGCGCTTGTCCAGCGGGGCATCGGTGGTGGTCTGGAAGCTGACCGGGCTGGTTTCGGTCATGCCGTAACAGATGGTCACATCCTGCATGTTCATCTGGTCGATGACCCGGCGCATCACCTCGATCGGGCAGATGGAGCCTGCCATGATCCCGGTACGCAGCGACGACAGATCGTAGCTTTCGAAGTCCGGGTGTTCGAGCTCTGCGATGAACATGGTGGGGACACCGTACAGCGTGGTGGCCTTTTCTTCCGCCACCGCCGCCAGGGTGGTCTCGGGGTCGAAGCCGTCGGCAGGGTAGATCATGGTGGCGCCGTGGGTCACACAGCCAAGGTTGCCCATCACCATGCCGAAGCAATGGTAAAGCGGTACCGGAATCACCATGCGGTCCTGATCGGTCAGGTTCATCGCCCTGGCCACGAACATGCCGTTGTTGAGGATGTTGTGGTGGGACAGGGTGGCGCCCTTGGGCGCACCGGTGGTGCCGGAGGTGTACTGGATGTTGATTGGTTCGTCGAACTGCAGACCTGACTGCACCTCGGCCAATTCCTCGGCGCTGACTTCGTCGCTGCGCTCGAAGATGCGCTCCCAGGCCAGCATGCCTGGCAGGGTCCTGGCCGAGTCGAGGCAGATGACACGCTTGAGCTCGGGCAGTCCGGCCAGTTTGAGCGGGCCAGCCCCCTGGACGTCGTTGAGCTCCGGGGCAAGCTCCGCCAGGGTAGCCACGTAGTCCGAGGTCTTGAAGCTGCCCTGGAGGATCAGCGTCGAGGTGCCCGACTGCTTGAGCGCGTAGTCGAGCTCATGGGTGCGGTAACTCGGATTGATGTTGACCAGGATGGCGCCGATCTTGGCGGTGGCGAACTGGGTGATCGTCCATTCAGCGCAGTTGGGTGACCAGATGCCCACCCGGTCGCCTTTCTTGACGCCCATGGCCAGCAGCGCGCGGGCCGCCTGGTTCACCTCGTCCTGGAGCTCGCGCCAGCGATAGCGTAGCCCCTGGTGGCGGCTGATCAAGGCGTCCTGGTCGGGGAAGCGGGATACCGTTTCGTCGAAGCAGTCACCGATGGTCTGGCCCTTCAGGGGCAGGTCACTGATGCCGCTGACGTAGCTCACGCTCGAGGGTGAGGGCGCGGTCGAGGGAGCGAGATCGGGAGAGGAAGCAGACTGGCGTGTCATCGTGGCTCTCGTCTTGTCGTCTGGTGATTGCCGTGGGGCAGGGTGTTGTCATTGTTCGGGGCAGAGCATTGGCAGTCAGGGTGTCGCAGCAGGCGAGGGACCAGCAGCCAGTCGTGGAGGACGGGAGCTAGCCCTTCTCGCCGAGCTGTCCCAGGGCGTCCCGGGCTCGCCGGTCGACATCGTCCATCTCGAGGCGCATCAGGCGGATATCCTCGAGCTGGCGGTCGAGCTCGGCACGCTTCTCGGCGATGATCTCGAGTAGACGCTTGAGCTGGCGGGCGTTTCCGTCCGGCATGGCGTCGTACATCATCACCACCTCGCGTATCTCGGCCAGCGAAAATCCGAGCCGCTTGCCTCTGAGCGTCAGTTTCAGGCGCACCCTATCCTTCTCGCGATAGATGCGCTTCTGACCCTGGCGTCGGGGCGCCAACAGCCCCTCCTGCTCATAGAAGCGGATAGTCCGAGGCGTCACCTCGAACATCTTGGCCAGCTCTCCGATACTGTAGGTGCGGGAGATCGCGGTGGGCTGGCGAGCTTCGCTGGAGGAGCCTGAGGCGCGGTTGGCGCTGGCGGTTTTGCTCATGATGCTCTGTCCTGTTGGGAGGACCCGACGCGGCGGGGTCCTTGGAAAAGACACTAGTCAAAGTTTACGTTAACGTAAAGTGGATGTAGCGAAATTGACCCTCGCCTGGGCAAGGCGCCCCGGTATTCAGGGCCGCAGCGACGTGTACGACTATGGGTTGATAGGTCGAAAACCGAGCAAGTGCTAGGTTGGGTCCCATTGCATGGCGGGGAAGCCGCCCGGCCGGCTGAATGGCCAGCCGAACGGTTCGCTGTCCGACTCGCTGTCTGGCTCGCCATCGACGTCTTGAACATGAGGATGCCACCATGGACTTTTCCCTTACCGACGATCAGAAGGCCCTGGTCGACGCCGCCGCCGACTTTGCCCGAGTCGAACTCAAGGATCACGCCGCCGAGTGGGACGCCACGTCGCACTTTCCGCTGGACGTCATCCGGCGCGCCGGCGAAGCGGGCTTTCTGGGGATCTATACCCCGGAAGAACACGGCGGTCTGGGGCTCTCGCGCCTGGATGCGTCGCTGATCTTCGAGCAGCTGTCGCAGGGCTGTATCGCCACTACCGCCTACCTGACCATCCACAACATGGTCACCTGGATGATTGCCAACTGGGCCACCGACGGCGTCCGTGATCGCTACGTCGAGGCCATGGTCAGTGGTGAGTGGCTCGGTTCCTATTGCCTAACCGAACCCGGTGCCGGTTCGGATGCCGCCAATCTGCGTACCAAGGCCGTGCGAGACGGTGATGATTATGTCATCGATGGGGCCAAGATGTTTATCTCCGGTGCCGGTTCCACCGAGGTGCTGGTGGTGATGGCGCGCACCGGTGAGCCGGACAGCGGCGCCCGTGGCGTCTCGGCCTTTGTAGTACCGGCGGACGCCGAGGGCGTCAGCTATGGCAAGAACGAGGACAAGATGGGCTGGAAGAGCCAGCCGACTCGGCTGGTCAGCTTCGATGGTGTGCGGGTGACCGCCGACCATCGTCTGGGTGAAGAGGGCGAGGGGTTCCGGTTTGCCATGAAGGGGCTGGACGGTGGCCGTCTCAATATCGCCAGCTGTTCGCTGGGGGCGGCCCAGCATGCGCTGACCCTGGCGCGCGACTACCTCGGCGAGCGCAAGCAGTTCGGTCGCGAGCTGTCGTCCTTTCAGGCGCTGCAGTTCCGTCTCGCCGACATGGCCACGGAATTGATGGCGGCCCGTCTGATGGTGCGCCAGGCCGCCTGGCGGCTGGATCAGGGCGATCCCGAGGCGACCGCCCACTGCGCCATGGCCAAGCGCTTTGCCACGGACGTCGGCTTCAAGGTCTGCAACGAGGCACTGCAACTCCACGGGGGCTACGGTTACATTCGTGAGTACCCGCTGGAGCGCCTGGTCCGCGATACCCGGGTGCACCAGATTCTCGAGGGGACCAACGAGATCATGCGCCTGATCGTCGGTCGTCGCCTGCTCGCCGACGGCGTGGTCGAATCGCTGCAGTGACGTTGGGTTGAACAGACAGCGCATGGAAAAGAGTGCAAGGAGCCAAACAATGAGTCACGACCTGGTCAGATTCGAACGCCGCCCGGCGGCCGGCGGCGGTTGCATCGGTATCGCCACCCTGAACGCGCCCAAGGCCTTGAACGCCTTGTCGCTCGAGATGATCGAGCTGCTCGACGAAAAACTCGAGGAGTGGGCCCAGGACCCCGATGTTCACGCGGTATGGCTTGACGGTGAGGGGGACAAGGCCTTCTGCGCCGGTGGCGATGTGGTGGCGCTGGTGCGAGAGCTCAAGCGCGAGCAGGAGGCCGGGCGCGGTGTCGGCAGCTATGCCAGCCACTACTTTTCCGCCGAGTATCGCCTCGACTATCGGCTGCATACCTATCCCAAGCCGTTGCTGGTGTGGGCAGACGGCATCGTCATGGGCGGTGGGCTCGGCCTGACCGCCGGTGGTCGGCATCGTCTGGTGACCGAGACCACTCGGATCGCCATGCCGGAGATCACCATCGGTCTGTATCCGGATATCGGGGCCAGCTGGTTTCTCAACAAGATGCCGCCGGGGGTCGGGCTCTACCTGGGCCTGACCGGTGCCAGCATCAACGCCAGGGACGCCCTTGACCTGGGCATGGCGGATCGTTTCGTGCCGCGCGAGCGGCGCGACGAGCTGCTCGCGCGACTCTGCGACTGCCACTTCGCCCCCGGCCACGTGGATGACGCCGAGGCGCTGGTGTGCGACGTACTCGGTGAATTCGAGGCGCCGGAGAAGGCCCCCGAGGCGCAGGTCTGGCCCCATCTGGATCACATCACCTCGCTGACCCTCAAGGGCCGCGTGGAGGACGCCGTGGCTGCCATCCTGGGCGATGATCGCGACGATGACTGGCTTTCGGCTAATCGCGCACGACTCGAGAAAGGCTGTCCACTGACCGCGCACCTGGCCTGGCGGATGCTCGAGCGACATCGCCACTCCTCGCTGGCCGACGCCTTCCGCGACGAGCTGGTGGTGTCGATCCAGTGCAACGTGCTGGGCGACTTCGCCGAGGGAGTGCGCGCGCTGTTGATCGACAAGGACAAGTCACCGCAGTGGCGTCATCGAGACGTCGCAAGCGTAGGCAGCGCCGATCTGGCGGCGATGTTCGGTGCCCCCTGGGGCAACGGTCCCGGGCCACTCGACGACCTTTGATCGCCGCGAAACGCGCCAGCACAACAATCACAATTCGTTAGATAGCCAGGAGACATCTTATGCAAATCGCCTTTATCGGCCTTGGCAACATGGGCGCGCCGATGGCCGCCAATCTGGTCGGCGCGGGCCACCAGGTGCGGGTCTTCGACCTGGTCGAGTCGGCCATGGCGACGCTTGAAGAGCAGGGCGCGAGTCGGGCGAGTTCCGCCCTGGAGGCCGCCGAAGGCGCCGAGGTGGTGGTCTCGATGCTGCCGGCGGGGGCGCACGTCAAGGCGCTGTACCTCGGCCGTGACGGCGCCGAGGGACTGCTTGACCAGCTTTCGTCGCGGCCCTTGCTGCTCGATGCCTCCACCATTTCGCCGGACGATGCCCGGCTGGTGGCGGGCGAGGCCGCCAAGCGTGGCCTGGCCTACCTCGATGCGCCGGTGTCCGGCGGCATCGGGGGCGCCAAGGCGGGCACCCTGACCTTTATCGTCGGTGGCGACGCCGACGCCTACGAGCAGGCCCGTCCGGTACTCGAGGCCATGGGCAAGAACCTGTTCCACGCAGGCCCAAGCGGCAGCGGCCAGGTAGCCAAGATCTGCAACAACATGCTGCTTGGCATCCTGATGAGCGGTACCGCCGAGGCGCTGTCTCTGGGGGTCAAGAACGGCATGGATCCGGCCGTGCTGTCGGAGATCATGAAGCAGAGCAGCGGCGGCAACTGGGCATTGAACGTCTACAACCCCTGGCCCGGGGTGATGGAGGGTTCCGCCGCCTCACGTGACTATCAGGGCGGCTTCTTGACCGACCTGATGGCCAAGGACCTGGGGCTTGCCTGGGAGCTGGCGCTTGAGTCCCGCGCCAGCGTGCCGATGGGTTCCCAGGCGCGCAACCTGTTCGCACTGCACAGCGCCCAGGGCAACGGCGGTCTGGATTTTTCCAGCATCCAGTCCCTGTACCGGGCCGGCGAGTCGTCCGGCCAATAGCCGGGCTGACGACGTTCGGGCCTCGTCGTTCGACGTCGAGGCCCGTGATTCGTCATCGCTCGACCAAGGTGGGGGTTGGCAAGACCGACCATTAGGTCTACATTTGTGGAAAATGTAGAAATTCTGGAGCCCCCGCCATGACCAGCATCACCCCCGTTACCTGGGAAGATCCCTTCCGCCTCGTCGATCAACTCGACGAGGAAGAGCGTATGGTCCAGCAGACCGCCCACGACTACTGCCAGGAAAAGCTGCTTCCCCGGGTGCTCGAGGCCAACCGTCACGAGCGCTTCGATCGCGAGATCATGAACGAGATGGGGGAGCTTGGACTGCTCGGCGCCACCATCGATGGCTACGGCTGCGCCGGCATGAACTACGTCAGCTACGGTCTGATCGCCCGTGAGGTCGAGCGGGTCGATTCCGGCTATCGCAGCGCCATGAGCGTGCAGTCGAGCCTGGTCATGTACCCGATCCACGCCTTCGGCAGCGACGCTCAGCGCGATCGCTACCTGCCGAAGCTTGCCAGCGGTGAGTGGGTGGGCTGCTTCGGTCTTACCGAGCCGGACCACGGCTCCGATCCCGGCAGCATGTCGACCCGGGCCTATCGCACCGACTCCGGCTGGCGCCTGAACGGCACCAAGACCTGGATCACCAACTCACCGATCGCCGACGTCTTCGTGGTCTGGGCGCGGGACGAGGAGGGGGTGGTCCGCGGCTTCGTGCTCGAGAAGGGCATGCCTGGTCTCAGCGCGCCCAAGATCGAGGGCAAGTTCAGCCTGCGCGCCTCCATCACCGGCCAGATCGCGATCCAGGACGTCGAGGTCTCCGACGACCAGCGCCTGCCTGGCGTGCAGGGCCTGAAGGGGCCTTTCTCCTGTCTCAACCGCGCCCGCTATGGCATCAGCTGGGGTGCCATGGGCGCCGCCGAGGCCTGCTGGCACGCCGCTCGTGACTACACCATGGAGCGCAAGCAGTTCGGCCGTCCGCTGGCCGCCAATCAGCTGATCCAGAAGAAGCTCGCCGACATGCAGACCGAGATCGCCCTGGGCCTGCAGGCGTCGCTGCGGGTGGGGCGGATGATCGACGACGGCCAACTGGTGCCCGAGGCGATTTCGCTGATCAAGCGCAACAACTGTGGCAAGGCGCTGGATATCGCCCGGGTCGCCCGGGACATGCACGGCGGCAACGGCATCAGCGACGAGTACCACGTCATCCGTCACGTCATGAACCTCGAGGCGGTCAACACCTACGAAGGCACCCACGATGTGCATGCCCTGATCCTCGGGCGTGCCCAGACCGGCCTGCAGGCCTTCACCGGGTGAGTGACACCGCCATGCACCAGGCAGACAGCTCAGCGGAGGCCGGCGCCGGCAATACGGCAGGCGGTAGCGGTCCAGGCAAGAGCGCGCAAGCTGCCAGCGCCGCCAGGCCGCTCGAGGGGGTTACCGTGCTGGACATGTCGCGGGTGCTGGCCGGCCCCTGGTGCGGCCAGCTGCTCGGCGACCTCGGCGCTCGGGTGATCAAGATCGAGCACCCCGGTCGTGGCGATGACACTCGCGGTTGGGGGCCGCCCTGGCATCAGGGCGAGCCGATCGACGGTGATGCGGTCGAACGCCAGGCCGCCTATTACCTCTGTGCCAATCGTGCCAAGCAGTCGCTGGCGGTGGACATCGCAAGCGCGGATGGCCAGCGCCTGATCAAGGCGTTGGCCAAGGGCGCCGACATCGTGCTCGAGAATTTCAAGGTCGGCGGGCTCGCTCGCTATGGCCTCGACGCTGCCTCGCTGCGAGAGATCAATCCGGCGCTGGTGGTGTGTTCCATCACCGGCTTTGGCCAGACCGGACCCTACGCCCACCGGGCAGGCTACGACTTCATGATTCAGGCCATGGGCGGCTTGATGAGTCTGACCGGCGACGCCGATGGCATGCCGATGAAGACCGGAGTGGCGATCACCGACGTGATGACCGGGCTTTACGCCACCGTGGGGGTGCTGGCGGCATTGCATCGCCGGCGCGAGACCGGTGAGGGCAGCCACGTGGACCTGGCGCTGCTCGACGTTCAGGTGGCGACCCTGGCCAACCAGGCGCTCAACACCCTGGTCAGCGGTGTGGCACCGCAGCGCTTCGGCAATGCTCATCCGAATATCGTGCCCTACCAGGCGTTCGCCTGCCGCGATGGTCATCTGGTGCTCACCGTGGGCAACGACGCCCAGTTCGCCCGCCTGGCTGAGTTGCTCGGGCACCCCGAATGGGCCGAAGGCGACTACGCCACCAACGAAGGACGGGTCGCCCATCGCCAGGATCTGGTGGCCTTGATCCAGGGCATTCTGAGCGGCGGCGAGCGCGATCACTGGCTCGCCGAATGCGAGGCCCGGGGAATACCGGCGGGGCCCATCCATACCTTGCCGGAAGTGTTCGCCGATCCTCAGGTGCGTCACCGTGGCATGGCCCGAGAGATCGACGGCGTACCCCAGGTCGCCAACCCGCTGCGCTTCGATGGGGCCAGTGCCACCGCAGAGTCCGCGCCCCCGCGCCTTGGAGAGCACAGCGACAGGGTGCTGACCGAGATGGGGCTGTCTTCAGCGGACATCGAGCGGCTGCGCAGGGAAGGCATCATCCGCTAAGCCCCCCAGCAACACCCGAGTGCACAACGGCCAGGCCCGAAGGGGCCTGGCCGTGTTGTTGGCGCGGTCGTCGATGCCAGGGTCGATGCCCTGGTCGACGGCCCGATGGCCGATAACCCGCGGGTGGTGATCAGGTCAGATGGTTGTCCCAGCGTAGCGGCAAGGCGGCCAGTTGGTGATGGCGGCCGCCATCGTCGATACGGTGGACCTCGCCACCGCCGGTGGTGACCAGATAGCCTCCGGCGCCGTCGCAGCGAACACCTGCCGCGTCCTCGATATCGAACTGTGCCAGCAGCTCGCCGCTGTTCCTGCCCAGCACCAGCACCTTGTTGCCCCGTGGAGCGGAAATCGCCGCACTCGGGCGCACCTGGCTGGTCGCCACGCTGGCGGTGTACTGGGCCAGACTCCCTTGCAGGGGCGAAGGCAGCACCTGCTCGCTGAAGCTGCCGTCCGGCGCGCGCCTGGCGATCAGCGGGTGGTCGGTCTCCCACTCGGGGCCCTGGAACTGGTAGCCGGCGACGACGGTGCCGTCGGGGGCGATGTCCAGATGGCGACAGCTCAGCTGGTGGTGGGATGGCCGATGGCGTTCGAGGATCTCGCCGCTATGGCGATCGAGCAGCAGCAGGGCGGGGTCCATGTCCGAGAGGTTGAGCTTGGCCCGCCCGCTGTCGGGATGGGTGCGGATACCGCCCAGCGCCACCACCAGGGTCTCGCCATCGGGCATCAGGCCGACCTCGTGGGGACCGATGCCGTCGAGAAGGTGGTCGCCCACATGCCGGTAGCCTTGCTCGGCGTCGTGCACCTGAACTAGCCCCATGGCGTCGTCGATGCGATTGGCGGTGACGTAGAGCCAGCGTCCACTCGGGTCGAACACGCCGTGGCCGTAGAAGTGCCGGCCCTGTCCTGCGCTGATCTCGAGTGTCGATGCCTGGCGCCTGGCGTCGAGCACATGGAAGCGTTGGCCTGGCCGTCGAGCGAACAGTACCACCTCGTCGCGGCCCGGTCTGAGGCAGCCGCCGTGGCAGCGCTCCGGGCTCGGCAGCAGAAAGTGACCAGCGCCGTTGCGGCGCAGCCCTGCCAGGTGGTGTCCACCGTCGCTGTCGTCCACCGCGCTGAAGTACCACTGCCGGCGGCCATCATCGTCCAGCGCCCACAGACTGGCCGGCAGGCCGGTGGCGGCCAGTCCCAGCAGCGACGCCTTGAGCAGGCGCCGCCGCGACAGAGAAGGAAGTGACGCCACCGGGTCAGTCTCCGTCGCTGGAATTGAAGCCCTTGACCACCCCCAGGGCGGGGGCGATCTGATCATCGAGCAGCGCCCGCAGCTGGGCCACCTCCAGATAGAGGGTCGCCAGTTCTTGTTGTGCAGCCGGGGAGCTGGAATCGCCATCGGCATGTTCGTCCAGCGCGTCGACGATACCGGTGTCGATCGCCTCGGCCTGATCGAGCGTGTCCTCCAGCTGGCGAGCAAAGGCGTCGCCCAGCTCGGCATGGCCGGCCTGGTCCAGCCAGGTCGCAAGGCCCGGCTCGAAGTACTGCTGGAGACCCGCCAGGCTGGCGGCCGCCAGGGCCACCGACTGGCCACTGCGCCAGGCCTCTGCGCGATAGGCATTGGGCGCGGCGCCCATCAAGCCGAGCGGCTCGCCGAGGCGCTTGTCCTCCAGAATCTCGAGAGACTGCATCGCACCGTGCAGGGTCGCCTCGTTGTAGCTGTCGGTGGCCAGGTAGTGCGGCGCAAAGGCCTGCCAGTCGGCAACCACGGCGTCGCTGACGGCGACCAGGTGGCTGCCGATGGCCCCAGCCAGGGCGCAGGGCAGGGGGTCGCCCAGCGAGCGGCTGGCCATGACGTCGTCGTAGAGCAGCACTTCCAGCGCCGGGAAGCCCTGCTCGGCAACACCGGCCTCGGCGATGTCATCGGCGCTGACGGGGGCGTCCTGGCGTAGCCTGGCGCCGACGCGGGTGCCCACAAGATTCTTGGCGTCGGGCCAGAACTGGAGCTGCCAGGCACGGCTGTCCACCTCGATCGGCCCAAAGTCGACAAAGCGCACCGCTTGCCAGGCCTGGTAGGCCGCAAGCCACTCACTGCGCAGCGCCGGGCGGTCAGCCTCGGCCTCGCCGCAGCTCGCCTTCAGGCGTTCGGCCAGTGCCTGAGTCCGGCTCGCCAGTTGCCGATAGCCAAGCCCGATATCGTGATGCCAGACGCTGCGCGGGGTGCTTTCGTTCTCTGCATCGTGCGCAGTGTCAGCGCTGGCGTCAGTGTTGGTGTCAGAGGACCCCTGGGCCAGGGCCGTCCCGGGCCCACCCAGCGTCAAGCCGGCGGTCGCCAGCAGCAGGGCGGCTGCCAGGGCGCTGCCCGAGTGTCGTGGAGAAGTCGTCATAGGGAGTTCAGGAAGTCCAGTAGTTGTTGGCGCTCGTGGGCCTCGAGCGCCTTGTAGGCATCTCGTGAAGCGTCAGCTTCACCGGCGTGCCACAGGATCGCTTCTTCCAGGGTGCGAGCCCGTCCGTCGTGCAGGAAGCCAGCCTGGGGATTGACGCTCTGGGCCAGGCCGAGACCCCACAGCGGCGGGGTGCGCCACTCATTACCGTCGGCCTGGTACTCGGGGCGACCGTCGGCGAGGCCCTCGCCCATGTCGTGCAGCAGCATGTCGGTGTAGGCCCACAGGGTCTGTCCGGCCAATTCGGCGCGCTCGGTGTCTTCCGGCGTGGTCAGCGACGGGCGATGACAGCTGGCGCAACCCAGGGTGTTGAAGTGACGGGCGCCGGACTGGACGTCTGGCGAATCCATGTCGCGTCGCTCGGGTACGGCCAGGCTCGAGGCGTAAAAGGTGATGAAGTCGGCGACCTCGTCGCTGACTTCGGGATCGCCGCCATCGGGGAAGTCCTCGCAGCCCTGGCCCGGCATGCAGTCGGTGTTCGCGGCCAGGCGCGAGGTCAGGCCCATGTCGCCGGCAAAGGCGTGCAGGCTCTGCTGCTCCACCGTGGGCTCACCGGCCTTCCAGCCGAACCGTCCCAGCACGGTGGTCTGCTGGCGCACGTCCCACACCCGGTTTGGCCGGCCCGAGATGCCATCGCCGTCGACGTCCTGCTCATCCGCCCAGGCCAGGATCTGCGCCTCGTCGACCACCTCGAGCAGGCCCAGGCCGATCATCGGCGGGGCGACCCGGGGGGAGGTCAGCAGATTCTCGGGCAACTCCCCGTAGGCGGGGTTCTCGATGGAATAGACGGGCGCCGTGAGCACCACGCGGTGTCCGTCGTCGAAGCTGATCTCGCGATCCTCGAGGGTGCGTACCATGTCGGCTTCCGGCGTGGCGCCGGGAATCGCCGCGGTCTGAAGCTGGCGCCCGTAGTGGGGCACCGGAACGGCGCCGGTGCGCCGTACGATGTCATGATCCTCGTCGCTTTCGGCGGGCAGCGACAGGCGCAGGAACAGTGACACCGGCGCCTCGCCAGGGGCCGGAGGGTGACCGCGGCCGTCCTTGATATGGCAGCCCTGGCAGCTGTTGGTGTTGATCAGTGGTCCGAGGCCGTCACGGGCATCGGTGCTGGCCGGTGCCACCACCCAGGGGTTGCGGAAAAAGCTGTTGCCGACGCTGAAGTCAAGGCGCTTGGTCATGCTCATGTTGCCAAGGGGCAGCGAGTAGGCGTTGTGGTCGAACTGGCTGACCGAGCCTTCGCCACCCGAGCGTGGGTCGTTCTGGATGGGCGGCTCGCCGGCTGGCTCGTCGTTTGCGCTGACCGGCGCGCTGATGACGAGGGCCGCCAGCAACGCTGACAGAGCAGGGGGGAGCGACGGAAATTGACGCATCAGGCGTTTCCTTGAAACAGGTGAGCCGCACGCGGGCCGTGCGGCTTCTTGGGGCGAATGACTCTCATTGCATCATCCGCCAAGGCGTTATCACCTGATCTGGATCAAGCGGGGGCCAGTGACGGGGTCAGAAAGTATGACCGGCGTCGTCGGGCTGCAGCGAGGTGACACCCAGTTCGCCTGCGGCCTGCTCGATGGAGCCGGTCTGGGTGACCAGCGCCAGGATGGCATCGTTGACGATGGCGGCGCCCTGGTCATTGCTCGGTGCGATCATCATGTCGAAGGTCATCGGCGAGTCGCTGCGCTCGGCGGTCTCCTTGAGGGTGCCGAGCGCGTCCATGGAGGCCTCGATCTGCTGCTCCAGGGTCTGGGCCAGCTCGCTGTCGCGCTGGGCCAGCAGGGCTTCCACGCCCGGGCCTTCCAGGGTGGTGCCGTCGATGCGCTGGTAGCTGCCGGTGTAGACGTTCTGGATGCCCTGACCGTTGTAGTAGTGCGAGTTATGAGTGTTGTCGCTGAAGCAGTCGTGCTCGTCCTCGTAGGAGTTGGCCTCCAGCGCGACCTTCATGCGCTCACCGGCGAGCTCCCCCAGTGACAGTGAGCCCATGCCGAAGAGGATGCGGCGCAGGCCTTCTTCAGCCGGTTGCGCGGTCAGTTCGCTGCGGTAGTTGTCGCCGTCTACCGGCGCCCACTGGGCGACCATCCATTCCAGATCGTTGATCAACAGCTGACTGGCTGCCTTCAGATAGGCCCGGCGGCGGTCGCAGTGGCCGTTGCTGCAGTCTTCGCCCTGGGCGAAGTCGCTGGCGGGGCGTTCGCCGGCGCCGGCCTCGTAGCCGTGCTGATCCTGGCCCCACAGCAGAAACTCGATGGCGTGGTAGCCGGTGGCCACGTTGGCCTCGGAGCCGCCGATCTCGTTGAGCTCGGCCAGCAGCTCCGGGCTCAGGGTACTGACGTCGATCTCTTCGCCGCCGACGTTGATGCGCTCGGAGGCAATGATGTTGGCGGTAGCGCCGGCGTTGCCCAGCTCGTGCTGGTAGCCGTCCTGAGCGACGTAGTCGATCATGCCTTCGTCCAGCGGCCAGGCGTTGAGCTGGCCTTCCCAGTCGTCGACGATGGCGTTGCCGAAGCGGAAGACTTCACTCTGCTGGTAGGGTACCCGCGCTTCACGCCAGGCCTTCTTGGCCGCGGCCAGGGTCTCGGGGGTCGGCGCGGCCAGCAGGCTGTCGATGGCCTCGTCCAGCGCCTTGGCCGTCTTCAGTGCGTCGCTATAGGTGGTGTGGGCGAGATCGGTGTAGTGGCTCACCACCGCCTTGGCGGTAACGTCTTCGGCGGCGACGTGGCTAGACACGACAAGGGCACTGGCGGCAATGGCAAGCGCCAGGGGACGGCGGACGAGACGGGAGATCATGGGGCGTTACCTTTTCTCAGGGCGGTTATTCTTGCGCGGCGACGACAGGTAAGGGATGGCTGCGCCGGGGAGTCCAATACGGAAATAAATAGTAACGAGATTGACTATCATTGCAAGTCGCTGGGTGCGCTGGAACGGTCCGGAGCCTGGTGACTCAGCCCTATGCCCAAGCCCACGGACCCTGCGCTGCGGTGCAGCCGAGCAGGGGCAGCGACTCGACCGGGAGATGGCGGAAAGGAGGCTCCTTCCCGCCATGGACCGGCGGACGCAGGCGGGCGTCAGCGCGGTGAGAAGCGGCGGTTGATGCCGGTCTCGGCGATCATGCGGGTGGAGATTTCCTCCACCGAGAAGCGGGTGGCATCGATAAAGGGGATATGCAGCTGGCGGAACATGGATTCGGCCTGGGCGACCTCCTGCATGCACTGGTCCATGCTGCTGTAGCGGCTGTTGGGGCGACGTTCGTGGCGGATGGCGGCAAGCCTGCGCGGGTCGATGGTCAGGCCGAACAGCTTGTGGCGCTGCTTGGCCAGTACCGGCGGCAGCTTCAGGGTGCCGCTGTCGTCCTGGTCGTCTTCGGTCAGCGGATAGTTGGCCGCGCGCACCCCGAACTGCAGCGCCAGGTACAGCGAGGTCGGCGTCTTGCCGCAGCGTGACACCCCGACCAGGATGACATCCGCCTGGTCGTACTGGTGGGTACGGGCGCCGTCGTCGTTGTCGAGGGCGAAGTGTACCGAGTGGATGCGGTCCATATAGACATCGTCGCTGGAGATGGCGTGGGTACGCCCGACGCTGTAGGAGGAGTGGGTGTCCAGCTCGCGCTCCAGCGGCTCGAGGAAGGTCGAGAAGATGTCGACCTTGAAGCCCGGTGCCTGGCGAATCACCGCGCGGATCTTCTCGTCGACGATGGTGTCGATGATGATCGGCTGCACGCCGTCGCGCACGGCGGTGGCCTCGATGATGCTGACCAGCGAGCGCGCCTTCTCGATGGTGTCGATGTAGGGCTTGGTCAGCTTGCGGATGTCGACGTTCTCGAACTGGGCCAGCAGGCTGCGGCCCAGGCTCTCGGCGGTGATGCCGGTGCCGTCGGAAATGAAGAAGGCGGTTCGGGTCATGACGATTCCCTTGAAGACAGTGATGGCATTGTCCGTTTACCGCTGCGGTGAGACAAGTTGTCGCTGTTCCAAAGTAAACCTAAGGCGGCACAGGCGTCCCCGACTACAAGATAGGCTGGCTTTCGATCAGCCTCTGAAAAAAGTCCTGGCGGCGGGGCCGAGCCAAGCATTCGCGCGCCTTTCAGATACTTTGACGCCAGCATCCGACGTCATGATTTGCGCGCCCTGGCGGAGACCTCGATAGCGGCGTCAGGGCGCTGACTACAGGAATCGTCGATTTCCCCCGGGTGTTGTAAAAATCCTCCAGTGACTTCGCTCTTAGACCAATGGCGAATATGGCGAGGCGCTGATAGAGTCGCCAGCATCCAGTCATGACGGCGCGTCACGGACGAGGTCGTCGACATCCAAGGGGGTCACGTGGACAAGTACATTCTGTGGTTTGATCAGCTGGGCATGAACGACGTCGAGCGAGTCGGGGGCAAGAATGCTTCCCTGGGCGAGATGATTTCCAACCTGTCCGGCGCCGGCGTCACGGTGCCTGGCGGTTTCGCCACCACCGCCGAAGCCTATCGCGAGTTTCTCTCCCACGAGGGGCTCAACGATCGAATCAACCAGGAGCTTGCGCGTCTCGACGTCGATGACGTCAATGCCCTTGCCGAGGCCGGCAGCAAGATTCGCCAGTGGGTCATCGATACCCCGCTGCCGCCGGCCTTCGAGGCCGCTCTGCGTGAAGCCTACGAGCTGATGCTCGGCAAGCATCCCAACCTCAAGGTGGCGGTGCGCAGCTCCGCTACCGCCGAGGATCTTCCTGACGCGTCCTTCGCCGGCCAGCAGGAAACCTTCCTCAATATCGAAGGCTACGACAACATCAAGCGGGCGGTGCACGAGGTGTTCGCCTCCTTGTTCAACGACCGCGCGATTTCCTACCGGGTGCACCGTGGCTATGCCCACGAGAACGTGGCGCTGTCCGCCGGCGTGCAGAAGATGGTGCGCTCCGAGACCGGGGCCAGCGGCGTGATGTTCACCCTGGACACCGAGTCCGGCTTCCGTGATGCGGTGTTCGTGACCTCGTCGTGGGGCCTCGGCGAGACCGTGGTGCAGGGCGCGGTGAACCCTGACGAGTTCTACGTCCACAAGACCACCCTGGCGGCAGGCCGCCCGGCGGTGCTGCGGCGTAACCTCGGCTCCAAGCTGATCAAGATGGTCTACACCGGTGATGCCAGCGCCGGCAAGTCGGTGGAGACCGTGGATGTGCCGCTGTCCGATCGTGGCCGTTTCAGCATCAACGACGAACAGGTGATGGCGCTGGCGCGTCAGGCGATGACCATCGAAGAGCACTACGGCCGTCCCATGGACATCGAATGGGCACTGGACGGTGACGATCAAAAGCTCTACATCGTTCAGGCGCGTCCCGAGACCGTGGTGTCCCAGCAGGAGGGCGGCTCGCTTGAGCGCTTCCAGCTCAAGGAGAAGGGGCGCACCCTGGTCACCGGTCGCGCCATCGGTCAGCGCATCGGTCGCGGTGCGGTCAAGGTCATCCTCAGCCCGGACGAGATGGACAAGGTCAACGCCGGGGACGTGCTGGTCACCGACATGACCGACCCGGACTGGGAACCGATCATGAAGCGCGCTTCTGCCATCGTCACCAACCGTGGCGGGCGCACCTGTCACGCGGCGATCATCGCCCGCGAACTGGGTATCCCGGCGGTGGTGGGCTGTGGTGACGCCACCGACGTGCTGCGCGATGGCCGTGAAGTCACCGTGTCCTGCGCCGAGGGCGATGCCGGCCACGTCTACGATGGTCTGCTGGAGTTCGACCGCAACGTCACCAGCGTCGATGCCATGCCGGACATCCCGTTCAAGATCATGATGAACGTGGGCAACCCGGATCGCGCCTTCAGCTTCTCCACCCTGCCCAACGCCGGTGTTGGCCTGGCGCGTCTGGAGTTCATCATCAACCGCATGATCGGCGTTCACCCCAAGGCGCTGCTGGAATACGACACCCTGCCCAGCGAACTGCAGCAGACCATCGATCTGCGTATCGCCGGCTACGACGATCCGGTCAGCTTCTACGTCGACAAGCTGGTCGAGGGTATCTCGACCCTGGCGGCGGCCTTCTATCCGGAGCGGGTCATCGTGCGAATGTCGGACTTCAAGTCCAACGAGTACGAGAACCTGATCGGCGGCAAGCTCTACGAGCCCGGTGAAGAGAACCCGATGCTCGGTTTCCGCGGCGCCTCGCGCTACATCTCCGAGAACTTCCGGCCGTGCTTCGAGCTTGAGTGTCGGGCGATGAAGCGGGTGCGCGACGAGATGGGCCTCGACAACGTCGAGCTGATGATTCCCTTCGTGCGTACCACCGAAGAAGCCAGTGAAGTGGTCGACCTGCTGGCGGCCAATGGCCTCAAGCGCGGCGACAACGGGCTCAAGGTCATCATGATGTGCGAGCTGCCGGCCAACGCCCTGCTCGCCGATGAGTTCCTCGAGTACTTCGACGGTTTCTCCATTGGTTCCAACGATCTGACCCAGTTGACCCTCGGTCTCGATCGCGACTCCGGTATCGTCGCGCACCTGTTCGATGAGCGGAACCCGGCGGTCAAGAAGCTGCTGGCCATGGCGATCCAGGCCTGCAAGGCCAAGGGCAAGTACGTCGGGATCTGCGGCCAGGGGCCGTCTGATCATCCGGAACTGGCCAAGTGGCTGATGGAGCAGGGCATCGATTCGGTGTCACTGAACCCTGACGCGGTGCTGGAGACCTGGTTCATGCTGGCCGGCGAGACCATCGGCTGAGTATCACCATGCTGTGAGACGGCGACGCGATCGCCCGCCTGTCGACGCCGCGGACCTTCCGCGGCGTCGTTGCGTTGTGCGGGTGTGCGAAACTCGCTCAATCGCCTCGAGGGGCTCCCCAAGTGCCCGCTAACTTGGCACCATGGGAAGCTTTTCTTTTCAGGATCTTGTGATGGCGTATCTGTTGGTCATGGGCAGCGTGCTGCTGTCCATCGGGGTGTGCCTGGGCTGGGCCTGCTGGTCGCTGGGGCGCTGGACTCTCGGGCGGCTGCTGCCAGGGGGGCGTCAGTCATCGGGCACGGCAACACAAAAGGCGAAGCCAGGACCCAGGGCCCGCAGTCGCAGCGATTCCCCGACCAGGGCCTCGAGCAAGGCCGCGAACAAGGCCCAGGCCAAGTCAGAACCCAGGCAGGAACCCAGGGCCTCACGGGGCAAGGCTGCTCCGGCAAAGGCGGTCAAGAACAAGGAGCCTACGCCTCCCTGGGCATTGACTCGGGGCCTGTCACGCCTTGGCTCGGCGCTGCCGCTGGGCCTGCTGATGGCGTTGATATACGGTGTGGTACGCCTGGCCGAGAAGGGCATGGCGGCCAGGGCCGAAAGCACCCCTGAGGGTTATCACCAGTTGGTGTCGGTGCTCGGTGTGACCGCCGTGGCACTGCTGGCGCTGGCACTGGTCTCGCGGTTCTGCCGCTGGCGCCTGGATCGCTACGAGCGCCGGCAATAAATCAGCGCTGCTCGTCGGCGGTAAAGGCGGCCGGTGAAACACGCACATGACAGCGAGCCTGCGTGCCGTCTCGACGCTCAGGGCCTATGCTGAATCAAGCAATAAAGACTCTCCCGTATTACTCATCACAAAAGGAGCGGTGATGACATCGCGTACTTCGCCACGGTTGGCGCGTCTGGCGTCTTCCATCGTTTGCGGCAATCTGCTGCTGGCCGGCCTGCTGACGACACCGGCCCTTGCCCAGGAGGGGTTTGAATACGCCCGTCCGGACATCTCGCCGGAATCGAGTTCCGGCTACCAGGAGAAGCCCGGCTGGTCGACCTCGTCCTTTGCGGTGGCGGCGGCGAACCCTCTGGTCACCGACGCCGGCTATCAGGTGATCAAGGCCGGAGGCTCGGCCATCGATGCCGCCATCGCGGTGCAGATGGTACTGACGCTGGTGGAACCCCAGTCCAGCGGCATCGGCGGTGGTTCCTTTCTGATGCTGTTCGACGGGGAAGAGGTCCACGCCTTCGATGGCCGTGAAAAGGCCCCATTGGGCGCCGACGAGTCCCTGTTTCTGAATGCCGACGGCGATCCGATCGACTTCATGACCGCCGTCGAGAGCGGGCGTTCGGTGGGGGTGCCCGGTACCTTGAGGATGCTGGAGCTGGCGCACGACGAATACGGCGAGCTGCCGTGGAAGTCACTGTTTGCGCCGGCCATCACCCTGGCCACGGAAGGTTTCGAGATCAGCCCGCGTCTGCATCAGAGCCTGGTGTCGACGCCAAGCCTTGCCGAGGACGAGATCGCCGGGGCCTACTTCTTCGATGACCAGGGCGAGCCGCTCGAGGTGGGAGCGACCTTGCGCAATCCCGCCCTGGCGGCGATTCTGACCAAGGTGGCCGAGGAGGGCAGCTCTGCGTTGCACACCGGCGAGTTTGCCGAGGATCTGGTGTCCCGGGTGCGGAATCACCCGGAGCTGCCCGGTACCCTGAGTCTCGAGGACATGGCGGGTTACGCAGCACTCGAGCGTGAGCCGCTGTGTACCCCCTGGCGTGACTGGGAGGTCTGCGGTTTCCCGCCACCCTCGTCGGGACACCTGACCGTGATGCAGATACTCGGCATGATGGAGGCCTTGCCGGAGATCGAGACCGCCATCCACGAGGGCGTGCCCACGGTGGATTGGCTGCATCCGTTTCTCGAGGCCTCGCGCCTGGCCTTTGCCGATCGCGGCCGCTATATCGGTGACAGCGATTTCGTCGAACCCCCCGGCGGTGACTGGAACACGCTGCTGGCACCGGACTATCTGGCCAAGCGCGCCGAGCTGATCAAGCAGCAGAGCATGGGTAGCGGCGAGGCGCGCCCCGGCAACCCCGGTTCGCTGGAGACCGCCTACGCCTCTCAGCCCCAGCAGCCCGAGCACGGCACCAGCCATATCAGCATCGTCGACCCCCGGGGCCAGGCGGTCGCCATGACCTCGAGCATCGAGCAGGCGTTTGGTTCGCGCATCATGGCCAACGGTGGCGGTGAGCTTGATGGCGGCTATCTGCTCAACAATGAGTTGACCGACTTTTCCTTTACCCCGACAGATGAGCAGGGCACACCGATCGCCAACCGGGTGCAGCCCGGCAAGCGGCCGCGTTCGAGCATGAGTCCGACGCTGGTGTTCGAGCGTGAGAGCGGCGAGCTGGTAGCGAGTCTCGGGTCTCCCGGAGGCGCCGCGATCATCCACTACACCGCCCAGACGCTGGATGCCATGCTTACGCGTGGTGTGGACGCCCAGCAGGCGCTCGATCTGCCCCATGCGATCACCACCGGTGGCACCGTCTATCTGGAGCAGGGCCGCTTCCCCGAGGCCACGCTGAGCGATCTGCGGGGGCTTGGCCACGAGGTCGAGACTCGCGAGTTGACCAGCGGTCTGCAGGCGCTGAAGGTCACCGAAGACGGCTTCTATGGGGGTGCCGACCCCCGCCGTGAAGGCGTCGTGATGGGCGACTGAGGCGCGCCATTCGCTCCGCGGACTGATGTTGCCCCCGCTCCCGGCTACCGCCGGGGCGGGGGTTCTTCGTTCAGTCGTCGGCCAGCCAGTGGCGCAGCTTGGTCAGCAGTAGCTCGGCGTCGCTCATCCTGCGTCGTTCGCGCAGCAGCGCGCTGAGTCTTTCAGGGCGGTCGGTGATGATGCCGTCCACGCCCATGTCGATAAGTCTGGCCATGCGGCCAGGATCGTTGACCGTCCAGGCGTAGAGCGGCGTCTGGTTGAGGTGGGCGCGTCGCAGTTGATCATCGTCGATCTGGCTGTTGCGCAGGCCGAGCCCGTCGAAGCGACGCTGCGGCAGGCTGCCGGGCAGGGCCCACTCTGCCAGCAGCAGTGTTCTGGCGCGAGGCTCCTGGGCGTCGATCAGGTGGATCTGACGGTACGACAAGGACGCAAGCCAAGTGGTCTCGAATAGCCTGGGATCGCCACAGATCATGCGCGCCAGGCGGTCTTCTGCCTGATCTCGGCAGTGCAGGCGCCAGCGGCGTTCGGCGTCGAGCTCTGCCACGACCGCCTCGATCAGCGCCTGTTCCTGTCCACGGCTTGGCTTGAGCTCGATGATCAGGTTGGCGCGGCCACGCACCGCAGCCAAAGCCTGGTCGAGCCTGGCCAGGCGTTCGCCGGCGAAGGCATGACCGAAGCCTGATCCCACATCCAGCGTTGCCAACTCCTGCCAGTTCAGGTCGGTGACCCGCCGCGGGTCTCCCGCAAGACGCTGCAGCGTGGCATCGTGGCTCAGCACCACGCTGCCGTCGGCACTCAGGCGCACATCGATCTCGATCTGATCGGCGCCGTCTTCCAGGGCCTGGCGGATGGCCGACAGGCTGTTCTCCGGCGCTACCTCCGAACTACCCCGGTGGGCGATCACCTCGACCTCGTCATTGAGCTCCTGTCGCTCCACCATCAGCCACGCCTGGGAGACAGCGAATACCAGGATGCCGACCTCCACCGCCCAGGCCAACCGCCCCGGGTGGGCGTCAGCCGGTGGAGGATCGGGGCGCGGCAGGCGATGGGCGCGGCGCAGGTACAGGCAGGTCGCCAGCAGGGCGTTGAGCACGATCACCGCGAAGGCGACACTGAGCGTCAGCAGGGTCGCGGCGGTGACCACCAGCAACATGGTCGTGATGACCACCGCGCCGATCTCGGGCAGTGTCGACAAGAGGGGGGCGACCCAGGCGCTGAAGGCGATCGACACCGCCGACGGCAGCACCAGCAGTACCGCCAGCATCGAAAAGATGACCCGCGCAAGTCCTCCCTGGCGGTGCCGGGTCAACTGGTAGCTGCGGCGCATCGCTGCGACAGGCGAGAGACCCTCCAGTACCACGCAGGGCAGCGCCAGCCACCATCGGATGTAGAGTCGCGCCGCCAGCGCGGCCCAGAGTCCGACCAGCGGAAGCAGGGTCGAGGTGTAGAGCCAGAAGGCCGGTGGGCGCACCCGCCGCACATAGTAGGGATCCAGGTGACCGAGCAGGGAATCGTGGACCAGGCTGGCACAGGCGGCGACGAGGGTCAGGGCCAGCAGGTGAATCGACACCTGCAGGCTGGCGAGGCCCAACAGCCTGGGAAGACGATGCAGACTCTGCCACAGGGCGATCAAGGCCTGGCGCGCGTGGGAGCCCTGGCGCTCCACCGCCACCAGCATCATCCCGGCCTGCTGCAGGTAAAGCAGCGTCAGCAGGATGACGGCAAAGGCGAGGATCCAGCTGAAGCCGAGCGGCGACAGCAGCAGCTCGACCGCATCCACCGTGGTGACCAGGGGGCGGCCAACCCGGGAAAGCCAGCCGGCCAGCAGCCAGCCCATGGCCGGCAGCAGTGCAGCCGAGGCGAACAACGTGAACAGCAGATGGTAGGCCAGCAGAGGACGCAGGTGGTCATGCAGGCTGGTGTAGACATCCCTGGCAAGCGTCATGAGTCTAAAGTGTGCCGTTGGACGTGGGTAGCAGGAGCAGGGGGCGCTGCGCGCCGAGGACCCACCGAGTGAGCGATGGCGTCAGTGGTGGGGGTCACAGGACCCCCGACGGTCGGTGGACCAAGGAAGAGCGATGGCCCGTCAATCGAGTTCGAGGCGGGACTCGGCGACCAGAATGCCGTTGTTGTCGGCGTAGACCCATTGGCCCGGTGCGAAGTCGACACCGGCGAAGGCGACGGGGACATCACGCTGGCCTTCGCCGCGCTTCTCGCTCTTGCGTGGGTGGGCGCCGAGGGCCTGGATGCCCAGATCGGTCTCCGCCAGGATGTCCACGTCGCGCACGCAGCCATACATGATCACCCCGGCCCAGCCATTGCCGGCCGCCTGTTCCGCGAGCATGTCGCCGAGCATGGCGCAGCGGGTTGACCCGCCTGCGTCCACCACCAGCACTGCGCCGTCTCCTGGTTCGGCGACCGCCTGCTTGACCAGCGAGTTGTCTTCGAAGCACTTGACCGTTTTCACCGGGCCGAAGAAGGCCTCCTGGCCCCCGTAGTTGACGAAGATCGGGTCGCACACCGCCACCTCTGGGTAGGCGTCGCAGATATCGGGCGTGACAATCTGGGTCATTGGAGCGTCTCCGTGGCTAGTCCTGGCATGATGCCACAGGTGTCGATGTTATCCAGCCCCCGGGGGATGACGGGCTGAGGAGGTCGAGCGTGGGAATGGATTTCGGTGATCTCTGATAAATTGTGCGCGAGTCGTCAAATCGGTCGTTGAAAAGTGGCGTCGTTTCACCGGCTTGTCCACGTTCAGCCCAGAGATGTGATCGATGCCTTGGCGAAACGCCCTGGCAATCCGCCTGATCTTTTTCCACTGAAGGTACGATGATTTGCCTGGCACCCGAGTGCGAGTGCATGTCGTTGGCCTCCGTTCGCTGTTGGTGAGTTCCTCTCATGATTCCGGCATCAGACCGGCGCTGATCTTTCGTGGTGCTGGCGAATCGATAGCGGGCCGGGCCGAGGGTCGGTCGTGCAAGGCCGGTACTATGCAGCGCTGCAAGCCACGGGGGAAGCCGGAGGCGCCAGCGCGATAGCGGTGTGGCCAGGCTCGCCCCTCGAATCCAAAGATCCGTTGCGGATAAGGGGATCTTGAGGCCATTGCCGATTTCCGCATAAGCCATCGGCGATGACCAAGTTCGGCCGTCGCAATGCCAGCCGTCCGCATATCTTTGGCCAGGTGAAAGGCGTCACTCGGCCAAGCTCCAGTCGTGCGTTGATCGTGCAAGCCGCGGACCCGGCGTCTTTCCTTCTTGGCATCGACACAGGGGATGGCGTCATGGCGAACCAGAGCAGTGATTTCAGGGTGGATGAGGCGGGGCTGGATGACGGCACCCGGGCGGGTACCGTTGCGACCTCGGTAGGGGGCGTCTATGAACGGCCGCCAGGAGGACAGATCGAGGGCTTTGTCGTCAACGGTGTCGACCTGACCGGTGGCGGCAGCCTCAGCGGTGACTTTGGCACCCTGACGGTGGCGGTGGACGACCAGGGCAACTATCGCTGGGACTACCAGTTGACCGACAACTCTGACGATCACCGTTCCCAGGGGCGCGGCGACGAGGGCATCAACGATCCGTTCAAGGTGGAAGTGAACGGCGGAAGCCAAGGGACGCAGACCGACAATCTGCGGATCTTCGTCAAGGATGACGTGCCCGATGCCACCGCCACGGCACCGAGTTCGGTGGCCGAAGGGGAGGTGGCGCGCGGCACCTGGTCGGTCAATGCTGGCGCCGATGGTCTGCGTGAAATGCGCGTCTACGTGTCGGAGGAGAGCGGCTTCTATCGCCTGGACACACCCATCGAGTTGTCGGTGGGCACCCTGATCGTGAACTCCGACGGTAGCTGGGAGTTCGAGGCCAAGGACGGGCTCGACCAGACCACCCATCCGGAGCTCGAGTTCACCCTCAGGCCCATCGATAACGATGGTGACCGCGGACGGGCGAAGGTCACCGTAGAGATCACCGACGCCAATGTCCCCACGACGCCGACGAGCGATGACGATCCCTACACCCGGTCTCCTTCGGTGGTGCTCGACGAGGACGGCCTGGCTGGGGGCAACCCCGGAGGCCCTGAGGACGTGGCCGGTGAGGCCACCAGCGCCAGCGCGCGGCTTGGCTTTGACTTTGGTGCCGATGGACCTGCCGCCAGCGGGGCCTTCTACTGGACCACGGACGGCCTGCCGACCAATCTGCAGAGCCAGGGCAGCGCCGTCGTCTACGAGGTGTCGGCCGACGGCCTCAGCCTGACCGGCCGTGACGAGGTGAGCGGCGAGGCCGTGTTCACGGTGGTGCGGGCAGATGACTCGGATCTGGTGACGGTGTCCCTGCTGCGCCCGCTGGATCACTTCGCCACCGGCACCGAGGACGACATCGATCTGTCGCTCGGCTACGTGGTGAAGGATGCCGATGGCAGCGAGGCCAAGGGCTATCTGGCGGTCACCATCGACGACGACACCCCAGTGGTCGTCGACGACTATTCCAGCGCCGGGTCCGGCGAGTCGGTGAACGCGGATGTGCTGGCCAATGACAGCCCGGGCGCCGACCTGGGGCACCTGGTCAGTGCCGAAGTGGTATCGGGCCAGGGGCAGGTGGTGATCAATGACGACCAGACGCTGACCTTCACCCCCGCTGACGATTTCAGCGGCACCGCCCGCATCAAGTACAAGGTGCTGGACTGCGACGGAGACCCGATGGTCGGCCACTGGAACGTCAAGGTCGAGGACACCGATGGCAAGCCGGTGACCAGTGATGTGCATCGCATCGTGCTCGATGAGGATGGATTGCCCGGTGGCAATGCCGGTGGCAATGGCGACGTGGTCGGTGAGCCGATCAGTGCCGTGAGGGATCTCCAGATTGACTTTGGTGCCGATGGGCCGGCGGCGGGAGGCGGCTTCACCTGGAGTGCGGACATCGCGCTGACCGCCGGCCCCCAGAGCCCTACCGACGACAATCCTCGCAGCGATCTCGATGGCCTCACCTCCCAGGGTAGCGAGGTGAGCTTTGAGGTGGTCGATGGGGGGCGTGGCCTGATCGGCCGCAACGAGGCCGGCGAGAGTGTCATCACGGTGAGACTGGAAGACGGTTCGGACGTGGCTCGCGCCGTTCTGCATCGGCCCATCGATCATCTGCGGCCGTTCAGCGAGGACAATATCTTCCTTGGTCTGTCCTACACGGTCACCGACGCCGACGGTGACACCGCTCAGGGGCAGCTCGAGCTGCTCATCGATGACGACACCGCAGAGACCGAGGATGACAGCTCGGTATCCGACAATGGTGCTGCGGTGACCCTGGACGTGCTGGCCAATGATGCCGTCGGCGCCGATGGTGGCCGCGTGACAGCCGCCAATGTGGTGGGAGACAGCGAGGTTACCGGCTCGGTAGTGCTCAACCAGGATGGCACCCTGACCTTTACCCCCGACCCCGGCCAGAGTGGTGTGGCCACCGTGCGTTACACCCTGACCGACGGCGATGGCGACCCTCGCTTTGCCGAGTGGACGATCATCGTGGACGCCGACGGTACCCCGACGACGCCGAGTGGTGATGACGTGCCCGTGGCAGTGGTCGACGAAGATGGCCTGGCGGGAGGTATCGCGGGGGGTATCGACGATGTCGCGGGTGAAGCGACTCAGGTGGCCGGAGTACTTGGCTACGATGCCGGCACGGATGGCGCCGGCGACTTCCGCTGGTTGGCCCCGAGTCCGAGTGGGCTGACCTCCGGGGGCTCGCCGGTCATGTTCTCGGTCAGCGGCGATGGTCGCCAGCTGGTGGGCAGCGCAGGCGGCAGTGTCGTCTTGACGGCGGTACTGACCAATCTGCTCACGGGTGCCTATCAGGTCACCCTGGCCGGTCCGCTGGACCACAGCGACCCTGGCTCCGAGGATGACATTGATCTGACCCTGAACTACGTCGTCAGCGATAGTGACGGCGACGAAGCCCAGGGCAGCTTGAATGTCGTGGTCGACGACGATTCGCCGCTGGCGGCGGACGACGCGGCAAGCGCGAGCGGCGGCGCGCCGGTGGTCATCGAGGTGCTCGACAATGATCAAGCGGGTGCCGATGGCGCAAGCGTGACGGCGGCTGCGGTGCGTGGAGGAGACAGCGTCGGTACGGTAAGCGTGAACACCGACGGATCGCTGACCTTCGTCCCCAACCCGACCTTTGGCGGGCAGGCGGTGATCGATTACACCCTGACCGACAACGATGGGGATAGCGCCGAGGCCGAAGCGACGGTCAGCGTCGAAGGTCCTGCGGACGAACTGGTGGTGGGGGACAACGACGACGATAACGAAGCGACAGGGGCCGGTGGCGACGTGCTGATCGGTGATCGAGGTGGCCTGGAGGCGGTGCTGACGCCGGCCACCAACTACAACATTTCGCTGATTGTCGATACCACCGGCAGCATGGTGGTGCCGTCGGGGACGCCAGGCCTGAGTCGACTCGAGCTGGTTCAGGCGGCGCTCAAGAACCTGTTGACCGACCTGGTGGCCCATGACGGCCAGATCAACCTGCAGATCGTCGATTTTGGCACCAATGCCGTCGATCATATCGTCATCGACCTCAACAGCGCTGACGATATCGCCAATGTGGTGAGCTTCATCGACGGTTTCAGGGCGGAGGGCGGCACCAATCTGGAAGCCGGCATTCGCACTGCATCTGGGTGGCTGGCGGCGCAGGACGCCGATCCCCAATTCGCTGACTTCGAGGACCTGAGCTTCATCCTGACCGATGGTGGGCCCACACACTACACGGATGATGCTGGACGCACGGTGAGCGCCACAGCGATCGACGCCACCGCCATCAAGGAGGCCGCCGACGCCTATACCGAGCTGGCCGCGCTAAGTAGCGTGCGAGCGGTGGGCATCGGTGACGCGACCAGGGAAGATGTTCTCGAGTTTTTCGACAATACGGATGTGTCGGGAACCGGGGCGCTGTCTTACCAGGGCACCGTGGTCGATGGTGTCAGGCTTGCCAATTTCACGCGCGGTTCGACGGACGCGCTGAGGGTGGAGACCTGGACCAAGGTCTCCGGCGCCAACACGGTGGCGGCCCAGTTCGGGGGCAAGTTGCGGATCAGGGACAACGCCAATGACGACCAGGCGGCGGAAGTGGTCAGTACCTCTTTCTTCGTCGATGACGATCCCGATGACCAGCTGTACACCTCGCTGCTGTTTCGCTACAGCACCAGTGTGTTCAGTCAGTCGAACGATTCGATGGGTTATGTGGTCGAGGTGCGCGAAGGTGGCCAATGGCAGGAGTACGCCAGCAGTTCACTGACCTACGCCCCGAACTGGACGACGGTCGATACCGGCTTTCTCGAGTCGGGGGAGTATCGTCTCCGGTTCCTGGTCGACAGCGGCAACCGCACCAACGACAGTCTCGATATCGATCAGATCCGACTGGAGCAGCGCCTGCTCGACGATGGAGACATTCTCGAGACCGGGCAGGTGGAGGTGGTCAATACCGCCGAAGAACTGGAAGCGGCCCTGTTTGGCGGAGGCAGCCAGGCCGAGTTGGCCGCGCTCGGCGATGATGTCCTGGCAGGCAACGAGGGAGACGATGTCCTGTTCGGCGATACCGTCAACAGCGATGGACTGTCCTGGGTGGATGGCGACAGTGGCGAGAGTTTCCAGGCGGGAGAACACGACGGCTTGGGTTATCTCGGCCTTGTCGAGTTCCTGAGGTGGGGCGTCAATGGTGGGGCGGAGCCGACGGATCAGCAGATCATCGACTACGTCAGGGACAACGTCGAGACCCTGGCTATCGCGGATCGGCCTGACGGTGGCAACGACAGCCTGTCCGGCGGTGCCGGTGATGACATCCTGATCGGTGGCGGCGGCGACGACCTGCTGATCGGCGGTGCCGATGATGATCTGTTGGTCGGCGGTGCCGGGGCCGATGTCTTCGCCTGGGAGTTCGCTGATGCGGGCAGCACAACGTCACCGGCGCAGGATACCGTGGCCGACTTCACCGTCGGTGAGTATGGCGTTGAGGCCGAGGCCGACCGGCTCGATCTTGCCGATCTTCTTCAGGGCGCCGACGAGGACAATCTGGCGGACTACCTTCAGGCCAGTCAGGACGGGGACGATACCCTGTTGTCCATCAGCAGCGAAGGCAACCTGGCGGCTGGAGGTGCCAACGCCGATCAGGTCGTTGTGCTTCAGGGCGTGCAGATGGGCGCAGACGGTGACGCCTTCCTGCAGAACCTGCTCGACGATGGTCAGTTGAGGGTCGAGTAAAGCAGGCGAGGAAGGCAGGCCAGGGAAGGTGGGGTGGGCGGTCAGCCGCCCACCCAGTGACACGGCCTTTGCTGGCAAGGCATGAAAAAGCGCCCCGGGGAGTTGAACGCAACTCGCTCCCCGGGGCGCTTCCTTGTGATTCAAGGCTCGAGTCGGTCTGGCGACAGGCTCGAGCCGTTGACCGTCAGATGCTTCAGGCTTCCTGAGCCACCGGAATCACGTTCGAGGCGGCCTTCTGGTACTCCTCGATTTCGTGGAAGTTCATGTAGCGATAGATCTCGCCGGCCATGGCGTCGAACTCGCCCATGTAGCGACGGTACTCATCGACGCTCGGCAGGCGACCTTCCACGGCGGCCACGGCGGCCAGTTCGGCGGAGGCCAGGAAGACGTCGGCGCCATCACCCAGACGGTTGGGGAAGTTGCGGGTGGAGGTGGATACCACCGTGCTCTTGGCGGCGACGCGGGCCTGGTTACCCATGCACAGCGAGCAACCCGGCATTTCCATGCGTGCGCCGGCGCGGCCGTAGATGCCGTAGTAGCCTTCCTCGGTCAGCTGGTGCTGGTCCATCTTGGTCGGCGGGGCGAGCCACAGCTTGGTCTTCAGGCTGCCGGCGGGCTGCTTCTCGAGCAGCTTGCCGGCGGCGCGGAAGTGGCCGATGTTGGTCATGCACGAACCGATGAACACCTCGTCGATGCTCTGACCTGCCACCTCGGACAGCAGGCGGGCGTCGTCCGGGTCGTTGGGGGCACACAGTACCGGCTCCTTGAGCTGCTCCAGGTCGATCTCGATGACCTCGGCATACTCGGCGTCGGCGTCTGCGCGCATCAGGCTCGGGTCGGCCAGCCACTCTTCCATGGCCAGGATGCGACGCTCGATGGTGCGCTTGTCACCGTAGCCATTGGCGATCATCCACTTGAGCAGGGTGATGTTCGACTTCAGGTACTCGGAGACAGAGTCTTCGGACAGGGTGATGGTGCAGCCCGCCGCGGAGCGCTCGGCACTGGCATCGGACAGCTCGAAGGCCTGCTCGACGGTAAGATCCTCGAGGCCCTCGATCTCCAGCACGCGACCAGAGAACGCGTTCTTCTTGCCGGACTTCTCGACGGTCAGAAGCCCCTTCTGGATGGCGTAGTAGGGAATGGCATGGACCAGGTCACGCAGGGTGACACCAGGCTGACGCTTGCCCTTGAAGCGCACCAGGATGGACTCTGGCATGTCCAGCGGCATGACACCGGTGGCGGCGGCGAAGGCCACCAGACCAGAGCCCGCCGGGAAGGAGATGCCCATCGGGAAACGCGTGTGGGAGTCACCGCCGGTGCCGACGGTGTCCGGCAGCAGCATGCGGTTCAGCCAGGAGTGGATGATGCCGTCGCCCGGGCGCAGCGATACGCCGCCACGGTTCATGATGAAGTCCGGCAGGGTGTGGTGGGTTTCCACGTCCACCGGCTTCGGGTAGGCACTGGTGTGGCAGAACGACTGCATGACAAGATCCGCCTGGAAGCCCAGGCAGGCCAGATCCTTGAGCTCGTCACGGGTCATCGGACCGGTGGTGTCCTGAGAGCCGACGGTGGTCATCTTCGGCTCGCAGTACATGCCGGGACGCACGCCTTCCAGGCCGCAGGCCTTGCCGACCATCTTCTGGGCCAGGGTGAAGCCCTTGCCGGTGTCCTTGGGCTGCTCGGGCAGACGGAAGACGTCGGATTGCTCCAGACCCAGCGCCTTGCGCGCGTTGTCGGTCAGACCGCGACCGATGATCAGAGGGATACGGCCGCCTGCGCGGACCTCGTCGAGGATGACCTGGGTCTTCAGCTCGAAGGTGGAGATCACTTCGTCGGTGTCGTGACGGCAGACCTTGCCTTCGTAGGGGTAGACGTCGATGACGTCGCCCATTTCCATCTTCGACACATCCATCTCGACCGGCAGGGCGCCGGCGTCTTCCATGGTGTTGAAGAAGATCGGGGCGATCTTGCCGCCGAAGCAGAAGCCACCGGCGCGCTTGTTGGGCACGTTGGGGATGTCGTCGCCGAAGAACCACAGCACCGAGTTGGTGGCGGACTTGCGCGAGGAACCGGTACCCACCACATCGCCGACGTAGGCCACCGGGAAGCCCTTGGCCTTGACCGCTTCGATCTGCGCCATGGGGCCCTTGGTGCCGGGAACTTCGGGCTCGATGCCGTCACGCTCGTTCTTGAGCATGGCGTTGGCATGCAGCGGAATATCCGGACGTGACCAGGCGTCGGGGGCCGGGGACAGGTCGTCGGTGTTGGTCTCGCCGAGTACCTTGAACACGGTCAGGGTGATCTTGTCGGCCAGTGCCGGCTTGGACAGGAACCATTCGGCGTCGGCCCAGGACTGCATCACGTCCTTGGCCACCTCGTTGCCGGCCTTGGCGCGGTCGGCGACGTCGTGGAAGGCGTCGAACATCAGCAGAGTGTGCTTGAGCTGCTCGCCGGCTTCCTTGGCAAGCTCGGCATCATCGAGCAGTTCGACCAGGGTCGCGATGTTGTAACCACCCTGCATGGTGCCCAGCAGCTTGACGGCATGCACCTTGTCGATGAGCGGAGATTCGGCTTCGCCCTTGGCCAGGGCGGTCAGGAAACCGGCCTTGACGTAGGCGGCCTCGTCCACCCCGGGCGGAACGCGGTTGGTCAGCAGATCGAGGACAGTCTCTTCTTCTCCGGCGGGCGGCGCCTTGAGCAGTTCGACCAGTTCGGCGACCTGTTCGGCGTTCAGCGGCTTGGGGGGAATGCCTTCCTGGGCACGCTCTTCGACATGTTGGCGATAGGCTTCAAGCACGTGGGGGCCCTCATTGGTTTGTGGTGGTCACGCTCGAACGCGTCTCGCTCGAACGTGAGGGACACGCTGTCAACGGTGGCCGGGATTCTAGAATAAACTGTCGACAATGTTAAGAGAGCCCGTCATGACGGGCTTTGAACTTTGGTCGCCGAGGCCGGTTCGTGCCTATTCGACTGGGGTAGGGGTGTGTCCGCTCGAGGCAGGCGTTACCATGTGCCGATTCAATTTTTAGCACGATGAGGTGTCCGACGATGACCCAAGTTGTGGTGTCGCCCTGCGTCGGGCTGTGTTCGACCACGGTGGGCGATAACGTCTGCCGCGGCTGTCAGCGCCATGATCAGGAAATTCTGCGCTGGTTCTCGCTGGATGGTGAGGAGCGTGAGAGGCGGATCGGAGAACTGGACGCTCTGCGTATCGAGGTGGCCGCGAATTTCGTCGAGGTGATCGACGAAGACCTGCTGGAGCGCCAGATGCGACGCCATCGCGTGCGTTTTCGTTCGTCCCAGCCGGCGGCGTCGCGTGTGATAGAGCTGCTGAGGGTGGGGCGTGATCGTATCGGCGACCTGGCAGCCTACGGTATCGTGCTGCGCCCAGGTGTGCCGGACCAGCCTCAGCAGTTGTACGCCGCCATCAGCCAGGCCCTTCAGCAGGCCGCCGAACAACGTCGGACACTTCATCTCGAGTCCGGGCCCGATGGGGCCCAGCAATGGAAACCGCTTTCATGAATGTCACCATCAGCCCCGACCATGACACCTCGCTGCCTGAGGAGCTTCTCGATTTCCTGCCGTGTGCGACGCCGAATGCATGGGTCGAGTGGGCGCTGGACAATGAAACCCTGTTGTTGATCGATCACGCCCAGTGCGAGAAAAAAGCGGCGTCCACGGCCATGAGTCTGATGTATCGCTACGTGGATCACGTCGACCTGCTGACTAAGATGTCGCAATTGGCTCGTGAAGAGCTTCTGCACTTCGAGCAGGTCGTGAAAATCATGCGCGCCAGGGGGATTGAGTACCGCCATCTCAGCGCATCGCGCTATGCTGAAGGACTGAGGGAACTGGTCAGGCGCGATGAGCCGGAGCGTCTGGTGGATGTGCTGATCGTCGGTGCCTTGATCGAGGCGCGCAGTTGTGAACGCTTTGCGCGACTTATTCCACATCTCGACGACGAACTTGCCAAGTTCTACCGAGGTCTGGTTAAGTCGGAAGGACGCCACTTCGAGGACTACATCACACTGGCGAGCCAGCTTTCAGACGCGCCGATAGAAGCGCGCATTGCGGTCTTCAAGGCCCGCGAAGAGCAACTTGTGACGACCCCGGACGTCGCCTTTCGATTTCACAGCGGTGTGCCGGCCTGAGGCCGATAGCACCGCCACGCAGGGACACCATCATGCGGGACGCCCAACACGATGCTTCCCAGATAACGGACCAGGACCACCTGGCACTCTTTGGGCACTTTTCCCTCAACCTGGGAGACGATGTCCTCGTTCAATTCAGCTACGACAAGGTCAAGGCGCTGCTGGTCTACCTGCTGCTGCATCAGCAGCCGGTCAACCGCGCGACCCTGGCAGAACTGCTGTGGCCCGACCAGGGGTTGTCCTCCGGTCGCACCAACCTGAGACATGCCCTTCACTGTCTGCGCCAGTCGCTGGGGGATGAGGCCGACAAGGTGTTGACGGTGTCGCGCCAGACCATCGCCTTTCAACTGCCGGCGCAATGGGGGTTCGATGTTCATGACCTGCAGCGGCTGCTGGAGGGCAGTCGTGACATCGACACCCTGGAAGAATTGCTGGGGTTGTATCGAGGCGACCTGGTGGAGGAGCTGCAGCTGCCGGCCTGTCCCGACTTCCAGCGTTGGCTGATTCAGGTGCGCAACGAGTGGCGCCAGAGAGTCATTCGCTTCGCTGAAGACGTGCTCGATCAGGAAGGCAGCATCCCCGATGCGCTGTTGCAGGAGCTGGTCAGCCGATTTTCCGGCTACGCTCCCTTTCATGAAAAGCTGGTTCGCCAACTGGCCGAGCAAGGCCAGATGGCGGCGGCGCATGAGCAGTACAACGCCTTTTTGCAGTTGCTGGCGCTGTCCGGGCAACAGCCAGACCCCAGTTTCCTGCAGTTGGCTTGCTACTGGTCCGACGGGCAGCCCGAAACCCCGTCCTTGTCGCCCAAGGGCGCCTTCTCGCGGACCCTGGCGATGGACAGTCCGCCGCTCGGCGAAGAGGAGGTCGAGCACCGACAGCTGTCGGTCATGGCGATTCGCCTGACACTGGACGGCGACATGGGCAGCCGGGCCGAGACGCGGGCCTGTCTGGCATTGCAGATCGAACTGATGCGCTGGCTCGAGAAGCAGTGCCACCATCTGGGTGGCTTCTGGTTGCCCGGGGCCACGGGCGGGCTGGGGCTTGCCTGTTTCGGTACCCATGGGCCGGCGCATCAGCTGGCCGAACTGGTGGCCCTGTACGAACACTGTCGACGTCTGTTGGCGGAAGAGTCGCAGCGACGCTGGACCGGTGAAGGGAGCCTGCCCCGCATGACCCTGGCGGCGGGCCTGAACAGCGGCCAGGTGGTCTATCTGCCGTCGCGCCACCTGGTGGACCCGCTGGGTCAGGTGACCCAGCGGGCGCTCGACTTGATGAGCGCCGCCGAGGGCAGCGAACTCGTCATTTCTCAGGAGGCCAGCCAGCACATGCCGCCGGCGCTGGACCTGCAACCGAGGTTGTTTTCCCGGTTGGTGGCAAGCGACGGCCGAGTCCGCCTGCGTGCCCTGGTGCTGGGCACCAATGAGGGCGGCCGTGACGCGACGCCACCAAGCCTGGTGGGGCGTGAAAACGCGCTGCGCATGCTGCGCGATGCCCTGGCGCGGGCCGGTATCGGTCTGCGTCAGAGCGTGCTGGTGAAGGGGCCTTCCGGGCTTGGCAAGTCGGCACTGCTGGTGGGGTTTCGTCACCTTGAGCAGAGTCGCGACGCCACCATCTGCTGGCAGCCCAACACCCGCATGTCGGTGCAGGAATCCTATGGTGTGGCGCGCCACCTGGTGCGCTGGCATCTGGGGGGCGAGATCGACAGCGAGGGCCTGGCCGCGTTGGTCGAGCGCCTGGGGCTAAGCGAGCTGGATGACGACGATATTCGTTGGCTTGAAGAGGCCATGGGTATTCGCGAACCTCACGAAGTCTCGCTGCTGGCGCAGAGCAGCGAGGCGGTGGAAGCGGTGGTGGCGCTTCTGCATGGGCTGATTCATGAGCTGTCACAGGAACGTCCGCTGGTACTGATGATCGACGACCTGCAGTGGGTCGACGAGCCATCGTTCAAGGTGCTGGCCGGCCTCCAGGCGCGGCTGCCGATCAACTGTCCGCTGTTGTTGATCGCCAGCCATCATGGTCGTGAATCCTTGCCCACCCGACTGCACTGGGATCAGCAGATTGCGCTTGGCAGGCTCGATGCCATGCAGTCATCGCGGCTGTTGACCCAGCTGGCTCGGCGCTATCGGCTGCATCTGTCGCCGCGCCTGCGAGGCCAGATCATCGAGCGCTGCGATGGCGTCCCGCTCTACCTGCAGGAGATCTGTCGTCGTCTCGACATGGACCGGCGGGAAGGGCGTAGCGTCCAGCTCGACGAACTGCCCCACGGCCTGCTTGGCCTGTTGACCAGTCGCATCGATCAACTGGATGGCGATCGCGAAGTGGCGCACATCGCGGCGGTGCTGGGGCGCCACTTCCGCTTCGACTTTCTGGCCGAGTGCAGTGGTTGGGAGCCGGAACGGCTGAGCCGGGCGCTGGAAGAAATGCGTCGACTCGAGATCATCGAGCCGTCCGATGGTGATGTGGGGGCGCGAGAATTTCAGTTCACCCACCAGCTGCTGCATGAGGCAGCCTATCTTTCCTGTCCGCGTGACGTGCGGGTCGACATGCATCGCCGCGTGGTTCAGTTGATCGAAGAACGTTTCCCGGTGTGGATCAGTCGTCATCCCGGTGACTTCGCCATGCACCTGCGGCGCAGCGGTCACTACGCTCGAGGCGCGCGCTACTTCGAGCTTGCCGCCCGGGAGGCGCTCAAGGTCAGTGCCAATCGCACGGCGCTGAAGATGGCCGACGCCGGCCTCGCCAGTCTGCGCCAGGTCGAGCCTCAGGCTGAGCGTGAAATCAGCCTGCTGACGGTGCGTGGTCAGGCCGCTTTCGCTCTGGAGGGGCATGGTTCGCCTACCGCCCACGAGAGCTTCGTCAAGGCACGTGAGCTGCTGGCTGAGTGCACCACCGACCTCGAGGATGAGGACGATCTCGAGCAGGCGTTCCTGGTCAAGTGGGGACTATGGGTTGGCTGCAGTCAGCGCAACGCCCACGCCGACGCCTTTCTGCTGGCCTCGCGGCTGAACGATCTCGCCTTGCGCCTTGAGGACCCGCGCTACCAGCGCCTGGCCGACTACGCCGGGGCAAGCTGTGAGTACTGGGCTGGCAGAATTCGCCAGGCCTATGACCATCTGGAAGAGCTGGATCCGCTGAACAAGCCGATGATGATCGAGTGGTTGCCGTTCTCTGACCACCCGCAGGTGGCGGCTGCCTGCTTCCAGGGATGGGCGCTGTGTCTGCGTGGCGACTACCAGCGGGCGGAACGCCATGTGGAATCGGCCATCCGCCTGGCGGAAGAGATCCATCATCCCGGCAGTCTGGCGATGGCGCTGATGTACGCCTCTGCGTTGTACCGCCAGCTTGGGCATGTCCACGAGGCGGCCAATCGGGCCCAGCGAGCGTATGAGCTCACCGGCAGCTCCGATCTGCACCTATGGCAGGTCGCCTCCCGTGCGGTACTGGGATGGCAGCAGGCGTTGGCGGGGAGTCGTGAAGGCCTGCAGCAGCTTCAGGCGGCCCACGAGGAACTGGCGGAAGTGACCGGCCGGGACCCGAGTCAGCGTCCGAACCTGTGGTACGTGGACGCCTGTCTTGCCATGGGGGAGCTGGAGCAGGCCGAAGACTATCTGGATCAGTGTCTGTTGATGGCCCGGGAGCGCACGACGCTGTTTGTCCCGGAGCTTGCCACCCAGTTGGCGCTGGTACGCCACCGCCTGGGTCGCGACGCCGAAGCGGTACGGACCCTCGCCGAGCAGGCGCGCACCCAGGCGGAGCGGGACGGCAACCTTCATCAATTGCTCGGGGCCCTGGAAGTCTGGCTGACGTGTGTCGATCCCGACGACGATGCGGTTCGAAGCGAGTTTCGCCGCCTGCTGTCCCAGGTCAGCCTGAGCGATGCGCCGGTGTTGATGCGCTGGCGAAGCCTGCTTGATCGTCGGGTATCGCAGACCACCGACGCTTGATGCGCTAGCTACCCATTCACTGACGTCTCACCGACAAGACGACGCCCGACTGGCTTGGCCAGTCGGGCGTTTCTGTTTCTACCTCCCAGGCGCCTCGAGCTGTCAGCTCAAAAGGCGTCCCCAGTCTGCGTGTTCTCGTCGCCAGCGCTCCTGGCAAGGGCCAATTTCGCACCACGCTGTTCCGAAATCAGCATGAAACAGACGATAAAACGTACAAAAGTGGCAGCAAAAAGCATGACTTTCTATGGTGACTAGGAGGAAAGCAGTATCTCGGAAGGTGCATTACTTGATCGTAGCGACTATTGGCCATTGGTACAGTGTGTAACGACGTGTAACGTAAGTAGTATTATTCGTACCAGTTTACTAGCCATTGTCTTACGCTCCGTTACGAAAAACTCGAGGTCCCCGTGCCTGTTACCATCGCTACTGTCAGCTCATTGCAAGGAAACGCCTGGGTCAAACGGCCGAATGGCGACGTCATCGCTCTGGAAGAAGGGGATCGTCTGGACGTCGGCGATATCGTCATCACGGCGGACGGCGCCCTCGTGACGCTGCAGTTTGCGGACGGCAGGCCCGGTGTCACGCTGGTCGATGCGCAGCAGGTTTCGTTGCCCGAGGATATGGGGCAGGGCGACGCTTCCTCGGTCGAGGTTCTGGACCAGCAGCAAGTAGCGGAGCTGTTGCGTCTGCTCGAGTCGGAGGTACCCGATCTGCTCGAGGCGATAGAGGCACCTGGCCTGGGGGAAAGTGGCGGTGGCGCGGAAGAGGGCTTCGATTTCGTGCGCCTGTTGCGCATCTCCGAGTCTGTTGATCCCCAGAGCTACTCCTTTGGTGGGGCGGGAGCAGTGGAGTCGCTGGAGCCGGTAGAGGGCGGTGGGACTCCCGTCGCCGACGACGAAGAGGTTTTCCTGGCGGAAGGTGAGCCCGATCTACCGCCGATCGAAGCGGGAGAGGGCTCCGTTTCGGCCGGAGACAACAGCGTCGTTGAAGGAAGTGGCCAATCTGTCACCGGCAGCGTGACAGTGACGGCTCCTGCCGGTGTGGCGCGTGTTGCTGTCTCGGGCGTCGATGTATCGGGCGCTTCGGCCGCAACGCCAGTCCTGATCGATGGGCAGCACGGTACCCTTGCGATCACCGGCTTCGATCCTGATACCGGGACGATCGACTACGTCTATACCGAAGACGGTCAGCCAGCCGACCACTCTGCCGGTGACGACAGCGTGTTTGATCGCTTCGAGGTGGTGGTGACCGACAACCGGGGGTCGCAAGCCGGTGACAGCCTCGACATCAATATCCTCGATACCGTGCCGTTGGCTGAAGATGACGCTGCCCGGGTCGGCGAAGATAGCAGTGCGCCGATTTCCGGTGACCTGCTGGATAACGACCTTGCCAGGTCCGATGGACTGAGTTTCGTAGGTTTCGACGACACTTCAGCAAGATATGGCACCTTCACCGATCACGGTGACGGCACCTGGAGCTACTCCGTCAATACGGTGATTGCGGCGGTGCAGGCCCTTGATGATGGCGAGCATCTGATGGAGACCTTCAGCTACACCGTCAAGGACGCCGATGGCGATATCAGTACTGCGACCTTGACCGTGCTGATCGACGGCAGCACGGATGGTGATCCCAATGTGGTGATCCAGGACAGCGATGGTGACGTCACGGCCGGCGACAACAGCGTAGTGGAGGGCAGTGGCGAGACGGTCTCAGGCGAGATGCTGCTGACAGCCAGCGCAGGAATCGGCACTGCGACCATCGCCGGGTCGGATATTACAAAGGCTACCGCCGACAATCCGGTGGTGATAGAAACCGAGCAGGGCAAGCTCGAAATCATCGGATTTGACAACGGTGCCGTTGATTATCGCTATACCGAGAACTCGCAAGGCGCGGATCACAGGGCCGGCGATGACAGTGTTGTCGATCGCTTTGAGGTAGTGGTCACCGACACTGCCGGTGAAAGCCGTTCCGACAGTCTGGACATCAACATCCTCGATACCAAGCCCGAGGCCGTGGCCGACACTACCAGCACCGCTGAGGACACGGCGGTCAGCTACAACGTGCTGAATAATGACGACGGCACCAGCGACACCCAGGGTGCCGATGGTGCCACCTTGACCGCGGCCAGCGTGCAGGGCGGGGCCAGTGTGGGTTCGGTGAGCTTCGCGTCCAATGGCGAGATCACCTTTACCCCTGCGGATGGCTTCGAAGGCAAGGCGGTCATCGACTACACCCTCACCGACGGTGACGGTGATACCGCGTCCTCGACCCTGACCGTGACGGTGGCGGCCGACTCCACGCCGACCATCGACCCGAGCGGCCCGGACGGCGATCCGACGACCGCCGATGGCGCCTACAGCGTGCAGGAAGCAGGACTGGATGGCGGTGCAGATCAGTCCCCGGGCAGTAACGCCGCCAGCAACAGCGAGACCACCGACGGCCAGTTCAAGAGCAGCACCGGCAACGATGACCTGGCGCGCTATGAGGTAAAGGACAGCGACGGCAACTGGGTCGAGATCAATGCCGATGGCACCACGGTCGCCGGTGATTACGGCACCCTGACGGTGAACACCGACGGCAACTGGTCGTACACCCTGACAAGCAGCGCGAGTCAGGACGACAAGGACAGAACGGGTCTGGATGACAGCGTGCCCGAGACCTTCGGTGTGCGGGTGGTGGACAGCGATGGCGATACCTCCGCTGATGGCACCCTGAGCATCGCCATCGGTGACGATGGCCCGAGTGCGGTGGCTGACACCACCAGCACCGCCGAGGACACGGCGGTCAGCTACAACGTGCTCAACAACAGTGATGACACCAGCGACACCCAGGGTGCCGATGGTGCCACCCTGACCACCGCCGCTCTGCGCAATCCGAGCCAGGGCAGCGTGAGCTTCACCAGCGATGGCAACGTCACCTTCACCCCGGCGGCGGGCTTCGAAGGCCAGGCGGTGATCGACTACACCCTCACCGACGGTGACGGTGATACCGCGTCCTCGACCCTGACCGTGACGGTGGCGGCCGACTCCACGCCGACCATCGACCCGAGCGGCCCGGACGGTGATCCGACGACCGCCGATGGCGCCTATAGCGTGCAGGAAGCAGGACTGGATGGCGGTGCAGGTCAGTCCCCGGGCAGTAACGCCGCCAGCAACAGCGAGACCACCGACGGCCAGTTCAAGAGCAGCACCGGCAACGATGACCTGGTGCGCTACGAGGTGAAGGACAAGGACGGCGACTGGGTCCCGATCAATGCCGATGGCACCACGGTCACCGGTGACTACGGCACCCTGACGGTGAACACCGACGGCAGCTGGTCGTACACCCTGACAAGCAGCGCAAGTCAGGACGCCAAGGACAAAACGGGTCTGGATGACAGCGTGCCCGAGACCTTCGGCGTGCGGGTGGTGGACAGCGATGGCGATACCTCCGACCCGGCCGATCTCACTATCGCCATCGGTGACGATGGCCCGAGTGCGGTGGCCGACACCACCAGCACCGCCGAGGACACCCCGGTCAGCTACAACGTGCTGAATAATGACGACGGCACCAGCGACACCCAGGGTGCCGATGGCGCGACCCTGACCGCGGCCAGCGTGCAGGGCGGGGCCAGTGTGGGTTCGGTGAGCTTCGCGTCCAATGGCGAGATCACCTTTACCCCTGCGGATGGCTTCGAAGGCAAGGCGGTCATCGACTACACCCTCACCGATGGCGACGGTGATACCGCGTCCTCGACGCTGACCGTGACGGTGGCGGCCGACTCCACACCGACCATCGACCCGAGCGGCCCGGACGGCGATCCGACGACCGCCGATGGCGCCTACAGCGTGCAGGAAGCAGGACTGGATGGCGGTGCAGGTCAGTCCCCGGGCAGTAACGCCGCCAGCAACAGCGAGACCACCGACGGCCAGTTCAAGAGCAGCACCGGCAACGATGACCTGGTGCGCTACGAGGCAAAGGACAAGGACGGCGACTGGGTCCCGATCAATGCCGATGGCACCACGGTCAGCGGCGAGTACGGCACCCTGACGGTGAACACCGACGGCAGCTGGTCGTACACCCTGACAAGCAGCGCGAGTCAGGACGACAAGGACAAAACGGGTCTGGACGACAGCCTGGCCGAGACCTTCGGTGTGCGGGTGGTGGACAGCGATGGCGATACCTCCGACCCGGCCAATCTCACTATCGACATCGGTGACGATGGCCCGAGTGCGGTGGCCGACACCACCAGCACCGCTGAGGACACGGCGGTCAGCTACAACGTGCTCAGCAACAGTGATGACACCAGCGATACCCAGGGCGCCGATGGCGCGACCCTGACCGCGGCCAGCGTGCAGGGCGGGGCCAGTGTGGGTTCGGTGAGCTTCGCGTCCAATGGCGAGATCACCTTTACCCCTGCGGATGGCTTCGAAGGTAAGGCGGTCATCGACTACACCCTCACCGACGGCGACGGTGATACCGCGTCCTCGACCCTGACCGTGACGGTGGCGGCCGACTCCACACCGACCATCGACCCGAGCGGCCCGGACGGTGATCCGGCGACTGACGATGGCGCCTATAGCGTGCAGGAAGCGGGGCTTGATGGTGGTGCAGGTCAGTCCCCCGGCAGTAACGCCGCCAGCAACAGCGAGACCACCGACGGCCAGTTCAAGAGCAGCACCGGCAACGATGACCTGGTGCGCTACGAGGTGAAGGACAAGGACGGCGACTGGGTCCCGGTCAATGCCGATGACACCACGGTCGCCGGTGACTACGGCACCCTGACGGTGAACACCGACGGCAGCTGGTCGTACACCCTGACAAGCAGCGCGAGTCAGGATGACAAGGACAAAACGGGTCTGGACGATAGCCTGGCCGAGACCTTCGGCGTGCGGGTGGTGGACAGCGATGGCGATACCTCCGCCCCGGCCAATCTCACTATCGACATCGGTGACGATGGCCCGAGTGCGGTGGCCGACACTACCAGCACCGCCGAGGACTCGGCGGTCAGCTACAACGTGCTCAACAACAGTGATGACACCAGCGATACCCAGGGCGCCGATGGCGCGACCCTGACCGCGGCCAGCGTGCAGGGCGGGGCCAGTGTGGGTTCGGTGAGCTTCGCGTCCAATGGCGAGATCACCTTTACCCCGGCGGCGGGCTTCGAAGGCAAGGCGGTGATCGACTACACCCTCACCGATGGCGACGGTGATACCGCGGCCTCGACGCTGACCGTGACGGTGGCGGCCGACTCCACACCGACCATCGACCCGAGCGGCCCGGACGGTGATCCGGCGACTGACGATGGCGCCTATAGCGTGCAGGAAGCGGGGCTTGATGGTGGTGCAGGTCAGTCCCCGGGCAGTAACGCCGCCAGCAACAGCGAGACCACCGACGGCCAGTTCAAGAGCAGCACCGGCAACGATGACCTGGTGCGCTACGAGGTGAAGGACAAGGACGGCGACTGGGTCCCGGTCAATGCCGATGACACCACGGTCGCCGGTGACTACGGCAGTCTGACGGTGAACACCGACGGCAGCTGGTCGTACACCTTGACCGACAACGTCACCCACAGTGGCACCAATCAGACCGGCCTGGACGATAGCCTGGCCGAGACCTTCGGTGTGCGGGTAGTGGACAGCGATGGCGATACCTCCGACCCGGCCAATCTCACTATCGACATCGGTGACGATGGCCCGAGTGCGGTGGCTGACACCACCAGCACCGCCGAGGACACGGCGGTCAGCTACAACGTGCTGAATAATGATGACGGCACCAGCGACACCCAGGGTGCCGATGGTGCCTCCCTGACCACCGCCACTCTGCGCAATCCGAGCCAGGGCAGCGTGAGCTTTACCAGCGATGGCAATGTCACCTTCACCCCGGCGGCGGGCTTCGAAGGCAAGGCGGTGATCGACTACACCCTCACCGACGGCGACGGTGATACCGCGTCCTCGACCCTGACCGTGACGGTGGCGGCGGACTCCACACCGACCATCGACCCGAGCGGCCCGGACGGCGATCCGACGACCGCCGATGGCGCCTACAGCGTGCAGGAAGCAGGACTGGATGGCGGTGCAGGTCAGTCCCCGGGCAGTAACGCCGCCAGCAACAGCGAGACCACCGACGGCCAGTTCAAGAGCAGCACCGGCAACGATGACCTGGTGCGCTACGAGGTGAAGGACAAGGACGGCGACTGGGTCCCGATCAATACCGATGGCACCACGGTCACCGGCGATTACGGCAGCCTGACGGTGAACACCGACGGCAACTGGTCGTACACCCTGACAAGCAGCGCGAGTCAGGACGACAAGGACAAAACGGGTCTGGACGATAGCGTGCCCGAGACCTTCGGCGTGCGGGTGGTGGACAGCGATGGCGATACCTCCGACCCGGCCAATCTCACTATCGACATCGGTGACGATGGCCCGAGTGCGGTGGCCGACACCACCAGCACCGATAAAGGTACGTCGAAATCCTACAACGTGCTGAATAATGATGACGGCACCAGCGACACCCAGGGTGCCGATGGCGCGATCCTGACCGAGGCCAGGGTGCAGGGCGGGGCCAGTGTGGGTTCAGTGAGCTTCACCAGCGACGGCAACGTCACCTTCACCCCGGCGGCGGGCTTCGAAGGCAAGGCGGTCATCGACTACATCCTCACCGACGGCGACGGTGACACCGCGTCCTCGACGCTGACCGTGACGGTGGAGCCCGACACCACGCCAACCACACCGTCGACCGACACCGATCCGACCACCCAGAGCCCCGTGGCGATCGTCGATGAGGATGGTTTGTCCGGTGGCAACAAGGGGGGTACTGGCGATGTGGACGGACAGTTCACTGTCGCCACCGGAGATCTGGGTTACCGCTTTGGTGACGATGGTGCGGCCAGCACCAAGGCTTTCCAATGGAATCTGAAGGATCTGCCCGAGCTCTATACAGCAGACGGGCGCAAGGTCGCGTTCTCACTTGTCGACGGTGGACATACCGTGGCCGGCAGCGTAGCCGGCGCCAGCGGCGCCGAGTCAGTCATCACCATAAAGCTGACAGATGAGGCCGCCGGCGATTACCAGGTGACGCTGCATCAGGCGCTCGAGCACGCCGAGCGCGAAGACGAGAATGATGTGTCATTTGACGTCGGCTATACCATCACCGATGGCGATGGTAGCAAGGCGATTGGCAAGTTGACGGTAGTGATCGATGACGATACGCCGGTGGCCTTCGATACCGTCGATGGCGTGTTGTCTTCAGGCACCGTTGGCGATATCAACTTCGCAGATGCAGCGGGAGCCGACGGTATCGGCGCCGTGCAGTTTTCCTCGGCGTTGGATGGCAGCGCTGTGCTGAGCCTGAACGGCGCGACCCTGGTGACCTCAAATGGCGAACGTCTCACCTACCAGCTGAACGATGGAGGAAAGACGCTTGAGGCGACGACTGCCGGTGGCGACGTGGCCTTCGAAATAGCTCTGGCGGCGGATGGCTCCAGCTACGAGGTGAATGTCCTTGATGATGCCATCATGACGCTGGCGGACTCAGGCCAGGCTATCAGCGATGGCAGAACAGAAGTCTTCTATGAAGGGCACAATACCTCTACTCAAGGCCATCGGTTTGTGGCGTTTGACGGTAGCGATGGCGGCCCCGATGTGGTGGTGTCCGCCTGGTCTTTCAATTTTCCGGGCGAGTCCTGGTTAAGAACGGATGGCGGCACCCAATTGGCACCAGGCGGTGACGACAGGACCACGTACAACGAAGTGGCACGTTTCGACTTCGTCGATAATCTGAGCTTTTCCGACGAGGAGCCTAGTTGGGAGCAACACCGGGGCGTTACTCGTTTTGAACAGGTAGTCGACCTCGCCAACCTGGATGGGCGGACAACACCCGCATCGTTCAAGGTAACCGCCATTGCCTTGGCGCCTGACGACGACAACACCAGCGGTCATCCGCACGAGGTCAGCGGCGATGTGCTTGCCCTGGACCCTGATGAGCTTCGTTTTCTGGATGGCGCCGGAAACGACATTACCGCGTCCGTGACGATCGTGGAGAATTCTGATGGAACTCTTTCGGTGTCTGGGGTTCCCGATGGCGCTCGACTCGTCCTCGAGACCGAGAGTGCGTTCGAGGCGATCGAAATCCGCGCCACGAATACCAATACGCGAGTCGGTTTTACCCTGGGGGATTTCGAGTACACCTGGCTGAACGGGACCTTCGATGCTGACGACGCTTTGTCCCTGGCGCTGCAGGGAACCGACGGGGATGGTGACACCGCCGAGGGGACTCTGGAGCTTACGCTGCCGGGCAGGGCTCAGTTGGCCGGACTCGACCCTTTCGCTTCCGAACTGGTCGTCAGCGAGGCCAACCTGGCCGATGGTAGTCAGCGCAATAGCAGCGAACTGACACGCGCCGGCAGCTTCGATGTCGATACGCCGGATGGACTCGAGACGCTGAGCATCGGAGGTCGAAGCCTGACGCTTGCCGACCTGCAAGCCTTGTCCGGCGATCCCGTCGCCCTGGATACCCCGTACGGCACTCTGACCTTGACGGGATACAGCGGTGATGCGAGCGGAGGTACGCTCAGCTACGAGTATCTGCTGGAGCGTAAGGTCGACAACGACAGTCAGAGCGGGGCCACGGATACGGAATTCGCGGATACCTTCGCTGTTGAGGTGGTTGATGTCCGGGGCAATACGGCGTCTGGCGAACTGGATGTCGCCATCATCGATGATACTCCCTCTGATTTTGTGGCAGACACCGGGCTCCTGGTGACGGGCTCCAGCGGCCATATCAACTTCGAAGAGGCCGGCGCAGACGGTCTTCGCGATATCGGCTTCGACGCCTCGCTCAATGGACAGCGAGTGTTTGATCAGGATGGTAACGCGCTTTTCCTGGTGACTCGGCCGCTATTCTGGAAGTTGAGTGCCGACGGCTCGACCCTGCAAGCGGTCGGTGGTGACACAGTGGCCTTTGAGGTGGGCCTGTCCGGCGATGGGTCACAGTATGATGTCACCAGCTTCGAGCGCATCAACGCTGGCCAGGTACAATCTGGTTTCGTTCAACGGGATGCCAAGACCTTCGGGGGAGGAAACAGCGCTCGTACCTTTACCAACTCCGCTGATGACGATGCCCCGGTCGTGTTGTTTACCGGCTATAACACCAATGCCAACAGTGCGATTGGCGCGAATTTCAACAGTGCCAGTAGTGCGGATCGGCTCTTTGTTGGCGGGTTCAACCGCAATGATGCGGGAACGCAGAAGACCGGTGCCAACGAGGTGATGCGCTTCGATTTTGTCGATTCAGCCGCCTATGGCGGCCAAGGCCTGTCCTGGGGGGAGCATCAAGAGGTCGTTCGCTTCAGCTACGGTATCAACCCCGGCGCGGCCGGCGGTCCTTTCAGTCAGGCAACCTCTTCCCATATCTTGCAGGCTATCGTCTATGACGGTGATGGGGGCGGTTCAGGGATACCCTTCGAGCAGCAAGGCAGGGTGCTTGCGCTTTCGCCAGACGATGTGAGATTGCCGTCGGGTGGCAACGTGACGGTGCTGGCTGACGGTAGTCTGAGGATCAGTGGCGTCCCCAGTGGCGGATACGTGCATCTAAACACCGATGAGCCGTTCGAGGCCATCAACTTGTATGGCGTCAGTAATGCCAGTGCCTTCTATCTGACGCGCACGTCGAACTCGGCCTTGACCGAGGCCGGCAGCATCGACATCGCCCTGAGTGCGACCGACAACGACGGGGATGCCGCCAGCGGTACCTTGACGCTGGAAAACAGGGAGGCAGCGATCCCGTCAACGCCGGAAAGCGATGGCGATCCGAGCACCCTGAACCCGACGGCCACCCTCGACGAGGATGGCCTGGCCGGTGGCAACGCTGGCGGCAGCGGCGATGTGGCGGGTGAGGACACGGTCACGAGCGGAACACTGGGCTACAGCTTTGGCAACGATGGCGCTGCGGCGAGCGGGGCCTTTACCTGGAACGTCGCGAGCCTGCCGGGCGATCTGAAGACGGCAGATGGTCGAGCGGTAAGTTTCCAGTTGAGCAGCGATGGCCACACCCTGACCGGCACGGCGAGCGATGGCAGTGGCGGCAGCGAAGACGTGGTCACCATCGCCTTGACCGATCAGAGCAGTGGAGCCTATCAGGTGACGCTGCACCAGGCGCTCGCTCATGCAGCCGGCAACGACGAAAACGATCTGCTGTTCGATGCCACCTATACCATCGTCGACGCCGATGGCAGCCAGGCCGATGGTGCCCTGTCAGTGGTCATCGATGACGATGCCCCGGTGGCGACGAGCGACACCAACGCCATCATCGAGAACATGGCGCCGGTCTCCGGCAACGTGATCGGTGGTCCGGGGGCGTCCAGTGGTGATCAGGCCGACGCCCCCGGTGCTGATGGGGCCAGCGTCACCGCCGTCAGCCAGGGTTCTACCACGGTGTCCTCGTTGAATGCCGACGGCAAGCTGGTGATCAAGGGGCAGTACGGCACCCTGACCCTCGACACCCAGGGCGGCTATAGCTACGCGCTTGATAGTGACAATGCCGAGGTCGCGGCGCTCGACAAGGGCCAGACCGTCGATGAGAGCTTTACCTATACGCTGACCGATGGGGACGGCGATGCCAGTGACGCCAGCCTGACCATTACCGTGACCGCCACCGACAACGACGCCCTGGTGGTTGGAACCAACAGCGACGATACCGTCCAGGGTGGTGGTGGCAATGACGTCCTGATCGGCGACACCGGCGGCAAGTACACCGTGGTGGAGCCGGCGCAGAACTATAACTTGTCCTTTATCCTGGATACGTCGGGCAGCATGGCGTTTAAGCTTGGCGATACCGGCAAGACGCGGCTTGAGGTCGCGGTAGAGGCGCTCAAGGCCAAGCTTGATGAGCTCGCGACGTTTGAGGGCATCATTAATGTACAACTTGTCGGTTTTGCCCAGGCCGCGAAGTCGGAACCGTTCTTGAACTTGTCACAGGACAATGTCCAGGATGCCAAGGACTTTCTGGATTCTTTAGAGGCGAAAGATGGCACCAACTACCAAGAAGCCTTTAACGTCGCCAGCGACTGGATGACGGAAACCAGCTCCAATGGCTACAACAATGTGGCTTACTTCCTGAGTGACGGTAGCCCGACACTTCATAACACCACTGCGGGCACTGGTGTGACCGCTTCGCCCAACGATTCCACTGCGCTGGACGTCTCGCAGGCTGTCAAGGCGTACGAGACACTTGCCCAGATTAGTCAAGTGGAAGCCATTGGTATCGGCAACGATGTCAATCGCGAGATACTCAAGGTGGTTGATAACACCGCTGACGGTGGCTTGACAATGGTGCCGTTACCCTATGCGTCAGGTGAGACGCAATCGGTCGATTATCCAGCAACCTTCGATGCCGGTGACACGGGCAGCCTGGGACAACTGGAGAACTGGCACCAGACAGGTGGCAGCGGGTCGGTCAGCGTCGTGAGAAATGGCAGCAGGACGTATCTACGTATCGCTGACAGCGGCACCAATGATGGAGCTACCACGGTGGTCAGCGACAGCATCACAATGTCTGAGCCGGTTAACGCCAACGACTTCTACAGTCTTGCCTTTACTTACCAGACAAGTGACAGAGAAAGTTCCAACGGAATTGTTCGGGACCACTTTGTCTGGCGAGTGGAAAAGCTGAACGATGATGGCACCTGGGAAGTCGTGTCAAACAATTTCGAGAATGCGGTAGGTACCACCACCACTACCCAGATCATGGCCAATAGTCTGAAAGGGGGGACGTACCGGCTCGCTTTCGATGTGGATAACGGTACCGGTTCGTCCGACTTCGTATTAGCGGTGGGAGGCGTTTCACGCAGTCTCTATCGCTACACCGACGACGAACTGGTGCCAGCCGGTGAAGATCTTATCGTCAATTCCGCCGAGGAGTTCGAGACCGCACTCGATGGTGGCTCGTCTTCCGATGTGCCGCAGGAGGTGGGCAACGACCATCTGATCGGGGGTGCGGGGGACGATATCCTGTTCGGCGATCAGATCGAACCCGCAGGCGTCGGTGGTGAGGCCGGTAGTGGCTACGACGGTCTGGTCGACTATCTGACTGGCCAGAACGGTGCGGAGCCGACCCAGGAAGAGACGCTCGACTTCATCAAGGCCAACTACGACAAGTTGATCGATAAGACCCGTGCCGATGGCGGCCAGGACCTTCTGGAAGGCGGGCAGGGCGACGATCAATTGTTTGCCAGCGCCAACGATGACATCTTGATCGGCGGCGCCGGTGACGACTTCCTGCTGGGTGGACTGGGGTCCGACACCTTCAAATGGAATCTGGGAGACGCCGGCAGTGCCACCGACCCGGCCCTCGACGTGGTCAGTGATTTCCACGTCGAGGACCAGACTCTGAGCATGGATCCGAATGCCGACAAGCTGTCCCTGGGGGATCTGCTCAACGACTTTGACTCCTCGAGCACTGACCCTGACCAGTCGGCGTTGGATAGTTTTGTCTTCGCCCAAGAGGAAGACGGTGGCACCGTGCTCTACATCAAGAGCGATGGCGGGCTCGATGATCAGCACAGCAACGCCGATCAGAAGATCACCCTGAGCGGTGTCAGCATGGGCGGTCAGTCGTCGGAGGCCTTCCTGACGATGCTGCGTAATTACGGGCAGCTCGACGTGGAGTAGGCCTGGGTCGTCATGACCAGAGTTGCCATAAGAGAGAGCCGGGCCACCTTTGGGTGGCCCGGCATTTTCTTGTTCTTGGATTGCAAACAGGATGTTAAAAGGCAACGTTTATTTCTGCTCGATTCCTTAGGGCTTGTCTGAAAAGTGCCTGCGCTCGGTAATACGGCGTTAAAAATCGGATCAAAATGCTCATTTACACCCCGTAAACTGCGCTTTCTCACCAATTTTTGCCTTGTCTAACCTTCGCTCGTCGACTTTTCGGACAGCGCCTAGTTCTTTGCCCCTTTTCCTTTCGCCTTTAATTGCCTATTCAAGATTCGCCTTTCCTGTATTTTCTCAAGCCGTCGGTCACTTGCAACGGAGTATCTAGCGACACGCTGTTCTAGATCGGGCACAACAGAAAGAAATGTCCTACAAAATCTGCAATAACAAGCATATCCGTTTACGGCGGAGAGTAAAAAAATACCGTAACTGCAAAGAAAAAAGGAAAAATCAGGGCGAAACATTTCAAGATCTGATGTCCTATTGTCCATTGGTACACTGTGTAACCTCCTGTTACACGGATAGCATGATTCGTATTAGTTTGTGGTTATATTCTTACTTTTATATACGAATATTGCGAGGTCCATGTGCCTGTGACAAACGTCGTCGTCACTTCTCTGCAAGGTAAGGCCTGGGCTAAACGCCCGGATGGTGAAGTTATCGCTCTGGAAGAAGGAGATAGCCTGAACGCCGGCGATATCATTGTCACTGCCGAGGGTTCGCGTGTGGCTCTTCAGTTCGATGATGGTAGACCCGCGGCCCTCCTCGTAGGAGCCCAACAGGTTTCGTTGCCCGAAGAGCAGGGACAGGGCGATGCAAGCTCCGTCGACTTTTTGGGCCGGGAGGATGTTTCGAAACTGTTGGAATTGATCGCTGAGGGTTCCACCGACATTCTCGAAGCGCTCGAGGAGCCCAGTGCGGGTGGTGGGGAGGGGGCAAGCCATGATGGGTTTGACTTTGTACGTTTGATGAGAATTACCGAAACCTCTGGCTCACAGTCCTATTCCTTCGGTGATCCTTTCATTGTCGAATCGGCTGGGCACGGGGAGGTGGGTGGTATAGCTGATGACATGGATGATAGCGATGCCGATTCGGGCGCTCCGTCAATAGAGTTTGAAGACGGTGATGGAGGGGCAACTGCCGGGTTCCACAGTGCCGTCGAGGGCAGTCAGGCGTTTCTGGCCGGCCGTTTTACTGTGTCGGCGCCGGCTGGAGTCGCATCGATCAGTGTTGGTAGGCGAGACATCGCAGGTGCTTCCGACGAGAGTCCACTGGTGCTTGAAGGGGAGCACGGTACGTTAATCATTACCGGTTTTAATCCGGAAAGCGGAATCGTTACCTACCAGTACACCGAGAATGGACTGGCTGCCAACCACGCGGCTGGTGACGGTAGCGTGTTTGATCGTTTTGACATCGTGGTGACCGATTCTACCGGTGAAACTGTCAGCGAGAGTCTGGACATCAATATCATCGATACCGCCCCCGACGCCAACGATGACAGCGCGGCACTGGGTGAAGAGGCGGTGACGGCCATCAGCGGTAATGTGCTCGACAATGACAGCGCCGGCGCCGACAGCATGACCTTTGATGGTTTCACCGGCAACGCCTCCGCCAGCTATGGCAGCTTCATCCACAATGACGACGGTAGCTGGAGCTACCGCGTGGATCCTGACAACGCCGACGTTCAAGCGTTGAAGGACAACCAGACGCTGAAAGAAGCCTTCAGCTACACCCTCACCGATGCCGACGGTGATACCAGCAGCGCGACGCTGACGATCACCATCAACGGCAGCGACGACGACGTGCCGACGATCGAGATTCCCGACGGCAATGAGCCAGAGGGCAACGAGCCAGACGGCAACGAGTCAGACGGCAGTGATCCGAGCGGTCCCGAGGTGGTGGCCGGCGATCACAGCGTGGTGGAAGGTAGCGGAGCCACGGTCACTGGCAGCATGACGGTGGCGGCGGATGCCGGCATCAAGCAGGTGACCCTGGCCGACCAGAGTGGCAAGACCGTCGATATCACTGGGGCGAGCACTGGTCCGGGGGCACCCAAGAGCGTTGTGGTGGAAGGCAAGCACGGCAGCGTCACGGTGACCGATTACGATGCGGCCAGCGGCAAGATCACCTACTCCTACACCGAGAGTGGCGAGAGGGCAGATCACAGCGGTGACGCCACGGTGTTGGACAGCTTTGCGCTGACGGTGACCGACAACGAGGGCGATAGCACGAGCGCCAACCTGGAGATCAACATCCTCGATACCTCGCCAGAGGCGGTCGCCGACACCACCGAGACGGCGGAAGACACGGCGAAAACCTACAACGTGTTGACCAATAATGACGGCACAAGCGACACCCAAGGCGACGATGGCGCAATCCTGACCAAGGCCTCGGTCCGGGGTGGGGAAGGCGTCGGTACGGTGGCCATCGCGTCCAACGGTGAGATCACCTTTACTCCGGCAGGGGCCTTCGAAGGCGACGCCGTGATCGACTACACCATCACCGATGGTGACGGAGACAAGTCGTCTTCGACATTGACGGTGAAGGTGGCGCAAGACTCCACCCCCAGCGTTCCCGGAGATGGCGACAACCCGACTACCCAGAGCCCGAAGGCGACCGTCGACGAAGACGGACTGGCTGGTGGCAACGCCGGAGGTACCGGCGATGTGGCAGGAGAGGCCTCCGTCGTGAAAGGCGAGCTGGGCTACCGCTTTGGCGACGATGGCGCCGCCGATAGCAACGCCTTCCAGTGGAACCTGGCTGGTCTGCCCGACGACCTCAAGACAGCGGACGGTCGTGAGGTGAGCTTTGAGCTCAGCCCTGATGGGCACACGCTCACCGGGACGGTGACCGATAGCAACTCCGAAAAAGAACCGGTGATCACCATCGCCATGGCCGATCAGGCCGAGGGCAAGTACAAGGTGACGTTGCACCAGGCGCTTGAGCATGCGGCGGGCGATGACGAGAACGACCTGACGTTTGACATCGGCTACACCGTGACCGATGCCGATGGCAGCGAGGTCCAGGGCACGCTGTCGGTGCTGATTGACGATGATACGCCTGTTGTCTGGGAGGCGGAGCAAGCGCAGTTAAAATCTGGCCAGACGGGTGAGGTTCGCTTCGAGGCGGGTGCCGATGACATTGGTAAAGTGACATTCAGCGACGTAATGAACGGTACCGAGGTCACGAGTGTCAATGGCGGGACGCTGCTCACGTCGAACGGCGAGGTTCTGACTTACCAATTGAGTGGCGACGGCAAGACGTTGGAGGCGAAGGCCGCGAGTGGCGGCGTGGCCTTCAAGGTGAGCCTGTCGGCGGATGGCTCTACCTACGAGGTAGAGGTCATCGATGAGGGGGTCAGGGCATTTGATGATGCCAGCAAGGAAATCAGTGAAGGCAGCAAGCACGTAGTGCGTGAGTATGGCACCGATGGGTCCGGGTCGGGCCATCGTTTTATCGCCTTTGATGGTGCCGATGGAGCAGCCGATGTCGTGGCGTCCGCCTGGACCTATAGAGGACCCTGGGCCTCCTGGTTGCGAACTGATGGGGATACGCAACTAGCCGCGGGTCACGACGACCTGACGGGACTAGACGAAGCTGTGCGCCTGGATTTCGTTGATAACCTGCGTTTTTCTGACACCGCACCAAGCTGGGATAACCACCGAGGCATTACGCACTTCAGCCAGTTTATCAATGCGGAAAACGGGACGTTGACGGATGTCGGGATCAAAGCGATTGCCTCGGCTCCAGATGGTACCGATACCAGTGGCCATCCGGTTGCCGTCAGCGGCCACGTGCTGGAACTTGCGAAAAGTGATGTTCGCCTCGTGAATGGTGCCGGCAAGGATATCACCTCGTTGGTGACGATTGAGGAAAACGCCGATGGCACCCTCAATGTGAGAAACATTCCCGCCGATGCCCAGCTGGTGCTTACAACCGGCGAGGCCTTTGAAGCGATCGAGTTTCGTGGCTTGGACGGCACAAGGCCATTTTCGGTCGGCGACTTCGCCTATTCCGAGGCGGAGAAAGATCCGGCGCTGTCCTTGTCACTGGCCGGAACAGATGGTGACGGCGACACTGTCGATGGCACCCTGACCCTGGCACTGCCGGATGATGACCAGCTACTCGTCGGAGGCGGTGGCGATGACAGCATCACCGGTGGGAGTGGTGATGATGTGGTTCTCGGTGATGCTGGCGGGAAGCATGCCGTGCTTGAACCTGCCAAGGACTATAACCTTTCCTTTATCGTGGATGTTTCGCCAAGCATGGGCGCCGTGTTGGAAAACGGCAATTCACGCTTCAAGGTGGCGATCGAGGCGATACGTGCCAAGCTTACCGAGCTGGCCGATTTCGAGGGGACAATCCATGTCCAGATCGTGGCGTTCGGCGGGAAGTATTCGCCTTCGATCGCATTCAATGATTTCTCACCTGAAGATCTGGGTGACGTCAATGACTTTCTGGATAGTAGAGCGATTATTTCTGGCACCAATTTCGAGCAAGCCTTTGTTACCGCTACTGAGTGGATGACGGATGTTAGTCGGAGCGGTTTCAATAACGTTGCCTACTTCATGACGGATGGTCAGCCTAATTCTCACAATGACAACGGTCAAGTTGGTGTCAGTGATGCGGGGAATATTACCACCTATAAGGATGTTACCAATGCGCTTGAAGGATACAAACCGCTGGCCGCCATCAGTCGGGTGGAAGCGATCGGGATAGGTGATGATGTAGGTCGCGATTTTCTGAAGATTTTCGACAACACGGCAGATGGTGAGTTGGAGATGGTGCCGATTCCTCTGGAATCCGGGGCTTCGGTAGGCAGTACCGAAATGCTTGCCACTTTTGACACGGGGGACACGGGAAGACTCGCTTCCATCGATAATTGGGCGGTGGAGACAACCAATGGCCACATAGCCATTGATAGAACCCCGGTCGGCACCTATCTGCGCGTTCGAGACAGTGGTGCTGGCGATGGCAGTACTGTCGCCACCAGCGATGCTATCGTCCTGGATGAGCCTGCTGGTGCCAACCAGTTCTATACCTTGTCATTTGACTACGTGACCGACACCCCAAACGACTTCGAAAAGGAAGGGAATCCAAGCGACAGATTCTCTTGGTCGCTGGAAATGCAAAATGAGGAAGGCGACTGGGATGTTGTTGCCACCTCGCTGCCAATATCGCCGTCGGGCAGTATCAATAGTAGCTCGACTCAGTTTATGGCAAATGGGTTGAAAGGAGGAACATACAGGCTGCAGTTCGAAGTAGAAAACGCTGCTGGGAACTTCTTCTCACTGCTTATTCATGACATCTCACTCGATCTTTACAGCTACACGGACGACCAGCTTGTACCGGCTGGTGAGGTGGCCATCGTCAATTCTGCCGAGGAGTTTGCAACGGCGCTGGAGGGGGGGGGTGTCATTCGATCAGCCAGCGGACCTTGGCGGTGACACCCTGGACGGTGGCGCGGGTGATGACGTGCTGTTCGGTGATCAGATCGACCCTGCGGGTGTCGGTGGTGAGGCGGGTAGTGGCTACGCCGGGCTCGTCGATTACTTGACCACTCAGAACAGCGGGACAGAGCCGACCCAGAAAGAGATATTGGCCTTTATCAAGGACAACTATGAAGCCCTGTCGGGTGACAGCCGTAACGACGGTGGTCAGGATCGCATCGATGGTGGAAAAGGCAACGATCAGCTCTTCGCGGGCAGCGGGGACGACGTGCTGATTGGCGGTGCTGGCGATGATCTTCTGCTTGGTGGGCTCGGTTCCGACACCTTCCAGTGGAGTCTGGGTGATGTCGGTAGTACGACGGACCCCGCCCACGATACGGTCAGTGATTTCCACGTCAAGGATGCGGCTCTGAGCATGGACCCAGAGGCCGATAAGCTGGCATTGGGGGATCTGCTCAACGACTTTGACTCCACGAGTACTGATCCCGATCAGTCGGCGCTGGACAGCTTTATCTTTGCCCAGGAGGAGAACGGAGACACCGTGCTCTACATCAAGAGCGATGGCGGGCTCGACGTCCAGCACAGCAACGCCGACCAGAAGATTACCCTGGACGGTGTCAGCATGGAGGGTCAGTCGTCGGAGGTCTTCCTGACGATGCTGCGCAATAACGGGCAGCTCGACGTGGAATAGTTTAGTGCCGTCACCACCTGGGTTGGGGTTTATACAGCCCGGAGTGTCATAAAGAGTGCCGGGCCACCTTTGGGTGGCGCGGCCTTTTCTTGTTGGTGGATCACTGATGAGGAGGCAGTGGAGAGGGCGTCAGTAGGGAGCGCGGAAATGAGGGTTGCCTGAACATAGACAACCGGTGCAGAAGACGCTGAGCGACGGCTACTCGGCGCAAGTAAGCCCGACTCAGGTCAGGCGTTCGAGTTCGTCAATATTGGCCAGCGCCTGGTCTCGATGGCTGCCACAGATATCGGCATCGTAGTCGAAGCGCTCGCACACCGCCGGACGCTCGGGTCGGCCGAACAGGCGGCACAGGTTGTCGTCGTCGAGCTGCACGCAGCGGATGCCGGCGGGCTTGCCCGCCGGCATGCCGGGAATCGGGGAGCTGATCGACGGCGCAATGCAGCAGGCGCCGCAGCCGGGGCGGCAGCCCTGTTCGCCGGTCGCTGTGCGGGTCTCTTGCGGCGAGGAGGAGGTGATCAGTTCGCTCATGACGTTGGTTGGCTCATGGCATTCTTCAAATGCGCTTGGTTGTCTCGGTGGTCGGTCTCTCTTGCGGATCTCGAGATGCTATCGAGAAGTTATCGAGAAGTTATCGAGACGTTATCGAGATCGTTCGCCGGGGCTTCTTGCCGTGGCGCCCTTGTCGACGCCTTCATAGGCGCGCACCGCGGTGTCCTCTCCGGTGTCTCGGGCGACGGTCGCCGCCAGCCACTGGGCGATGCGTTCCACCGTGGTGGCGCCGGGCAGGACATGACAGCGCTCGCGGGGCAGGCGCAGGTGAAACAGGCCCTGGGGCGAGCGGTAGCCGCACTGCAGCATGTCGCCCTGGTGCTGTTCCAGGTCGTGTTCGTCCACCAGGTAGGTATCGTCGAGCCAGCGGGCGTAGCGGCGCTCGAGCTCCGGCTGTCGCACGCCGCGCTGAACGATTTCCAGCCGCGAGCGGTGGCCGTGGGCGATACGCTGGCAGTTGCCGGCGTGGCGGCGAAGGCCGTGGCTGTATGTGTAGGCGGCGCCATCGATGGACTCATCGGCGAGGCTGAGTTCGATGCTGGATACCCGCTCGGGCGGTTGGCGCATCAACTGGCGTGACAGGTGCTCGGCCATGGCCTCGGGGGTGATTCTGCGCCAGGGTAGCAGGGTAAAGGCCTGGCGGGGCCCGCGCACCTCCATCGCGTATGGCGTCGTGGTGCGTACGCAGATACCTTCGCGACATTCGCTGACGCTGACGCCAGGGGCTTCGGTAGGCACCAGCAGGGTGTGATCGGCGCCGCCGTCGAGACGTGCTTTGATCCAGGGTTTGACCTCGCCGAAGTCGAACAGCATGCCGTCTTCACCGAGCTCTCCATCGAGTTCGACGTCGACCAGCCAGCTTGCGCCGATCAGTCCACGATCGGGACACCAAAGCGACACGTCGAGATGTGTCAGTCGTCGTACAAAGAGTGCCATCAGTCGATTCCCGCGATCTTGTGGGTCTGCAGCGACAGCCGCCAGCGTGGATGCGCCATGCAGTGCTCTACCGTGGCACAGAGTGGCTCCTTGCGAGCGTCGCTGGCCATCAGCCCGGAGGTGTCCATCGGCTGCAGCAGAAAATGGTCGAAGTCGAGCCCCTCGAAACGTTCCGGCGGGGCGTCGGTCTGGGGATGGACGAGCTTCAGCTCGTCACCGCGGGTCTGCACCAGCGGCGCATTGCCCTTGGGGCTGACACATAGCCAGTCGATACCGTCCGGCGCGGCCAGAGTACCGTTGGTCTCCACGCCAATCTCGAAGCCGGCAGCGTGCACCGCGTCGATCAAGGCGGCATCCAGCTGCAGCAGGGGCTCGCCACCGGTGAACACGACGTAGGGCGTGACACCCTCGTGGGGGTGTGGCCACAAGCGGGTGATGTGCTCGGCCAGGGCGTCGGCGGTGGCAAAGCGTCCGCCGTTCTGACCATCGGTGCCGACGAAGTCGGTGTCGCAGAAGCGACACTGGGCGCTGGCGCGGTCCTGCTCGCGACCCGACCAGAGATTGCAGCCGGCAAAGCGACAGAAGACGCTGGCGCGGCCGGCCTGTACGCCTTCTCCCTGAAGGGTATAGAAGGCTTCCTTGACGCTATACATCCTGGTGCGCTCCGCTCTGGTCTGCCTGTGCAATCGCCGGCTCCTGCCGGGTATTGGCGGCGTAGGCCAACGGATCTTCGACACCCTGGTCGGCGAAGGCGGCGAGCCGCTCCAGACAGCTGCCGCAGCGGCCACAGGCCAGGCGCCGGCCCTCGTAACAGGTCCAGGTGTCGCGGTAGTTCAGTCCCATGGACAGTCCGTCGGCCAGAATCTCGCTCTTGCTGGACCGTAGATAGGGTGCGTGGATCTCTACCGGCGAGAAATTGGCGATGGCGGCCACCGCATTCATCTGCTCGACAAACTCGGGACGACAATCCGGATAGAGCACGTGGTCACCGCCGTGGGCGCCGTAGTCGACGCGACTGGCGCCGATATTCACCGCCTTGGCGATGGCCAGCGACAGCAGCACCATGTTGCGATTGGGGACCACGGTGGCGGCGAGGTTGTCTTCGGCGTAGTCACCGCCAGGGATCTTGCGATTGGCGTCGGTCAGCGCAGAGTTGTCGATCAGGCCATGAATGGCGGTGATGTCGACGACCTGATGAGGGATCTTCAACTCCTGACAGACATGGCGGGCCACCTCGAGTTCGCGGGCGTGGCGCTGGCCATAGTCGAATGACAGGGCGTGAACTTCGAGGCCTTCGTGCAAGGCGCGATGAAGTACGGTGAAAGAGTCCATGCCACCGGAGTAGATCACCACGGTGGAGCGGGAAGTCGTGCTCATGAAGGGGGTCTCGATTCGGAGAATTTGGGGTGGCGACAAGAATCGCCAGCGGCCGGGGTCCGGTCCGGCGCGACAAGGGTAACGAAAGCCGGACGGCAACACCAGTGCGGCGTTGATGCCGGCGACTTGCTCCTTGTCAACGTCCGTTGCTCGCGGTTGTGGCAGGCTGCGCGGTTTACTGCTGTCTGCCCGGTTTAATCCCGAACCATGCCCGGCACAAGCCCGGACCAAGCCCGGCCCACGAGAGAGACGCCTGGATGAATGCCCCTGAACTACTGTCACCGGCCGGCACCTACCGGCATATGCGCTTCGCCTTCGCCTATGGCGCCGATGCGGTCTATGCCGGTCAGCCGCGCTACTCACTGCGTGTACGCAACAATGACTTCGGCCTCGACAACCTGACCCGAGGCATCGCTGAGGCCCAGGCGCGTGGCAAGCGCTTCTACGTGGCTTCCAATATCGCTCCGCACAATGCCAAGCTCAGGACCTACCTGAAGGACATGGCACCGATCGTCGAGGCGGGGCCGGATGCGCTGATCATGTCCGACCCTGGCTTGATCATGATGGTGCGTGAGCGTTGGCCTGACCAGGTGATCCATCTGTCGGTGCAGGCCAACGTGGTCAATCACGCGGCGGCTCGCTTCTGGCAGTCCCAGGGGATCTCCCGGGTGATCCTGTCGCGAGAGCTGTCGCTTGAGGAAATCGCCGAGATCCGTGCCGAGTGCCCGACCCTGGAGATCGAGACGTTCGTTCACGGTGCCCTGTGCATCGCCTATTCCGGGCGCTGTCTGCTGTCGGGCTACTTCAACCGGCGCGACCCCAACCAGGGCACCTGTACCAACGCCTGTCGCTGGAACTACCGGACCCACCCGGCCGGCACTGACGCCTGTGGCGACCTGATCCCGGCGCAGGACGTGGCACAGGGCCGGGAGGAGCGCTCGGCGCTGATCGAGGACCCACAGCGGCCTGGCGAACTGATGCCGGTGTTCGAGGACGAGCACGGTAGCTACATCATGAATTCCAAGGATCTGCGCGCCGTTCAGCACGTGGCGAGGCTCACCGAGATGGGGGTCAGTTCGCTGAAGATAGAAGGGCGAACCAAGTCGCCCTACTATGTAGCACGTACCGCCCAGGTCTATCGTCGTGCCATCGATGACGCCGTGGCCGGGCGCCCCTTCGACATCGGGCTGATGGATGAGCTCGAAAACCTGGCCAACCGGGGGTATACCGAAGGCTTCTACCGACGCCACGTCCACGACGAGTACCAGAATTACGAGCGTGGGCACTCGGTGGGCGTTCACCAGCAGTTCGTCGGCCAGATCCTGGGACAAGCGCCATCAGGTTGGCTGGATATCGAGGTCAAGAACCGCTTCGAGGTCGGCGATCGCCTCGAGCTGATGCTGCCCTCCGGCAACCGTCGTTTCACCCTTGAGGCGATGGAGGCGGGCAACGGCAGCGCGCTGAAGGTGGCGCCCGGGGACGGTCACCGGGTAAGGGTCAAGCTGCCGGGGGAGTCGCCGTCGCCCGACGAGTTCGAGTTCGCTCTGTTGCTGCGGGACCTGCCGTCAGCCTGATGATAGGCACGTCTTTACAAGGGCCTGGGGAACCGGGATGCTAGGCTCCGTAGCAGCCTTACCTTGGAGCATCCCTCAGGCAAGGAGTCGGTCTGGCCATGCCCACCATCGAACACAGCGCCACGCTTCCCGCGCCTCCCGAGCGCGTCTTCGCCCTGCTCGAAAAGGTCGAGGATTTCGCCGACTATTCGGATCTGATCACCGAGATCGAGCCGCTCGGGGACGATCGCTATCGCTGGCATGTCCACGCGGTCGGCATGGACTGGACCTTCGAGGTGCAGGTGACCGAGAAGTCGCCACCCAGCCGACTGGCCTGGGAGTCGATCGACGGTGTGCGCAATCAGGGCCGCTATGAACTCGAAGCGGTCGATGAAGGTACCGCGGTCAGCCTGATCGTCGACTACCAGATCCGCAATCGGCTGGTCGCCAAGGCGGTCAATCGCGCGGCTCGCCCGCTGGTCGCCAAGGTCAGCGCCCAGATCCTGGAGCGGGTCGAGGCGCGTCTCTAGCGAGTGCCTTGGCGTCTACTGCCGCGGCGTCTGGCAGAGATCTTGTTCTGATCAAGTGCTGCTTCAGGGTGTTTCCCCGGCGCGCTCCTGCAGTTGTTGAGCTTGACTGATGCGGGCACGGCCGGCCTGCTTGGCCTGGTACATCTGCAGGTCCGCCTTTTCCACCAGCGACGCTGCGTCGATGCTGTCCATGCCGGGCTGCCATTGGGCGATGCCGATGGAGGCGCTGACGTAAAGGGGGCGCTGGTCGACCTGGGCCATCGGCTGCTCGGCAAGCCACTGCTGTAGCCGCTGCGCGACCCGCAAAGCTCCTGGCTCCGGCGTGTTCCGCAGGGCGATGACGAACTCCTCTCCGCCGTAGCGGGCCGCCAGGTCCGACTCACGGATGGCGTCACGCAGGGTAGCGGCGACATTGACCAGCACGATGTCGCCGAGTCGGTGGCCGTAGCGGTCGTTGAGCGGCTTGAAGTGATCCAGATCGAGAAATAGCACCGACAGAGGCTTGTCTCGCGCATGGGCGTCCTCGAGCATCTCCTCGAGGCGCCGTTCCAGCGCGGCGCGATTGGCGAGACCGGTGAGGGCATCGGTGCTGGCGCGCACATCCAGCGCCTCATTGTCGCGTTGGAGCGAAATCAGCTGGTCCTCACGATGGTGCAACCGCTCGGCCAGGCTCATGGTCAGCCCATGCAGGCGCTGCTTGCCGGCGACCAGCAGGCGTTCGATATCCTCATCTGCCGACAGCGAGGTGGCGAGAAAATCCGGCAAGGTCTCAAGGCGACTCGCGAGTTCATCGACAAGACGTGCCTGGGCATTGCCGTCCATGTTCATGCGTTGCTGAAAACGATGAAGCACGGCGGGGATGGCGTCGCTGTTGTCGTCCAGACAGCATCCGGCCAGTTCGTCGGCGAGCTCCAGGCAAAGGCCGTCGAGCCATTCGTGGTGACGCTGGCCTTCCGGCTCGAGAGGGCGCTGAAGGAACAGGTTGGTGGGCAGCTGCCAGCGCCGTGCCAGCCAGCTCGACGCCTGGTCGCGGTCGCAGCCAAGATGCCGGTGTTCCAGAGCCAGGCGCTGTTCGCGGGTGGCGGCCTGGGCGGTCAGCTCGAAGTAGTTCGGGTCCAATGCGTACAGCAGCAGTACCCCGACCTCGCGTAGCAGGGCGCGCGTCGACAATTCGCCCGGATGGCGGGGATTTACCACCTTGGCGATGGCCGGAATCAAGTGCGCGGCTGCGAGGGTGCGTCGCCAATAGTCGGCCAGGGGGCCGCGGGTCGCGTCGCGCACCAGGGTGAAACCCAAAAGCGCGGTGAGGGTGCCATCGATACCGAGGCGTGTCACCGCGTGCTCGCAGCAGATGACGGGATCGCAACCGCGGCGATAGTAGGGGCTGTTGGCCAGCCGCAGCAGCTGCAGGCACAGGGCCGGGTCACGGGACAGCAGGGTCGCGAAGTCGGTCAGCGGCGCGTCGTGATTGCTCGCCAGTACCAGCAGCTCGGACACCACGGCAGGCAGAGAGGGAAGACGCGTGGCGGGCTCGAGCCGCGCTTCGATATCAGGGGGAAGACAGGTCACGTCGAAAAGGCCATCGATTGTCGTTGTGCGATTGGTGTCAGGGCCGATCCATCGGCCTGATAGTGGCGCGAGCCGCCGACATCAGCGGCTCGCGCAGCTTGTAAAGGACTTGTCCGAAGAGTCGACGAGCGCAGCTACTTTTCAGACGAGCCCCAGGCTTTATACGAAAAGTTGACGAGCGATGGTTAGACAAGGCAAAAATCGGTGAGAAAGCGCAGTTTACGAGGTGTAAATGAGCATCTTGACCCGATTTTTAACGCCGTATTTCCGAGCGCAGGCACTTTTCGCACAAGCACTTTTCGCACAAGCCCTAGGGTTTGCGCAGTGAAGCGTCCAGATGATCGACCACCTCGGCCCAGTCGGCATCGGCCTCGATGGCTTCGCGCAGAAATTCCGACTGTCCCTCGTTCCAGCAGGCCGCATCGGGCAGTTCGACCCCCTCCGGAATCGGCGAGTTGCGATCGATGAATCGTTTGATGGCTTCCGGCTCGGATGCCAGGCCCAGCTGTTCAAACAACTCGCTGAAGGGGTGATCCGGGTGTTCCATGAGCAACTCCTTGTCATGACGGGGACTCCCTAACCTTACTCCATCATCGCCCCTTGAGTGTCAATAGAGCATAAAATTGCTCCGTGACCTGTGTGATGTCAACCTCGTTCTCCGACCAGCGGAGTTCGAAACAGCCGACGTCTCTGTTCCTGCGAGAGGGGCAGCGACAGCAGATGCACCAGTTTGGTATAGGCCGACTCAGGGGTCATGTCGTCGCCGGATACCACCTCGGCGTCGGCCAGCATCTTGCCGGCAGCGTAGTGTCCGATGTCGATGGTGCCGTGTGGGCATTGGCTGATCGCGACCAGTAGCTTGCCCTGGCCACTGGCCTCTGCCAGCACGGCGCCAAGCTCGGGGTCGTCAGGTACATTGCCGCCGCCCCACACCTCGATCAGGGCGCCCTTGACGCGGTCATCACCCAGCCAGGCCGCCAGCTGCCAGGGTTGAATGCCCGGCCACAGGACCACCCGCACCACCTGCTCTCCCAGGCCATGATAGTCGCCGAGCTCGTAGCGGGGTGCGCCGCGCTGCGTAGCCTCGAGGCTGTGCTCGCGATGCAGCCGGAAGTCGTTGCCGTGGCGCTTCCCCAGCAGGTCAAGGTTGGGGCTTTCGAAGGCATCCGGCTCGCGAGTGTGCCACTTGCGAGCCCGGCTGCCCCGCAGCAGCTTGTCGCCAAAGCTCACCGCCACTTCCTGCAATTCAGGCATGGCGGCGTAGCGCAGCGCGCTCTCGAGATTGTACAGGGCGTCACTGTGCTGCTGGGCCAGCGGCGCCATGGAGCCGGTCACCACCACCGGGCGATCGATGCCCTGAAGCTGGTAGGCCAGGCTCGAGGCGGTCCAGGCCAGGGTGTCGGTGCCGTGCAGCACGACCACGCCGCGATGGCGATTGGCCTGCTCGGCGACAAGCGCGGCCAGCCGGGCCCAGTCCTCGGGACGGGCGCCGCTGGAGTCGATGGGTTGGTCGACCTCGATCCAGGTAAAGGGTGGCAGAGCGGTCCTGCGATCGTCGGGTAGTGTGGCCAGGGCGTCGCGCACCCGGGCTTCCATGTCGGGGCCGGGGGCGAGGCCTGAGGGGGTGTCGATCATGCCGATGGTGCCGCCGGCGTAGATCACCAGCACCGGGTCCAGGGGTGAGTGGGTCATGGGTGGGCTTCCTGCACAAGGAGTGAAGACACGAGTGACAGTATCAGCGTGAGCCTCGGCGAGGCGCGCAGCGGGTGATGACGTTATCGTCGGCGTCGAAGCAGAGCTGACGCTGACGACCGGCGAACCAGGCGAAGCTGGCGGCGGCGGCGGCGATCCCCATCAACAGCCAGGCGATGGCGGTGATCGGTGCCTGCAGGTCAAGCATGATACCGACGCTCAAGGGGCCCAGGGCGGCCAGGGCATAGCCGCCACCCTGGGCCAGTCCGGACAGGCGGCCTGCCAGACGCGAATCGGCGCTGCGCAGCACGATCAGGGTCAGCGCCAGGGAGAAGTTGCCGCCCTGGCCGAGCCCCAGCAGTAGTGCGCCGAGGTAGCGCAGGGAGGTGTCGGCCATCAGCAGGATCCACAGGCCACTGGCGGTGCTGGCAAGGACCAGCAGCAGCGCCGGGCGCTGATCGCGACCGAAGCGGGCCAGCCAGGGTGCCAGTAGCGCAGAAATCAGCTGGACCATCACCGACATGCCCATCAACAGGCCGGCCTCGGCCTCGCCGATGCCGCGCTGCATCAACAGCGTCGGCAGCCAGCCGAAGACGATGTAGGCCAGCGACGATTGGGTGCCCATCAATAGCGCCACCTGCCAGGCCAGGGGCTGGCGTAGCAGGCCACGGGTCATGCCGGTGCCGGGGTCACCCGCCATCCGCGAGGTAGCGGCGGTGCGCGGCATGTAAAGCTCCCAGGCGATCAGCGCTGCCATGGCCAGCAGCGACCAGGCCGCCAGACTGCGTGTCCAGCCACCCAGCAGGTCGCTCAGGGGAATCGCCAGGCCGGCGCCCAGGGCGCCACCCAGACACAGGGCCATGGTGTAGACCCCGGTCATCAGGTCGGCGCCCCGGGGCAGCTCGCGCTTGACCAGCGCCGGTAGCAGGGCCCCCGATACACCGATACCGGCACCCACCAGCAGGGTGCCGGCGTAGAGCGCGAGGGGACTTCCCTGCCAGCGCAGCAGCAGACCGCTGGTGATGACCACCAGACCCAGCGACAAGGCGCGTTCCGGGCCGTACTGGCGCGACAGGCGGGGCGCCAGCGGAGCGAACAGACCCAGGCACAGCACCGGCAGGGTGGTCAGGGCACCGATGGCGCTGGGGGACAGGCCGGTATCCTGCTGCACACGGGCGAGCAGCGGGGCAAGCGAAGAGAGTGCCGGTCTCAGGTTGAGGCCGACCAGTACCATCAGCACCAGAAAGCGCCAGGGCAGGGACGTGACCTTCATCGGGGGCTCCAGCGGGTGGACCACCGCAGCGGGGAAGGCGCGCCGCCGGAGGCGCAGGCCCCGCGGACGGCGGCCTGTACGGTTATTTCAGGAAGCGACGCAGATCGCCACGCACCTGATCATTGAAGGTCAGGAACTGGCTGTGGCGATCGCCGTCGACGCCATCGATGCGCACGGCGGTGGCCATGCCCTTGTCGACCAGTAGCTGGTCGTAGATCTCCAGGGTGATCTTTTCGACCGGGGTGTCGCCGGGGGCGCACTGGCCATTCTCCAGGCGGAAGGTCTCGAGCAGGCTGGCGCGTACGCGAGTGGCACCGCCTTCGGCCAGCACGCGACGCACGAACATCCAGCCTTCGCAGGTCAGTGCCACGCCGTCATGGTCGCGCAGGTAGAGGGTGCGATAGCAGGCCCCCTGCTCGGCGCCTTTCTCTGCCATGCTGCGGTAGGCCTCGGTCATGCGAGCGGCACTGACCCGCGCCTCGTCGATCTTGGTCTGGGCGCCGCGATGCTCGTTGTCGAGTTGCGCCTGCTTCTGGAAGGCCCGGAAGCGGCGATATTCCTTGATCAGTTCTGGAGATGCCATATCGCTGTCCTGCTGAGATGGAAGGGGGCGGCAAGCCGCCCCCCGGATTGCTCTTGTCCAGCCGCTCGGGGCTCTGCCTGCACCGACGCTCAGGGCTATGCCTGAGCCGATGCTCGAGCTTATGCCTGTCCCTGGCGGTTGCCCTGGCCGGAGCGCCTGCGCCTGCGACGTGCAGGCTGCTCGCCATTGCCGTTGCGGGCATTGCCGCCGCCACCGCCACCGTCACCACGTCGTCCGTTGCCGCGCTGGGAGCTATTGTTGCCACCCTGGCTGCGGCGCTGACCACCACCGCGCTTGTTGCGGCCGTTCTCGATGGGCTCCGGCTTGGCGTTGGGGTCGGGCTCGAAGCCCGGTTCGATGCGCTTCTCGAGGTCACGCTTGATCATGCGCTCGATGTTCTTCAGCAAGCCATGTTCATCGACGCACACCAGCGAGATGGCCTGGCCTTCGTTGCCGGCACGGCCGGTACGACCGATGCGGTGGACGTAGTCCTCGGCGACGTTGGGCAGCTCGAAGTTGACCACGTGGGGCAGTTCGTCGATGTCGAGACCACGGGCGGCGATGTCGGTGGCCACCAGAACCTGCAGCTCGCCGGCCTTGAACGCCGCCAGGGCGCGGGTACGGGCTGACTGGCTCTTGTTGCCGTGGATCGCCATGGCAGAGATGTCGCGCTTGTCGAGGTGCTCGGCCAGGCGGTTGGCGCCGTGCTTGGTGCGAGTGAACACCAGCACCTGGAACCAGCGTTGGCTAGTGATCAGGTGTGACAGCAGCTCGCGCTTGCGTTCCCGGTCCACTCGGTAGACGGCCTGGTCGACGGTCTCGGCGGTGGTATTGCGGCGTGCGACCTCGATCATCTCCGGGCGGTCGAGCAGCTTGTCGGCCAGCGCCTGGATCTCGCTGGAGAAGGTCGCCGAGAACAGCAGGTTCTGACGCTTCTCGGGCAACAGCTTCAGCACACGGCGGATGTCGTGGATAAAGCCCATGTCGAGCATGCGGTCGGCTTCGTCGAGCACCAGGATCTCGACGCTCGACAGATCCACGTGGCCCTGCTGGTGCAGGTCGAGCAGGCGGCCAGGCGTTGCCACCAACACATCGAGACCGGGCCGCAGGGCGTCGATCTGGGGCTGTTGTCCGACGCCACCGAAGATCACGTGGTGACGCAGTGACAGGTGCTGACCGTAGTCGCGCACGCTCTCGCCGACCTGGGCGGCGAGTTCACGGGTGGGCGTGAGCACCAGGGCACGGACCTGGCGCTTGGAGGGGCGAGGGCCATCGGCCAGGCGCTGCAGCATCGGCAGGGTAAAGCCCGCTGTCTTGCCGGTGCCGGTCTGGGCACTGGCCAGCAGGTCACCACCCTTGAGTACCGCGGGGATGGCCTGACGCTGAATCGGAGTCGGGGTGTCATAGCCTTGCGCCGTGACGGCGCGAAGCAATTCGGCACGCAGGCCGAGATCGGAAAAACTCATGCAAACTCCAGCACGCACGCACTCGCTGGACGCCACCGTTCTGATGGCGTCGGTCCCGGACAAGGCGTGGGGAAAAATTCGGTGACCGCTCTAGCGGGGGACCCCCGTCACCGTTGCGGGCATGATGCCAGATTTGCCGGCCCGGCGCATCGGCGGGGGTGAAAAGAAGTCGGGCCGGCAGAACCTTGATGAGGGGCGCGGAGGCGTTGTCGAGACGCTCAGGGAGCGACACGGACCCGGGCGGCGATATCATCGGCCACCTGATCCCAGGTGCGCCCCAGCGCCCGTACCAGTGCCGAATAGCCGTCGCTGTCCAGCGACTCGGTGGCCTCGAAGCTGTCGCTGTCCACCACCTGGCGCTGGCTGTCACGCAACAGCCACTGGCCCGAGGCCACGGCGTAGCCGTCATAGTGGCCCTGGAAGCGGTCGACGCTCAATTCCAGCGTCAGGGCGTTGCCGCTGTCGCCGGACAGGAGCACCCGGCGTCCAGGCAGTCTGGCCTCCAGGCGGTCGCGTAGGCCGCGTTCGAGTTGCTGTGCCAGCGGTGCCGCCCATTGGTGGGACTTGGCCTCGTTCAGCGAGATGTCGTCGAGTTGAAGGACGATGCCTTCGGCCTCGAGGTAGTTGGCGAGCCTGGGTGTGGACACCAGCAACGGCGTTTCGTCGGCGCTGGGGACCCGGGCATCGCTGCTGCCTGCATCCGAGGGCAGCACATAGTGGTTCATGGGGGCGGTGCCGCTGGCGCAGCCGCCCAGCCACAGCGCCAGCAGGGGAACACACAGGCGATGTATCGGCCTCATGGAGAACTCCTTTCCGGTGAGGTCAGTGTTGTCGATGCTTCCGTCTATCCCGCCCGAGTCCGCAGACTCGGGCGGGAGGCGATCAGCGCGGTGCCCGCGGGATCGGGTCCTCGGTCTGGATGCTGTCGAACAGCAGCGCGCGGGGATCGTCGCTGATCTTGCGAGCGGCCGGCTGCAGGTCACGCACCAGACGTTCGACCTCGTTCAGGGTGCGGGTCAGGTCCTGGTAGACGCTGGATTCCGGCGACAGCCCGTCGAGGGTGCGGCGCAGCTCGACCAGGGTCTGGTTGAGGTTGCCGGGCAAGCCCTGGGTCTCGGGGTTGTCGAGCAGACTGTTCATGCTCTGCACCAGTGAGCGGGCCTGAGTCAGCATCGCCTCTGAGACCTGAAGGTTGCGGTCGAGTCCCGACAGGATAGGCTCGATCTCGAGGCGGTTGAGCTTGTCGAGCAGGGCGGTGACCTGGGCCTGGATCTGGGCAAGGCCAGCCGAGGCGGTGGGGAACACCGGGCGGTCGGCGAAGGTCTCGGCCAGATACTGGCCCTGCAGCTCTTCGTCGATCTTGAGGTCGACGAACAGCGCCCCGGTCAACAGGCTGCCGCTCTTGAGGGTCGCGCGCAGGCCACGCTCGAACAGCCGGTCGAAGCGCTCACGCCACTCCTGCAGATCCAGCTCATTGGCGCCGATGCCCAGACGCTGGGGTTCGATGCGGATCAGCACCGGGATGGCCAGCTTGTCGCGGTTTTCCGGCTGGGGCGAGGTGAAGTTCCAGGGGACGGCTGCCACGGTACCGATGCGCACGCCACGGAATTCCACCGGGGCTCCGCGGGACAGGCCGCGTACCGTATCTTCGTTGAGCAGCACGTACTCGAGATAGCGATTGAAGGTACCCTGGCGGGCGGCCTCCTCATCGGCATAGAGTTCGTAGGAGGCGTCCTCTTCCGCCTCCTTGCCGGCGGGAACATCGTCGGGCACGCCAAAGGTGACGCCGCCGCCGAGCAGCGCTTCCAGCGACTCGACCTGCACCTGAAAACCGTCGGAACCGAAGCGCACGTCGATGCCGCTGGTGGCCCAGAAGCGGGTGTTCTCGGTGACCAGGGTGTCGTAGGGGCTCTCGATGAAGATGCGGTGGTGCATGCTCTGGGTGGAGACATCGAAGTCGGCCTCCTCGACCCGTCCGACGCTGACCCCCTGGAAGGTGACGGCGTCGCCGACGCTGAGCGAGTTGCCGACCTGGCTGACCAGGTTGAGGCGCAGCCCCTGGGCGCCAGGTGGTGCCACCGGAGGCTGGTCGCTGACGTCGAATTCACGGGCATCCACCTCGCTCTGACCCGGCTCGAGCTGGATATAGGCACCGGAGAGAACGGTGCCGAGTCCGCTGATACCCTCGCGCCCGATGCGCGGCTTGACCACCCAGAAATGGGTGTCCTCGACCAGCATCTTCTCGGCCTGGGGTTCCATCTGAGCGGTGATCTCGACGCCGGAGAGATCGTCGCTGAGTGCTACCGAGGTGACCTTGCCGACCTCCACGTTACGGGTCTTGATCAACGTCTTGCCGGCCTCGATGCCGTCGGCGGATGGCAGGTGCAGCGCGATCTGGGGGCCGCGGCTGGCGTAGTTGTCGTAGACCAGCCAGGCGCCGATCAGCAGTGCCACAAAGGGCACGATCCACACCGGCGACAGCCGTTTCTGCTGGGTCGGCGCGGCGCGGTGCATGTCCTTGCTGGACGGCGCTGGCGGGTTGTCGGGGTGGCGCTTATCGGCGTCACTCATGGTGTGCTTCCTTGTTCATCCGGCGCAGTGCGATGGGGTGAAGGGGCGGCGTCGGACGCCAGGCCCGAGTGGTCGCCGTGCAACCCGTCATTATCCGGGGAGTCCATCGGGTTGCAGGGATCCTCGCTGCCGTCCCACAGCAGGCGAGGCTCAAAACTCATGGCCGCCAGCATGGTGATGATCACCACGCCACCGAAGGCCAGCGCAGCGGGGCCAGGATCGATCGACATCAGCGCACCGGCGCGGATCAGGGCCACCAGGATGGCTACCACGAAGACGTCGACCATCGACCAGCGTCCGATCAGTTCGGTCAATCGGTAGAGCCGCGCTCGCACCACCGAGCGCATGCCCGGTGCCCGCGGCGCCACCAGGCACAGCCAGACCAGCGCCAGCAGCTTACCGATGGGCACGATGACGCTGGCCACGAAGATCACCAGCGCCACCGGCCAGGAACCGTGGCTGACCAGGTAGATGACACCGCCGATGATGGTCTGCGGGTCGGAGCTGCCTAGGCTGGTGGTGTACATGATGGGATAGACATTGGCGGGGATATAGAGCACTGCGGCGGTGAACAGCAGCGCCCAGGTGGTCTGCAGGCTGCGCGGCCGGCGGGCGTGCAGCTTCTCGCTGCAGCGCACGCAACGGCCATGGCCCTCGCTGTCCAGGCAGTTGATCAGCCCGCAGGTGGGGCAGCCGGTGAGCCCCTGGGAAGCCGCGGTCTCGCCGGTGCGCGTGCCCTCCGGTGCCAGCGGCTCGCCGCTGAGCGAGAACCACAGCCAGTCCTTGTCCAGTGACAGGGTCGTCGCCAGCAGCAGGATGGCGTAGGCGATAAAGGCCCAGAACGACGGTCCGAGGGAAATTTCGGCAAGTCCTGCCACCTTGATCAGCGCCACCATGGTGCCGACGATAAAGACGTCGGCCATCAGCCATGGCGCGATGTGGGAAAGTCCACGGGCCAGGGTGCGGCTATAGGGCAGACGGCGGGGCAGCATCAGGCTGATCTGCAGCCACACCACCGTCAGCAGATAGATCGCCGGCAACACGATGATCGACATCAGCACCACCATGGCGACGATGGGCTGGTGGTGCTCGAGCATCTGGGTGGCGGTCTGGGCCACTTCTATTTCGTTGCCGACGCCACGCGTACTGAAGCCGATAAACGGAAAGGACAGGGCCAGCGCCAATGCCACCAGCGATGCCAGCGACAGCGCCAGGCTGCGCTGGGCGGGGAAGGCATGACGCTTGACCAGGTCGTGACCACAGCGGACACAGTCCGCTTCTTCACCGGGACGCAGCGGCGGCAGCGCCATGATCCAGTCGCACTCGTGACAGGCACGCAGGCGCCGGCGCGACCTGATGCGCACCTCGGGGGGAGGATGCTGGGTGACGGAGGCGTTGCGGATCCGTTCCAGGGGGCCACGTACGGGGGTCGTCACAGTGGTAGGGGGACTCCGGTCTTGAAAGAGGGTTCTGTTCGTCTGCATTTCGTCGCGAATCAGGCGCTGATGGCTTAACAAGCTGATCCTGCGAATTAAATAGTGTGGCACGTTGACGTGGGTGACACCATAGACAAAGATGCGACCGATATCATGGGTGAGGAGTTGACATGTTGCTTCCCGTTTTGGCGGTTCTGGGTGGCCTGGTGGTGCTGGTGTGGAGCGCCGAACGCTTTGTCGAGGGCGCCGCGGCCACCGCTGCGCGGCTGGGACTGTCGCCCTTGCTGGTGGGCATGCTGGTGATCGGCTTCGGCACCTCGGCACCGGAATTGACGGTGTCGGCGCTGTCTGCGGCACAGGGCAACCCGGGGCTGGCACTCGGTAACGCCTATGGCTCGAATATCGCCAACATCGGCCTGATCCTGGGGCTGGTGGCGCTGATCTCCCCGCTGGCGGTGCATTCATCGGTGATTCGGCGCGAATTGCCGGTGCTCGGTGCCGCCACCCTGGTGTCGGCGTTGATGATGTGGGGCGGGCTTATCTCCCGGCTGGAGGGCGCGCTGCTGCTGCTGGCGCTGCTGGTGTTCATGGTCGCAAGCGTGATCCAGAGCCGGCGCGAGGAAGCCGCCGCCAGGGCGGACGCCCTGGCCACCGATACCGTGCAGGAACTCGATGCTCATCCCATGTCGCTGGGCAAGGGCATCTTCCTTACCGTGCTGGGCCTGGCCCTGCTGGTCGTCAGTTCCCGGCTGCTGGTGTGGGGCGCGGTGGATATCGCCCAGGGACTCGGGGTGTCCGACGTCATCATCGGGCTGACCGTGGTCGCCATCGGCACATCGCTGCCGGAACTGGCCTCGTCCATCAGTGCCCTGCGTCGCAAGGAGCATGATCTGGTGCTGGGCAACGTGGTCGGCTCCAACCTGTTCAACACCCTGGGGGTGGTGGGGCTGGCCGCCGTCATCGCGCCGATCGAGGCCGGGCGTGAGGTGCTGATGCGAGACTGGTCGCTGATGACCGCCATGACCCTGATGATGGCGGTGTTCGCGTTGGGCTGGAAGGGCCGGGCGGGGCGCATCAATCGGTTCGAGGGTGGCGTCCTGGTTGCCGTCTACCTGGCCTACACCGCCTATCTGGTATCGCTGGTGCTGGGGCAGTCCTGACCTGACACCTGGCTACGTTCCCTTGTCACGGCAAAGGCAAGGGAGGTGGGCTGACAAGCGGGTAGGTGATCGGCCATGGGTGCGTGCGACAATTGGCCATGGGACAGAGGCCTGCGGGACCTCTATGCTGAGGGCAAGCGGGATCGAAGATGCATGATTGTGCATAGATAGATTGCCAGGCTAGCCGAGCAAGGCTGCGCTCTATCGACTCGATTCCGCTCGGGTTCGATGCTGTCCTGCCAGGGTCGGGTTGTGTTCCCGAGGCAGGGCGGTGCCGTCGGTTATCCCTGCCTCGAGGAGTCGCTCATGGAACTGGATCCCGTGCTTCTGTCACGTATACAGTTCGCCTTCGTCGTATCCTTCCACGCCATCTTCCCCGTCTTTACCATAGGGCTGGCGTCCTATGTCGCTGTCCTGCATGGACTCTTCTACAAGACCGGCAATCCCGCCTGGGATCGACTGGCCGCCTTCTGGGTCAAGGTCTTCGCCGTGGTCTTCGGCATGGGCGTGGTCTCCGGGATCGTCATGGCCTTCCAGTTCGGAACCAACTGGAGCAACTTCAGTCAGGCGACGTCCAATTTCCTCGGCCCCATGCTGAGCTATGAAGTGGTCACCGCCTTCTTCCTGGAAGCCGGCTTCCTCGGGGTGTTGCTGTTTGGACGTGGCAAGGTGGCCGAGGGGGTTCACCTGTTCGCCGCCATCATGGTCGCGGTGGGCACCTTCATCTCGGCCTTCTGGATCCTGTCCACCAATAGCTGGATGCAGACCCCCGCCGGGGTGGAAATGATCGACGGCCACTTCAGCGTCACCAGTTGGGGCGAGGCCATGTTCAATGCCTCCTTCCCTTATCGCTTTGCCCACATGGCGCTGGCTTCCTTCCTGACCGGCGGCTTCGTGGTGGCCGGCGTCAGCGCCTGGTATCTGCTGATCGGTCGCGACGTCGAGGCCAACCGCAAGGCCCTGTCCATGTGCATGTGGCTGTTGCTGGTGCTGGCGCCGGTACAGGCGGTGGTCGGCGACGCCCATGGTCTCAATACGCTTGAGCATCAGCCGACCAAGGTGGCGGCGATGGAGGCCAACTGGGAGACCCAGTCCGGGGTGCCCCTGCTGCTGTTCGCCTGGCCGGACAAGGAGGCCCAGGAAAATCACTTCGAGATCGGCATTCCGCGCCTGGCCAGCCTGATCCTGACCCATGACCTGGACGGCGAGGTACCCGGGCTCAAGGAGGTCCCGGTAGAGGAGCAACCACCGGTGTGGTTCGTGTTCTGGTCATTCCGCGCCATGGTCGGCATGGGCATGCTGATGATCGCTGTGGCCTTCACCGGCCTGTGGTTGCGCCGTGGCGGTCGCCTGTACAAGAGCCGCCCCTTCCTGCAGACGCTGAGACTCATGAGCGTGGCGCCCTTTATCGCGGTGCTGGGTGGCTGGTTTGTCACCGAAGCGGGCCGCGCGCCCTGGCTGGTGTACGGCATGATGACCCAGGCCGAGGGGGTGACGCCGTCGCTCAGTGGCTGGATGGTGCTCGCTACCCTGATCGGCTATGTGCTGGTCTACGCGGTGGTGTTCCTGACCGGGGGCTACTACCTCACCCGGGTGGTGCGCCAGGGCATGCTGGCCGAGGAGCCCCACGACGACGAGGTCGAGACGGCCAAGCGACCGCTGTCCGCCGCCCACGCCACCCTCGAGGCCGACGCCGGCCGCCAGTTCGGGAGTTGATGACATGGAATTGATCAACCTTTCTGCCATCTGGGCCCTGATCATCGGGTTCGGCGTGATGATGTACATCCTGATGGATGGCTTCGATCTCGGGGTGGGTATCCTCTACCCCTTCGCCCCGGACGAGCACGCCCGGGATGTGATGATGAACTCGGTAGCGCCGATATGGGACGGTAACGAGACCTGGCTGGTGCTCGGCGGGGCGGGACTTCTGGCGGCCTTTCCGCTGGTCTACACCATCCTGCTGCCGGCGCTCTATCTTGGGGTCTTCCTGATGTTGGCCGGCCTGATCTTCCGTGGCATCGCCTTCGAGTTCCGCTTCAAGTCGGTTCGTAATCGTCACTGGTGGAACCGCGCCTTCTGCTGGGGCTCGATGGTCGCCACCTTCTGTCAGGGGGTCGTGGTCGGCGCCTACATCGAGGGCTTCGAGGTCGCCAACAATGTCTACGTGGGCGGTCCTTTCGACTGGCTGACGCCTTTCACCGTGATCACTGGCCTTGCACTGATGGCGGGCTATGCGCTGCTGGGGGCGACCTGGACGATTTTGAAGTCCGAGGGGCAGGTGCAGGAATGGGCCTACCGCATCACGCCCAGGCTGCTGGGACTGGTGCTGGCGGGCTTTGCCGTGATCAGTATCTGGACGCCGTTCGTCGACGACTTCGTGCGTGAGCGCTGGTTCGGCCACCTGACACTGTTCTGGGTGTTCCCGGCACTGGCGTTGCTGTGCGCCGCCATGGTGTGGCGTTCGGTGGCCCGTCGCCGTGAGGGCCAGCCGTTCGTGGCTACCCTGGGACTGTTCTTCTTCACCTACCTGGGGCTGGTGGCCAGCAAGTGGCCCTACCTGATCCCGCCGGACATCACCCTGTGGGATGCCGCCTCGGCTCCGGAGAGCCAGCTGTTTCTGCTGCTCGGGGTGCTGTTCGTGATCCCGGTGGTACTGGGCTACACCGCCTGGTCCTACTGGGTGTTCCGCGGCAAGGTAAGAGGGGGCGGCTATCACTAAGTCGTCTGGTGCTGAGTCGTCTCGTCCTGAGTCGTCTCGTTCTGAGTCGTCTCGTTCTGAGTCGTCTCGTTCTGAGTCGTCTCGCGGCGAGGCCACCAGGGCGCGGCTGTGGCTCGACCAGCACACCGGGGCTCAGCGTCGTCCGCTGACCCTGGCCGCGGCCTTCGCGGTGCTGGCAGGACTCGCGGGTGTGGTCCAATGGGTACTGCTGGCCAAGGTGCTGGTACTGGCGATCGAGGGTGAGCGTTCCCTGAGCCAGCTATGGCCCTGGCTTGTCTCTCTACTGGGGTTTCTGGCGCTGCGTGCCGGGGCTGGCTTTGCTCAGGAGTGTCTGGCCCAGCGAGCCAGCCAGCGCCTTCGCCGCGCGGTACGCCACGAGTTGCTCGAGCATCTGTTTGCGCTGGGACCGGTGCGTGCTGGTCGCCATCACAGTGCCGGGCTGGCCCATCGCCTTGTCGAGCAGGTCGAGGCACTGGACGGCTACACCTCACGTTTCTGGGTGCAACTTCGGGTGGTGATGGTGGTGCCGCTGGTCATCTTCGCCATCATCGCCTGGCACAACTGGCTGGCGGCGCTGCTGCTGGCGATCACCGCGCCGCTGATTCCCTTGTTCATGGCGCTGGTGGGCATGGGCGCCGAATCGCTCAATCGCGACCAGTTCGCGGCGGTGACGCGACTGTCCGGGCACTTCGTCGATCGGGTGCGGGGCATCGCCACCATTCGACTGTTCGGTGCCGGCGACAGGGTCACCGACGAGGTTGCCCAGGTCGCCGACGACTATCGCCGGCGCACCCTGAAGCCCTTGCGACTGGCCTTTCTGTCATCGGCGGTGCTCGAATTCTTCTCCTCGGTGGCGATTGCGGCGCTGGCCATCTACATCGGCTTTGGCCTGCTCGGGGACCTGCCGCTGGAGGTGGCCGATTCGCTGACGCTGGCCAGTGGCCTGACCATCCTGCTGCTGGCCCCGGAGTTCTTTCAGCCGCTGCGCACACTGTCCCAGCACTACCACGACCGTGCCTCGGCGCTGGCCGCCGCCCAGGCCCTGACGGAACTGCTCGATGAACCCGTCGATCCGTCGCGAGTGTCGCCCGTCTCGGCGCCTGGCACCGCCGAAAGTCCCGCTTCTTCAGTGTTGTCCGGTGGCCAGCTTGCGCGGCTCGAAGGCGCCTGCCTGGATCACCCTGGGCGTGGCCGCGTGCTGGGTCCGCTGGACTTCCGGGTGGACACCGGTGAAGTGGTGGTGATCAGCGGCCCATCGGGTGCCGGCAAGTCGAGCCTGCTGGCGATGCTGGCGGGGTTTGTCGGGCCTGGCGAGGGGACGCGCCAATCGGCACCGGGCATCGCCTTTGCCTGGATGGACCAGCGCCCGCTGCTGATCCAGGGCAGCCTCGCCGACAATCTTCGCCTGACGGCACCGAACGCTGGTGATGACGACCTGCGTACAGCGCTCGAGCAGGCGGGGCTTGGGACGCTGGTCGCGGCTCTGCCCGAGGGACTCGATACCCGGATCGGCGAAAATGGCCTGGGCCTGTCCGGCGGGCAGGCCCAGCGCCTGGCGCTGGCTCGGGTGTTCCTGAGTGATGCCGCGCTGGTGCTGCTGGACGAGCCGACGGCGAGTCTGGATCGAGAGACCGAAGCGGTACTGATCCGCGGCTTTCGGCGTCTGGCCGGCCAGGGCCGGGCGCTGGTCATCGCCAGCCACCACCCGGCCATCCTGGCGATGGGGGACCGGCGTGTGGAGCTGCTCGATGGGCGAGTCACCGCGAGTGGAAGGGAACAGCAAGAGGTGGCCGATGGCGTTGTCGACTGAGCGCACGGATACGGGATTCGCTGCGGCGATTGCCAGTCTGCGTCCGTGGATCGAGGTGCATGCGTCGTTTCGTCGGCGCCTGGTGCTTGGCGTGGTGCTGATGGTGCTGACCGCGCTGTCGGCGCTGGGGCTGCTGGCGGTGTCGGGCTGGTTCATCACCGCCAGCGCGCTGACCGGCGCGGCCTTGGCCGCGGGTATGGCGGCTACCCTGGACGTCTACACCCCCGGGGCGGGCATTCGTCTGTTTGCGGTGTCCCGTACCGTGTCACGCTACGTCGAACGCCTCTACAACCACGACACCATCCTGCGACTGCTGGCACGCCTGAGGGCGCGCTGCTTCTCGGGCCTGGTGGTGATGGACGGCGCCAGCCTCGGGGCAAGGCGATCCGGCGACTGGCTCAACCGTCTGACCGCCGATATCGATACCCTGGACGCGCTTTACCTGCGGCTGCTGGCGCCGGCGGCGATGGCGCTGGTGCTGGGGGCGGCGCTGGTAGCGTTGGTGGCGGTGTGGCTGCCCCAGGCCGCGCTGGTGCTGGGTGTCTTGCTGCTGTTCGGCTGGAGCTGGCTGACCCTCGGACAGGCCCGCCTGGGCCTGGCGGCCTGTCGTCGCCGCGTCGCCGGGCTGGAGCGACTGCGCTCAGCCATGATCGAAACCCTTGGCGGTCTGAGTGAACTCGAATCCTACGGCGCATTGGCGCGCCGCCGTGGCGAGCTTGAAGCCCTCGAGGACGAGCTGCTGGCGGCCCAGTGGCGACTGTCACTGATCACCGGGTTTGGCAATGTTCTGACGACGCTGGTGATGGGGGGCGCCTGGTGGCTTGTATTGATCGGTGGCCTCGCCGCCTTCGGCAGCGGCCAGTTGGGCGCCGCCGTGCTGGTGATGTTGCCGTTGGCCTCGCTGGCCCTGGCCGAGGGGTTGGCAAGCCTGCCCGCCGCCTTCACCCAGGCCGGCGCGAGTCTCGCCGCCGCCGAGCGGCTCAACGCTATCGACCAGCAGCGTGCAGCGCCAGTACAAGCCTCAGACACCACCCGAGCTGTTGCAGTGCACGCTGCGCCTCGAAGCGGGACCGCCGAGTGTGGAGGGCTGGAGGTCTGTGCTACGTCGCTGAGTTTTCGTTATCCGCAGGCGCTCGATCAGGCGCTGTCGCCCCTGAGCTTCCGGCTGGCGCCGGGGGAGAGGGCCGCGATCTGTGGCCCCTCAGGCAGTGGCAAGTCGACGCTGCTGGCGCTGCTTGCCGGGGAGTTGCGGGGCTACCAGGGTCGCTTGACCCTGAACGGCCAGGCGGTGGAAGCCCTCGACACGCAGTGGTTGAGCAGCCAAGTGGGCTGTCTGACCCAGCGGGTGGAGCTGTTTGACGCAAGCCTTGCCGAGAATCTGCGTCTGGGCGCCCCCGAGGCGAGCCCGGAGCGGCTGTGGCAGGCGCTTTCTGCGGTAGACCTGGCCGACTGGGCGCAGGGTCTGCCCGCTGGGCTCGAGACACGCGTGGGGGAAGGGGGACGACAGCTTTCCGGCGGCCAGGCGCGACGTCTGGGCCTGGCGCGTCTGTGGCTGACCGATCCCGCCCTGGTGGTGCTCGATGAGCCTTATGCCTCGCTGGATGCGGCCACCGCGCAGCGGGTGGCCGAGGGCATCGGCCCCTGGTTGGCCGCACGCACGGTGCTGATGCTGGTGCACCATCATGATCCCGACTCGCCGTCGCCCGGCATGGAGCACATCCCCAGGGTCATCGACATGGCGGCCGGTACGCCATGGCAAGCCGGGGGCGAATGCGTCACCATGTGAACGACGACACCTGATTTCTACGGTTCGATGCCACAGGGCCAGACACCATGACCGACGACTTTCTGACCCGCCTGCCCAAGGCGGAACTGCATCTGCACATCGAGGGTACGCTGGAGCCGGAGCTGATGTTTGCGCTGGCCGAGCGTAACGGGGTCAGCCTGCCTTACGCCGATATCGAGGCGGCCCGACAGGCTTACGACTTCAGCGACCTGGAGTCCTTTCTCGATCTTTACTATCAGGGCATGAGCGTGCTGGTCCGCGCCCGGGACTTCGAGGACCTGGCGATGGACTACTTCCGGCGCGCCGCCGCCGAGGGAGTGGTGCATATCGAGATGCACGTGGACCCCCAGGCCCACCTGTCCCGTGGCGTGGCGCTGTCCGAGGTGATGGAAGGCCTGACGGCCGCTTGTGCCAAGGCCCGCTCCGAGCTGGATATTTCCACCGCCATGATCCTCGCCTTTCTGCGTGATCAGCCCGCCGCCGATGCCATGCAGCTGCTCGAGGACAGCACGCCCTGGCATGACCACTTCAGTGCCGTGGGGCTGGACAGCGCTGAGCGAGGCAATCCGCCGAGCAAGTTCCAGGAGGTCTTTGCCCGGGCGCGGGAGCTGGGCCTCGAGCGCGTGGCCCACGCAGGTGAGGAGGGGCCACCGAGCTATATCCGCGAGGCGCTGGATGAGCTTCAGGTGTGTCGCATCGACCATGGCGTAAGGGCGATCGAGGACGTCGAGCTGATGGAGCGGCTGGCCGACGAAGGCACCGTGCTGACGGTGTGTCCGCTGTCCAATGTGCGCCTGAAAGTGGTGGAACGGCTCGAAGATCATGGCCTGCCGACGCTGATCGACGCAGGACTGGTGGTAACCATCAACTCCGATGACCCGGCCTACTTCGGCGGTGGCATGCGCGACAACTTCGCCGCCTGTCAGCGGGCCTTCGGCTGGTCCAACGAGACCCTCAAGTGGCTGGCCGGCAACGCCATCGAGGCTGCCTTCATGGATGAGGAGAGGAGGCAGGCGCTGAGACAGCGGCTGGTGGAATCCTAGGGCTTGTCTGAAAACTGCCTGCGCTCGGTAATACGGCGTTAAAAATCGGATCAACATGCTCATTTACACCCCGTAAACTGCGCTTTCTCACCGATTTTTGCCTTGTCTAACCATCACTCGTCGACTTTTCCGACAGCGCCTAGGCCTTGCCGTAAAAGTGCCTGCATTCGCCGACGTTTCAGACAGTGCCTGACGCCGGGACTGGCACGTCAAGCGCCGCCTTGCCCCTTGTCGGGGGAGGCGGCGCTGGCGTTTGCAGGGGGCTATTGGTGATAGTACCGGGTCAGGCCTGGCCCGGGGCTGGATCAGGACTGGATCAGGGCAGAGCAGGTACCGTGACCACTGGCTGCTCTCCTGTCAGGGCATGCAGGAAGCTGACCAGCCGTTCGACGGTCGCTTCATCAAGCTCCCGCTTGAGCATCTGCTCGCCCATGATGGGCACGACGTCTTCAAGCGTCTCGGCTGAGCCGTCGTGAAAGTAGGGGTAGGTCAGGGCGACATTGCGCAGTGACGCCGTCCTGAAGGCCTGTCGATCGCTTTCCTCGTTGGTGACCGCGAAGCGCCCGAGATCATCTGATCCCGGCACCTGGATCGGGTGGAACAGGCTGTCGCTGAAGTTGGCGCCGCGGTGACAGCTGATGCACCCGACGTCCACGAAGTCCTTCATGCCGGCCTTCTGCTGATCGGTCAGGGCAGCCTCGTCACCGAGCAGGTAGCGATCGAGCGGAGCATTCGGCGTATTCAGCGTGCGCTCGAAGCTGGCGATGGCGTCGGCCAGGTTGCCGGAGGACAGCGGGGCCTCGTCGGCGGGAAATGCCGTCTGGAAGTGATCGGAATATCCGTCGACGGCGGAAAGGCGGGCAAGGGCGCCGTCCAGATCGTGGGCCATCTCGATGCTGTTCTGGATAGGACCCAACGCCTGGCCTTCCAGGTCGGGTTCGCGACCATCCCAGAATTGTGAGCCAAGAAAGCCCGAGTTGAGCACGGTGGGGGAGTTGCGTTCGCCTGTCTGGCCATCGTGGCCGACCGCCGTCGGCAGTCGATCCGTCCACGCCAGGGCCGGGTTGTGACAGGAAGCGCAGCTGATGTTGCTGCTCTTTGACAGCCGGGGTTCGAAGAACAGCATCTTGCCAAGCGCTACCTTCTCAGCGGTGAGGCTGTTGTCGGCGGGGATGGGGGGAAGCGAAGGTAGCGGGGTGAAATACTGCCGATAGTCCTGTTGCTCGGCGGATTCGGCGCTGGATTTTGTTGCCGCTGGATACTGGGAGGCGACGGCCATGCTGCAGGCCAGAAAAGTGCCGGTTAAAAGAGTGCCGGTCAAAAAAGTGCCAGTCAATAAAGCGCAGGCAAGAGCAGGGGGACGGTTGCTGGGCCAAGGTCGCATCATGTATTCCCTTCGTTGCGTCACGGTATGCCGTCTGGGCGGGCGACCTGGGGCTGCCGTTTTTCGGCGAACGGCATGGGGTAAACCAGTATCGGCACAGGTCGACGACGAATCCCGATGCTCAAGGCGTGCTTGTTGTCACCAGATGGCACTGAGGCTTGCCCGCGCTGGTGTTAGTAATAGGTGATCCTGTGTGGGCTGCGGCCGCTTTTCGGGCAACGGGCGGTGTGGAAGATTGCTGAGGCATGTTGTCGAAGCGAAAGCGTCGGAATTTGAGGCGTTTTCGGCGTGATCGCCGACCGAGGCGAGGAAGAGGTTGAACAGGCCCAGGCCGTTTCTTTCAGTACACTTGGGGGCGCTTCGGCGCGCCCTTCGCTACCGGCGAAGCCCTCGGTGACACGCAAAAGAGGCGCCCGTCTCTGGTAAAAATCCCAGGGCGCCTCTTTTTTGGTCTGGCGGTTGGTCTGGCAGGTGTTGTGGCTGGAGGGCCGGCGTGCATGAGCCGGCATGCATCAACGGGCGTGCAACACCAGAAGCCGTGTATCAGCCTTGTTGGCGATTGGCCTCGCGCGCCGCTTCCCTGGCGCGTCGCTTGGCCTCGCGACGCTCTTCCATGCGTGCCACCGCGTCGGCACCCAGGTGGGCCTCGCCGCGCTCCCGGGCGAGGCGCATCTGGCGCTCACGCTCGGCGAAGCGGGCCTTCTGCTCGTCGCTCAGGCGGTCGTAGCAGCGCGGGCAACAGACGCCTTTTTCATAGTACTCGCTCTGCTTGTCCTGCTCGGTGATCGGCATGCGGCAGGCGTGACACTGGTCATAGCGTCCCGGCTTGAGGTCATGGTCGACGGTGACCCTGTCGTCGAACACGAAGCACTCGCCACGCCACAGGGTCTTGTCCTTCGGTACGTCCTCCAGGTACTTCAGGATGCCGCCCTTGAGGTGGTAGACGTCCTCGAATCCCTGCTCCTTGAGGTAGGCGGTGGACTTCTCGCAACGGATGCCGCCGGTACAGAACATCGCCACCTTCTTGTGGCGACTCGGGTCCAGGGTCTTCTTCACGTACTCGGGGAAGTCGCGAAAGGCGCTGGTGGCCGGATTGACCGCGCCCTCGAAGGTGCCTACCTCGACCTCGTAGTCGTTGCGGGTGTCGATCAGCAGAACCTCGGGGTCCTGGATCAGCTCGTTCCAGTCCTTGGGGTCCACGTAGGTGCCGACGGTATGGCGCGGGTCGATGCCCTCGACGCCCATGGTCACGATCTCGCGCTTGAGCTTGACCTTGGTACGCATGAAGGGCGCACGTCGGGTCAGCGACTCCTTGGTGTCGAGCTCGGCCAGGCGCGGGTCGGCGCGCAGCCAGGCGAGCACCGCGTCGATGCCCTGGCGGGTGCCGGCGACGGTGCCATTGATGCCTTCACGGGCCAGCAGCAGGGTGCCGCGCACCTGATGCTCGAGCAGGGTGTCGAGCAGCGGCTCGCGCAGCGCCTTGTAGTCGTCGAGGGTGACGAACTTGTACAGCGCGCACACCACCAGGGTGTCTGGACCAGAAGTGGCGGTTTCGGTGGCTGTGTCAGGGGATGAAGTATCGTGACTCATGGTTGTCCTCGTGCGAGCCGGAGCGTAAATCCGGAGCAGCGTTGGCAGCGTGTGGTATTCAAGGCGCGCATTCTAGCGCACTCGCCGAGGAATTTCCCGGCCAGCCATCCACCCCATGCAAGCGCCGGTCGCCGGCGCCTGTCGTCGGGTTCTTCAGGTCTGGCGGCGGTGCTGCAGGCGTCCCCCCGCCCAGGTCTCGTAGATGGCGCGGTCGTCCCCCAGCATCATCAGGGTGAACAGCTCCTCCGCCAGCGACTGGGTGCGCCCCATGCGTCGAGCCAGCAGCGGCGAGGCGAACAGGTCGATGACCACGAAGTCGGCGTCACGACCGGGGGTCAGGCTGCCGATGCGATCGTCCAGTGACAGCGATACGGCGTTGCCTCGGGTCAGGTCATGAAAGCCTGCCCAGGCGGTCAGTGGTGTGCCCCTGAGCTGGCCGACCTGATAGGCCGCCTTGAGGGTGGCAAGTCCCGACAGGTCGGTACCGGCGCCGATGTCGCTGGCAAGCGTCAGATTCAGCCCCTGGGCCCGGGCGCCGGCCCGGTCAAACAGGCCACTGCCGAGAAACAGGTTGGAGCTGGGACAGAAGGCGATGTTGGCGCCGCGCTCGGCCAGTCGCGCACGCATCTCGTCGTCCAGGTGGATGCCGTGGGCAAAGGTGCTGCGCGGCCCCACCAGCCCGGATTCCTCGTAGACCGCCAGGTAGTCGCGGCTGCCCGGAAACAGCTCGGCCACCCAGTCGAGCTCACCCAGGTTCTCCGACAGGTGGGTCTGCAGCCACAGGCTCGGATCATTGCGCAGAAGGCCACCGGCGGCGTCGAGCTGGGCGCGGGTGGAGGTAGGCGCGAAGCGTGGGGTGACGCTGTAGCCGAGACGCGCGGTGCCGTGCCAGTCACTGATCAGGCGCTCGCTGTCGCGGATGCCGCCGTAGGTGTCGTCGGTGAGCGCTTCGGGGGCATGGCGGTCCATCAGTACCTTGCCGGCCAGCATGCACAGGTCGCGGCGTTGGGCCGCGCTGAAGAAGGCGTCGGTCGAGGCCGGGTGGCTCGAGCAGAACACCTGGGCGGTGGTGGTGCCTACCCGCATCAGTTCGTCGAGGAAGACGTCGGCCATCTGCTCGGCGTGTTCGCGCTGGGCAAAGCGACATTCCTCGGGGAAGGTGTACTCGTTGAGCCAGTCGAGCAGCTGGCGTCCGTAGGAGGCCATGATCTCGAGCTGCACATAGTGCACATGGCTGTCGATGAAGCCTGGCATCACCAGCTTGTCGCGGTGGTCGATGACGCTGGCGTCGGCGGGCAGGTGGGGGGCGAGCTCGGTATAGTCGCCCACCGCCTGGACGACACCCTCGGCCCACCACAGCACGCCGTCGGCGAAGTAGCTGACGCTACCCTCGAGCGGGGTGTCGCCGTCACCGGGATCGGCGTTGAAGCTGAGGATGCGCGCGCGCATGACCCAGCTCGATGAGCAGGGGCCGCCGGCGGGACTGGTGGAGGCGCCGGCGGAAGTTCCGGAGAAAGCCTCGGGCTTGGGCGCGGTGCTGGCAGAGGCGTTAAGGGTCTCGGTCATGGGGCACTCTTTATCGGGTCGTCGCTTATAGGGTCATCGCGTCATCGCACTGTGGCGGTGACGTTGTGGTCAGGGGCGGCTGGCCTGGCGGCTTGATCAGGTGGCAGGCGCGGCGGCCAGGGAGGCAGACGCCTGGCGCTACCCGGCCAGACGGGTAACGGCCGGGCCAGGACAGGTTCAGGAAAACAGGCGTCGTACCTCTGCGCTTTCCAGGCCGCGCAGCGCGTCGCGACGTGCCCCCTCCGGCCTGGGGCTTGCCAGTGGCAGCAGCTCGGCCAGGGCGGCCAGGGCGACGGCGTAGGGCGTCTTGTCGCCGCCGGAGTCGCCGATCGGGCAGCGCACGGCGTCGATGCGATCTTGCGGGATGCCGGCACGCTCCAGTCGCCCGCGGAAGCTGGCCCACTTGCTGCGCGAGCCGATCAGCCCGATCGAGGCCATGTCGCCGCGCCTGAGCAGTGCCTCCACCAGGGCGTAGTCCTCGGCGTGGTCGTGGGTCAGCACCAGCACGTGGCTGCCGCCAGGCAGCGACTCGGCGCTGGTGTTGCAGTCGTCCAGCCGGTGGTGGTGCTGGCCTGGTGCCGGGTTGAGCCCGCTGAAGGCGTCCTCGCGGCTATCGTACCAGTCGAGTCGCCAGCCAAGCGGCGCCGCCAATGAGGCCACCGCGCGGCCCACGTGGCCGGCGCCGAACAGCGCCAGGCGCGTGGCCGTACCGAGATCCGTTTCGAGCAGCACGTTGACGAAGCCGCCGCAGCACTGGCCACTGCGGCCACCCAGCGAAAAGGCCTCCATGCTGAGGCCGGCCTCACCGCGCTCGAGGCGTTCCCGGGCGCAGGCGATCAGTTGCCATTCGAAGGTGCCGCCGCCCAGGGTGTCGATGATGGCGTCGGCGGTGATCACCATCCTGGCGCCAGGCTCACGTGGGGTCGACCCCTGGCTGGTCACCTGGGTGGCCAGCACATGGGGCAGGCCGGCGCGTCGGAGGCGGGCCAGGGCGTCGTACCAGCGCTCGCCGCTCATGGGGTGCCTCCTGCACGACTCTCATTCACCCAGCGTGCCAGGCGTGCCGCCGCCATGACCCGCTCAGGTGTTGCCGGGGTGTCCAGCCGTACCGCCTGGCGGTAGTCGGTGAGGCTCGCCAGGGCGTCGCGCAGCGCGCACCACACCGACATCCCCAGCATGAAGGGCGGCTCACCCACCGCCTTGGAGCGGTAGATGCTGGCCATGGAGTTGGGGTGGCCCTGCATCAGCTCGACGTTGAAGGTGGCCGGCAGATCGCCGTAGGCGGGGATCTTGTAGGTGGCCGGGCCGAACGAGGTCAACTGGCCCCGCTCGTTCCACTTCAGTTCCTCGCTGGTCAGCCACCCCATGCCCTGGATAAAGCCGCCTTCCACCTGGCCCACGTCGATGGCCGGATTGAGCGAGTCGCCCACGTCGTGGAGGATGTCGACCCGATCCACCTGGTACTCGCCGGTGAGGGTGTCCAGTGCCACCTCGGCGACGGCGGCGCCATAGGCGAAGTAGTAGAAGGGGCGTCCGCTGCCGCTGGCCCGATCGTAGTGGATCAACGGCGTTGCGTAGAAGCCTTTCTCGGACAGCGACACCCGACCCAGGTAAGCGTCCTGGATGAGCTCGCCCCAGGCGATACGTCGTTCGCTGCCACCGATGCCGGCGATCAGCTCGCCCTGTTCCAGACGCATGTCCTGACGGTCGAGCTGGTAGCGTTCGGCGGCGAAGTCGAACAGCCGCGACTTCAGCTTGCTGGCCGCGTCGCGGGCCGCCTGGCCGTTCAGATCGGCCCCGCTGGAGGCCGCCGTGGGTGAGGTGTTGGGCACCTTGTCGGTACGGCTGGCGCTGATGCGTACCGCTTCGAGATCGAGCCCCAGCTCGCGGGCGACCACCTGGCACACCTTGGTGTGCAGGCCCTGGCCCATCTCGATACCGCCGTGATTGATCATCACGCTGCCGTCGGTGTAGACGTGCAGCAGGGCACCGGCCTGGTTGAGGTGCTGGGCGGTGAAGGAGATGCCGAACTTCACCGGGGTCAGCGCCAGGCCCCTGCGGATGACCGGGCTGTCGGCGTTGAACTCGGTGATCGCCTGGCGCCGGGACCAGTAGTCGCTCGAGGTCTCGAGCCGCTCGATCAGGTCATGCAGCAGCGTGATCTGGTCCACCGTCTGGCCATAGTGGGTCTGGTCGCGGCCTTGGCGATACAGGTTGCGCTTGCGCACCGTCAGGGGATCCTCGCCCACGCGGCGGGCGATGTCCTCCATGGCGGCTTCGATCACCATCATGCCCTGGGGACCACCGAAGCCACGAAAGGCGGTGTTTGACGCGGTGCTGGTACGGGCGCGATGACCGGTGACCCGAGCCTGGCCCAGTGAATAGGCGTTGTCGGCGTGGAACATGGCGCGGTCGACGATGGCTTCGGACAGATCCGGCGAGTATCCGCAGTCGCCGATGACGGTGATGTCACCGCCCTGGATCACGCCCTGTTCATCGACACCGAGCCGATAGCGGTTGTGGAAGGGGTGGCGCTTGCCGGTGACCTTCATGTCCTCGGCCCGGGGCAGGCGAACACGGCAGCTCTTGCCGGTGCGGCGGGCGATCAGCGCCGCCAGGCAGGCCCAGGGCGAGGCCTGGGTTTCCTTGCCGCCGAAGCCGCCGCCCATGCGGCGTACCTCCACGGTGACCGCGTGGAAGGGGATGCCCAGCACCTCGGCGATCAGCTTCTGGGTCTCGCTGGGATGCTGATTGGAGGTGTGGACCATCACGCCTTCGTCTTCGGTGGGGTGGACCACGCAGGCCTGCCCCTCCAGATAGAAGTGCTCCTGGCCACCGACGAACTGCTCGTCCTCGATGACGTGTGTCGCGCCGGCCAGGGCGGCCTCCCAGTCACCGCTCTGCTGGCGGTGGGTCGGGCGCACCACGTCGCCGGCCTCGGCGGCGGCCACTGGGTCGAGGCTCGCCTCGACCTCATCGATCTCCAGGCGCGCCTTCTTGACCGCCTGACGCGCCGCACGATGGCTGGTGGCGGCGACGCAGAAGATCACCTGGCCGGCGTAGAGTACCTCGCCGTCGGCCATGATCGGATCGCCGGGAAAGACCGGGCCGATATCGGTGTGGCCCGGGACGTCGGCGACGCTGATCACGTCGACCACGCCCGGGGCGCTGCGCACGGCGGACAGGTCCAGCCCGGTGATGCGTCCGCTGGCGACCGGCGAGAGTCCCACCGCCAGGTGCAGCGCGTCCGCCGGCAGCGCCAGGTCGTCGATGTAGGCGGCGCGCCCGGTGACGTGCTTGACCGCGCTTTCGTGGCGAGCGGCGCTGCCCGAGAAGCCCTTGGCCGCCGGCGCGTGGCGGGGAGTATCGGCAGTATCGCTGGCCGCGGAGGCAGGTGTGGTCAGATCAGTGAGCGTACGCATGGAGCATCACCTCCTGGGTCGGGTGCTGAGAGTCCTGGGATGCCGCGTCGGCGACGACCAGGCGCAGGCGTTCGATCAGTGCAGCGGCGGCGTGCCGACGATAGTCGCTGCTGCCACGCACATCGCTCATGGGCTGAAAGTCTTCGGCCAGCGCATCGATGGCGGCGGCGAACCGCTCGGGTGAAGGGGCATGGCCTTCCAGTGCCGCCTCGGCGCCGGTTGCCCGGGCCGGGATCGCAGCCATGCCGCCGAAGGCCAGGCGGACCTCGGCCAGGGCGCCGTCCTTCAGGGCCCAGCTAAAGGCACCGAGTACCGCCGAGATGTCGTCCTCACGCCGTTTTGACAGTTTCCAGACCTTGAGCTGGCGGTCAGCTGCCAGCGTCGGCAGGAAGATCGCTTCCAGGCACTCGTCCGGCGCCAGGGCGGTCTTCTTGTAGTCGATGAAGAAGTCCGCCGCGGCGAGTTCGCGACTGCCGCCGGGTCCGGTCAGGCACAGGCAGGCGTCGAGTGCCAGCAGTACCGGTGGGGTGTCGCCGATGGGCGAGGCGTTGGCCACGTTGCCACCCAGGGTGCCGCGGTTGCGCACCTGACCAGAGCCCAGTCGATGCAGGAGGTGATGGAAGGCGGGATAGCGCTCGGCAAACAGCGGTTCCAGTTGCGTGTAGGTGACGGCAGCACCGACCCACATCCCTGGTCGACCGCTGGCGTCGTGGCCCGCTTCCAGCACCTTGAGCTGTTCTACCCGGGTGACATCGATGACCTCGGCGAAGTCCGCCAGATTCTGGGTGACTTCGAGCCAGAGATCGGTGCCGCCGGCCACCAGGCGGGCGTCGGGGTGGCGGGCGCGCAGTTCGACCAGCTCATCGAGGCGGCGCGGCTGGTAAAAGCCGCTGTGGGTAGCAGGCTCACCCACATTGGTGGCAAGCGTTTGGGCAAGGGCGTCATCGTCGAGCCATTCGGGCCGGAAGCCCGGGGTGTCGCCCATGGCCAGGGCGGCGTCGCGGATCGGGCGATAGCCGGTGCAGCGACACAGGTTGCCGCCCAGCGCCGCTTCCAGTCGCTCAGGCGTCAGTGGCGCGGGCCGCGCGCGGTCATCTTCATGAAGGGTGAACAGCGACATGACGATACCCGGGGTGCAGAAGCCGCATTGGCTGCCGTGGTGTTCCACCATGGCGGCCTGGCAAGGATGCAGCTCGTCCCCCCGGGACAACCCCTCGACGGTGACCAGGTGGCGTCCATTGAGCTGGTGGGCCGGCATGATGCAGGCGTTGGCGCTGTGATAGCGCAGGTTGCCGTCGGCATCGGGCTCGCCGATCGCCACGGTGCAGGCACCGCAGTCGCCGGAGGCGCAGCCTTCCTTGGTGCCGGTCTGGTTGAGGCGCTCGCGCAGCAGGTCGAGCACGCTGAGGTGGGCCTCGGCGTCGACGCGCCGTGGCCGCCCGTTGAGGAAGAACTCGATCATGGTCAGGTCCGCTTATGTTGTCGTTGTCGTCGTTGATGTCCTGGTCGATGTCCTGGTTGCAGGCTGAGCCGAGTGGTTGTCAGCGAGTCGGTACCAAGGGGCATCGCCATGGCAAGGGGGTAACTTCATTCTTGACCAATCGGTCAGCTTCTTCAAGTCACGCCGTCGAGTTTTTTTCGGTGCCCGCCGCGAGTTCCTGTCGGCGACCACAGCAGAGGCCTCAAAAGCTGCCCCTCACAGCCGCTGTCGTGCCAGGCTAGCTGCTTTGCCCAATTGCCAGAGCGGTGGGGTTCAGGCACTCTTTTCCTCCTTGCCGACCCACCTGCAACCGGCGGTGGCGGGCGATTCGACGATCGGGATAACCATGGGCTCACAGCTTGATGACACGGCGCTGAAGGCGCCGCTGGAGGCGGAGGCTGGTGCCATTCGCCAGCGTAACGAACGCGACATACTCGACGCCGCCGAGCGAGTGTTTTCGCGTCACGGCTATCGAGGCGCCAGCCTGAAACTGATTGCCGAGGAAGCCGGGCTGCCCAAGTCCAATGTTCTCTACTACATGGGCAGCAAGAAGGCGCTGTACGTTCGCCTGCTGGAAGGGGTGATGGAGCGCTGGAACATGATGCTCGACGATATCTCGGTGGATGATGATCCCGCCGAGGTGCTCAGTGCCTTTATCCGCTCGAAGATGGAGATGTCTCGCCGCCACCCCGAGGCCTCGCGCCTGTTTGCCGGCGAGATCCTTCAGGGCGCCCCCTTTCTGCAGGACTATCTGCGTGGCGAGTTGCGTGACTGGGTCGAAAGCCGTGCCGAGGTGTTTCGTCAGTGGGCCGAGCGCGGCCTGATGGACCCGGTGGACCCGGTATCGCTGATCTTCCTGATCTGGTCGGCGACCCAGCACTATGCAGACTTTCAATCTCAGGTCGCCGGCATCACCGGCCACGACGACTTCACCGATGACGATATGCAGCGTGTCACCGATTTTCTGACCCAGGTGGTATTGAAGGGCTGTGGGGTGGTGTCGGCGCCACGGGGCTGAGGCCCGGTGGCGCTTGCTTACGCTATTGCGCCGTCACCAGCATGATCGCGGACAGCACCGCGGACACCCACATGGCGGGTTTGATCTCGGTGAACTTGCCGGTGGCCAGCTTGATCAGCACGAAGCTCATGAAGCCGAAGGCGATGCCCAGGGTGATCGAGTAGGTCAACGGCATCAGGATGATCGCCAGAAAGGCCGGGAAGGCCTCCTCGAAGCGTCCCCAGTCGATCTTGCCCACCGGGGCCATCATGAACAGTCCCACCAGCACCAGCGCCGGCGAGGTGGCGATGCCCGGCACCAGCGACAGCAGCGGCGACAGGAACAGAAACGGCAGGAACAGCAGCGCGATCACCAGCGCGGTCAGGCCGGTGCGCCCGCCCTGGGCGACCCCTGCGCCGGACTCGATAAAGGTCTGGGCGGCGCTGGTGCCCAGCGGGGCGGCGATCATCGAGGCGAAGGCGTCCACCGTCATCGAGCGCTTGAGATTGCGCGGGTTGCCCTTGGCATCCTTGAGCCCCGCGGATTCCGACAGCGCCATGAAGCACGACAGCGCATCGAAGAAGTTGGTGAACAGCATCACGAAGATAAAGGGCAGGTAGGCGACCTTGAGAGCCCCCAGCACGTCGACCTGACCCAGCGCCGAGAAGTCCGGCCAGGCGGCCAGTCCCTGCCATGCCACGACCACCTCGTCACCCCACAGACGCCCCATCGGTGCGGCCAGCAGGGTGGTGGTGGCGATGCCGAGGATCAGAGCACCGTTGAAGCCGCGGATGACCAGCACCGCGGTCACGATCAGCCCGATGAAGAAGGTGGCGAGGCTAGCATCCAGGCTGCCCAGGCTGACCAGGGTGGCGGGGCTTGCCACGATGAAGCCGGCGTTCTTGAGGCCGATAAAGGTGATGAACAGGCCGATACCGCAGGTGATGGCGTAGCGCAGCGACGGCGGAATGGCGTCGATGATCGCCTCGCGGACGTTGAACATGGCCAGTACGGCGAACATCACACCGGACCAGAACACGCACCCGAGTGCGACCTCCCAGGACAGACCAGCCCCCAGTACCAGGGTGTAGGTGAACAGGGCGTTCATGCCCATGCCGGGCGCCACCAGGATGGGGTTGCGCGCGTACAGCGCCATGGCCAGGCTGCTCAGAAAGCTGATGACCACCGTGGCCGATAGCGCCGCCGAGAAGGGAATGCCGGCGTCCGACAACACCGCCGGATTGACCACGATGATGTACATGCCCGCCAGAAAGGTGGCGATCCCGGCCAGCAGCTCGGTCTTCAGCGAACTGCCCCGGCGGCTGACGTTGAAGTAGCGATCCAGCCAGGCAAGCCGGCCGACGGCGTCCTGGCTGGTTTGATCCGGAGTACCGTCGTCGCCGTCTGGGCGACTCGCGCTGGCTGCCGGATGACGGTCGCGCGGTGAAAGCGTGGACGTGGTCTCGCTCATCTCAGGGTCCTCTTGTCGTTGTAGTGGCCGCTGTCGATTGTCTGGGCGATGCCGCGACGGGCGTCGCGCTAAAAACCTGACCTTTCGGTCAGCTTGAAGAGCGTAGACAAAAACGTCATCTACTGGCAACAAAATGTTGTTGGTGGTGTATACAAGCCAGACCTCGGGCGGGTGGCTGCCGCCGGGCCCTGGGGGAGCGGCGTGCTATCATCGGCGACGCATTGCTGCCTTGCTTGTGCAGTCCAGTACAGCCCAGTTCAGTCCCGTCCCGTCCCGCCCGAGGAGCCTCCGAGCCGATGTCTTCACCGCCCAGCCTGCCCATCGACGCCCGACTGCCTCAGCTCACCGTAGCGCTCGAACAGCACAACCGGGCGCTGCTGGTGGCCGAGCCCGGGGCCGGCAAGACCACCCGGGTACCGCTGGCCCTGCTGGACTGTGACTGGTGCGGTGGCGACGATGGTCGCGGGCGTCTGCTGCTGCTGGAGCCTCGTCGGGTGGCGGCGCGTCTGGCGGCGGGCCATATGGCCGAGCTGCTGGGCGAGCGGCCGGGCGAGACGGTGGGATACCGCATGCGTGGCGAGAGCCGCGTCGGCCCGACGACTCGCCTCGAAGTCGTCACCCAGGGCGTGCTGTCGCGCATGCTGCAGCATGACCCCATGCTGGAGGGGGTCACCGGCATCCTCTTCGACGAGTTCCATGAACGCAGTCTGGAGGCCGACCTGGGGCTGACGCTGGCCCTCGACGTCCAGCAGGGGCTGCGCGAGGACCTGCGCCTGGTGGTGATGTCTGCCACCCTGGACGTGGCCGCCATGCAAGGCGTGCTGGGACAGGACGTGGCGGTGATCGAGTGCCCGGGGCGGCAGTATCCGGTCCAGACGCTGTATCGGCCGCTGTCCCAGCGCGCCTCGGCGGAAGAGCAGCAGGGCCGGGTGGTCATGGAGGCGCTGCAGGCGTCCGATCCTGTGTTCCATGGCGGGGATGACGATGCCAGGGTTGGTGGTGATGCTGCTGGCGACGTGCTGGTGATCCTGCCTGGTGTTGTCGAAATCGAGCGTCTCGGGCGCTGGCTGGGCGAGCGGCTGGAGGATATCGCGATACTGCCGCTGCATGGACGCTTGCCGCTCGAGCAGCAGCGCGCTGCCCTTCGTCCTGACCCGAATGGCCGGCGTCGGGTGGTCCTGGCCACCGCCATCGCCGAGTCCAGTGTCACCGTGGATGGCGTGCGCAGCGTGGTCGATGCCGGATTGGAGCGGGTGCCGGTGTTCAGCCCGCGTACCGGGCTTTCGCGTCTCGAGACCCGCCGTGTCAACCGAGCCAGCGCCGATCAGCGGCGTGGGCGGGCAGGTCGCCAGGGGCCTGGACGCTGCTATCGGCTGTGGGCGGAAGAGCAGCCGCTGCCGCCCCACGCCGAGCCGGAGATCCACCAGGCAGACCTGTCCGGCCTGGCCTTCGAACTCGCGCGCTGGGGCGTCAAGGACGTGTCCGCGCTTGCCTGGGTGACTTCGCCAGGGACAGCGGCCCTGGATAGCGGGCGTCGGCTGTTGCAGTCCCTCGGGCTGGTCGAGCCTGATGGCGGCTTGAGTTCGCTGGGCCGGGCAGCCGGACGCTGGCCGGTGCATCCCCGGCTCGCCGCCATGCTGGAGCGAGCCAGCCGCGCCGGCGAGGCGTCGCTGGCTCTGGCCTGTGCCCTGGCCGCCTGGCTGGAAGGTCGTCAGGGCGCCTCACGGGAGCCGGATCTGGAGCGGGTGTTCGTACCGCTGCTGTCGTCGCCGAGGCCAGATCCTGCCTGGCAGCGGGAGGCCCGGCGACTGTGCAAGCGCGCCGGGGTGGCGCTGGACAAGGCCCGTATGGGCGAGCCGCGTGAGACAGGCGAGCCGGGCGCCTCAATAACCTTGGGCGAGCTTCTGCTCTGCGCCTACCCCGACCGTGTCGCTCAGCACCTTTCGCCCGGACGCTTTCGCCTGCGTGGCGGTGGCCTGGTGACGCTGGCAAGCGATCACCCCCTGGCCCACGCGCCCCTGCTGGTCGCGGTGGACCTGGACGGTCGCCAGCGTGAGGCCAGACTCTATCGCGGCGTACGGATCGAGGAGGCGGCGCTGCTGGCGCATTTTCCTGAACTTTTCGACTGGACCGAGCGGGTCGCCTGGAACGCATCGGCGGGGCGCTTGGAAGGCGAGCGGGTACGCGCCCTCGATGCCGTGGTGCTGGAGCGCAAGCCCCTGGCAGGACCGCCGAGTCGAGAGGCGAAGCGCCGGGCGCTGCTCGACGCCCTGGGGCAGCGCGAGGCGCTGCCGCTGGACGAGGCGGCAGAACAGCTCAGAAGACGGGTAGCGCTGTTGCGACGGGCGCATGATCCCCAGTGGCCGGAGCTTGACGACGCCAGCCTGATGGCCGAGCTCGAGGACTGGCTCGGTCCGCATCTGGACGGCCTGTCGCGGCTCGATCAGGTGCTGGCGCTGCCCTGGGAACGGCTGTTGCGCGAACGTCTGCCGTGGCCGTTGGCGGGCCAGCTGGACGAGCTGGCACCGCGACGGCTGGCGCTGCCAAGCGGTGACAGCGCGGCCTTGCGCTATGAGCGTGAGGTCGACGACGGCGACGAGCACGGCACGCGTATCGTGCCGGTGCTGGCCGCCAAATTGCAGACCCTGTTCGGTTGCGAAGCCACACCCTGTATCGTCGACGGGCGGGTGCCGGTACGCCTGGAATTGCTGTCCCCGGCGCGGCGGCCGCTGGCGACGACCATGGACCTGCGAAGCTTCTGGCGCAACGTCTACCCCGAGGTGCGCAAGGAGAACCGCGGCCGCTACCCCAAGCACCCCTGGCCAGAAGATCCGCTTGCCGCCGAAGCGACCATGCGCACCAAGCGGCGCGGGCGCTGAGCGGGCCCTGAGCGGGCGCTGAGCGGGCGCTGTCGCCCTGGCGATTGACCCCGGCCGGGAAGGGACGTTGACAGTGATGGTGGAGGGGGCGACCATCGCCAGCCTTGTCAGGCTCCTGGAAGAATCACGCTCATGGGAAAGACCCTTACGCCGGAACAACTGCAGGCGCTGGTCGAGAGGCTGGATCGCGAGGCTCGTCAGGCTGGCGAGTGGGGCCAGGTGGCAAGCTATATCCCCGAACTTGCCTGTGTCGATCCCCGCCAGTTCGCCATCAGTGTGTGCACCGTGGATGGACAGGAGTTTCATGCCGGCGACGCCGGCAAGGCCTTTTCGATCCAGAGCGTGTCGAAGGTCTTCACCCTGGCGCTGGCGCTGGGGCGTCACGGCGATGGCCTGTGGCAGCGGGTCGGGCGCGAGCCATCGGGCCGGGCCTTCAACTCCATCGTCCAGCTGGAGGTGGAAGACGGCATTCCCCGCAATCCCTTCATCAACGCCGGGGCGATTGTCACCACCGACGCGGTGCTCGGGTGCAATGCGCCACGCGATACCCTCGGCGAGATTCTGCGCTTTCTGCGGGAGGCCTCCGGCGACGAGGACATCCACATCAACGAGCAGGTGGCGCGCTCCGAGCATGCCACCGGGGATCGCAACTTCTCCCTGGCCTACTTCCTGCGATCCTGCGGCAACCTGACCAACGACTGTGACCGGGTGCTGGGCACCTACTTCCATCACTGCGCCATCGAGATGTCCACCGCCCAGCTCGCCAGGGCCACACGCTTTCTGTGTGGTGGCTTCGAGGGCCAGCGCATGATCGGGCTTGAGCGGGTACGGGCGATCAATGCGTTGATGATGACCTGCGGTCACTACGATGGCTCGGGAGACTTCGCCTATCGGGTCGGCTTCCCGGGCAAGAGCGGTGTCGGGGGCGGGATCATGGCGGTGGTGCCCAACGTGGCCTCGATCGCGGTGTGGTCGCCGGGCCTGGATCGCTACGGCAATTCGCTCAAGGGCACCGCTGCCCTGGAAGGGCTGTCCAAGGCCACAGGCTGGTCGGTATTTGCGTGAGGCCGGTACAGGTCGGCAGTCTGTTTAAAGCGTTGCCACCCACGTCGGGTGTTCGTACAAGGCCCGCGCTGTGGCAAAGCGCAAGGTAGATAAGAGGAGAGCCGCACCTTGACTACAACGTCATCCACCCGCTGCCCCTGCGGCAGTAGCCTGGTCCTCGCGCACTGCTGCGGTCTGCTGCACCAGGGCGAGAACGCACGTTCGCCCGAGGCGCTGATGCGCTCGCGCTTTGCGGCCTTCGCCCTCGGGCTCGAGGACTACCTTCGCCATAGCTGGCACCCGGACAGTTGCCCGGCGCAACTGGGCGATGACGACGATACCCGCTGGAAGCGTCTCGAGATACTCGATAGCGGTGAAACAGGCGACCAGGGCTGGGTGCAGTTTCGTGCGACCTTTGCCGAGGGCACGCCGGGGCGGCAGCGCTGGGGCGTGCTGGAAGAGCGCTCGCGCTTTGTGCGCCACCAGGGACGCTGGGTCTATCTGGATGGCGAGGCCCGGGTGTCTCGACTCAAGCCGGGACGCAACGATCCCTGTCCCTGTGGCAGTGCGCGCAAGTTCAAGCAGTGCTGCGCCTGACCCGTCGCCGGCCGCTTCAGGGGCGTCGGCGCACGTTTCAAGTGGCATCGAAGTGAACCAGGGTTGTAAACGATAAAGGCCGCCCCGAGGGGCGGCCTTTGTGCAGGCGTCTGCGCTTTTTGCATGGCGCTCCCGGGCAGGAGGCGCCCTCAGGGACAAGGCGCCTCGATGCCAGGGTCGGGCGCGCCAGCGGCTGGCCGCGCCCGGGACGGCGTCAGTCCTTGAGCATCGGCAGGTCGAGGCCGTTGTCGCGGGCACACTGGCTGGCGATGTCGTAGCCGGCGTCGGCATGGCGCATCACGCCGCTGGCCGGGTCGTTGCGCAGGACGCGGGCCAGGCGGGCATCGGCCTCGTCGGTACCGTCGGCGACGATGACCACACCGGCGTGCTGGGAGAAGCCCATGCCGACACCCCCGCCGTGGTGCAGCGAGACCCAGGTAGCGCCGCCCGCGGTGTTGGCCAGGGCGTTGAGCAGCGGCCAGTCGGACACCGCGTCGCTGCCGTCCAGCATGGACTCGGTCTCGCGGTTGGGGCTGGCCACGGAACCGGAGTCGAGGTGGTCACGGCCGATGACGATGGGCGCCTTGAGTTCGCCGTTCTTGACCATCTCGTTGAAGGCGCGGCCGAGGCGCGCGCGATCCTTCAGACCGACCCAGCAGATACGCGCCGGCAGACCCTGGAAGCTGATGCGCTCCTTGGCCATGTCGAGCCAGTGGTGCAGGTGCTCGTCGTCGGGGATCAGCTCCTTGACCTTGGCGTCGGTCTTGTAGATGTCCTCCGGATCGCCGGACAGCGCCACCCAGCGGAACGGGCCGATGCCCTGGCAGAACAGCGGACGAATGTAGGCCGGGACGAAGCCGGGGAAGTCGAAGGCATTGTCGACGCCTTCTTCCTGGGCCATCTGGCGGATGTTGTTGCCGTAGTCGAAGGTGGGCACGCCCATCTTCTGGAATTCGAGCATGGCGCGCACATGCACCGCCATGGACGCCTTGGCGGCCTTGACCACTGCGTCGGGCTCGCTCTTGGCGCGGGCCACGTACTCGTCCCAGGTCCAGCCAGAGGGCAGGTAGCCGTGCAGCGGATCGTGGGCACTGGTCTGGTCGGTGACCATGTCCGGCTTGACGCCGCGCTTGACCAGTTCCGGCAGGACGTCGGCGGCGTTGGCGCAAAGACCGATGGAGATGGCCTTGCCTTCACTGGTGTAGCGGGCAAGACGCTCGAGCGCGTCGTCCAGATCGTTGGCCTGCTCGTCCAGGTAGCGGGTACGCAGACGGAAGTCGATGCTCGTCTGCTGGCACTCGATGTTCAGCGAGCAGGCACCGGCCAGGGTCGCCGCCAGCGGCTGGGCGCCGCCCATGCCGCCAAGGCCGGCGGTCAGTACCCAGCGGCCTTTGAGGTCGCCTTTGAAGTGCTGACGGCCAGCCTCGACGAAGGTCTCGTAGGTGCCCTGGACGATGCCCTGGGAGCCGATGTAGATCCAGGACCCGGCGGTCATCTGGCCGTACATCATCAGTCCCTTCTTGTCGAGCTCGTTGAAGTGCTCCCAGTTGGCCCAGGCCGGCACCAGGTTGGAGTTGGCGATCAGTACCCGCGGCGCGTCCTTGTGGGTCGGGATCACCGCCACCGGCTTGCCGGACTGGATCAGCAGGGTCTGGTCGTCCTCCAGGCGCTTGAGCACCTCGACGATCTTGTCGAAGCATTCCCAGGTGCGGGCAGCGCGACCGATGCCGCCGTACACCACCAGATCCTCGGGACGCTCGGCGACGTCAGGGTGGAGGTTGTTCATCAGCATGCGCAGGGCGGCTTCGGTCAGCCAGCTCTTGCACGACAGTTCGGTGCCGGTGGGGGCGGCGATCTTGCGCGAAGGATCGTGACGGTCGTTCAGCGAGGGCGTGATCTGGTTCATGTCGGTACCTGTAGTGAAAGGGAATAAAAGGCTCGGTCAGGCGTTGGACCGGGTCAGTTGATGGACCAGGCGGGCGGCGAGACGCGCCGTACGTTGGTCGATGTCATACGCCGGGTTGACCTCGGCGATGTCGATCAGGCGGAGCTTGCGCGAGCGACGCAGGAACTCGAGGATCGGCTCGAAGTGGGTCAGGATCACGCCCCGCGAGGCGGGAGCGCTGACGCCAGGGGCATCGCTTGCAGGGAAGACATCCATGTCGATGGTCAGGTAGACGTGATCGCAGTCGGCTACCAGACGCTGCACGTCGCGCTTGATGTACGCGATGCGGCTATCGCGAAACTCGCGATCCTCGACCACCAGCGACTTGAGCCGCTTGGCGGTGTGAAACAGGGCACGGGTGTTGGCCGCCTGGCTGACTCCGAGACAGGCGTAGCGGAACGGCCAGCGACGCCTGGCGCAGTCGGCGGCGATCTGGGCGAAGGGCGTGCCGGAAGACGTCTGTTCGCTGGGGTCGCGCAGGTCGAAGTGGGCGTCCAGGTTGATGATCGCCACGGTGGGCCTGCGGTGGCCCTTGTCCAGATGCTCGGAGAGGCCGCGCCAGCTGGCGTAGGCGACTTCGTGACCGCCGCCCAGCACCACCGGCTGGTGGCCCTGGTCGAGGATCTCGGTCACCCGCGCGCCCAGCGCCTCCTGGGCATCCTCGAGGCCATTGCCGACGCAGTGCATGTCGCCGGCATCGTAGGCAGGGGCGTCGCGGTGCCAGGCCATGGGGGCGAGGGCGCGGCGAATGGCGGCGGGGCCATCGGCGGCGCCCACCCGCCCCTTGTTGCGGGCGACACCGGCATCACTGGCAAAGCCCGTCACCACGACGCCAGGCTCGGCGCCGGAGCGGTAGGCGGCGATGCGCTGGTGCCAGCGCTCGCTGTTGGGCTCGGGGTCGGTACGCCCCTGCCAGATACCCATGTCCGGTTCGGTCAACGGCGCGATGGGTGACGAGGGGGAAGCGAGCTGCTCATCCATGGGTCAATACGCCCTCCAGCAGGCGATGCTTGAGTCGTCCCGGCTGGACGGCATAGGCCAGTTCGGCCGGGCTATCGATGTTCCAGACGCACAGATCGGCGGGAGCGCCGACGGCGATGCGTCCAAGGTCTGGCTGGCCGATGGCCTGGGCGGCGTGGCGGGTCATGCCGGCCAGTGCCTCCTGGGGCGTCAGGCGCAGCAGGGTGCAGGCCATGTTCAGCATCAAGGTCGGCAGCGCGATGGGCGAGGTGCCAGGATTGGCGTCCGAGGCCACCGCCATGGCGACACCGGCACGACGCATGGCGTCGATCGGTGGGTGCTGCGTTTCACGCAGGGTGTAGAAGGCGCCGGGCAGCAGGACGCCGACGGTCCCGGCATCGGCCATCGCCGCGATGCCATCGTCGTCCAGATACTCGATATGGTCGGCGGATAACCCTCGGAACTGGGCCACCAGGGCCGCGCCACCGGACAGCGAAAGCTGCTCGGCGTGGGCCTTGACCGGCAGGTCAAGCGCCCTGGCCGCCTCGAACACGCGCCGGGACTGTTCGCTCGAGAAGGCGATGCGCTCGCAGAACACGTCGACCGCATCGACCAGGCCCTCGGCGTGGGCCGCCGGCAGGATCTGGTTGCACACCAGCTCGATGTAGCCATCGGCGTCGCCTGCATACTCCGGTGGCAGGGCATGGGCGGCCAGCAGGGTGGTAGTGACGCGAACGGGCAGTTGCTCACCGAGACGTCGCGCCACCCGCAGCATCTTCAGTTCGTCGGCCAGGGTCAGGCCGTAGCCGGACTTGATCTCGACGCTGGTCACGCCGTCCTCGATCATCGACGTGAGGCGCTTTGCTGCGGCGTCGAACAGGGCCGATTCGTCGGCTTTCCGGGTCGCCGTGACGGTGCCCAGGATGCCGCCACCGCGACGCGCGATCTCTTCGTAGGAGGCGCCTTGCAGGCGCAGCTCGAATTCGTCGCTGCGCTGCCCGCCGAAAACCAGGTGGGTATGGCAGTCGATCAGGCCCGGTGTCATGACGCCGCCTTGCCCCATGTCGACGGCGTCGCGATGTTGACTCGGGTCAAGGGTCTGCATGGTGCCCAGGGCGCAGATCCGTCCATCCTCGACCGCTACCCAGTGACGCTCGGGCAGGGTGGTCAGTCCGTCGAAGATCGCCAGATCGCGCCACAGCAGGCGCTTGGATTGCTCGGACATGGGGATGCTCCGTGTCGGGTAATGTATATACAAATAATGCCTTCAAGCCGTTTCGTCAAGCCGCCGAGTCGCCAGTGATGCATCGCCCGAACCTTGGGTCGGGCCTGATGGATGGTCGTTGAAACAGCGGCTTGCAGGCGTTTTATGGGCTTGGTTCCAGGCCGTGACGCATCAATAGACCATGGTCGTAGTGCGCGGATAGGCGTGAAATCTCGACGGATTGCTTCGATAAACGTATATACAGGGTCGCGGATGCACCAGGCCTGTCCTCTCTGAAGCATCGCCCCGGGGGAGCGCAGGTCGCCTAGGCGGAGTGCACTCCATCTTGGCCGCGGGATCGTTACCGGCTTTTCTGAACCCCGAGTCGTCGAGAGACCCGAGAGCGTTTCGAGCACGCGCGGGAGGCGTCGGGTGCCCAACGGGATCGTTCGACAGCATCATGTATATACAAAAAAGTGTGGTTCTGGAGTCCTTGCCGGTTCGTCTGACGCCCTGACCGGCGGCCTGTCTGCGACGCTGCAGGAAAGAGGTGTAGCGGAGCGTGACAACGCCGTTTAACGAACGAATCTGAGGAGAAGTTTGTGGCGTATTAGACCATCGTCTAAAGGCGCTGTGGGGGAGTGCTTTGCCACTATAGCGGTTGAAATGTATATACAAACAAGATGACACTTACGAGTTGGTTCACACTTCGACGAGGTTCCCTTCATGGCGACGACTCCTGGTTCCTCGGTAGGCCAGACACCCCTCGGCCTGCTGTTGTTCAAGCTGTTGGTGCCCAGCGCCATTGGCATCTTCATCTTCTTTGTTCCGGTTGCCTGGGAAGGTCGAACCACGATTCCGCTGGATCATCTGGTGACCGCGGCCCGGGCCGGGCTCGGTGACTGGGCGAGGTTCTACGCCCTGGCGCTGATCATCGCCGGCGCGGCCTATCCGTTGATCAAGGGGGATTGGCGACGCAGTCTCACCGACAAGATCTTCACCGTGCTCAAGCTTCTGGGGGTGGTGGCGGCGCTGTTGACCATGACCACCGCCGGTCCGGCACTGCTGCATCAGCCGGACATGCTGCCCTTTCTCTACGACAAGCTGGTGATTCCGGTGGGGCTGATCGTGCCGATCGGTGCCATCTTCCTGGCGCTGCTGCTGAGCTATGGGCTACTCGAGCTGATCGGCATCCTGGTTCAGCCCGTCATGCGCCCGCTGTGGCGTACCCCGGGTCGAAGCGCCATCGACGCGGTGGCCTCCTTTGTCGGCAGCTACTCGATCGGACTGTTGATCACCAGCCGTGCCTACGCCGGTGGCCAGTACTCGGCCCGAGAAGCGGCCATCATTGCCACCGGTTTCTCTACCGTCTCCGCGCCGTTCATGATCATCGTCGCCAAGACCCTGGGGCTGATGGACTACTGGAACGCCTACTTCTGGATCACCCTGGTGATCACTTTCGTTGTCTCGGCGGTGACCGCGCGGTTGTGGCCGCTGTCAGGCATGGACAACACCGCGACCGACGGCGAACCTGAAGCGCGGAAGGGGGATCGCCTGGCGCTGGCGTGGCGCACCGGTATCAAGGTGGCCGAGCAGGCGCCGCGGCTGGGATCCAGCGTACGCAAGAATCTGACCGAAGGGCTGGTGATGGCGATCAGCATCCTGCCGTCGATCATGTCGGTGGGGCTGCTGGGACTGCTGGTGGCCAAGTACACGCCGGTGTTCGAGTGGCTGGGCTGGCTGTTCTATCCGGTGGTGGCGATCTTCGGCATCGACAATGCCCAGGAACTGGCCCAGGCCAGCGCGGCGGGCCTGGCCGAGATGTTCCTGCCGGCGCTGCTGCTCGGTGGCGACGCGGGAATCGACTTCGTGGCGCGCTTTGCCGCCGGCGTGGTGTCGGTGTCGTCCATCCTGTTCTTCTCGGCGTCCATTCCCTGCGTGCTGGCCACCCGGATTCCCATCACCATCTGGCAGATGCTGGTGGTGTGGGCGGTGCGGGTGGCACTCACCCTGGTAATGGCGATCCCGGCGGCCATGCTACTGCAGTAACCTTGTCGATCGCTGTAGCCGTAAGCACGAGGGCCGGACAATCACTGTCCGGCCCTCGTGCGTAGGTGGAAGCTGTGTCCGTCCCTCAGTCCTTCCACGCCGAGCGCAGCTTGTAGCGATCTCCCGGGTGGATCAACACGGCGTAACTGATGAGCAGGTCATTTGACCAGGTGCGCCGCCGCAACTGCAGGCAAGGGAGGGAGGTGGAAATGGCCAGCTCCTCGGCCTGTCGTGTGTCTGCCGAAACGGCCTCGACCACGTGTTCGATATCGGTGATCGGCCAGGTTTGGATCAGCACCTGATGGGGCGTGGTGAGCGTGAAGTCGGCGTCCAGATAGTCTGGCACGTGGCGGGGATTGACGTAGCGCAACTCGAGCTGGATGGGCTCGTCGTTTTCGTGGTGAACGATGCGGGTATGGAAGACCTTGCTGCCTCGCTTGACCCCCAGTTGCAACGCGATGTCCTCACTGGCATCGATCGCTTCGGCACGCTGCACCCTGGCCCGATAGTGATGGCCGCGACCGCGGACCTCTTCGGCGATATTGTGGACCTCCATCAGCGAGGATTCCGCCTTGCGTTCGGTGACGAAGGTTCCCGCGCCCGGCTGGCGGGTAAGATAGCCGCGCTGAACCAGTTCGCGGATGGCCTTGTTGGCGGTCATGCGACTGACGTTGAAGTCGAGCGCCAGCTGCTCCTCACCCGGGATGCGATGGTCGGTGGGCCATTCCCCCCGCTGGATCTTGGCCAGGATGTGCTGTTGAATCTCGAGGTAGCGAGGCGCGGGTCGAGCCATGGGCCGTCCTTGGTGAAGATGAAGGGTATCTTTTGCTAGTGTACCGGGACGATCATCGCTTGGCATCGTTGCGCAAGCCGTTGATGCCAGACGTTACCATGCTTCCGTTATATTCGTTTGGCCATTGCCGCTCTTGTTACTCCCCTTGTTTACCGTGAGGTTTTCCCATGTCCGACGCGAGACTCTCCAGTCCAGCGGCGCTTCGCAATCGCGAGCCCATCCACGCGGTGCTGCGTCAGTGCCTGGGACGCCATGCTCGCGTGCTGGAGCTCGCCAGCGGCAGTGGTGAGCACGGACTCTATATGACGCAGTGCCAGCCGGGCTGGCGATGGCAGCCGAGCGACGTTTCCGAGGCGGCGCTGGCGTCCATCGCTGCCTGGCGCGCGCTTGCAGCAGCAGAAGATAGGCAAGGGGAAGCGGAGGGTGACAGGCAAGGCGAAAGCGAAGCGCAACGGGCAGGGCCTTCTGGGCGAGAGCCGGAGCAAGCGACGCAAGGGTGCGGCAATCTGCTGGCGCCGGTACGCCGCGACGTGCTGGAGCCCTGGCCGGATGACACCTTTGACGCCCTGGTGGCGATCAATCTGATCCATATCTCGCCGTGGGAAGTGACGCCTGCGCTGATGGCAAAGTCCCAGGCCCACCTCGAGCCGGGTGGCGTGCTGTTGCTGTACGGCCCTTACCGACGTGGTGGTGAGCATACCGCGCCGTCCAATGCGGCCTTCGACGCCGACTTGAGGCGCCGTGACCCGCGCTGGGGCGTGCGGGACCTGGAGCAGGTGACCGAGGTCGCCGCCGAGCACGGCCTGAGCCGGGAGGCCATCCACGAGCTGCCGGCCAACAATCTGGCGCTGGTGTTCCGTCGGCAGTGATGGCGGAAGCGGATCGACCCGTCTGCGAGCGGCCGGCCTTTGACAGGCCGGCCGTGTCGTTTCAGGCGTTCTTCTTGAGCCAGCGATGGTAGTCCTCGAGCCCCTCGCGGATATCGGTAAATCGCGGCTCGAAGCCCAGATCCGTGCGCGCGCGGGTGATGTCCAGGGGGCTGCCCCGCACCACGAAGGGGCCAGGGCCCAGACGCATGCCGCTGTCATGGCCGAGTAGGTCGGTGACGCTGTCGACGATGTCCTGATGGGCGATCGGCACACCGCAGGAAATGTTGTAGTGGCGGTGAGGCACGCTGTCGGCATCGAACAGCGCCAGGATGCCCCTCGCGGTGTCCTCGACGTGGGTCCAGTCGGTGGTCTGGTCGCGTCCGTTGTCCGGGTGCACATCGCGTAGCCCTTCGAGTGGCCCGAACATCGCCTGGTAGACCGCGTGCATGTGGGACGGGCGCTTGCCGGGGCCATACACGAAGAACAGTCGGGCCTGACGGATATCCATGCCGTAGGTCGCCGTGTACTGGTCGCCGTAGAGCTCGCCGGAAATCTTGGTGGCGCCGTAAAGGTCGGTGGCCTTGTAGGGCATGGTCTCGACCTGGGGGCCGACGGCGTCGCCGTAGACCGCGCCGGAGCTCATGTTGACCACCTTGTCGATGCCCAGCAGCCGGCAGGTCTCGTAGACGTTCAGGGTGCCCATGGCGTTGATCGACAGGTGCTTGAACGGGCGGGTCTGGAAGCTCGGCCCGGCGATCACCGAGACCCCATGAATGACCCCTTCCAGCTCGTCGCGATAGCGCAGAAAGGTCTCGAACAGGGTGTGGGTGTCGAGCACGTCGACCGCTTCGAAGTGGACGTTGTCACGCACTTCCTCGAGATAGTCGAGCCCCATGCGGTCGACGTGGGGGGCGGCCATATCGCAGATGATGACCTTCTTGCCCTGGCGGGCGAGCAGGGTGGCGACCCAGGAACCGACGTGGCCGAGGCCACCGGTGATCAGTACAGCCATGGCATGACTCCTATTGAGATAAGCCCGCCGGGCAAGGCCCTGAAACCTTGCCCGGTCGTGGCGTCATTTGAGCAAGAGGTTGGGGAGGAACATCACGATGGACGGAAACAGCGTGATCACGATCAGCACCGCCACCAGCGGGATGTAGAACGGCAGGGTGGCCCGCACCAGGGTGTTGAAGGGCAGGTCGGTGATCTTCTGGATGGCAAACAGCACCGTGCCCACCGGTGGCGTGATCAGCCCGATCATCAGGTTGAAGATCATCAGCACGCCGAAGTGCACCGGATCGATGCCGTACTGCACCACCACCGGCACCAGCAGCGGCGTCAGCAGAAACAGCGCCGGCACCGAGTCGATGAACAGTCCGATCAGCAGGATGAACAGGCTCAGCAGCAGAAGCAGCAGCATCGGATCGCTGACCGTGGCGAGCAGGAAGTCGGCGACCAGGGCGGTGACCTGGTAGCGCGCCAGGATCCAGCTATAGAGCGCGCTGCCGGCGATGATCAGCAGCAGCACCGAGGTGTCGATGGCGGTGTCACGCAGGATCTGGACGAACTCGCGCAGGGTGATCGAACGGTAGACGCAGAACGAGATGATCATGCAGTAGAGCAGCGCCACCACCGAGGCCTCGGTGGGGGTGAATAGCCCCGACAGAATGCCGACCAGGATGATCACCGGGGTCAGCATGGGCAGCAGGCCCCGCGACAGTGCACGGGTGAATTCGGCCATGGTGGCGCGGGCCCGGGTCGGGTAGCCACGACGATGGGAGATCACCGCCACCATCACCATAAGGCCGGCACCCATGAACAGGCCCGGCAGGATGGAGCCGAGAAAGATCGCGGCGATGGAGGCGTTGGCCAGGGCGCCATAGATGACCGCCGGAATGCTGGGCGGGATAATCGGCCCGATGGTGGCGGAACTGGCGGTGACCGCGGCGCTGAAGTCGGTGGGAAAGCCATCGTCTTCCATGGCCTTTATCTCCACCGCGCCAAGCCCGCCAGCATCGGCCACCGCTGAGCCCGACATGCCGGCAAACAGCATGCTCGCCAGCACGTTGACGTGGCCGAGCCCGCCCTTGAGGTGACCCACGGCGCAGCGCGCCACGTCGAACACCCGATCAGAGATGCCGGCGGAGTTCATCAGCCGGCCGATCAGCAGAAAGGCGGGAATCGCCAGCAGGGTGAAGCTGTTGACGCCGTACAGGGTGCGCTGGGCGATCATCTCCAGCGGGATCTCGGCGAAGCCACGGGTGTAGGCTAGCACCGCCGCCGATGAGGCGATCATCGCAAAGGCGACCGGCACCCCCAGCATCAGCAGCACGATCAGGCCGACGAACATGATGGCAAAGATTTCCATGGTGTCTTACTCCTTGGGTTCGTCAGGCAAGGTGGAAGGCTTGCCGCGCAGACGAACGACGAGGTCCTCCACCAGCAGCAGTGCCATCAGGCCGGCAGCGACCAGCTGCATCAGGTACAGGTAGGAAAAGCTCATGTCGAAGGTGCTGGCGAAGATGCCGGCGGTGCGCTCCATCATGTTGAAGGCGCCCCCCATGATCATCAGAAGCACCAGGATGCTGATGGCGTCGGCGGCGACCGCCGCCCAGCGCTGGGCGCCCGCTGGCAGCAGGTCGGTGACGACGGTGATGCGGATGTGTTCCTGGTAGCGCAGCGCCAGCACCGAACCGAGAAAGATCTCCGCCAGGAACAGATAGCGGGAAACCTCGTCGGTCCAGGGCACCGCGACGCCGAGGGCATAGCGTGCGATTACCTGAATGGCCATGACCAGCAGCATCAGGCCGAAGGCACCGACTACCACGGTGGTCAACAACCACCAGAAAGCACCCAGTGCCCGGGACAGGGTAGGAGATGAGGTCATCGGACACTCCGTTGCCCCCGCCGGGTGGCGGGGACTTGACTCAAGGGAGGGAGGCCTCGGTCGGCGAGGCCCCGTGGGACGGTCAGATGCTGTGCCAACCCTCGAGGCAACAACGCCTTCGGGGTTAGCGCCGCCTCGGACTTACTGGATCAGTGACAGCACATAGTCACGAACGGCCGGGTCGTAGTCCTGGGCGATCTCTTCCACGGCGGGGCGCGCGGCCTGGCGGAAGGCGGCGACATCGGGCTCGACCACCTCCATGCCTTCTTCCTTGAGTTTTTCAAACAGCTCCGCCTGACCATCGCTGACCAGTTGATCGCCCCAGGTGGTGGCGTCGTCGATGGCGGACAGGACGATGTCACGGTGTTCGTCGGACAGTTCCTGATAGACGTCTTCGTTCATCAGCCAGTGGAAGAACGAGTAGACGTGCTCGGTGCGGCTGACATAGTCCTGCACCTCGAACAGCTTGCCGGCGTAGATGTTGTCCACCGGGTTTTCCTGCATGTCGATGACGCCGGTCTGCAGCGAGGTGTAGACCTCCGGCCAGGCGATCGGGCTCGGCAGTGCGCCGATCTCGCCCCATACCGCGACCCAGGGCGCGATCTCCGGCACGCGCATGCGCACCTCGCTGACGTCCTCCGGGGTCTTGACCGGGGTCTTTGAGGTCAGGTTGCGGGGGTTGCGTGCCGACAGGCCCACCAGGCGCATGTTGCCCTTGGCGATCAGGCTCTGATTCAGCGCCTCGCCGATCTCGCCTTCGTAGATCTTGCGCGCCTGGTCACTGGAGTCGTAGACGAAGGGCAGGTCGGCGGCGGCAAACTCGGGGGCATACAGGGTCATCGGCATGGAGCCACCGAGGGCGATGGCGTACTCGCCGTAGCTGGCGCCTTCCAGGTGGTCGCGCTCGCCACCGACCTCGGTGCCAAGCAGGGTCACCGTCAGCTCGCCATCGGACTCGCTCTCGATGGTGTCCTTGAGGCGCTCGCCGATCTTGAACATGGCGTGGGACGGGTCGGTGTGGATGGCGATGGCCAGGTCTTCGGCGGCGGCGGTGCCAGCGGCGCCGAGCGAGATGGCGGTGACCAGGGCAAGGGGGGTGAGGCTGCGTGCGTTCATTGTCGTTGTCTCCTCGGGGCGTATCGTCCGACGACGCTATTGCGTCGAGGCGTAGTCGAAAGGTAGCCGACATTGCATGGGTAGCGCTACCATTAAGATGGTAGCGCTACCCATACTTTGGTCTTGGGTTACACTGTGGCCAAAGGAATCTTCGAGGAAGGACGCCAATGGACAGCCAGGAAATTCGCTCACGCAAGCGCCACCGGGGCAAGGGCCGAGTGACCCTGGCCGACGTGGCCCGGCAGGCGGGGGTCGCGCCGATCACCGTATCGCGGGCGCTGAATACGCCGGGGCGAGTCTCCGCCGAGGTCAAGCAGCGTGTCGACGCGGCGGTGGAGGCGCTTGGCTATGTGCCCAACCTGATCGCCGGGGGGCTTGCCGCAGCGGGCACCCGCGTGATCCCGGTGATCGTGCCGTCGCTGGCGATCCTGACCTTTATCGAGGTCATCGATGCCATCCAGAAGCGACTGGAGGCGGCGGGCTATCAGATGTTGCTGGCCACCACCGACTGGGATCTGGACCGCGAGGCCAGTCTGGTCGATACGGTGCTCGGCTACTCGCCGTCCGGGGTGATCCTGACCGGTCTGCGCCACCGGCCCCGGGTGATCTCGCGACTCAGGGACTGGGGACGCCCGGTGGTAGAGATCATGGAAGTGGGCGACGACCCCATCGACATGAACGTGGGGGTGGACGGCGTCGCCCTGGGTCACGCTATGGCGTCCCATCTACTTGAGCAGGGCTATCGGCGTATCGCCTTCGTCGGCTCTCACCTGGGCCATGACTACCGGGCGGCTCAACGCCTGGAGGGCCACCAGCGGGCGCTGGAGGAGGCGGGTGCGGCCTGTGGCGGGATGCTGGAGTACCACGAGCCGGCGTCCTACGAGGTCGGGGTGCGGGCGCTGGAGGATGTGATGGCAATGACACCGCGACCTGACGCCATTCACTGCTCCAACGATATCGTCGCCAGCGGCGTGCTGCTGGCGGCCAGCCGCCAGGGCATCAGGATTCCCGAGGAGCTGGCGGTCGGTGGCTATCTGGGGTTGCCGCTGGCGGAGCACCTGACGCCGAAGCTGACCACCCTGGCGGTGGCCCGTAGCGAGATGGGCACCCAGGCGGCGGAACTGCTGCTCGAGCGTCTGTCCGGCAAGACCCCGGAACGGCCGATCCGGGATCTGGGATTCACCCTGGTGAAGGGCGGCAGCACCTGAGCATCAGCAGGTCCTGGCGAGGCTTGTACCACCGGTGAAATGAGGGAGCAAATCGGGCGATCATTCTTCCGGGATAACGCCCGGTTCACGATACTTGACGCCTTCGTTCTGGCGCTCCTGTTCGGTCTTGTGCTCATCCACCGGGGGAACGCCCCAGACCGTCTCCTTGTGTCCGTCATCGTAGGTGTAGGTGGTGCAGCCGGCGAGGCTTGCCAGCAGCAGGGCGGCGATCATGGCGGCGATCATGGCGCGGCTCGGCAGGCCGATCCTTGCTTGGTGCAGGAAGGCGCGAAGGCCGGGGCGGGCAACGATAGGCAGGCGAAGGGACATGAAGGCTCCGGATGTCAGGGTACGGTGAAGCTGCAAAGGAGTCGCCGATGAAGCGGTCCATCGCCAGTATGGCGCTGTGGCAGCAAAGAAAAAACCGCGGATCCTGGTGACAGCATCCGCGGCTCGCTGGTTGGCGCTAAACCGGCCTTCTCGCCTCCGGCGTCAGGACGATAGCCACAGGGGCACGTAGACCACCAGCAAAAGCACGCCGATCAGCCCCAGCAGGTAGGGCAGGATGGCACGGGTGATACGCTCGAGCGGCAGCTGGGTCACCGAAGAGGCCACGTACAGGTTGATCGCCACCGGCGGGGTGATCATGCCGATCGCCAGCCCCACCACGATGATCAGGCCAAAGTGCACCGGGTCGATGCCGAGCTGGGTCACCAGCGGCAGCAATACTGGGGTCAGGATGATCAGGGCGCTGGCGGTCTCGATGAACACCCCGGTCAGCAGGATCACCGCCACCACCAGCAGCAGGATGACGTAGGGGTCGGTGGACAGCGACAGCACCGACTGGGCGATCTGGGCCGGCACCTGGGCGCTGGACAAAGTCCAGCTCAGCACCGCCGAGGTGGCGATCACCAGCATGATCACCGAGGTGGTGATCGCCGAGCGGATCATCACGGCGTAGACGTCCCGATAGGTCAGGTCGCGATAGACGAACAGCGACACCAGCAGGGCGTAGACCACCGCCACCACCGCCGCCTCGCTGGGGGTGAACACCCCCGAGAAGATCCCACCGAGGATGATGACCGGCGTCATCAGCCCCCAGCTTGCTGCACGCAGGGTCCGCCAGATGGTCGCCAGCGACAGCGGGCTGCCGTGGGGGTACTGGCGACGGTGGGCCTGGACCAGGGCGATGGCACCGAGGCCAAGACCCATGGCCAGCCCCGGCAGAAAGCCCGCCAGAAACAGGTCCGACACCGACTCTTGGGCGATGACCGCGTAGATGATCATCGGCACCGAGGGTGGGATCACCACGCCGATGGTGCCACTGGCAGCGATCAGACTGGCGGCGGAGGCCGGGTCATAGCCCTTGCGCTTGAGTTCCGGCACCAGGCTCGAGCCCACCGCAGCGGTGGTGGCCGCCCCGGAGCCGGAGATGGCGGCAAAGAACATCCCGGCCAGTACCGACACCAGCGAAAGCCCGCCCTTGAGAAAGCCGAACAGGCTGTCGGCGAAGTCGACCAGCTTGCGGCTGACCGCGCCCTGGGCCATCAGATCACCGGTCAGGATAAACATCGGCACCGCGACCAGGGCGAAGGTGTTGATGCCCTGGAACATCTGCTGGGGCACCACGGCGAGCGGTGTGCCCTGTACCACCAGCGTCGCCAGGGTGCTGGCGCCGATGGTGAAGGCGATGGGCACGCCGATCAGCATCAGCACCACGAAGGAGATGAACAGCAACAGCATCACGCCACCTCCTGCGGGCTCGCCGGCGTCTGACCGCTGAGCTCTCGCACGATCGCCACCAGGGTGGTGAAGGCCATCAAGGCGCCCGCCAGCGGCATCACCGCGTAGACCCAGGTCATCGACAGGCGCAGTGACGCCGACTTCTGGAAACTCTGCAACTGCATGTAGTTCCAGCCGATGATGATCAGCGCCAGCAGAAAGGCCAGCACCACCAGGTGGGCGATGATCCTGGCGACTCGTCCGCCAAGGCTGGGCAGGGCGTCGACCACGAAGGTCACGGCGATATGACGACCGGCGCGGTAGGCCAGGGTGGCGGCCAGGAAGGTGATCCAGACCAGCAGAAAGCGTGCGACCTCTTCGGTCCAGCCCACCGCAGTGAAGGCTACCCGGGAGATGATCTGCAGGGAGATGACGCCGATCAACGCCGCCATAGCGGCGAACACCACCGGGCGTGTCACGGCGTCGAGTCCCCGCTCAAGGCGTTCGAGCAGGGACAGCACTTACTTGGACTCCCCGGCCTTCAGCGCTTCCTGGATGCGCGGCAGGTAGTCGCCGAACTGCTCGCCGTAGGTCTCGTAGACCGGAGCGACGGCGTCCTGGAAGGCGGCGATGTCGGGGGACTCCTCGATCTGCATGCCGGCTTCCTTGAGTTCGGCAAGCTGCTGTTCGGCCATGGCGGCGTTCTGCCCGCGCTCGTACTCTGCGGCTTCCTGGGCGGCGGCCTCGACGACCTCCTGGGCGGCCTCGGGCAGCTTCTGCCAGGACGGCATGCCCATGACGAAGATCGCCGGGGCATAGGTGTGGCGCGACAGCGTCATGTAGTCCTGGGTCTCGTTGAGCTTGAACGAGTGGATCACGTTGATCGGGTTTTCCTGGCCGTCGATGGTGCCCTGCTGCATGGCGGTCAGCGCCTCGGTCCAGGCCATCGGCACGGCATTGGCGCCGAGTTCGCGGAAGGTGTCGACGTAGACCGGGTTTTCCATGACGCGGATGCGCAGGCCGTCGATGTCCTCGGGGCTTGCCACCGGGCGCTCGGAGTTGGTCAGGTTGCGGAACCCGCGCTCGGCGTAGGCCAGGCCCTTGAGGTTGACGTCGGCGAGCCTGTCGAGCAGTTCCTGGCCGATGGGGCCGTCGAGTACCGAGTAGGCCTCCTCGGGCGAGGCGAACAGGAACGGCAGTTCGAACACCGCCATGGGCTCGACGAAGTTGGCCACCGGGCCGTTGGTGATCACGCCCATGTCGACGGTGCCGATCTGCATGCCCTCGAGCAGGGTGCGCTCATCACCCAGGGTGGCGTTGGGGAAGATCTCGACGTCGACCTTGCCTTCGGTACGGGCTTCGACCAGTTCCTCGAACTTGGTGGCGGCGATATGGAAGCCGTCCTGCTCGTTGACCACGTGGGCCAGGCGCAGCTTGACCGGGTCCATGTCGGCGAAGTCGTTGGCCTGGGCGGCGGACGTGGCAAGCGCAGTGGACAGAGCGATGCCGGCGGCCAGGGTGGTCAGGGCAAGGGAGCGGGGCGCGATGTGGCGTGTCATGGGGGTTCCTTGGTGGTGTTCAGCGAAATGGCGTCTTCTCGGCGGGCCGTCACTTTACGATGGTAGCCGCCTAGCGCCTTGTTTTTGTTGAGAGGTTGGAGTGATCTAGCAGCCACGATCATGCCGGAAGCGGCGCCACGCGGTCAATTCGGCTGGGTTGAGGGGGAAGAGCAAAGGATCAGAGCAGGGGGATCACCCTGTGTCGTGGTGTCGGGAACCGCCATGCGGGGAAGGGTTTCAGGCTAGGCGCTGTCTGAAAAGTCGACGAGCGAAGGTTAGACAAGGCAAAAATCGGTGAGAAAGCGCAGTTTACGGGGTGTAAATGAGCATTTTGACCGGGCTGGCGCACCAGCCGATTTTTAACGCCGTATTACCGAGCGCAGGCACTTTTCAGACAAGCCCTAGCCTACTCGCGGAAGAGATCAGCGTGGCTACTTGTCCGGGCCAATTGCAGTTGGTCATCCACGACGCGATACAGCAACAGCCAATCGGGCTCGATATGGGCATCTCGGTAACCCTTCCAGTTTCCCTGCAATGCATGATCCTGGTAGGTATCCGGCAAGGGCGCTTGCTCAAGCAGCAGGCCCAGCAGTCGGCGTAGCTTTTCCATGTCCTTGCCGCGCTTCTGGACCCGCTTTACGTCTCGCTTGAACTGGCTCGAGCGAACTGGGGTCAGCATTAGATGCCTAGATCGTCGAACAGCGCATCCGCGCTATCGAAGCGCTTGCCCTTTCCGGCTTCCAGCTCTTCCAGCGCCTTGGTCGTGGTGGCGTTTGGTACCTGCACCGCAAACGGTAGGCGCTTTTCGTCGGCGATCCGCAGCATCAGCAGGCGGATGGCGTCAGACACGGTCAGGCCCATGGCATCGAGGGCGGCGGTGGCCCGCTCTTTGGTCTCGCTGTCGATGCGAGCTCGGACCACGGTATCGGTACCCATGAATGTCTCCTTCTCATTGGTAGCCACGGTGTAGCTACATTGTGGCCTGGCCCTGGCAACTTGTCATCAAGGAAGGAGGGCGCCCCGCATCATCGGTGGGGGGGCGACTACAAGTGATCGGGGTTATGCAGCTCGCGCTCATCGCCGGGAGGCGGCGTCCACTGGTAGATCCAGGTCTCCGACAGCGGCTTGCCTTCGCTATCGCGCAGATACAGACGCAGATTGATCGGCTCGGTGCCCTCGTCCGGTGGCACCACATCGAACATGGCCCGGTAGCCCTGAATGGCGTCCAGTGGTCGGGCCGAGGTGATCTCGATACGCCCGGCGCTGGTCTCGATGACCGGCTCCACCTCGACCTCGCTTGCGTCATCGAAGGGGAAGGGACCGCCGCGGAAGTCCACGGCGAAGCGCCAGCTGAAGTACTCGCGACGTTGGCCGACGACGCCACCCAGTCCGGTACGGGTCGCCACACAGCGCGACAGGCTGGGTTGCTGTGGCGGCAGGTCGTACCAGCTCAGACGATAGGCGTAGCGCAGCTCCTGGCCGGCCTCCACCGGAGTCTTGGGTTGCCAGTAGGCCACGATATTGTCGAAGGTCTCGTCCTTGGCAGGCAGCTCGACCAGGTCCACGCTGCCTTCGCCCCAGCCCTCGGTAGGTTCGACCCACACGCTGGGTCGGCGATCGTAGTAGACGCCATCGTCCTGGTAGTGGTCGAAGTCGTGGTCGCGCTGGGCCAGGCCGAAGCCCTGAACATTGGTGGCGGAATAGGCGTTGTAGCGAAGCTGGGGCGGGTTCACCAGCGGGCGCCACAACCATTCGCCGCTTTCGGTGTGGATCGACAGCCCATCCGAGTCATGGATCTCCGGGCGCCAGTCATAGTTGACGTCACGATCGTTCTCGCCGACCAGGTACATGCTGGTCAGTGGCGCGATGCCCAGACGCTCGATCGTCTTGCGCGGATAGAGGGTGGCGGCCACGTCCATGACCACGCCTTCGACGTCGCGACGAATATCGAAGCGGTAGGCCCCGGTGGTGCTCTCCGACTCGAGCAGGGCGTAGACGATGACCTTGTCTTCACCCTCGGGCTGTTCCAGCCAGAAGCGGGTGAAGTCGGGGAATTCCTCGGGTTCGCTGCCGGCGGTGTCGATGGCCAGGCCCCTGGCCGACATGCCGTACTGCATGCTCTGACTGACCGCACGGAAGTAGCTGGCGCCCAGGAAGGAGGCGATATCGCGCTTGGGGTCTTGATGATGGTGCAGGCGGAAGCCGGCGAAGCCGAGGCGTTCGGACAGCGTATCGGTATCGACCACGCTATCCCCATCGCCGTTGGAAAAGTTGAATAGCGCCGGGTCGTAGGCCAGTTCCTGCGCCTGCCCCTGGCTGACCTGGTAGATCCTGACCGGGGTGGTGAAGCCACGACCCAGGTGAAACAGCTGGGCCGTATAGGGCGCGTCGCTGTTGCTCCACAGGGCGTGGTCGGCGCGGTAGCCGATGGCCTGGTAGTCGTCCCAGGAAAGGGACTTGAGCTGGTCGGGCAGTTCGCCTTCGTGATCCTGGTGAGGTTGCCCCGACAGATGGCGGGCGAAGCCTTTCAGCCAGGCGTAGTCGAAGGAGACCTTTTCTCCGGTGGTCATGAGCCGCTGGTCCAGCGCGGCCAGCAGCGGGGAGATTGGCAGGGCGTAGGCGCTGAGGGCGGTGGCCGCCTTGAGGAAGTCACGTCGCTGCATTTCCATCATCCTTGTGGGTCGAGCATGTCGGGTGTCGGGCGACTGCCTGGGTAAGCAGTCGCTACGCCTGGTCGAGCACGTCGAAGGGTACGACTGCCCGAATCAGCAAAGGTTCAGGAAATGTGCATGAAGGGTCGCAATATTGTTAACAGGCTAACAAAGTGCTAGTCTACGCGGCCGGTCGACGGGGGACGCCTTCGTCAAATACCGAGCGGCTCCGTCACGTGAGCCCGTCAAGTCAGCCCGTCGTGTAACCAAGAGGAATACCATGACCCCCGACCAGCGCTTCAGGTGGATCGTTCGCCTGGCCTTGGGCATGTTCGTCCTGATGTTTGCCTATTTTGTGGTGGCAGATACCTACATGCCGATGACCCCGGAGGCGCGGGTCATGCGCCCGGTGGTGCGTATCGCCCCGGAAGTCAGCGGCCCCGTCGAGCGGGTCCACGTCAGCAATAACGACCATGTCGAGGCGGGTGATCCGCTGTTTCGTATCGACCCCGCGCCCTTCGAGCTGGCGCTTGAGCAGGCGCGACTGGAACTGGAGGCAGCGCGTCAGCAGAACGAGACTTTGAGCGCCAGCATCGCATCGGCCCGCGCCGCCCTCGAAGCGGCCCGCGCCAGGGCCCAGGAGAGCGCCCAGGAGCGCCGGCGAGGCGAGCGCTTGATTAGCCAGAACAGCATCTCGCGCCAGCGCCTCGATGGCCTGGTAGCCACCGACCGTCAGGCCCAGGCCGAGGTCAAGTCCGCCGAGGCCGAAGTGGCGCGCCTGGAGGCCGAACTGGGCGCCGAAGGGGAGGCCAACTTGCGTTTGCGTCAGGCCCGCAACGCCCTGGAGCAGGCCGAGCTCGATCTCGACCACACCCTGGTGCGGGCCCAGCATTCCGGCACATTGAGCAACCTGCAACTCGAGGTGGGTGACTACGCCACCCAGGGACAGCCAGCGCTGGCGCTGATTACCGATGAGGTCGAACTGATCGCGGATTTCCGCGAGAAGAGCCTGCGCAAGGTCGCCGCCGGCGACGAGGCCCGGGTGGTGTTCGACGCCAGGCCCGGCCAGGTCTTTGCCGCCCGGGTAGAGAAGCGCGACGCCGGTGTCTACGACGGACAGATCAGCGCCGACGGTAACCTGGCCGACATCCCCACCACCGACCGCTGGCTGCGTGACGCCCAGCGCCTTCGCCTGCACCTTTCGCTGGCCGGGGACGCACCGACGAGTCTGCCCACCGGCTCCCGCGCCACGGTGCAGCTGTTTCCCGGGGAGCATCCGCTGGCCCATCCGCTGGGGGCGCTGCAGATTCGGCTGATGTCCTGGCTGCATTATGTTTACTAAGCGGCTACGGGCGTCGTCTATTAAGCGGCCACTGGCGTCGTTTATTAAGCAGCCACTGGCCTTGTTTGCCAAGAGGCTACGGGCGTCGTCAGGGCAGCAGCAACCGAAGGCCTCGAAGCTCAGCGACAACGGCCTGCGCCAGTGTCTGCGTATCGCGGTGGGGGCCTGGCTCGGCTTTCTGATCAGCCAGCTGATGCACTGGAACTATGGTGTCTTCTTCACCGTCTTTCCGATGTTTCTGCTGGGGATCATTCCGGTGTTCAACGCCCATGTGGTGCGCCAGTTCCTGGGTAACGCCTGCCTCAATGTGGTCGAGATCAGCCTGGTGGTGGGGTTGACCCAGCATCTGCCGGTGGTGATGACGGGACTGGTGTTCCTGATGTTCCTGGGGCGCTTCACCCTGATGGCCAGGGGGCCGTTGTTCGTGTTCGGCGCCAACGGCGTGCTGACCCTGAGCATCATGCTGCATTTTGCCAGCTACCCCGACCTCGACCTGTTCGATCTGCTGGCCAGCAACACCGTGGCGAGTTTTCTGGCGGTGGCCATCGCCGCCCTGATGCACTGGCTGTTTCCCGATGTCACGCCGCGACAGCCGCCGCCACGTCAGGCCAAGACGGCGGCGCTGAAGCGCCATCAGGCGTTGATCGGGGCGCTGACCGCGACCCTGTCCTTTCTGGTGTTTCAATTGCTCGATCTGCGCGACTCCCTGTCCGCGCAGATGGCGACTATCCTGATCCTGTTTGCCCTCGGCTACCATGGCGCCCGGATGTCCGCCTGGCGTCGTGCCATCGGCACTCTGTTGGGCTGTAACCTGGCACTGGTGCTGCAACTGGTGCTGTTCACCAAGAGCGACCATCTGCTGCTGGTGCTGCTGGCCTATGCCATCGGTCTTTTGCTGTTCGCACGGGAGCACGTCATCGAGCACGCCGGCTCCGGCATCGGCTTCGGCGGGCTGACAACCCTGGGTATCCTGTTTGGCCAGTACCTGAGACCCGATCAGGATCTGGTCGTCGACGCCGTCTATCGGTTCAGCTCGATGTGCGTGGCACTGCTGGCCACCCTGGCGGTGATGGCGGTACTGCATCGGTTGCTGGATCTATGGCCTGCGGTCTCGAGCCGGGAAGCACCGCACACGAGCTGAGTTTTCTTATGCTGCTTGCAACAGAGAAGGGGGCCGTGTCAGCACGGCCCCCTTTTTAGCTACTTTACCTACCCGCCTGATCTGGCGATTTTGGTCAGCTCTCTGGTGAAGCTTTGTGACATAGCCTTCTGGCCCAGCGTCGTGACTGTGGTCGTACACGCCCGGGCCTGGTCCGAAAAGTCGTCTAGCCGCCCTGGGTCAGCGGGATGGTCACCAGCCCGTAGGAGTGGACTTCGGCACTGCCCGGATAGGCATCGACCACGCTCAGGCTGCCGTCATCGTGCTGGATCTCGAACACCCAGGTCTTGCCGGTGTTGCCGCTGATAATGTTGACGTAGTTGCCGTCGGCGCTCAGGTCCATGTCGGCGAAATACTCGTTGTAATCCTCGGCGCGGTAGGCGGCTTCTTCCAGCAGAGCGATGCTGCCGTCCTCGGGATCGACGCTGAAGGTCGACAGGCTCGAGGTATGGGAGTTGGTGGTCCAGGCGTACTTGCCGTCCTCCGAGGTGGTGACCCAGCAGGCGGCCTGCTCGCCACCCCAGATGTCGTCGCCGGTCATCACATCCGCCGACACCAGGGTCAGCTTGCCGTTCTCGTCGATGTCGTAGGACGACATGGAGCCGGTCTGGCCCTCGTATTCCTGCAGGAAGGGATACTTGGCCTTCGACTCCTCGGAGGACGGGTGGAACTGGTAGCCCTGGGTGATATAGCGGGTTTCGGTCACCAGCAGGGTGCTGTGGCCGTCCGGGCGAGTGACCAGCTTGGTGCCGATGGGCAGGGCGAAGAAGCGCTCCTCGCTCAGGTGCGGCGACTCGAGGCTCGAGATCGGCTCCTGCGACAGGAGGCCTTCGTCGTCCACCGCATAGACATGCACCATGCCGGTAAGAAAGCCGACAAGCGTCAGGTACTTGCCGTCCTCGGTGAACTCCATGCTGACCGGAGAATCATCCAGCGGCCGAACGGAGTCGGGGATCTCGGTCAGGTTGCCATCGCCATCGATGGTAAAGCCCTTGATCACCCCCGGCTCATCGTTGGCACCATCGGTGCTGGCGACGTAGACGATGTCGCCATGGCCGTCGATGGCCTTGGGTTTGGCACCGCCGGCATCCACCACATTGTTGAGCGTCAGCGTCAGGTCGTCTTCGACGTGAAGCGACGACAGGGTGCCGTCGCCGACGTTGGCCACCAGCACGTTGCGGTTGTCTGCCGAACGCCACACGCCGTAGGCCGAACCGAGCGGATCGAGGCCGCCATCCATGCCGTTGCCCGTGCCGCCGGTGGTGTACTCGCCGACCTTTTCCAGGGTGCCATCGTCAAACTGGCGCCAGGCGATCAGCGAGTTCTCGTCGGCGTTGTTGGTGGCTACGTAGACACCACCCGTCACCTCCTTGGCCATGGCAGGCAGGGAAACCGAAAGCAGGACGAGGCCCATCAAGACTGGATTTTTCATAGCGTACCTTGGTCAGTTTTTGCTTTTCTTGTGCCGCGATGCCGGCAGTTCCAGGCACTCGGGCTCGTCGTGTTCCAGCGTCATAGTCTGCGTAGACGCGAGCCGGTGCGTCCTTACACCCACCAGAGTAATAAGGAACCCAGGTGAGCTGCCTCGCACTGTAGCCTCAGCGTTGTGCTCGGGAGTAACGAGCCAACAAGCAGATGGAGTTTCGTTTTCCAGGTTGCCCAAGCGAGAGCATCTAGCAGAAACTGTGCTTTAAAGAATCGTTGTTGAGAGAAAGCTTAGGCAAGATTGGGCCGCAATGATGCAGGTGACTGTCGTCAAACGCGCGTAAAGGTTTGAGAATTTCTGACTGCTTCCGGCGATAGCCTGTGTGATGGCCTGGCGCACAGATTTTCCGTTCGTCGTGTTGGTATCTTGGGGGAAAAGAGGGTGGCCGCCCGTCAAGGTGTGTGTCATACCGACTGCTACAGCCTGGCAATTGGCAGCTCATCCCAGCGAGTGGTGTAGCGCGAGGTGCGATGTTCGCACTTGAGCTGCCAGGCCGCGTCCACGCTGGTCTTGCCAAGGCTCAAGGCGCCGCGACCGTGCTTCTGGTTGATCGCGTCCAGGGTGTCCATCAGGCGCTGATTGCGTTCTTTTTTGCCGTCGTCGACGGCAAACAGATCCTGCTGCAGGCTTGCCTTGTCGGCGATGTCGAGTAGCATCACGCCGGCCTTCATATACTGGTGTCCTGGGCGATAGATACGCGCAAGCGCCCGGGTCGCGGTTGCCACGATCTCGAGGCTGTCGTCGCTGGGACGCGCCAGCGGAACCACCAGCGAAGGGTGGTGCTGGGGCAGATCCTGACGATGCTTGTTGGTCTTCAAGAACACCAGCAGCGCCCGCGCCACGCTGCCCTGACCACGCAGCTTTTCAGCACCGCGGCCGGCATGGGCGCGCACTGCCTGACGCAACTGCGCGAGATCATCGGTGGGCCGACCAAAGGAGCGGCTGGTCATGATCCGTTCGCGCGGGGCGCCGACGTCGTCGAGGCGGATGCAGGATTCGCCGCGAAGTTCGCGTACCGTGCGTTCCAGCACCACGCTGAAATGGCGGCGGATATGCTTGGGGTCGGCTTCACGTAGCTGCCAGGCGGACTCGATGCCGAGCTGCCCAAGCCGGGCGGCGGTGCGCCCGGCGACGCCCCAGACCTCGGTGACCGGCAGGCGTTGCAGCAGCGCCCGGGTTGCCGCCGAATCGGCCTCGAGCACGTGGACGCCGTCTGCGCGGGGATCCTTCTTGGCCTGGTGGTTGGCGATCTTTGCCAGGGTGCGGCTGGTCGCCACGCCGACGCCGACGGGAATGCCGGTGTGGCGCATCACCGTGTGTCGCAAGCGCCGGCAGTGGGCGTCCAGCCCGGCGGGTGCCATGCCCGCGAGGTCGAGAAAGCACTCGTCGATGCTGTATACCTCGACGGCGGGAGCAAACTCCCGCAGCGTATCGACCACCCGACGCGACATGTCGCCGTAGAGCGCATAGTTGCTCGACAGCAGGATGCACTGCCTGCGCAGCGCGCCCTCGATCTTGAAGGCAGGCATGCCCATGGCAACGCCGAGGTCCTTGATCTCCTGGCTGCGGGCGATGACGCAGCCGTCGTTGTTGGACAGCACCCCCACAGGCTTGCCGCGAAGCGAGGGGTCGAAGACCCGCTCACAGCTGACGTAGAAGTTGTTGCAGTCGACCAGCGCGATCACCGCGCGACTCCCGCTGCCAGGGCGTGGATATTGTGGGTGACCACGCCCCATAGGTCGCAGTCGCGACCGTTGAGCGGAATCGGCGCGAAGGCCTCATTGGCCGCCAGCAGGTAGGGTCGATTGCCGATATAGCCAAGCTGCTTGCAGGTCAGCTCACCGTCGACGCTGGCGATCAGCACCGAACCGCTGCACGGCTCCAGCGAGCGATCCACGATCAGCAGATCCCCGTCGAAGATGCCGAGGCCCTTCATCGACTCGCCCTTGGCGCGCAGGTAGAAGGTGGCGCTGGGGTGGGGCACCAGATGCGCCACCAGATCGAGCTGTCCCTCCAGGTAGTCATCGGCCGGTGACGGAAAGCCCGCGCGAACCTCGGTCGCCGCCAGCGGCAAGGCGGTCCTGGGCGCGTGCGGATCGACCCGCCCCAGCACCTCCACCTCAAGACTCATGGCACAGGCTCCCGTCGTTGCCATAGGCGCTACACGAAAGGGTTCGCCAAACAAGGGAATAGTCGTCGCGCATGGGGGCCTCCTGAATCGCAGATACTGTTTGGATATACAGTATCAGGAGGTGCATGGCTGCGCCAGCACAGGAGGGCGGGGGCAAAGTTGGCTTGGTGAGCGAGATGGGGTTGGTTGGATTGGGAGTAGGGAATTGGAAGGTGGATGACGAGGTTGGTGGGGCTGTCGGTAATAGTTGGTACTCTTGCACGAACTTATGGATTGTGGCTTAGACAAGGCAACGGTTGAAGTGCGTTTATATAGGTAAACGGCAATTTAACGTATAGTAAAATAAGTGCTGTTACCCTCTGATGTATGTGATATTTTTATATCTAGAATAATTGTTATGATGATTAAAAGGTTTGGTGGATTTGATGGCAAAAGAACTTTCTAAAGCTGACTACATTCTTAGGAGTCTGCAGAAAATATCCCACAAAAGATGGGAGCTGTACATTGTTTCTCGAATAATTCATAAAATTGATGATGACGTTGAATTCGTATGTCAGCAGCTTGTATATCGGCCAGAGGGCTATCGCGCCTTGACTGATATTTATTTTCCTCAGTTCAATCTGCATCTGGAGATTGATGAAAAGCATCACAAAAACCAAATTTCTGAAGATGTTGAGAGAAGTGATGATATTGTTTTAGCTACAGGACACGAAATTCATAGGATAAAAACGTATGGCGATGAAGGGATGTTTAAAGACATTTCTATTGTTGCGGAAGAAACTGATAATTTCATCGATAAACTGAACAAAATTAAAGAGATTGGTGTTGACAACGGCACGTTTGTTCCTTGGGACTGGGATTTCGCTTATTCTTCACGGAGATGGATCAATCAAGGATACTTGGACGTTGCCGATAATCCTGTTTTTCGAACGCAGGCAGAAGCCTTGAGATGTTTTGGTTTTAAAGGTAAAGCACTGCAGCGTGGCGCTTGGGGGATACCTGATGGTAGTACCGATGTTGTATGGTTTCCCAGACTTTTTAGACATGGTATGTGGCACAATAAAATAACAAAAGATGGTGAGCGTATTTACGAGTGTGCTGAAAATCTTGACGGGAAAAAATCTATTGAGACTCAGTTGATAGACGCTGAGAGAAATCCGGAAAGAAAAACAATTGTTTTTGCCAAAGCTAAAGACTCCTTGGGAAGAAACCTTCTTCGGTTTGTTGGTACATTTAAATTAAATATTGCAAGATCGACGGAGGATTGTATTGTGTTTGATCGTATAGGTACGAGGGAAAAAGTTCGATTTTTGTGAATAGGTGATTTTTGATTCTAAAACCAACCATTCTGTTTTAGTGTTTTTGATTTTTTTGGTGTAATTGTGGATATGAAAAATAAAACTCATGAAATAAGACAAAAGTTCGTTGGTTGCCTACTAGGGGGCGCTGTCGGTGACGCACTTGGCGCTCCGGTAGAGTTTATAACTCATGTTGAGATTGTCTCTAAATTTGGTGAGTCTGGTATAACTGAGTACGTGCCGTGTTATGGTGGTATAGGTCGAATTACTGATGATACCCAAATGGTATTGTTTACTGCCGAGGGGCTGCTGCGCGGTCATGTACGGGGCGCCAGACGTGGGATATGTCACATAGCCAGTGTAATCTCCAGTGCTTATGAGCGCTGGCTTTATACACAAGGGTATCGGTCGCGAATGGAAACAGGAGAAGACTGGCTCACTAGTGGTTGGTTAGCCGGACATGCAGAATTACAAAATCAACGTGCGCCGGGTCGTACTTGTATCTCGGCATTGCGATCGATGGAAAGATATGGCGCTTCAGCTAAGAACAACAGTAAAGGCTGTGGTGGACTCATGCGAGTGGCGCCATGTGGACTTTTCATTTGGCCTTCTACGACTGGCAGCGATGCTTTCCATCTGGGTATGCAAGCCGCGAGTATTACTCATGGTCATCCCAGCGGCTATTTGACTGCTGGAGTGCTGTCGGAATTAATCTTGCATCTTATCAATGGTAAAGGTCTCAGAGATTCACTTGGCAAAGTGAAGGAGGCACTTGTGGCATATGAAGGGCACGAAGAGACGCTTGATGCTCTGGAAAAAGCTGAAGCGTTGGCCGATATTTCGAGTAATCACTTCGAGGCTATTAGTAAGCTGGGACAAGGGTGGGTAGCAGAAGAGGCACTTTCTATTGCTGTCTATTGCGCCTTGGTTGCCAAAGATCTCCGCCATGGAGTCTGCCTTGCAGTTAATCATGATGGTGACTCTGATTCTACTGGCGCTATTGCTGGCAATCTATTGGGCGCCATGATGGGGGTCTCGGCCATCCCGGAGAGTTGGTTGGAACCGCTAGAATTACGGGACGTGATAACTGAAATGGCTGAGGATTTAGTGGATAGCAATGAATGGGACTTGGATGATTTTGGCGGCGTCGACAATGATTGGGTATGGAAAAAATATCCGGGATATTGACAGCTTCGACAACAAGCGTTCAAGAAACTAGTCCATTGATTTCTTGGTGACGCCATCTTGCTTGCTGACTCGTCGTGTCGATTGGCTTGCGTCCTAAGGCTGAATTTCGGTCAATCGATGCCTTTTCTACCGAGCACCGACAGGTACTAAATGTTGAATAAGGTCTGCGAGTATGCCAGTGACTGCTTAATTGTCGGGTCCCGGATGTTTGTTAATGACCGTTTCACCGAACCGTCCGCGGGCGCCCCCTTTGGCGCCATCCTTTAGCTCAGGAGGGGGAGCCAAATTGGCCTTGCAGGAGGGCGGGGGCGTAGAGGTCTGCATCGAGTTGGGGCCAATGAAGGCCAAGCCCGGTGGGAGAAACCTCTATGTCGGCCAGGGCTTCTGGCGTGGCGTCGGTGAGACCTTGCACTAGGTGCGGCGGGATCGCGAGCTCAAGCCCTGAGTTCAGGTGCATGATGACGCGATGGGTGCGACTGTCGTATCGCGCGGAAACGACGTGGGCGTGATCGCGTTCACAGGCCATGCGGGCCTCTGCCTGCCGGACGTCATCTTCAGTAATGGCCACGTGTCTCTCCCTGTTCGCAGGCGTCTCCCTCGGTGCAGTCATCGATTGTGCCACCATCGCATTCCACAGCATTAGCCGTGGTTGTGCCGTGTAGCTTAGCGACCGCAGATCCATCGTAAAGAATAAGCGAGACCTGAATGCCCAGTAGGCCACAGGGCTCCCCCTGTGGCCCGCTCCCTTCACGCGTACTTGTCGTGCCAGCGCTTGACCGCGATACGTTCCTTGAGCAGCTCCAGCATATCGACCAGCACCTGTTCGGTGATCTGTTCGGTCTCGGGGTCGGTGCGCAGCCAGGCGTCGAAGCCGCTGTCGGCCATATGTTCGACCAGCGAGGAGAACTCCCTGGACTTGAGACCATTCAGGGCTTCATCGACCAGATGGCAGGCGAGGTCGGACATCGATGACTCCAGCCCCTGAGTGAGCTGGGAGCCCATGGGCAGGCGCTTGAGTCGCTGAAGCTCCGGCGTTTCGGCCAGGGTGCGGGCGACCAGGCCGCGCACGTAGGCCAGTGTCGCGAAACGGTTGTGGTGGGCGATGTCGCCGACCATGGTCTCGAGGCGCTGGCTGACTTCCCGCACCAGGGCCTCCTTGCGCGGCGTGACGATCTTTTCGATGGCCGGTGAGGCCAGGCCGTCGCCGCTGGTGAGCTCCTGCTGGACGTTGTCGAGCAGGCGGATGGCAATACGATCGGTAAGTTCTTCCATCAGGATGTCGGCGTACTTGGCGACAACCGAGTAGAGATACCAGCGACGCACGTCGATCAGTCCCAGGCGGTGCAGGCGGTGCAGCAGCGAGATCACACGCAGGATACGCAGCAGGCGGAAGCCGGCGAGGGGAATACACCCCAGCACGTCGTACCAGTGCACGAAGGGGTAAAAGAACCAGCGGTGGTAGCGGCGTTGGTAGATGGCAACGGCCCAGCCAAGCAGCACATCGAACAGGAAGACGGCGACGAAGGCCAGGTCGATGCTGAAGAAGTTGGCATGGATATGCCGGTCGTAGGTGCCGTGCAGGCCAGGGGCCGCCGCCTCGAAGGCGGCGTTGAGCGGTGGCAGCAGAAACAGGCTGTCGAACAGCAACAGCGCCAGGTTGGCGATCACCAGCGCGATGATGAACAGGTCCCACACCAGATGAGCCCGCTCCAGGGCGGGCGAGGTCGTGCGGGTGGCGGGCATGAGTCCTCCTTGGATGCGTGTGACACTCCTTTCTTCACCAGCCTAGAGCGTCCTGGCGTTGGTCGCATCCCCACCTCGCCTTGTGCCAAAGCGTCGTTGGCGATGTGAGGATGCGGCTTTCTGTCGATGGGCAGCATCTTCGGGCTACTGAACCGGAACAATATGCCGAGCGATTTTGCAGGGCCTATGTTTCGGGCGACTGAAACAGCCGGCTCTGACGCGCAATCCGTCGTTCGATGGCCTTGGCCAGCACCACGTTGCTTGCGCTGAGCAGAGTGAAGGTCTTCTTGGCGCGGGTGACGGCGGTGTAGACCAGTTCGCGGGTCAGGATCGGCGACAGGGTGTCCGGCATCACCAGGGCGGTATGGACGAACTCCGAGCCCTGGGACTTGTGCACCGTCATCGCGAATACCGTCTCGACCCGCTGCAGCCGGCTGGGCAGCACCCAGCGGATGCCGCCCTGGCCGTCACCGGCAGGAAAGGCCACGCGCAGGGTGGTACCGGCCTCGGGGTTGGCGAACTCCACCGGCACCTTGAGGGCAATGCCGATATCTCCGTTCATCAGCTTGAGCGCGTAGTCGTTGCCGGTGACCAGCACCGGGCGGCCTTCGTACCAGTGGGTGCTGTGATCCGGCTTGTCGATCAGTCCGGCCCGTGCCAGCGCCTGCTCGATGCGCTGATTGAGCGATTCGACCCCGTAGTGGCCGGCGCGCAGCGGCGTCAGCAACTGGAACTGGGCGTGGGCCTCGAGGATGGCAGAGGCCCAGCGGTCCCACTCGGCTCGCTCGGATGACAGCGACGGGCGTGGCCGCAGCAGACCGCTTTGCTCGAGTGCGCCAGCTTCCGGGGTGTCGGGACGCGGGCTGATGGCGCCCAGATAGAAGCGATAGCCCCAGGCCGCGTCCTGGCCTCGGCCATCCAGCGCCAGGGTCATCAGGCGCCGTTCGTTGGCGCGGGGCAGGGCCTGGCGCTGCGCCTGGGGAAAGGCGGTGTCGTCCAGCACCGCGAGCGCCCGCCGGCTGTCGCCGGCGTTGATGGCGCGGGCAAGCTGGCCGATACCGCTGGCGTCATCGAAGCGAAAGGAGTGGCGCAGCATGGCGACGGACTGATCCAGCGCCCGGCCGTCGCCGTCGTGCAGTGCTTCAGGCAACGACAGCCCGGTAGCCGCTTCGAGCCAGTCGCTGACGTCGTTGCGATAGTGGCCCTGTTCGGCCCTGGCGCACAGGTTGCCGAGGACCGCCCCGGCTTCCACCGAGGCGAGCTGGTCCTTGTCGCCGAGCAGCACCAGGCGTGCATGGGGCGGCAGGGCGTCGAGCAGTGCCGCCATCATGTCGATGTCGACCATCGACGCCTCGTCCACCGCCACCATGTCCAGCGGCAGGGGGTTGAGGCGATGATGATGGAAGTGACGGGTATCGGGTCGGGCGCCGAGCAGCCGGTGCAGGGTCGAGACCTCGTGGGGAATCGAGGCGCGTACCTGGGCGGCGTCCGGTAGCGGCAGTTCGTCGAGGGCGGCGATCTGGTCGCGAATGGATTCGCTGAGTCGCGCCGCCGCCTTGCCGGTGGGGGCGGCCAGGCGTATCGCCAGGGGGGCGCCCCGCTCAGCGATGGCCTGGGTCTGCAACAGCGCCAGCAGGCGGATGACGGTGGTGGTCTTGCCGGTGCCTGGGCCGCCGGTGATCACCGCGAAGGGCGCGCGTGCGCCCAGCGCACAGGCGAGCTTCTGGGAGGCGGCCTGGTCGGCACGCGGATCGGACGGGGGAAACAGCGTATCCAGCACCGGACGCAGGCGGGCGGCGTCACCGTCGGCGGTTGGATGATCCTTGGTTGAAGTGCCGGGCGTCGACAGCCGCGCGGCAATGGCGCTGGCGACCCGCTGTTCGTTGCGCCAGTAGCGGCGTAGATAGAGGCGCTCTGCCTCCAGTACCAGGGGGCTGGCGCCTGGGCCTTGCGCCACCGCCGACCAGCGCTGAAGCCGGTTTACCCAGTCGTCGCCGAGACGGCCGAGCAGGGCCTCCGGCGGGGGCGGGGCGGCGTCGTCACGTGCCACGTCGCGAGCGACGGCGATCAGTGTCTCGGGCTGGCGGCGGGCCTGATTCAGGTCCAGCAGCAGATGCCCCTGGCCGGCCTGGTGGCTGACCAGCATGGCCGCCAGCAGGCAGCTGGCGTCGCCGTCCGGCGCGAGGCTCGCCAGGCGGTGGGGCAGCGCCGCGTCGAGATCACGGATCCAGCCGTACTCGGCCCAGGCAAACAGCAGCGACAGCAGCGCCTCGGGGTCGGCCAGTGCCTGCTCCGGGGTGGCAAAGGGCGAGGACGGCAGGGCGGTCGAGGCTGAATCGCCCGGTGTCTCGCCGTTCCCCTCGCGGTGTACCTCAGGGTTAGCCTCGCTCATGCCATTGCCTCCCCGCTGGTGTCATTGTCATGGCCGGTGGCGCTTTCGTGGGTTGCTCTCGCGGCGTGGCCCGCCTGTCCCGCCAGGATATCGTCGAGTGCCTCGATAAAGGCTCGGGGCGGCTTGATCGCGGCGACGCCGCGCGAGGGCGCGGTAATACCGCGCAGAAAGACCAGCATGGCCCCTCCAACGTGGCGGTCATAGTCGTAGTCCGGCAGGCTCTGGCGCAGGTGGCGATGCAGTGCCACCAGGTAGAGCGCGAGCTGCATGTCGTAGCGCTTGTCGAGCATGGCGGCGCGCATGGCGTCCTGATGGTAGGCGTCATCGTCGGGGCCCAGCCAGTTGGACTTCCAGTCGATGATATAGAAGCGCCCCTGATGCTCGGCCAGGAGGTCGATAAAGCCCTTGAGCAGGCCGTTGAGGCGCTGATAGCCCAGTTGGGGCCTGGGCTCTCCGGGATACAGATACTGGCGGGTGAGCTTGTCCATGGCCGGGGTGATGGCGTCATGGGTGGCGAACCAGAAGTCGGGCTCGGCGCGGTAGCGCTCAAGGCGCGCCAGCACCGGACCATCGTAGGCATCCTCGCCGTCGGGGCGCTCTTGTGTGGTCGAGGTCAACGGCGTGTTCAGCCAGTGACGGATGCCATCGGTCAGCGCCTGGGTGTGTGCTTCCCAGCCGCGGCGGCGGCAGCGTTGGGCCAGGCGGGCGAGCAGGCCCGCATCGTCAAGCGCGCTGTTGAAGCCGTGCTCGGCCAGCGCTTCCAGCACGCCGTGCAGGAAGGTGCCAGGGCCTGGGCCCCGCGGGAAAGCGTGCAGGGTGCCGGGCTGGGGGGCGCCGGCTTCCCGCGCCGCGGGCACCAGGCGGGCGTCCAGATGCTCTTCCTCGAGCACTTCGGCCTCGGGTGTCTCGGGCGCGGTGGCTCCCTTCTGGGCCAGCGATGAGTAACTCGCGATCCACCAGGGGGCAAAGGGCCGGTGGCTAGGCGTGCGTGCGCCCTTGGTGGCGAGCTCGGTGGTGACCGGGTGGTACTGGATCTGGGGGCTATCACCGCTGGCGTCGATGGCGTCCAGGGCGATGGCGTCGAAGCCACCGCTCATGGTCTCCCAGCGCTCGCGCAGGTTTGTCAGGTCAGGGATCGCCTCGCCGCCGGCCAGCAGATAGCCCAGCGCTGACTTGTGCAGGGTGGCGCTCCTGGCGTTGCCGAGCTTGAGGGGGGCAAGGCCAACGAAGGTGGCGTGACGCGCTCGGGTCAAGGCGACGTACAGAAGCCGTACCTCCTCGGATAGTCGTTCGTCGTCGGCAAGCTCAAAGCCCTCTTTGGCCATCTCCTTCTTGGCCGCCAGTTCGAGCAGCGGCCGGTCGTCGACGTGGTACAGGGGCGTGCCGGACTGGCCGCTGATCTCCTTGTAGGTGCACAGAAATGGCAGGCACACCAGCGGATACTCGAGTCCCTTGGACTTGAAGATGGTCACCACCTGGATCAGGTCAGCGTCGCTTTCCAGGCGCAGGATCTGCTCGTCGTGGCCAGGGTCGTCGAGGTGTTCGGCGAGCACGCGAATCAGGGCGTGGTCGCCGTCCAGGGTGTCGCTGGCCTGCTGGGCCCATTCGGCCAGATGCAGCAGGTTGGTCAGGCGACGCTGGCCCTGGTGGGCGCCGAGCAGTCGCTCGGGGATCCGGTAGTCGTGCAGCAACTGGCGCAGCGCCGGTAATACGCCCCGACGCTGCCAGCGCAGGCGGTAGCCGAGAAAACGCTCCTGTACCCGCTCCCAGGCGGTCTCGTCGCGTTGCAGCCGGTCGAGCTCGGCCAGCCCCAGGCCCAGGGTGGCGGTGGCCAGGGCCGTGCGCAGGGTCGACACCGACTCCGGGTTGGCCATGGCCTTGAGCCAGTGATGCAGGTCGCGGGCCTCGGCGGTGGCGAAGACGCTGTCACGATCCGACAGGTAAACGCTGGCCAGGCCGCGCTCGCTCAAGGCGTTGCGGATGGCGCTGGCCTCGCTGCGATCGCGCACCAGGATGGCGATATCGCCGGCCTTCAGCGGTGTGAGCTTGCCGTCACCGGCGTTCGTTGAGGTGGCGAAACCGGCGCTTGGAGTGCCCTCGCCAGGACTGGCCTGATTGAGCCAGTCGGCAATGCGGTCGGCGCAGTGGCGGGAGGCCTCGTGCAGGTAGCCTTCCTTGTTGAGACAGCCGTTGTCCTTGTTGCCGTCGGCGATCAGCCAGCCGGTCAGCGCGGCGGCGGGTTTGCCATCCAGGCACAGGGTTTCCTTGCGACCGTTGGCGCCGACGGATTGAAATGGCAGCGGATTGTGGTCGTCGGCGGCGAAGCGGAAGGCGGCGCGGGGGTGGCGCTGCTCGGCGAATGCGAACAGCCGGTTGACCGCCGCCACGGCGGCCTCGCTCGAGCGGAAGTTGGTGTCCAGGCTGTGGTGGTGCCCGCGGGTGGCGTGACGGGCGCCCAGGTAGGTGTAGATGTCGCCGCCGCGAAAGCCGTAGATCGCCTGCTTGGGATCGCCGATCAGGATCAGCGCCGTGGCGTCATGCTCAGGAGCGCCTGGCCCATCCAGTTCGTGCTGGGCGTCTGGCTCAGCGGTGGGCGCATCGCCGATACGATAGACCCGCTCGAAGATGCGGTACTGGGCCGGATCGGTGTCCTGGAACTCGTCGATCATGGCCACCGGGAACTGCTGGCGAATGCGCCGCGCCAGGGTCTCGCCGCCGTCGCCGTCCAGGGCGCCGGCAAGTCCGGTGATCATGTCGTTGAAGCCCATCTGGGCGTTGGCCTCGAGCTGCTCGGACAGCCGCCGGCTGACCCAGTCGCGGGCATCCGCCAGCACCTGGGGGTAGAGCTCGCGCTGCAGGGTCTCGACCTGCTCGTCGTTGTGACGACACGCCTCCAGGGCCTCGAACAGCCCAAGCTCGGGCACCTCGGTACCCTTCTTGACCCGCAGCTTGGAGCGCGCGAGCTTCTGCACGAAGCTTGCCTCGGCAAGGGGTCGCTTGCCGTTTGCCCAGTCGCCGAGCTGTTCCAGCCAGCCGTCGAAGGTGTCGTCGTCATCCTTGCCGCGAAAGCTGCCGCCGTGCATCGCCGGGCGCAGCGCGCGCAGGCAGTCGTGCACTGCCTCCTTGTCATCCAGGTAGGCGCGGCGGGCGGCGTCTTCCAGCCTGTCGGCGCTCCCTCGGGCGTCGCTGAACTGGGCGAGATGGGCACCGAAATCACCAGCGGCCAATGGCTCGCCGCAGAAGACCAGGCTGGCATCCTCGCGGCTCAGCAGATTGCGCAGCGCCTTGTTAAGCCCCTGGGGCGAGCCGAACAGCTCGACCATGGACGCGGCCAGGGGCTCGTCGAGGGGGTAGACGCGGGTGCGCCAGTAGTCGGTAACCGCCTCCTGGGTCATCTCGCCGAGATCCTTGACCACCTCCTGGCGAAACAGCTTGCCGCTGTCGAAGGCGTGCTCCTTGAGCATTCGCTGACACCAGCTATGGATGGTCGAGATGGCGGCGTCGTCCATCCATTCGGCGGCAAGCATCAGTCGTCGGGCGCAGGCGGGCCAGGCGTCGCGCTCGAAGTCGTCGCGCAGCGCGGCCAGCAGCGGGTCGCGTTCGGCGAGGCCGTCGTCCGCGGCCGTGGTCGAGCCGTCGTCCCTGTCACCGGCGCGAAAGGCCTCGGCGGCCTGGACCAGGCGCGCCCGGATACGATCGCGCAGCTCCTGGCTTGCGGCCTCGGTAAAGGTCACCACCAGGATATCCGGCGGCACCAGCGGCTGGCTGAAGCCATTGTCGCGTCTGCTGGCCGGGTTGTTCGGCTGGCCGTGGCCCAGCACCAGACGCACGTAGAGCAGCGCGATGGTGAAGGTCTTGCCGGTGCCGGCGCTGGCCTCGATCAGCTGGCTGCCCTGCAGCGGCAGCGCCAATGGCAGCGGTGTCTGGCCGGCGTTGTCCGGGGAAGGCGGCTGGTCGTCGGTGGAAAAAAGGTCGGACGGCAGGCTCATGCGGATTCCTTCCCGGTGGTGGCGTTACTTTTGCCCGATGACTTGTCAGAGCCCTTGTCAGAGCCCTTGCGAGCGCTGCGCGCCGTGCTGATCCAGCCATGCAGGTCGGCGTAGAGCTCACGACAGGCCTCGTCAAAGCCCTCGGCGCCGATCAACTCATCCAGGCTTGGAAACTCGCGCAGCAGCAGCGGGCTTCGCTCCGGCAGTTTTTCCCAGGCCTGCTCCCAGGCCTTGCGCAACGTGGCTGATGACTGGGCGTCTGCCGGTGGCCAGGCTGCATCCTCTGCCACGGGATATTCCTCGAGCAGGGCGAAGGCGATGTCGGGGTGGCAGGGCGTGGCGCCCTGCATGGCGGTGAGCCAGCGCCGCATCAGCGCATCCAGGCGTCTTGCGGCCTGTTCGCGGGGCATGCCGGGGATCTCCAGCACGCCGCTGGGTGATACCAGATGGCTCGGCGAGTTTGGGTAGAGGCACTGCAGCGCCAGGTGCGCCGGCCAGTGACGCAGAATCTGGCTCCAGTGAAAATGCTCGCCCTGGTGGATCTGGCTGGTCAACAGCACGATGCGGGCGACCTCATCCGCACCCGCGTCGCCCTCGTCGCTGGCCCCGGAGGAGGGGGCAGAGTCGGTCGCGTGCAGGTGGGACAGGGCGTCCTCCAGTACCAGGGTCTCACTCGAGTCGGGCAAGGGAAGGCGACTGTTGTGGCGAAGCTGCGGTGCCCGCTCCAGCGAGTGTGGATAGCGCTCTAGCAGTTCACGGTAGTGGTCGAGGGCGTCGGGGATTCGCTCCAGCAACTGGCGGCGGATCACCGGGCCTACCGGTGGCGGCGGGTAGTGGCCGGCGCGTTGCTGGCGCTGGACCTGGCGTTCGATCAACAGAGCCGGGTCGCAGGCGCGGTCGTGGGCCAGACGCTGGCCAAGCGGCTGCACCAGGGCCTCGCGCTGCTGCCATCTGGCAAGGCCGGCGAAGGCGAAGGGTTCGTCATCGTCGCTCAGCGTCTGTTCGTCGCGCATGCTGGTGGACAGGCGCTGCTGGAACAGGGCGCCGACGGGATCGCGCAGCAGGCCAGAAAGCTGCGACAGGCCGATGGCGCCTTCGGGGCGCCAGGGCGGCAGCGCCTCATCGGCTGAGGTGGCCGCCATCGGGTCCGGGTGACGTGAATCACGCTGGTGCAGGGTCTGCCACTCGTCTGCATAGGTATAAAGCGGCGAGCCCGCCAGGAAATAGCCGGCGCCGAAGGGCTGCAGCGGGTGCTCGGTGGTCAGGGCGGTGAGCAGGGCCTCAGTCATCTGCTGCTCTTCGGCCAGCGAGCGCTCATCGTGGGGCGGTTGGTCGGGAAGGCGCCAGCCCTTGCCGAGGTGATCGCGCAGCTGCCCGACCAGCACGCTGGGCGGCTTCTCGCCGTTGTCCTGGGGGCTGCGTCCGCACCAGCTGATGGTCAGTCGGTCCCGCGCTGACAGCAGTGCCTCGAGGAACAGGTAGCGGTCGTCGTCACGCCGGGAGCGGTCGCCGGCGCGATAGTGTCCGCGCATGGCCATCAGGTCGAAGTCCATGGCCTCGGCGCGGCGCGGGTAGGCGCCGTCGCTCATGCCCAGCAGCACGACGTGGCGGAAGGGGATTGCGCGCATGGGCATCAGGGTGGCGAAGGTGATGCGGCCCATCATGAAGCTCTGGGACAGCTGGGGCTGGTCGATGCGCGACAGCCAGCTTTCACGCACCACCGCCAGCGGCAGGCGGATGCCGACCTCGGCCGAATCGACCTCCTCGTGCCAGGTCTCGAGCGCCCCCTGGATGCGCCCGAGCAAGGCCTCTTCGGCACTGGAGCCGGGGGCCAGGGTGCGCTCCAGCATGGTTCCCAGAACCTGGTCCCATTGGCTGGCGGTCTTGGGTTCGAGCAGGCTCTGACGGACCTCGTCGAGGGTCATGATCAGCCGGTACAGCGGTCCCACGAGGGTGGCGTCGAGGCCGGCGACTTCGTCGTAGGGCACGACGTCGCCCCAGTCCTCGCCGTCGTCGCTGGCCTCGCCCACGGCGTAGCCCATCAGCATGCGCTCCAGGCCGAAGCGCCAGGTGTGCAGCTCGTCGTGTTCCGGCAGACCGAGTTCGGCTCGCTGGGAGGCATCGAGGCCCCAGCGTACGTTGGCCTCGCGAATCCAGCGTTGCAGGGTGGATAGGTCCCCCTCGCCAAGGCCAAAGCGCGTGCGGATGGCCGGGATGTCCAGCAGGTCGAGGATCTCGCTGGCGCGAAAGCGCAGACGCGGCAGCGACAGCAGGGTCTCCAGTGCCACCAGCATGGGTTCGCGATGGCGTTCCTGCTGGTCGGCCACGTGGTAGGGCAAGTGGCGCTTCTCGCCCGGGGCGAACTGGCCGAATACCGCGTCGATATAGGGCGCGTAGTCGTTGATGTCCGGCACCATCACCATCACGTCCCTGGGTTCGAGAGTCGCATCCTCGGCGAAGGCCTCGAGCAGCTGGTCGTGCAGGACCTCCAGTTCACGCTGAGGGCTGTGGCAGATGTGAAAACGGATCGAGTGGTCCTGCTCGGGATCAAGCGCTGGCCACTCGGCCTGGGTCTCCGCCAGCGGGCGCAGGTTGAGGATGTCGTCCTGCAGCTGGCCCAGCAGGGTGTCGGTGGGCGGCGCCAGGAACAGATCCACCGAGTCGTCGAGCAGGGCGCTCAACGCCTCCACGTCGGTGTGGTCGTGTTCGCTGAGCAGCTGCAGGTAGTCGCGGCCCTGCTTGCCCCATGCCGCCAGCAGCGGATGGGCGTGCAGATGCAGCTGTTCGAGCGAGTGGTGAAGCTCCGCCGGCATGCCCTGGCGACGGCGCTGGCGCACGTGGCGGCGCAGGACCTCCTGGGTCTCGATGATCTCGCCCCAGTAGAACTGGCAGGGGTTGAGCAGACACAGCACCACCTCGCTGATGCTGGACAGGGCGGCCAGCACCTCCAGGGTCTGCTGGGGCAGCGACGAAATGCCGAACACCACGATACGCGGCGGTATTTCCGGGGGGCAGGCCGTCTCGCCCTGTTCGACCTCGCGGGTCAGCTGCTCGGCGGCCCGCTTGAAGCGCTGGTGCACGGCGCCGCGGTGACTGTGGCGCTGGTCGGCAGGCAGGGCGTCGCTGATCCTGCGCCACAGTGCCGGCTGCCAGCGCTGGTCATCGGGGACCTCTGTGACACGGTTACCGGGCAGGGTGAGCACATCGTCCCCGGCCTCCCAGGCGGTGAGCCAGTCGGCGCGATAGACCTGGTACTGATCGAACAGGTCAGCCAGGCGCTCGGCCAGCTGGTAACGCTTGCGCTGCTCATCGTCTTCGCGCAGGTAACGTGCCAGCGGCTCGAACAGCGGGTCGTCCAGGGCTTCGGGCAGCAGCTTCATCAGGTGCCAGCGCAGGCGACTCTTGTCCCAGGGAGAGGTGGTCGGCACCTGCCCCGAGCCTTCCACCGCCTCGATCACCGCGCGGTAGGCCTGCCACTGAAAGCGCGCGGGCAGGGCAACGTCGGTGCCGAGACAGACGCCGTAGCCCGGTTCGCCCTGGCGCTCGGCGATCGAGGTCTTGAGCCACTGGGCGATACCGTTGCTTTGCACCAGAAAAAGGGTGCGCGCCAGCGGATGCAGCGGGCGTCGTCCCAGCCACTTCAGGGTCAGATCACGCAGATCCTCCATACGGTTGCCCTGCAGGACGATCAAGCCCGAGGCGGCGGTGGTATCGGTCATGGCGAGTTCTCTGTACTGCGTGAAGGCGTGGCAGCCCGAGGCGGTGGCGGCGCTAGCTTGAGCAGCACACGCCAAGGCATCGTCGGGACGTCTCGGCATAGCCTAATGGATGCGGCGGCGGGGATCACCATCACCGGATGACCACAGTGTCTGGTCGTAGACGGGCGTCATCTATAGGCCAACATCGCAAGGTAGGCCTCGTCTGTGATGAAGCGGCGTTTCGATGGGGGCGAGCAAGTGTCGGACTCGGCCAGGCGGCGCTTTGCCGAGCACTACCGAGATGGCAACAGTTCATCGACCGGGGCGATATAGCGGCGAGCCGGGTCGTAGCGCTTTATCAGGCCATCGGCGGGCAACCGTTCAGTCGGCCAGAGCTAAAGATCGATAGTGAGCAGGTAGCGCTTCATGGATGATTTCCATCAAACAACGTTTCGATGACGTCCTCTTCCAGCGGAGCATCCCAGCCAGCCTCCGCCTCGATACGACCCTTGGTCAGTCCATAGAGCTCATTCAGGCCAAATCCTCGATCTTTCAAGGCTTCAATGCGTGCAACCGGCTTCCCGTTCTTGCAGATCAGTACCTCCTGCCCGCGCTGAGCGGCAGCGATCCCGGAGTCCTTATCGAGAGTCCCGATTTCTGACCACGAACCACAGCCAGATAGCGACACTCAGCGACAGATAGACCACCAGCGGAAGGGCGAGAAACAGCGCCAGCACCTTGATCGAGAAACCTTCCTTGAAAAAGTAGACGATCAGCAGCAGCGGGAAGATGCTGGCAACCAGCAGCGGCCCAGCCTCACGCCGTATCCACTGGACGACCGCGGTGGTCTTGTTGCGCATAAGCGTCCTCTGGTGGTCGTGGTTGGTGTTGCAGGAACAGCCGGAGCACCACTGACGACATCTTCCTGCCGGTGATGTCGGCGACGTTGTGCCGGTGATCTTCGCAGGGACTACAACGAGATGGTGACTCGCCTGGCTGCGCGCCTTCAGGGCGTCGAAGAAAGGCCGTCGGCGCACGTGTAATCCTGCAGGCGCTGCCGACGGCCTGCTGCAGCGCAGATCAGAGCATCTCTTCGATGTTGTTGATGGTGGGTTCGAGAATCAGCTCGCCTGTGCCCTGTTGCACCACGCGATTGGGTTCGATGAAGCAGGTCACTAGGCACCTGGCGCTTTCACCACCATCAGAGATGGTGAAGGTCTTCTTGGTGGAGACAACCCTGCCCTGCACAAAGACCAGGCTGGTTTTTTCGCCTTCCTCCGCCGTGAAGGGAAGCTCGATCAGATCATCGGTAGCTGGAACTTCCTGCAAGGAGTCGATCTGGTGCTCCGGCATTTCCAGTGGCGTGGGTTTCAGCAACAGTGGCTCTAGGGACTTGGTGTTCAGGGAGTCCGTAAGCTGAAACATCAGTCGGTAGTTCATGTCAGTTCCTGATTGGTGTCGTGAGACGCAGCCACTGCTGTGCGTCGATTTCCTGCCGGCCATTCCTGCTCGCCCTGGCGGCTGCTCGAGACGAGCAGGTCTACCCCGTCTGCTGCCTTGTATCCGTTGGCCGGCAGATGTCGGGTATGGAACGCCAGAGAATTCAACCATTTGTCGAATAAGATCAGGCTAATATATAGCATTGGTAATATCCGATCGCCAGCACTTTACGGTGAGGGTTCGATGCGGCGGCTGGCGGTATAGAGGCACTGAGCGCAGGTCGCGGTAGCACCCTCGGTCCCGCAGGGGCATCGGCTCCAGACAGCGCGATGTAACGGCGCCACGAGGAGGAAAAAGCGAGAAGGGTGAAAGTAGCAAGTGGGCCGAGTGGATAGTGCAGGAGATAGTGCTGTCGATAGCGGAGTAAAAAGAGGAGTGGGGTCAGTTCAGGCGGTGCCCACGTGTGAACTCGATGCGATGAGAAGGGGGGGCGAAAACGACGAAAAACGGCCACCGCTCTGATGAGCAAGGTGACCGTCATTCTTGAATTCAGTGGTCGGAGCGACAGGATTCGAACCTGCGACCTTTGCAACCCCATTGCAACGCGCTACCAAGCTGCGCCACGCTCCGACTTGGCCTATGGGTTGTGTGACCGTCTGGCCTGTCCCCCGAAGACGAGGCGTATACTAGCGCGTTCATTTCAAAATGAAAAGCCCCTTTTGCGCTTTTATTTCAATTGGTTGGAAATTGACCAGTCCCGGGCGTCAGCGCTGCCCACTTTGTCCGTGCTCTGACACACTATTGGTAGGCAATGGGACACGAGGAGGACCAGGGAATGCCGCTGATTCTGGGAATGAGTCTACTGCTGGCGTGTCAGTTCGCTGGTGAGTTGATCGCGCGGGGGCTGACGTTACCGATACCCGGGCCGGTGATCGGAATGGTGATCCTGCTGATCGGGCTGTCGATTCGCGGCAAGGTGCCGAAGAGCCTGCGTACGACAGGGGAAGGTCTGCTGCGTTACCTGACGCTTCTGTTTGTGCCTGCGGGTGTCGGGTTGATGGTGCATGGCCGCCTGATCGCCGATGACTGGCTCGCCATTGCGGCGACGCTGGTGCTGTCCACGGCCTTGACCCTGGCGGTCACCGCCTGGGTCATGGCAAGGCTGGCTGCTCGCCGGGGAGGTCAGTAATGGATGTGGCCGAACTCGATGAGCTGTGGGTCTATCTGTCCGGCAATCCGCTGTTGTCGCTGCTGGTCACGCTGTTGGCGTTCGCCCTGGCGGTGCGCATCAACAAGTGGCTGGGCGGCACGCCGCTGCTTCACGCGGTGACCCTGAGTATTGCCCTGATCATCTCCTTCCTGCTGGTCACCGGGATCGACTACGCCACCTACTTCGAGGGCGCCCAGTTCATCCACTTTTTGCTGGGGCCAGCCACGGTGGCGCTGGCCATCCCGCTGTATGACCATCGCGAGCGGGTGCGTCAGCTACTGCTGCCGCTGTTGGTAGCTTGTGGCGCGGGTATCGTGACCGCGGTGGCCTCGACCCTTGGTATTGCCCTGTTGTTCGGGGCGGCGCCAGAAACCGTGCTGTCGTTGGCGCCGCGCTCGGTAACGTCGCCCATCGCCATGGGGGTGGCGGAGAAGATAGGCGGTATTCCGTCGCTGGCGGCGGGGCTTGTGTTGATTACCGGCTCCATCGGCTGTGCGCTGGGGCCGTTCATCTTTCGTCTACTCGGCATCAAGGACCCGGTGATCCAGGGCTTTACCATGGGACTCTCCGCCCACGGCTTTGGTACGGCCCAGGCGTTCGCCAAGCTGGGGGCCATGGCCGGCGCCTTCTCTGGTCTTGCCATGGGTCTGACGGGCTTGATCACCGCCTTTTTGCTGCCGCTGATTGTGGCGATATTCGGACTCTGACCTTCGTCTAATGCGCAACGCAAATTGTCTCCGGCTGAACTATGGTCAAGCGAAGGGATTGGGCCGGAGGTCAAGATGTGGAAGACCATCAAGTCGGTACTCGCCGCGTTTTTCGGCGTGCAACGCGAGTCCCGGCGTCAGGAAGACTTCACCACCGGCAAGGCGTCCAGCTTTATCGTCGTAGGCATCCTCATGGGGGTGCTGTTTGTCGTGATTCTGATCGTGATCGCCACCCTGGCGGCGGGTTGAGTGACCCGTTGGCAGGGTGGCGTCTTGCGTTGACGGCTCGGCCCGCTACACGCGGGGCAGTGACCAGGCTCTTCTATACTCGAGCCATTGGCGAGCGAACAAGATAACAACGAGCTCCAGGAGGCATCGATGCGCATGCGGCATGTGTGGATGACTGCGGGAACGCTGTTCGCAGGACTCGGAGGGCACCTCCAGGCGTCCGACTGGAACATGCCGGTCGGGGTGACGGACGTCAGTCGTGAGGTGTATTCGCTGCACATGACGATCTTCTGGATCTGCGTGATCATTGGCGTGGTAGTCTTCGGCGCCATGTTCTACTCGCTGTTCCGCTATCGTCACTCCCAGGGCGCAAAGGCCGCCAAGTTCCATGAGCACACCACCGTCGAGGTGATCTGGACGGCCCTGCCGTTGCTCATTCTGGTCGGCATGGCAGTGCCGGCTACCGCCACGCTCAAGAAGATGTACGACGCCTCCGACGCCGACCTGGATGTGATGGTGACCGGCCAGCAATGGCGCTGGCACTACAGCTACCTGGGTGAAGATGTCGACTTTACCTCCAACCTTGCGACCCCCCGCGAGCAGATCTCCGGCGAGAGCGAGAAGGGGGAAAACTATCTACTCGAAGTCGATGAACCACTGGTGCTGCCGGTGGGCAAGAAGGTACGCCTGCTGCTGACCGCCGACGACGTCATCCACTCATGGTGGGTGCCCGAACTGGCGGTCAAGCAGGACGCGGTGCCAGGCTTCGTCAACGAAAACTGGGTGCGCATCAACGAGCCCGGCATCTATCGCGGCCAGTGCGCGGAACTCTGCGGCAAGGATCACGGTTTCATGCCAGTGGTGGTCGAGGCGGTCGAGCAGGAGCAGTTCGATACCTGGTTGGCCGAGCGCAAGGCCGCTGCTGCCCAGGAGGCCCAGGGGGTGGATCGCGAGTGGTCCATGGACGAACTGATGGAGCGTGGCGAGCAGGTCTACGGCTCCATCTGCGCCTCCTGTCACCAGGCCGATGGTAGTGGCCTGCCGCCTGCCTTCCCGGCGCTGGCGGGCAACCAGGCATTGCTGGACGAGCCGGAGCGCCATCTGGATACCGTCGTCAATGGTGTCTCGGGTACCGCCATGCCGGCCTTCCGCACCACCCTGAATCCGGTGGAGATCGCCGCCGTCATCACCTACGAACGCAACGCCTGGGGTAATGAGACAGGCGAGGTGACCCAGCCGGCCGATATCGCCGACATGCTGTCCGAGTAGCCGGACGAACGGCTGTCGGGATCGCGATTGGAGCAGCCGTTCAGGTGCCGGGAAATGCAAGCACAAGAGATGAACGAGCAAGGGAATAGCGAACAAGGGATGGTCGACGAACGACCAGTCCGAGCAACCGGGGGCTCTCAGGAGTCACGTTGAACGCACCATCGACGCCCGCCAAGAGTCAGGCAGGCGGCCAACAGGGGAGATCTTCGCCATGGCGTCACTGCCTCCCAAGCATCGACTCGAGTCGTCGGCCTCCGAGGCCAGCTCGGCGGGACACGACGAGCATCACTATCGCCCAGGCGGTCTGATGCGCTGGGTACTGACCACCAATCACAAGGAGATCGGTACCCTTTATCTGATCTTCTCCTTGACCATGTTTCTGATCGGTGGGGTCTTCGCGCTGGTGGTGCGGGCCGAATTGTTCCAGCCCGGTCTTCAGCTGGTGCAGCCCGAGTTCTTCAACCAGATGACCACCATGCATGGCCTGATCATGGTGTTCGGCGCGGTGATGCCGGCTTTTGTCGGGCTGGCCAACTGGATGGTACCGCTGCAGATCGGGGCGCCGGACATGGCGCTGCCGAGGCTCAACAACTTCAGCTTCTGGCTGCTGCCGATCGCCTTTACCCTGATGTTAAGTACGCTGTTCATGCCGGGCGGGGCACCGAATTTCGGCTGGACCTTCTATGCGCCGCTGTCCACCACCTACGCGCCGCCGTCCACCACCTTCTTTATATTATCGCTGCACATCGCCGGTATCAGCTCGATCCTGGGGGCGATCAATATCATCGCCACCATCCTGAACCTGCGCGCACCGGGCATGCGCCTGATGGACATGACCCTGTTCGTCTGGACCTGGTTGATCACCGCCTTCCTGCTGATCGCGGTAATGCCGGTGCTGGCCGGGGTGGTCACCATGATGCTGATGGACATCAACTTCGGCACCAGCTTCTTCAATGCCGGCGGCGGTGGTGATCCGGTGCTGTTCCAGCATCTGTTCTGGTTCTTCGGGCATCCCGAGGTCTACATCATGATCCTGCCGGCCTTCGGCATCGTTTCGGTGATCATTCCGACGTTCGCCCGCAAGCGGCTGTTCGGCTATGCCTCCATGGTTTACGCCACCGCTTCCATCGCCATCCTGTCGTTTTTGGTGTGGGCACACCACATGTTCGTGGTGGGGTTACCGTTGGTGGCGGAGCTGTTCTTCATGTACAGCACCATGCTGATCGCAGTGCCGACCGGGGTGAAGGTGTTCAACTGGATCACCACCCTGTTCCGGGGTTCGATCAGCTTCGAGCCGGCGATGCTGTTCGCCATCGCCTTTGTGGTGCTGTTTACCATCGGTGGCTTCTCGGGGCTGATGTTGGCGATCTCGCCGGCGGACTTCCAGTACCACGACACCTACTTCGTGGTGGCGCACTTCCACTACGTGCTGGTGCCCGGCGCGGTGTTCTCGATCATGGCGGGGGTCTACTACTGGCTGCCCAAGTGGACCGGCCACTACCCGCACCTGCGGCTGTCCCAGTGGCACTTCTGGCTGTCGATGATCGGGGTCAATCTGACCTTCTTCCCGATGCATTTTTCCGGGCTTGCCGGCATGCCGCGAAGAATTCCCGACTACTCGTTGCAGTTTGCCGACTTCAACATGCTCTCCAGTATCGGTGCCTTCATGTTCGGCTTCTCGCAACTGTTGTTCGTGATCATCGTGATCATGTGCGTGCGGGGCGGCAAGAAGGCGCCGGCCAAGGCCTGGGATGGCGCCGAGGATCTTGAATGGACGGTGCCGAGCCCGGCGCCTCTGCATACCTTCGAGCACCCGCCTCAGTATCGGCCGGTGGAGCACTGAGTCGGGAGTGTCGCCATGACGGACGTCGTCGAGGATCGCAGTCCCCAGGTTCGACGAACCGTGGTGAAGACTCTGGTGGTGCTGGCGGGGATGTTTGGCTTCGCGTTTGCCCTGGTCCCGCTGTATGACGTCTTCTGCCAGGTGACGGGACTCAACGGCAAGACCTCGACCAGCGCACAGACGCTGGTGCACGAAGAGGTCGATACCGAACGCACGGTGACGATGCAGTTCGTGACCCGTAGCAGTGCGGGATTGCCGTGGAAGCTGGAGGCCCACAGTCGCCAGGTTCGGGTTCACCCAGGGCAGAGCACGGAGGTGTATTTCACCTTTCGCAATCTGGGTGACCAGGCGCTGGTGGCAAGGGCGGTGCCCAGCGTGACCCCGTCTCCGGCGTCGTTACATCTGCGCAAGCTGGCCTGTTTCTGTTTCGACAATCAACGGCTGGCGCCGGGGGAGAGCTTCGAGGCGCCACTGGTGTTTCAACTGACCCGCGATCTCCCCGAAGAGATCAAGACCGTGACCCTGGTGTACACGCTCTACCCGCAGGACCAGGGACCGGACGTGGCGGTGGCGACGGTGGCCGACGGCGCACCGGGCAGTGACAAGGGACGCCGACCGGCGTCTGGCGAAGATCCAGGAGGTGAAGCATGAGTGGTGGCAGCTACTACGTACCCGCGACCAGCAAGTGGCCGATCCTCGGTTCCCTGGCCATGGGCGTGATGATGGTCGGCGGGGGCACCTGGCTGGTGCACGGGGCGGCGGGGTCGCCGATCATGCTGGCGGGGCTGGTGGGCATCCTGGCGGTGATGGTGCTGTGGTTCAGGGATGTCATCAAGGAGTCCATGTCAGGGCTCTATGACGCCCAGATGGATCGGTCCTTCCGCTGGGGCATGGGTTGGTTCATCTTCTCGGAAGTGATGTTCTTCGGCGCCTTCTTCGGTGCGCTGTTCTATGTGCGGACTTTGGCGCTGCCATGGCTCGATGGTGAAGGTGCCAAGGGCGTGTCGGCATTGCTGTGGCCCGACTTCACCGCCAGTTGGCCGCTGGAGAACCCACCGGACAGCGCCATCTCGGGGCCGACCGAGACCCTGAGCCCTTGGCAGCTGCCGCTGGTCAACACCCTGCTGCTGGTGTCCTCGAGCATTACCCTGACGGTCGCCCACGAAGCGTTGAAGATGGGGGAGCGTCGCGCTACCCACAACTGGTTGTTCGGTACGGTGCTGCTGGGCACCTTCTTCATCATCATCCAGGGGGTCGAGTACTACGAAGCCTACCATCACCTGGGCCTGACTCTGGAGGCGGGCATCTACGGCTCGACCTTCTTCATGCTGACGGGCTTCCATGGCCTTCACGTCATCATCGGCACCATCATCCTGGCCAGCATCCTGATGCGTATCCGCAAGGGCCATTTCAGTGGCGACAACCACTTCGGTTTCGAGGCGGCGGCCTGGTACTGGCACTTTGTCGACGTGGTCTGGCTGGGGCTGTTCATCTTTGTCTACGTGTTCTGAGGCAGGCGGCGTGGGGGCCGCTCAGCCGATCGTACCGGTGGCGAAGCCATAGGCCAGCAACGCCAGCAGCAGGGCGGCCAGGGCTACCCGGATCTTTAGCGAGACCAGCAGGCGGCGTGAGTGGCTGTCGTCCTTGAGCAGGAAGCCGACCCCGGCCGCGAGACTGGCCAGCATGGCCACGAACACGATCAGAATCAGGATCTTGAGCAGCATGGTGAGAGTCCGTTCGAGTGAGGGGAAAAGGCGTGGTCCGGGTCGGCTGGTGGCCTGGTGCCTGCTGTGTGCAGCGCTGATGGCGCTGGGTATCGGCCTTGGACTATGGCAGTGGGAGCGCGCCGCCGGCAAGCGCGACTATCTTGCAAACCTTGCCGAGGCACCGACCTTGAACATGCCAGGGACATTGCCGCCGGACGGCAGCCGCCTGTCGCTCGAAGGCGTCTTTCAGGCCGACGAAACCCTCTACCTGGACAATCGGATGCTCGGCAATCGACTCGGGGTGGCGGTGCTCACGCCCTTTGTCGACGTCGAGGGACAGCGGTGGCTGGTGGAGCGCGGCTTTCTCGAGACAGGGGTGTCGCGCCAGGCGCCCCACGCAGCGACGCCGAAGGGGCTGGTGTCGCTGAGCGGTGACTGGCAGGCGGATGGCCGGCGTACGCCGCGGTTCGGTGACAACCTCGAAGGCACGCGACTGCAGCGCATCGAACTCGGAGCCTGGGACGAGGAGTTCAGCTTTGCCGGTTGGCTGCATCAGCGCCAGGGTCCCGGGCATCTGGAGGACTGGTGGACGCCTAACGTCATGCCACCAGAGCGACATCTGGCCTATGCACTGCAGTGGTGGGGGCTTTCGCTGGTGGCGCTGCTGGCGCTGCTGTTTGGAGGTCGACGACTCTATCGCGATCTTTGCGCGGCGGGCGTCACGAGCGCTGAAAGGTCAATTGTTGATATGTCCGCCAGGCAAGAACGCTAAGGCCGAGAGATGGCGAGACTGCGAAAGAAAACCGCGGAAGACAACAACGCCGCGAAAGACAGGAAAGGGTCGAAAGACAAGCGACATCGGCGAGGGCAAGAGGCTAGCGCGAGAGCACGACACTAGCGCGAGAACGACAGATACCCGATAGCCCAGCGGACACGACAGGACCGAACGTGTCGACGCAAGGAGTGGAGGTGCGAGGATGACGACGATGGGGTGGCAGCGGCTGAAGCTGGTCGCACTGATCGCGATCTTTGTGATGCCCATGGCGCTTGCCTGGGGCATGGTCGAGTTCCGTATCGGCATTCCCGACAACCGTACCGCCCACGGGGCGCTTGATGCCGATGTGCCGCCGCTGTCCCGGTGGCCGGCTCTTGAGCGCACAGACATTGCCAGTCGCGATCGTGGAGGGGAGGTCGCGGCGCATGCCTGGACCCTGGCCTACGATTGCGGCGATAGCTGCGCCGAAGACGCGGATCGCTGGTGGCGCCTGCACCGAGCGCTGGGCAAGGACGCCCATCGTCTGAGTCGGTTGCGCGTAGGCGGAGACGCTGCCGCCTTGCCTGGCGAGTCGCTGATGACCTGGACCGAGTCGCCGGAGTGGGCCAGTCAGGGGCAGGCGTGGCTGCTTGACCCCCAGGGGTGGGTGGCGGTCGCCTATCCTGCCGGGGTGGAGACCCGGGCGGTGATGGACGACATCGAGCATCTGTTCAAGCGCAACCCCGAGCCACCGCTTGCTGTCCTGGGCGAAGATCCCGGTGAGGCCGAGGCTACGCAAGGTGCCACCGAACTGGTCAGTCTGCACGACAGCAAAGGTGCCAGCGAAGACGCCCGCCAGGAGGTGCGCCATGAATGATCGACGCCTGGCGACGCTGCGGCTCTTGAGTCTGGTGGGGGCCCTGTTCACCGCTCTGGTCATCATGGCCGGTGCCTTCACCCGGTTGCTGGATGCGGGGCTGGGTTGTCCCGACTGGCCGGGGTGCTATGGGGCGCTGGTCGTGCCCGATGCAAGCAGCGCTCTGCTGCATAGTCCGGATGCACCGCTGGAGGCATCCAAGGCCTGGATGGAAATGATTCATCGCTACCTGGCCGGATGTCTCGGGGTCATGGTGATGGCCCTGCTGGTGCTGGCCTGGCCCAGGCGGCGCAAGCCTGGGTTTCCCTGGCGTCTGATGCTGATGCTGTTCGCCGCCTTGATGGTGCAGGGGGCCTTCGGTGCCTACACCGTGACCCTCAAGCTGTGGCCCCAGGTGGTAACCCTTCACCTGCTGGGTGGACTCACGGTGATGACGCTGTTCATCTGGCTGCATCTGCGCCTGCGTCGTGTCGCCAGGGGCGAGGCGGCGCTCGCTGCCCGACCACTGGGGGCGCTGATGGGGGTGGCCACCATGCTGCTGGTGCTGCAACTGGCGTTGGGAGGCTGGACCTCCAGCAACTACGCGGGCATCGCCTGTCAGGGGTTTCCCACCTGCAATAGCCAGTGGGTGCCCGACACCGACTGGGGTGAGGGCTTTCACCTTACCCAGACGGTGGGGCCCAACTATCTGCACGGGGCCCTGCACGCCGAAGCACGCACGACGATCCATCTGGCCCATCGGCTGGGAGCGCTGGTGTTGACGCTGGCGCTGGCACTGGTGGTGATCCGTCGCTGGCATCGCCGTGAGATGCGGCCCTGGCTGCTGACGCTGGCCGGGGCGACGGCTTTGCAGGTCGCCCTGGGTATCGCCAATGTGCTGCTGTGGCTGCCGCTGGGCCTGGCGCTTCTGCATACTGCCGGCGCGGTACTGCTGGTCTTCAGTTTTACCCTGGTGGCGTGGAAGCAGCGCCATTCAAGACAGGCGGTGAAGGGACGTCAACGTCAGACCAGAGGAGGGTGGCTCCATGCGTGAAGCACAGGCCATGGGGGCAGCGACCCATCCGCTATGGCGTGACTTGCTGACGTTGTGCAAATGGCGAGTGGTCATGGTGATGCTGGTATGCGCCCTGGTGGGGATGTTGCTGGCGATTCCCGGTGCGATATCGCCAGCTGCGCTTAACGCCATGGTGTGCGGGCTTATCGGGATTGCACTGGCCGCCGCCGGGGCGGCGGCGATCAACCACGTGGTGGATCGCAAGCTGGATGCGCGGATGCATCGCACCTCGCGGCGCCCGCTGGCGTCCGGTCGCTTGTCGACGCCACTGGCGCTGGCCTGGGCGCTGTCATTGTCCACCTCGGGGGTGGCGCTGCTGGCGCTGACCGTCAATCCGTTGACCGCTTGGCTTACGCTGTTGTCGCTGGTCGGTTATGCGTTGATCTACACGGTGTTTTTGAAACGGGCCACGCCGCAGAATATCGTCATCGGTGGTGTCGCCGGTGCCGCGCCGCCACTGCTGGGCTGGACCAGCGTGACCGGGACAGTGGGAGCCGAGCCGCTGCTGCTCATGTTGATCATCTTTGCCTGGACGCCGCCGCACTTCTGGGCGCTGGCGATCTACAAACGCGATGAATACGCCGAGGCAGGGGTGCCGATGCTGCCGGTGACCCATGGCCTCGCCTTTGCCAGACTGCAGGTCTGGCTGTATGGCTGGTTGACAGTGGCGGCCACCTTGCTGCCGTTCACCATCGGCATGAGTGGGTGGCTCTATCTGGTCAGCGTCTGTGTGCTCAATCTACGCTTCATGCAGTGGAATCTCAGGGTCTGGCGTGGACACGACGAACAGGCGCCCTTGCAGGCCTTCTGGTTTTCCATTCGCTATCTGCTTGGCGTCTTTCTGGCCTTGTTGCTGGATCACTATCTGAGTATCGCCTTGAGTCCTGCATAGCCCCTGCCGTCATTCAACGGTTCGGTGTCACGGGAGTGTCATCGGCAGGTGGCAACAATGCAGACGGCAGTCACCGGTCTTTCTCGCGATGGATGGTTCAGCCTCTCTGGTAGATGTGTAGAATGCCCCCTTTGACCATCGCACAGGGGGCTGCATGTCCACGACGCTCGCTTATGCCTTGCTCGGGCTTGGCATTGTCATCATTGCCGCGTTGGCGTGGTACGCCTGGTCGTTGAAGAATGAGGTGCGGCGCCGAGAGGGAGTGATTCGGGACGAGGAACGTCGTGCCAGGGAAAATGGCCTGGAAAACCTCGGTCTGGTTGCGTCGGCGCTATTGCAGCGTCAGGTCGATGTGACCGAAGGCTGCTGGCGGTTGAAAGTATTGTTCGAGATCATCGATCCGGCACTGCTTGAGCGGCGCGAGTTCAGAGTCTTTGCCGAGGTCTACGAACAGACCCGTCATCTGCACACACATCAGGCGCGTCAAGAGCTTACGCCCAAGGAGCGGTTCGCTGAAGACAAGCAGCGACTGGCCGTGGAAGAAGCGAATCGCGACGATGTGCTGGCTGCGGCACAGGCTGCGCTGGATTTTCAAGCCCGTTACCCCGACTCTCTCAATTGAGCGATCTCGAACACTGTTCGATGAAGTGAATGACGGGCGGGTATCGCCTGTGCTAGTTTGATTGTACAGAAGCGATACGTCATGATATCGCCTGCAAGGGATTGGTCGTGCAGCAATTGTCTTGCACGATGGGCCGTTGGCAGAAGACGTTGAGATATTGGCGACTAATAGACTGGCTAGGCGCTGTATTTCATGCTTTTCTTGCCTATGAGGAAGTAGGGTACCTATCCTGTTTCTCGATCGGCACAACATTGGACCCGCTGAAGAACAGGGTTACCCGTATTCAGCATTGAGTGTCAGATAGAAGAAGGAGTCTTACATGAAAAAATCAACGACTGGCTTGCTGCTCGGTTCTGCACTGGTTGTCGGCCTCTCCGGCTGCGCCAGCTCCGCCTCTCAGTCCTCCTCCGGCATGAGCGCATCTGACGCCAAGCCGTGGTACCAGCACCCGATGGTGTGTGGTATCGCTGGTGGTCTGATCGGCGGTGGTATCGGCTACGGCACCACCAGCGATGACGACGAGGAAACCGGCGCTGCTGTCGGCGCGACCGTCGGCACCGTGGCTGGCGCTCTGCTGTGTGCCGAGCCGAACAAGGAGCCGATGAACGCTCCGAAGGATTCCGACGGTGACGGCGTCTACGACGCCAACGACCAGTGCCCGGGTACTCCGGCCGGTGTCGCCGTGGACGCAGTGGGTTGCCCGCTGGATTCCGACAACGATGGCGTGCCGGACTTCCAGGACCAGTGCCCGGGTACTCCGGCTGGCGTCGAGGTCAACTCCCTCGGTTGCGAAAAGGACCTGGTCCTGCGTGACGTGAACTTCGAGTTCGACTCCGCCCTCCTGACCGCTCAGGCTGAGCAGGTTCTGGCTGGTGTTGCCGAGCGTCTGCGCGCCAACCCGAACGTCGGCGTGCGCATCGAAGGTCACACCGACAGCGTCGGTTCCGACAGCTACAACAAGCAGCTGTCTCAGGAGCGTGCCGCTTCCGTTGCTCGCTTCCTGGCGAGCCAGGGTGTTCAGCCGAACCGCATGCGTGCCATCGGTTACGGTGAAGAGCAGCCCATCGCGACCAACGACACCGATGCAGGTCGTGCGGAAAACCGTCGTGTGGAACTGGGTGAGTGGCAGTAAGTCTGCCCTGACCGAGTCCGTCTCGATCGCCTGATCGAGCACGATGACATCAGCGAGGCGCCTTCGGGCGCCTCGCTGCGTTTCGGGTGGTGGTGGCCAGGCTTGCCATTCCGCTCGCTAAAGGTGTCGCGACGCCCTCCACAGGGGTAGAGCATGGCGCCGGCGGCGCCATTTCTGATATTCTATGTCGCTGTTTCACCCCTCGAATCCATTTTGGCGACACGTGATCCCTGGTATGGATCACCACTGCGCACAAGGACAGCTTGCATGCCCATCGTGACACTGCCTGACGGCAGTCAGAGAACCTTCGATTCCCCCCTTAGCGTCATGGAACTGGCCGAGAGCATCGGCCCGGGACTTGCCAAGGCCTGCGTGGCCGGCAAGATCGACGGCGTATTGGTGGACGCCGCGGACCTGATCGAGACGGACGCCGAGGTGGCGATCCTGACCGCACGTGACGAGGAAGGCCTGGAGATCATCCGGCATTCCTGTGCCCACCTGATCGGGCACGCGGTCAAGCAGCTCTATCCCGAGGCCAAGATGGCCATCGGCCCGGTGATCACCGACGGCTTCTATTACGACATCGATTTCGGCCAGTCGATCACCCCGGAAGACCTCGAGACCATCGAGAAGCGCATGAAGCAGCTGATCGATGAAGAGTACGACGTGGTCCGCGAGTACGTCGATCGCGATGCCGCGATGCTGGAATTCCTGCATCGCGATGAGCCCTACAAGCAGGAAATCGTGCGCGGGATTCCCGAAGGCGACACTATTCGCCTCTACCGCCACAAGGAATATACCGACATGTGTCGTGGGCCCCACGTGCCCAACACGCGTCACCTCAAGGCGTTCAAGCTGACCAAGCTGGCCGGTGCCTACTGGCGCGGCAATGCCGACAACGCCATGCTGACCCGCATCTACGGCACCGCCTGGGGCGACAAGAAGCAGCTCAAGGCCTACCTGCACCGCCTCGAGGAGGCCGAGAAGCGCGATCACCGCAAGCTGGCGCGTCGTCTCGACCTCTTCCACATGCAGGAAGAGGCGCCGGGCATGGTGTTCTGGCACCCCAACGGCTGGACCCTGTGGCAGCGCGTCGAGCAGTACATGCGCGGCGTCTACAAGGAGGGCGGCTATCAGGAGATTCGCTGTCCCCAGATCATGGACGTGTCGTTGTGGAAGAAGTCCGGCCATTGGGATAACTACGCCGACGGCATGTTCTTCACCGAGTCCGAGAAGCGTGAGTACGCGCTCAAGCCGATGAACTGCCCGGGCCACGTCCAGGTGTTTAACTCCGGCCTGCGCAGCTACCGTGAACTGCCGGTGCGCTTCGGCGAATTCGGCGGCTGTCACCGTAATGAGCCGTCCGGCGCGCTGCACGGCATCATGCGAGTGCGCGCCTTTACCCAGGACGACGGCCACATCTTCTGTACCGAAGAACAGGTGCAGCCTGAGGTGACGAGCTTCCATCGCCAGGCACTCAAGGTCTACAGCGACTTTGGCTTCGAGGATATCGCGATCAAGATCGCCCTGCGCCCGGAAAAGCGCATCGGCGACGACGACACCTGGGATCGTGCCGAGAACGCCCTGCGTGGCGCGCTGGAGGCCTGTGGGGTCGAGTGGCAGGAGCTGCCGGGCGAGGGCGCCTTCTATGGTCCCAAGATCGAGTATCACATGAAGGACTGCCTGGGCCGCGAGTGGCAGGTCGGCACCATGCAGGTCGACTTCATGATGCCCACGCGGCTGGGTGCCCAGTACGTGACCGAAGAGGGCGAGCGCAAGCCGCCGGTCATGCTGCACCGTGCCATCGTCGGTTCCATGGAGCGCTTTATCGGCATCCTGATCGAGCACTACGCCGGCGCCATGCCGCTGTGGCTCGCGCCGGAGCAGGCGGTGGTGATGATCATCACCGATGCCCAGAAGGAATACGCCGAAGCCTTGACCTCACGACTGCAAAAAATCGGTCTTCGCGTCAAGTCGGACTTGAGGAACGAGAAGATCGGCTTTAAAATTCGCGAGCATACGTTGCAGAAGGTACCCTATCTCCTGGTGGTCGGAGATAAGGAAGTAGAGGCCGACTCGGTGGCTGTGCGTACGCGCAGCGGCGAAAATCTGGGCACCATGACCGTGGACGCCTTTATTGAACGAGTTCAGGCCGAGCGGTACTAACGGGTAGGCGGCATGGGCCGCCCCCTCGTGTGAGGCTCTAGGCACGCACCTTCCCAGCTCTCGCACCTTCCAAAGCTACAGTGGAGACGGAACCATCAAGAGAAGCAACCCCAGAGGACGCCCCCAGGACAAGCGTCCGCCAATGAACGAGCGCATCACCGAAGATCAGGTCCGCCTGATCGCCAGCGACGGCGAACAGCTTGGCATCGTGGATACCCGCGACGCCCTTGAGCGTGCCGAAGCGGAAGGGATGGACCTCGTACAGATTTCCAATGCCGATCCGATCGTCTGCAAGATCATGGATTACGGCAAGTTCGTCTTCGAGCAGAAGAAGCAGAAAGCTGCTCAGAAGAAGAAGCAGAAGCAAATCCAGGTCAAGGAAGTCAAATTCCGTCCTGGCACCGACGAGGGTGACTATCAGGTCAAGATGAAGAACCTGATTCGATTCCTCGAAGGTGGCGACAAGGGCAAGGTCACCCTGCGTTTCCGCGGGCGTGAAATGGCGCACCAGGACATCGGCCGCAAGCTGATGGAACGGATCGCAGCGGATCTCGAGGAAATCGGGACCGTGGAATCCTTCCCCAAGATGGAAGGGCGCCAGATGATCATGATCATTGCCCCCAAGAAGAAGTGATCCGACGGCCGGTTCAACGATTGGTCAGCCTGTGAAGGCTGGCCATTGGCCCCGGATTTTCTAAAGAAACTCGAGCGGAGTTATTCTCATGCCGAAGATCAAGAGCAACAGCGGCGCTGCCAAGCGCTTCAAGAAGACTGCCAACGGCTTCAAGCACAAGCAGTCCTTCCGTAGTCACATTCTGACCAAGAAGTCCACCAAGCGTAAGCGTCAGCTGCGCGGCATGCAGCAGATCCACGACGCCGACAAGGCACTCGTGCGTCGCATGCTGCCGTACGTATAAACCCTTGGTGAACCCCCTTTAACGTCAGGAGAGTGCTATGACTCGTGTCAAGCGTGGTGTCGTCGCCCGTCGTCGTCACAAGAAGATCATGAAGCAGGCCAAGGGCTACTACGGTGCCCGTTCGCGCGTCTTTCGCGTTGCCAAGCAGGCCGTCATCAAGGCCGGCCAGTACGCGTACCGCGACCGTCGCCAGCGCAAGCGTCAGTTCCGTGCCCTGTGGATCCAGCGTATCAACGCCGGTGCCCGTCAGCACGGTCTGTCCTACAGCCGCTTCGTCGGTGGTCTGAAGAAGGCCGGTATCGAAATCGACCGCAAGGTCCTGGCTGACCTGGCCGTTCACGAGAAGGCAGCCTTTGCTGCCATCGTCGAGAAGGCCAAGGCTGCCCAGTAAGCGCGTTCGAATGATGAGCGAGCTCTCCCCATGGGGAGACGAGCGTTCATGATCGCCCCAGGGGAAGAGCAGCCGCTCTTCCCCTGTTTTTTTGGCGACCCCTTTTTCATCGCGATCTCTCTACTATTGCGCGACCACTCCACCACTGAACGATCAACGATATCGGAGCTCAACGTATGGACCACCTTCCCGACCTGGTTCAACAAGCTCGCGACGCCATCCAGTCAGCCGACTCCATGGCCGCACTCGACGAGATTCGCGTCAAGTACCTGGGCAAGAAGGGCGAACTGACCGCGCTGCTCAAGGGGCTCGGCAAGCTGCCCGCCGAGGAGCGCCCGGCGGCCGGTGAGCGCATCAACCAGGCCAAGCAGGAGCTGGCCAAGGAACTCGATACCCGGCGCGAGGCCCTGGCCAAGGCCGAACTCGACGCCAAGCTTGCCGCAGAACGCCTGGACGTGACCTTGCCGGGTCGTGGACAGCCCACCGGTGGCCTGCATCCGGTGACACGCACCCTGGAGCGTATCGAAGGCCTGTTCCGTCGCATCGGCTACGAGGTGGCGGTGGGGCCAGAGCTCGAAGACGATCACCACAACTTTGAAGCCCTGAACATCCCGGCCCACCATCCGGCGCGGGGCATGGCCGACACCTTCTATTTCGACGCCACCCGGCTGTTGCGCACCCACACCTCGCCGGTCCAGGTGCGCACCATGAAGGCCGAGGAGCCGCCGATTCGCATCGTCTGCCCGGGTCGGGTGTACCGCAGTGACTCGGATCTGACCCATACCCCGATGTTCCATCAGGTCGAGGGCCTGCTGATCGAGGAAGACGTCAGTTTCGCCGACCTCAAGGGCACCATCGAAGACTTTCTGCATGCCTTCTTCGAGCGCGATGACCTGTCGGTACGTTTCCGTCCGTCCTACTTCCCCTTTACCGAGCCCTCCGCCGAGGTCGATATCGCCTGCGTGATGTGTGCCGGTGAAGGTTGCCGTGTGTGCTCCCACACCGGCTGGCTCGAGGTGATGGGCTGCGGCATGGTCCACCCGGAAGTCTTCCGTCACGGCGGCATCGATCCCGAGCGCTATACCGGTTTCGCCTTCGGTATGGGTGCCGAGCGCCTGGCCATGCTGCGCTATGGCGTCAACGATCTGCGCCTGTTCTTTGAAAACGATCTGCGCTTTCTTCGTCAGTTTCACTGAGCGCTGCGGGCCAAAGGGCCCGATAAAGAACATCGAATGCAGGAACAGGACGTCAAGGAGTCCTCATGAAAGTATCCGAACAGTGGCTGCGTGAGTGGGTATCTCCGCAGCTTTCCACCCAGGGGCTTGCCGACCAGATCACCATGGCGGGGCTCGAGGTGGACGCCGTCGAACCCGTGGCGGCGGCCTTCAGCGAGGTGGTAGTGGCCAAGGTGGTCGACAAGGCCCAGCACCCTGATGCCGACAAGCTCAACGTCTGTCAGGTCGACGACGGAAGCGGCGAGACCGTGCAGGTGGTATGTGGCGCCCCCAATGTGGCCGCCGGCCAGCATATCCCGTTCGCCCGGGTGGGCGCGGTATTGCCGGGTGACTTCAAGATCAAGAAGGCCAAGCTCAGGGGCGTCGAGTCCCGCGGCATGATCTGCTCCGCCTCGGAGCTGGGCCTGGAGGAGGGCACCTCCGAGGGTATCCTGGTGTTGCCCGAGGACGCTCCGGTGGGCACCGCCCTGCGCGACTACCTGGGCCTGGATGACCACACCATCGAGGTCGATCTGACGCCGAACCGCGGCGACTGTCTGAGCGTCCAGGGCCTGGCCCGCGAGGTTGGCGTGCTCAACCGTCTTGGCCTGGACGAGCCGCAGATCTCCGAGGTTGCGGCCAGCCATGACGAAACCTTCCCGGTCAGGGTCGAGGACGCAGAGCGCTGCCCGCGCTATATCGGCCGTCTGATCAAGGGCGTCGATATCAGCCGTCCCACGCCGATGTGGATGGTGGAGCGTCTGCGCCGCAGCGGCGTACGCGCCATCGATCCGGCGGTGGACGTGACCAACTACGTGATGCTGGAACTGGGTCAGCCGCTGCACGCCTTCGATCGTGCCAACCTCGAGGGTGCCGTGATCGTGCGTCTGGCACGCCAGGGCGAGGAGCTCGTGCTGCTCGATGGCCAGACCGTCAGTCTCGACCCGAGCACCCTGATCATCGCCGACGAGAAGGGACCGCTGGCCCTGGCCGGAGTGATGGGCGGCGAACACTCCGGTGTCGGCGAGGCCACCCGCGATATCTTCCTGGAAGGCGCCTTCTTCACCCCCTTGGCGGTGGCCGGACAAGCGCGCTCCTACGGGCTTCACACCGATGCCTCGCATCGCTTCGAGCGCGGCGTCGATCCCGAGCTGACGCGCCGTGCCATCGAGCGGGCGACCGAGCTTCTGATCGCCATCTGCGGCGGCGAAGCCGGGCCGCTCAATGAGCAGGCATCCGACGCTCACCTGCCGGCTCAGCGTGAGGTGACCCTGCGCACGGAGCGGCTGGCCAAGGCGCTGTCCAAGCGCCTGGACGACGCCGAGGTCGGCGAGATCCTCGAGCGCCTGGGCATGGCGGTGGAAAGCATCGACGCTGGCTTCCGGGTCAAGGTGCCGAGCTGGCGTTTCGACGTCACCATCGAGGAAGACCTGATCGAGGAAGTGGCGCGGATTCACGGCTATAACCGTTTGCCGGTGCGTCGACCCGCCGTGCGCCTGGCGCTCAAGGCGGACCACGAGGCCAGAAGCCCGTTGTCGCGTCTGCGCCGTCAGATGACCGCACGGGGCTATCAGGAAGCGATCACCTACAGTTTCGTCGCCCCGGAGCTGCAGCGTGTGCTGCTGCCCGAAGCGGTGTCGCCGGTGCTGGCCAACCCGATTTCTGCGGATCTGTCGGTGATGCGGGCGAGCCTGTTCCCGGGCCTGGTCAGGGCGCTTGAGCACAATCTCAATCGCCAGCAGACCCGCGTGCGCCTGTTCGAGAGCGGCCTCGTTTTCCGCGGTGAGCTCGATGAACTGGAGCAGGTGCCGATGCTCGGCGCCATCGTCTGCGGCTCGCGCCTTCCCGAAGGCTGGGCCGGCGGTCGCGACAAGGTCGACTTCTTCGATCTCAAGGGTGACCTCGAGAGTCTGTTCGAAGTGACCGGCAGCGCCGACGCCTGGCGTTTCGAGCCGGGCGAGCACCCGTCACTGCATCCCGGACAGTGCGCGCGCATCCTCCATCGCGGCGAAGAAGCCGGCTGGATCGGCACCCTGCACCCGGCGGTCAAGGCCAAGCTCGGTCTCAAGACCGACGCCGTGCTGTTCGAGGTGCGCCTCGACGCGCTCAGCCAGGGCAGCATCCCTGCCTTTGCGCCGCTGTCGCGGTATCCCGAGGTGCGTCGCGACCTGGCCTTTGTGGTGGATGAAGACCAGCCGGTGCAGGCGCTGCTCGACCGCGTGCGTGCCGAAGCCGGTGAATGGCTCACCGAACTGGGGCTTTTCGACGTCTATCAGGGCAAAGGCGTAGCCGAAGGTCGTAAGAGTGTGGCCTTGGGCTTGACCTGGCAGCATCCTTCGCGCACGCTAAATGACGAAGAAATCAATCAGTTGGTCGATGCCATCGTGGCAACGGCTCGGCAGGGACTCGATGCCGAGCTGCGTGCCTGACGCTTTCCCCTGACGGGCGCGGACGGTTGGCGTGACCATCACCATGAGGATAAGAACATGGGAGCGTTGACCAAGGCAGAACTGGCCGAGCATCTGCATACCGAGCTCGGCCTGTCCAAGCGGGAGGCGAAGACCATGGTGGAAGCCTTCTTCGAGGAAATTCGCGCCTGTCTGCGGGAAAACGAGCAGGTCAAGCTGTCGGGATTCGGCAATTTCGATCTGCGCGACAAGCGTGAAAGGCCTGGGCGAAACCCCAAGACGGGAGAAGAGATTCCGATCTCGGCTCGGCGTGTGGTGACCTTCCGGCCCGGGCAGAAATTGAAAAGCCAGGTGGGGCATCCCGAGGAAGCCTAGAGGTGTGAAGCCTTGGCTTTGCTGGCCTCGCCCGATCGCCAAGCGTTGCTCCACGACGGTGTCGTCTTGCATCGTCTTGAAAGGTCCCGGCCCGTAAAGGCGTCACCTTGAAGAAGTGCCGTAACCGAAGGTCGTGACGCAAAGTGTCATCGTAAAAAGCGCCGCCCCAAAAGGGCGGCGCTTTTTTTGTGACGGGACTGGAGTGGAGCCTTGCAGCAGAGCCTTTGCAGCTGTGGCTGATATCAAGGTCATAGGCGCGCCGGGCGTCAGCCTTCCTCGGTGCTCTGGCGATCGAGATTCGTCTGTCGGGCTTCTTCCTCCCTTTCCTGAGCCTCCTGGGCCAGTGTCTTGCGCGGCAACAGCAGGTTCAACAGGAAGGCGCTGATCGCGGCGATCACGATGGGTGCACCTGTGACCACGTCCTTGACCGTTTCCGGGAACTGTTCGATCGCCGACGGCACCGAGGTGATGCCCAGGCTAAGGGCGAGAGACAGCCCGACGATGGTCATGTTGCGGGCGGTCATCTCGTCCTTGATCAGCAGTTGGATGCCGGTCACCGTGATCATCCCGAACACGGTGATGGTGGCGCCACCGATGACCGGATAGGGGATGGTCGTCATCAGCGCGCCGAACTTGGGGCTGAGGCCGGCCAGCAGCACGATGACACCCGCCAGCATGAAGACGCTTCGACTGATGACCTTGGTGATCGCCACGATGCCGACGTTCTGGCTGTAGGTGGAGGTCGGCAGGGCACCGAAGAAGGTGCTCAGGGTGGTCGTCAGGCCATTGCCGAGCAGGCCGCCGGTGAGTTCCTTTGTCGCCAGTTCCCGGTTCATCCCCGCCACGCTGGTCGCGGAGAGATCGCCAATCGTCTGGACCGAATTGATCACGCAGATCACCACCATGGAAATGATGGCCGCGGAGTGAAACTCCATCTCGAACGGCATCAACTCCGGCACCGCCAGCCATGGGGCGTTGTTCACCGGGGAAAAGTCGATCATGCCCAGCGGTATGGCGACCAGATAGCCCACCAGCATGCCGATGATGATGGCCGACAGCTTGACCACGCCGCGCCCGAACTGGGACGCCACCAGGACGGTGACCAGCGTCAGAACGCCCAGGCCCCAGTTGACGAGATCACCGAAGCCTTCGGCGTTGACGTTGCCACTGCCAGCCATGTAGCGGATGGCGATGTCATAGAGCGATAGTCCGATCACCAGCACCACGGTGCCCGCCACCACCGGGGGAAAGAGGTGGCGGATGAACTGGATGAAGTAGCCCACCACCATCATGGTGATGCCACCGATCAATTGGGCGCCCAGGATGCCCTCGATGCCGTACTGGGCGCCGACGGCGATCAGCGTTGGCACATAGGCGAAGCCGACACCGAAGATGGCCGGCAGGCGGGCGCCGAACTTCCAGGCGCCGTAGAGGTGGAAGAGGGTGCACACGCCGGAGGCAAGCACCGCTACCTGAATCAGCTGGAGCTTTTCCGCCGGGGTGGCGCCGACCACGCCGGCGACGATAAGCGGCGGCGTGATGACACCGGCGATCATCGCCAGCACGTGTTGAAGCGAGATGGGCAGCGCCCGGGCTATGCCGGGCCGGCCGTGGAAGTCGAACAGCGTCGTGGGGGGTGTCTGCATGATCCTGGCCATTGTGGTTGTTGTCAGGGCGTCTGTAGTCGCTGAATACACTATGCAACGTTAGTGTATCCAATGTAGGACGACGAACTGTATACAACAATGGTTCGATACCTGATATCGGCGGTACGAACAAAACGGCAGAATCGGTAAGACAACGACGACATGGACAATGGCGATATCGACCTGGAGGCCGAGGCTCTGGTGGAATAGTCGACGAGTGCAAGTGTCGCCAGGAGCGGTGCTAGACCCCCTTGCCTTCCAGATACCAGGTAATGACGACCTTTGCCACGTAGCCCAGCATGCCGGCGCCAAGCACGATGAACAGCATCAGGGTGCCGAAGCGGCCAGCCTTCGACTGCTTCGCCAGGTCCCAGATGATAAAGCACATGAACAGGATCAGGCCGCCGATCATGATGGGGGTGATCCAGGCCTCGAAGGTCTCGCGCATGGGGCTCTCGCTTGTGTGGTGGCGGTGGGCGGGGGAGTGTGAACTGGCCTGCCATGGTATCCGGTCCAGACACGGCTTGCAGCGCCCGAGGGATGCGCAGGCGCCAGCCTACGTGCTAGAATCCGACCAAAATTCTCAGGTAATTCCATCACATGCCTACTCTCAAGATACTGGTTGGCACCATGTACGGTGGTGCTCTCGACGTAGCCGAACAGGTCAAGCCGTTATTCGAGGACGCGGGCTACGAGGTTTCGGTGCTCGAAAACCCGACCCTGGCCGACGTCACCGACGACGCACCCGATCTGGCGCTGTTCTGCGTGTCTACCACCGGCAGCGGCGACTTTCCGGGAAATTTCGTCAGCTTCGTGCGCGAGTTGCAGGACAAGAGCCCCGGCCTTGGGCAACTTCGCTATGGCCTGATCGCCCTGGGCGACAGCTCCTACGGAGAAACCTTCTGCGGCGCCGGGCGCCGCCTGGACCAGCTGCTCGAGGAACAGGGCGCAACACGCCTCGACGACCGGCTCGAGATCGACGCCATGGAGACCTTCATGGCCGATGACGAGGCGCTGCCCTGGGTCGAGGGCTGGATTGCCCGTCAGAACCTGAAGGTGGCCTGATGGCCAGGGCGATCGCGAGCCCAGCTCGCCTGAGCCTGATGGTCGGCCTGATGCTGGTGCTGGCGCTGACCTTGCCGCGGTACCAGATGGCCGGTCTCGATACCCGCGAGACGCTGGGCTATATCGTGCTCGGTGTACTGGCCCTGGCCAGCCTGTTTCAGTGGCGGTTGCTCGATGGCGCGGGACGCTCGCGCTTTCTACGCATGCTGTTCACCCTGTTGGGCTGCATGGTCGTAGGCCTGGTGGTAATGGCGATCTACAGCACCCTGGTCGATGGCATGGCGCTTGGCCTGGCGGTGCTTTCCCAGGGCGCGACCGCGGGGCTGTTGCTGCACGCCGTGGTGCTGGTGTTCTCGAAGCGGGATTGATTAAAGGTCTCAATGCACATCGCCCCGAGCCTTGCGGCTCGGGGCGATGTGTTTTTATGGTGCTGCGGGTACGGATGAGGCCGATCAGGCGACAGCGCCGCCCAGGGTATAGCAGGGAACATAGTCACCCGCGAGTTTCATGCGACCCTGGGCGACGAAGGACGTCAGCAGGGCGTCGAGCTTCTCCATCAGGTCGGCGTCGGCGTGCAGGCGGAAGGGGCCGTGGGCCTCGATGGCGCGAATGCCCTGTTCCTTGACGTTGCCGGCGACGATGCCGGAAAAGGCGCGGCGCAGATTGGCGGCCAGTTCGTGCTTGGGCAGTTCACGGTTCAGCGCCAGCGACGCCATGGCTTCGTGGGTCGGCACGAAGGGCTCCTGGAAGTTACGCGCGATGGTCAGGCGCCAGTTGTAGTAGAAGGCATCCTGGCGGGCGCGCCGATACTCGGTGACCTTGTCGATGTTGGCGCGCATGGTGCGGGCCACCTCGGTCGGGTCATCGATGATGATCTGATAGAGCTCGCGCACCGATTCGCCGAGGGTGTAGACCAGGAATTCGTCGATTCGCTGGAAGTACGCGGCGGCGCTGGCGGGGCCGGTGAACACCACCGGGAACTCCATGTCGGCGTTGTCCGGGTGCAGCAGGATGCCGAGCAGGTAGAGGATTTCCTCGGCGGTGCCGACCCCGCCGGGGAAGACGATGATACCGTGGCCCAGGCGCACGAAGGCTTCCAGGCGCTTCTCGATATCCGGCATCACCACCAGTTCGTTGACGATGGGATTCGGCGCCTCGGCGGCGATGATGCCGGGCTCCGACACCCCCAGGTAACGGCCGGGGTAGCGGCGCTGCTTGGCGTGGGCGACGTTGGCGCCCTTCATCGGTCCCTTCATGGCGCCAGGGCCGCAGCCGGTGCAGATGTCGAGATCGCGAAGCCCCAGGTGGTAGCCCACGTCCTTGGTGTACTCGTACTCCTCACGGGAGATCGAGTGGCCACCCCAGCACACCACGAGGCTGGGATCCCGGCTAGGCTTGAGCGTGCCGGCCTTGCGCAGGATATGGAACACCGCGTTGGTGGTGCCCTCGCCGGTGGCCAGGTCGAAGCGCGACTGGTTCTGGATCTCATTGTAGACGTAGACGATGTCGCGCAACACGCTGGAGATATGCTCGCGGATGCCGCGAATCATGCGGCCGTCGACGAAGGCCTCGGCGGGGGCATCGGTCAGCTTCAGACGTACCCCGCGGTCCTGCTGCAATAGCTCGATATCGAAGTTGGGGTAGGTCTCCAGCAGGGCCAGGCCGTCATCCATGGGGTTGCCGGAATTGAGCACCGCCAGCGTACAGCGGCGCAGCATCTCGTGCAGGCCGGTCTGGGAGCTGTCGCGCAGACGATTGACCTCGTGCTGGGACAGAATCTCGAGGCTGCCCTCGGGGGAGATCGTGGTGGAAATGGTCTCGGGCATAAAAGGCTTCCTTGTCTGGGCGGGTGTCAGGGCGCAGGGGCCTTGGCACACGCCTGATTGAAGAGGGCGCGCACGGCGCTCTGATCCGCGTCGCTCATGCCGTCCTGGGCAAAGGCGCCGTCCAGCCATTCATGGAAGACGGCGTCGAAATCGTCACTGGTGACTTCGCTCGGGTCGTAGTCCAGCTGGTCCACCACCAGGGGGATCTGGGGAATCAGATAGCCCAGCGGAAACAGCTCCTCGGCGCTGGCGTCACGCTCCATGTCGATCAGGGCATCATGGATGGCGTCGGCACGGGCGGCGATGGGGTCATGCATGGTGGTGAACTCTTGGTCGAAGGTGGTGTGAAATGAACGCTCGATCATGGCTCGATGCTACCACGGCCGGGCGTCAGGGCGCACCGCTGCGGGCTTCGTGCTGAAGTGGTAGACTATGCCGACCCAAGGAAAGGGCCTCGTGCACTGCGTGGGCACTTCCTCAATTGGCCTTGGTTTGCAGCAGCCATGACCTGGCTTGTCGCTGGCCTGCAAACCGGACGGATCACCCTGGCGTCACTCCATGTTCAATGCCCTGTACTTCCGCACCTTCATCACCCTGGTAGAGACCGGCAGCTTCACCCGTACCGCTCAGCGTCTCGAGATGACCCAGCCGGGGGTGAGCCAGCACGTGCGCAAGCTCGAGCGTTATCTGGACAAGACCCTGCTGGAGCGCCAGGGGCGCCGCTTCCGGCTGACCGAGGCCGGTCGCCGAGCTTACGACTACGCGGTAAAGCTGTTTTCCGAGCACGAACAGTTTCGTCACTCTCTGGACGACGAGAGTCTCGACAGCGGCGAGTGTCGGTTGGCGTCACCCGGCAGCATCGGGCTCATGCTCTATCCGTTTATCCTGGGCCAGCAGCAGCGGCATCCAGGGCTGACCGTATCCTATTGCTTCGCCTTCCATCAGGAGATCCTGGCCGACGTGCTGGCCGGTCGGCACGATCTCGGCATCGTCACCGAGGTCACCCGTCACCCGGATCTCGAGTGTGAGGCGTGGCACGACGAACCCTTGAGCCTGGTAGTGCCGGCGGACTTTACCGGCACCAGCCTCAATGACCTGCTGGGGCTCGGCTTCATTAGCTATACCGATGGTCTGGACAAGGCTGGTAGCCTGCTGCGAGCCAATTTTCCCGACGACTTCAGCTCCATGAGCCACTTCCCGCGCCAGGGCTTCACCAACGAGGTGGGCATGGTGCTCGACGCCGTGGCCCGTGGCCTCGGCTTCAGCGTGGTCTCGCGCCTGGTGCTCGAGACCTCGCCCTGGCAACGTCAGGTGCGCGAGATGACCCTGACCCACCCCATGGACGAGACGCTCTACCTCGTCAGTCGACGCGGGGCGCGGGTCCCCAGTCGCTACCACCACCTGCTCGAGGCCTTTCGCGAGCAGCGTCACCTGGAGCGCTTCGGCCACCCTGAGGGTCGCCAGGCCGAGGGCTGAGGCGTCAGTCCTTCCTCCTTGTATCAACCGCCAGTTTTCCGTCAGTGCCCTGTGACGCAAGCGCCGGGGCGCTGAGCGCCAAGCCTTTTCTCTTGTGACCTTTCAGTCTGGGAGTGCCGTGATCCGCGCTGGGCAAGTTGCCCGCCGACGCCCGACAGGCGTCTGACGTGCACTAGCTCGCTGCGTTCCGATCCGGATGCCGACAACAACAAGAGGAAATCACCATGGCTAGTCCCCCCATCACTGAACACCGCCCGAGCGAGGCGCAGGAAGACGCTGACCGGATGTCCCGCTCCAGCCTGATGATGGCCTGGTGGGCCGTGCTCAGCGCCATCTTCTATCTGGTCGTGGCGGCGGCCATGGCAAGAAGCTATGGCACCGCCAATGCGCTGATCGGGATCGTCATGAGCATCCTGGTCTACAGCGCCATCAACGCGGTACTGAGCCGTTTCGCCCAGCGCACTGGTCTCACCGTTGCCGAGTTTTCCCGTACGCTTTTCGGTCGCCTGGGAGCCCTGGTGGCGACCCTGATCTACTTTGCCACGGCGCTTTACTACGCCGTCTTCGAAGGCTACGTGATGGCCCTGGCGCTGAGCCACCAGAGTGGCTGGCCGATGGCGCTGACCACCCTGGTCGTGGTGATCGTCGGCATCGCCCTGATCGGCGCCGGCGTCCAGCGCTTCCTGGACCGTTTCAACGCCTGGCTGTTGCCGGTCTATCTGCTGGGCATGCTGGCGGCAGTGTGGCTGGCCATCGATGGATACGGCTATCCCGAGGGCTGGCTGACCCGGGTGCCTGAAGGTGGCGCCCCGGCCTTCGGCTGGTGGCACACCTTCACCTACTACATGGGTATCTGGGTGCTGATGATGTTTACCTTCGACTACGCCCGTTTCGGCAAGGACCGCGATCGTCGCTTCCACGCTCGCATCACCTTCGGCCTGCCGTTCTACGCGCTGGCCTTTGGCTTCAGCGCCGTGGTGGGCATCCTGCTGGACGCCACCCTGCCCACCGCAGGGCTCTCCGAGGCGGCCATCGTCATGGGCCTGCTGGAGCTGATGGGGCTGGCGGGTCTTGTGCTTGTGTGGGTGACCCAGAGCCGCATCAATACCGCCAATTACTTTTTGGCGACCTCCAACCTCGCCAGCCTGCTGGGACAGTGGCGCCCTGGAAAGGCGTGCTATGGACTGGCCATGGCACTGGTGGCGGCCCTGGCCTGGGCGCTGATGTCGGCCGATGTGTTCGGCTATCTGCTCACGGCCTTGGCCTATCAAGGCATCTTTGTGGTCGCCTGGGTCGGGGTCGCGCTGAGTCATATCCTGTCCCGCGCCGCTCGTGAAACTGCACCCGCGAGTGTCGAGGAAGACGAGTCGGTCTACCGGTTGGCGGGGCTCGGCGCCTGGGCCGGCGCCTGCCTGGTCGGGGTGGTGCTGATGCACCAGCCGACCCTCGCCAGCTTCTCGGCACCGGCCACCTTCCTGCTGGCCTTCACCCTGTCACGCATGCTGCCAGGCGGTTCCATCAACGTCGCTGGATTGTCGCCGTCCCGGGATTGACCTGCACAAGGGCCCCCGGTGGCCAGGCGACGAGGGTCCGCGCCCGGAGTTTCCCTCCGCAGGCGCGGACCCTGTGCATTTGCCGCCAGCCCACCCTCCAGTGCACTCAGCGTCAACTCCTGTCTCCTTCAACGCCAATCCCTGGATGGCTGTCGGCGAGAAGATGACGATGAGGAGCGGCGCACCGCTTCGACTCCAACAACCACAAGAGCGCGGAGTGACCATGACAACTGTGGATCCCATTACCCTGGCGGTCGTTCGGGGAGCGCTGGAGACGGCGCAGCGCGAGATGACCCTGACGCTGGAAAAGACTGGACGATCCAGCGTCTTCAATCTGGCCCATGACTATTCCAACGCCCTGTTCGATGCCATGCCCGAAATGATCCTGCAGGGCCAGGACATCCCGATACACCTGGGCTCACTGATTCCCGCGATGAAGGCGGTGGCCGGCTTCTACGGCGAGGACATCGCGCCCGGGGACGTCGTCTACCATAACGACCCGGCCTACAAGGGCAGTCATATCATCGACTGCTGCATGTACAAGCCGGTGTTCTTCGAGGGCGAGCTGGTGTTCTGGACGGTGTGCAAGGGCCACTTGACGGATATCGGTGGCCCGGTCCCGGCGGGCTACAACCCCGACGCCAAGGAAATCTATGCCGAGGGCCTGAGGATTCCCCCGGTCAAGTTGTGGGAAAAGGGGCGCCGTCGCGAAGACGTGATCAACCTGCTGTTGACCAATATGCGTGCCCGTGAACATCAGGAAGGCGACCTCAATGCTCAGTACGGAGCCTGCGGCGTCGGCGAGCGTCACCTGCTGCGTCTGCTCGAGCGCTACGGTATCGACACCGTCAAGGCGGCGATCGCAGAGCTCAAGGCGATGGCGGACCGCCAGATGCGCAGTTTGATCGCCGAGGTGGCCGACGGCGAGTACAGCGGCACCGCCGTGCTGGAGGATTCCGGCCATGGCCTGGGGGATCTCGAGATCACCGCCCATGTGAAGATTCAGGGCGACGAGGTGGCCATTCGTATCGACAGCCCCCCTCAGGTGCCTTACTTCATCAATTCCTACGAGGGCAACTCGATGTCCGGCGTGCTGCTGGGGCTGATGATGTTTGCCCAGCTGCCGCCACCCTACAACGAGGGGCTCTATCGTTGCCTGAGCGTCGATATGGGCCCGCCCGGGACCCTGTGCAACGCCAGCGAGCCGGCACCCCACGCCAACTGCACCACCACGCCCATGGAGACCTTGACCGATGCGGTACGCCTGGCCTTCGAGCAGGCGGCGCCCGAGCGGGTCAGCGCGTCCTGGGGACACGCCAGCGGCATCAATATCGCCGGTTTCGACCCACGTCATGGCAACGAGCAGTACGTGACCATGGTGCTGGCGTCGATCATCTCCGGCGCCGGTGCCACCCGGACCATGGACGGCTGGCACTCACGGGGTCCGCTGTGTTGCTTCGGTGCGCTGATGTCCGGTGACATCGAGCTGCTCGAGACCTCCTATCCGATCCTGATCCATCGCTATGGTCTGGTGACCGACAGTTGCGGTGCGGGAGAGCGGCGCGGCGGTTCCGGGACCTGGCTGGAAATCGAGCCGCTGGACCACGCCATGACGGCGGTAGCCTTCGGCGAGGGACGACAGTACGCCACTGCTGGCGCAGGCGGTGCGCGCAATGCCCTGGTCGAGCCCAAGCTCGGGCGGCTGGTGCATCGCCACGCAGACGGCAGCGAGACGGTCTATGACCTTAATGCGCTGTTGACCATCGAACCCGGCGAGCGGGTCATCAACGTCAATCCTGGTGGCGGTGGCTTCGGTGATCCCTGGACGCGACCGCCGCAGGAGGTTGCCGGCGACGTCCGTGATGGTCTGGTGTCCCGTGAGGGCGCCCGCCAGGACTACAGGGTAGTGGTCGATGACCAGCTGCACCTGGATGAGTCCGCCACCCGTCAACTGCGCCAGACACGCTAGGAGATTCCCATGACCGCAATCTATCGACTCGGCATCGACGCCGGCGGCACCTTTACCGACTTCATCCTGGCAGAGCGGGGCAAGGGCGTCAGCCTGTTCAAGAGCCCCTCCACCCCTGAGGACGGCACCCAGGCGATCCGCGCAGGCCTTGCCCAGATCGCCGATGCGCTGGGACGCCCCGCCAGTGAGGTGGTGGCCAATGCCGATCTCTGCATCAACGGCACCACGGTGGCGCTCAACGCCCTGATCGAGCGTCAGGGCGCCAAGGTTGGCCTGCTGTGCACCGAGGGCCATGAAGACAGCCTGGAAATCCGCCTCGGCCACAAGGAAGACGGCTATCGCTATGATCCGGAGTATCCCCCGGCGCATATGCTGGTGCCGCGCTATCTTCGCCGGCCGATCGGCGGCCGCATGCTGGCCGACGGCAGCGAGCGTCAGCCGCTGGACGAGGAGGCGATTCGTGACGCCGTGGCGCTGTTCAAGCGTGAAGGGGTGGACGCGGTGGCGATCTCGTTTATGTGGTCGGTGGCTAACACAGACCACGAGCAGCGCGCCCTGGCCATCGTGCGAGAGCTGATGCCCGACACCTTCGTCTGCTGCGGCAGTGAGGTCTATCCCCAGGTGCGCGAGTACACCCGTACCTCGACCACCGTGGTCAACGCCTATCTGAGCCCGGTGATGCAGCGCTATGTCTCGCGCATCGACGCCCTGTTCGAGGAACTGGGGGCTCGCCAGCCGGTACAGTATTTCCAGTCCAACGGCGGACTGGCGCTGGGCAAGGTGATGCGCGAGAAGGCCGTGGCGGCGATCAACTCGGGCCCGGCCTCGGCGCCCCAGGCCGGGCTGTACATGGCCGGGCCGCTGGGTGTCGACAACGTCATCACCGTGGACATGGGCGGCACCTCCTTCGACATCACCCTGACCCGGGGTGGCCAGACCAACTACAGCAAGGATGTGGACTTCCTGCGCCAGCGCATCGGGGTGCCGATGATCCAGGTCGAGACCCTGGGGGCCGGCGGTGGCTCCATCGCCCACCTCAACGAGCAGGGCATGCTGCAGGTGGGGCCGCGCAGCGCCGGCGCCTCGCCGGGGCCGGTGTGCTACGGCAAGGGCGGGCGCGAACCCACCGTCACCGACGCCAATCTGGTGCTTGGGTACCTCGATCCCGAAGCGGTGCTCGGCGGTACCGTGCGCCTCGACCGCGAGGCGGCGGTGGCGGCGATCCACGAAAGGATCGCCGAGCCGCTGGGCATCAGCGTCGAGCGTGCGGCCTTCGCATTTGCACCCTGGTCAACCTGAACATGGTCAATGGCATTCGCCGGGTATCGGTGGAGCAGGGTTATGATCCCCGTGACTTCACCCTGATCGGCGCCGGTGGCGCAGCCGGCATGCATCTGGTGCGCCTGGCCGAGGAGATCGGCGTGCGCCAGGTGCTGGTACCCAAGGTGGCCTCAGGACTCTGCGCCTTCGGCCAGATCATTTCCAATGTTCAGCATGAGCGGCTGACCTCCCTGGTGCTGCCGTTGGATGACGACCCGGAGCACCGCGTGCGGGTCAACCGGCGCCTTGCCGAGTTGCGCGATGAAGGCGTGGCCGAGCTCAAGCGGGACGGTTTCGAGGATAACGCCATTGCCTGCCGTTATCGCTTCGAGATCCGCTATCGCGGCCAGATCCACGAGTGTACGGTCGAGAGCGAGCGCGGAGAGTTCGATGAGGCCGGCTGGTGCGAGCTGCGCGACGCCTTCCACGCTCGCCATGAGGCGCTCTATTCCTACTGCGAGCCGGACAGCGAGGTGGAGCTGGTCAACCTGGAGTGCTCGGTGATCGGTGAGGTGGAACCGCCGACCATGCCGACCCTGGAGGCCCGAGGGGGGGAGCTCGAGGCGGCGCTGCTGGGTCGCCGTGATATGCTGTTCGACGGTGAAGGCGAACCCGTGCCCACGCCGGTCTACGACGGCGAGGCACTGGACCCCCGGCATGAGGTGACAGGGCCAGCGGTCATCCAGGAGGCCACCACCAATATCGTGCTGCCACCCGGCTGGAAGGCGACCCTGTCGAGCACTGCAAGCTATGTGCTCAGCCCGATCGACGGCTGAGGCGACGGTTTCCCGGGATCGGCAGGATCGATCTCGGGTTCTGCGCCACGAGACAGCCACACCAGACCGCAACAACAATAACGAGAGGCACGAGTGCCGAGGAGGTTGGCATGAGTGACATGGTCACGACACAGGATACCAGGGCGCGCTGGTCGCGCTGGATCTCCGATACCTACTTTCCCCTGAGCCTGAGCTACCGCGACGAAAACGCGCCGTTTCGCGGCGATCTCAAGGTGTGGAAGACCGACGATCAGGACTTCTCGCTGTCACGCCTGACTTCCGACGGGCTAGTGTATTCCCGCGACCAGGCGCAGATCGCCGCCGATCCCGAGAGTTCTTTCCTGGTGACCATCCCCCAACGTGCCGAGGTGTTCTTCGAGCAGGGCGGACGTTCGCTGCGTTGCGAGCCGGGGCAGTTTCTGGTCGAGCGGGGGGGATCTTCCCTATCGCTTCGGCTACGAGCAGGCCAATGCCATGTGGGTGTTCAAGGTGCCGGATGCATCGATGAAGCATCGGGTGCGCGGTGTCGAGCGCTACGCTCAGCACTGCTTCGAGGCGAACACTGGCATGGGGCGGGCCTTCGTCGAGTTTCTGGCGATCTGTGCCAGTCGCTTCGATGAGTGTTCCCGCGATGAGCGTCAGCGCCTGTTCGAGCAGGCGCTATCGATGCTGTCGCTGGTGCTGGAGAAGGATGACCGGGTGTTGGTCAGCGACCAGTCCCAGTTGAAAAGCGCCCACCTGATGCGGATCGAGCGATTTATCTCTGCCCGCCTTGGCGACCCGGAACTGGGGCCGTCAATGGTGGCGGAGGGATGTGGCATTTCGCTGCGCTATCTGCACAAGTTGCTGTCCGAGACCGGCCACTCGGTCAACGACTGGATTCGCATGCAGCGGCTCGAGGCCGCGCGTCGGGACCTGTGCGATCTGGCGGAAGGGGTGAGCATCGGTGAGATCGCCTACCGCTGGGGGTTCAGCGACCAGGCGCAGTTCTGCCGTGCCTTTCGACGCCGTTTCGACTGCTCGGCCAGCGAGATGCGACATCGTCATCGGGATGGCCAGGGGGCCGGCTGAAGCCCGCCTTCGACAAGCTCCGAAACAAGGAGATACAGCAAACGCAACGACGCGGCCCAAGGGCCGCGTCGTTGTTTGTCACCGCAGGAGCGTTGTGGGCGCTCAGTCGCGGTATTCGTCGATGCTCGGGCAGGAGCAGATCAGCTGGCGATCGCCCAGCACGTTGTCGACCCGGTTGACCGCCGGCCAGTACTTGGCACCCTTGACCGCCTCGGAGGGGAAGGCGCCGATCTCGCGGGAGTAGCCCCGGTTCCAGTCCGCGTCCATCAGGTCGGCCATGGTGTGCGGGGCCTTCACCAGAGGGTTGTCCTCCAGGCTCCACTCGCCGCTCTCGACCCGGGCGATCTCCTCGCGGATGCCGATCATGGCGTCACAGAAGCGGTCCAGCTCATAGAGTGACTCCGACTCGGTGGGCTCGATCATCAGGGTGCCGGCCACCGGGAAGGACATGGTGGGGGCGTGGAAGCCGTAGTCCATCAGGCGCTTGGCGATGTCTTCCTCGCTGATGCCGGAAGCCGCCTTGAGCGGACGGATGTCGATGATGCACTCGTGGGCCACGGTGCCGTTCTGGCCCTTGTAGAGCACCGGATAGTGCGCTTCCAGGCGAGTGGCGATGTAGTTGGCGCCGAGGATGGCAAGCTCGGTGGCCTCGCGCAGGCCGCGTGCTCCCATCATCTTGATGTAGGCCCAGGAGATCGGCAGGATCGAGGCCGAGCCGAAGGCCGCCGCGGACACCGCGCCGGAGTCCTCTTCGACACCGTCGATCGGGGTCACGCTGTGGTTGGCCACGTGGGGCGCCAGGTGCGCCTTGACACCGATCGGGCCCATGCCGGGGCCACCACCGCCGTGGGGGATACAGAAGGTCTTGTGCAGGTTGAGGTGGCTGACGTCGCCGCCGAAGTCACCCGGACGTGCCACGCCGACCTGAGCATTCATGTTGGCGCCGTCGATATACACCTGGCCACCGTTGGCGTGGACGATGTCGCAGGCCTCGCGCACGCCTTCCTCGAACACCCCGTGGGTGGACGGGTAGGTGAGCATGATCGCGGACAGCGCCTGTGAGTGCTGCTCGGCCTTGGCCTTGAGGTCGGCCAGGTCGATGTTGCCATCCTCGTCGCACTCCACCACCACCACGCGCATGCTGCACATGGCAGCAGAGGCCGGGTTGGTACCGTGGGCGGAGCTGGGAATCAGGCAGACGTCACGGTGGCCCTCGCCCTGGGCCGCCTGGTAGCGACGGATCGCCAGCAGACCGGCGTATTCGCCCTGGGCGCCGGAGTTGGGCTGCATCGAGATGTGGTCGTAGCCGGTGATCTCCACCAGGAAGGCCGCCAGTTCGTCGATCATCTGGCGATAGCCGGCGACCTGATCCTTCGGCGCGAAGGGATGGATGCGGGCGAACTCCGGCCAGGTGATCGGCATCATCTCGGTAGTGGCGTTGAGCTTCATGGTGCAGGAGCCCAGTGGAATCATCGCGTGGGCCAGCGACAGGTCCTTGTTCTCCAGGCGCTTGAGGTAGCGCAGCATCTCGGTTTCGCTGCGATAGCGCTGGAAGGTCGGGTGCTCAAGGAAGTCGCTCTCGCGTCGGCAGGCGGCGGGAATGCCGCTGGCCTGGGACTCGAGGATGCCGTCGTCGAGTTCGCGCACGCCAAGGCCGTGCTCCTCGCCCAGCAGCACGTCGAACAGCGCGTCCAGATCGTGGGCGGTGGTGGTCTCGTCGAGGCTGACACCCACGTCGCCGTTGTCGAAGTAGCGCAGGTTGATCTCGTGGGTCATGGCTCGACCGTGGATCTTGCCGCGATCGACCCCGGTCAGACGCAGGGTGTCGAAGTAGCTGTCGTTGGCCAGGCTGACGCCTCTCTGGGCCAGGCCGGTGGCCAGGATGGTGGTCAGCCGATGGATGCGCCCGGCGATGGTGCGCAGGCCCTCGGCGCCGTGATACACCGCGTAGAAGCCGGCGATGTTGGCCAGCAGCGCCTGGGCGGTGCAGATGTTGGAGGTGGCCTTCTCGCGACGGATGTGCTGCTCGCGGGTCTGCATGGCCATGCGCAGGGCGGTGTTGCCGCGGGCATCCTTCGACACCCCGATGATACGGCCGGGGATCGAGCGCTTGAGCTTGTCGGTGGTGGCGAAGAAGGCAGCGTGGGGGCCACCGAAGCCCATCGGCACGCCGAAACGCTGGCTCGAGCCGACCACGATATCGGCGCCCATGGCGCCGGGCTCCTTGAGCAGTACCAGGGCCATCAGGTCGGTGGCAACGCAGGTCATCACGCCACGCTTCTTGGCCTCGGCGATCAGCGGTGCCAGGTCGTGGACGCGGCCGTCATTGCCGGGGTACTGCAGCAGTGCGCCGAAGACGTCATGGCTTGCGAGTTCTTCCGCCGGGGCGATGACGATCTCGTAGCCGAACCAGGAGGCGCGGGTCTTGAGTACGTCCAGGGTCTGGGGGAATACATCGTCGGCAACGAAGAAGGCATTGGTCTTGGCCTTCTTGTTGGAGCGTCGGCACAGCGCCATGGCCTCGGCGGCGGCGGTGGCTTCATCCAGCAGCGAGGCGTTGGCCAATTCCATCCCGGTCAGGTCCATCACCATCTGCTGGAAGTTCAGCAGGCCTTCCAGGCGGCCCTGGGAGATCTCGGGCTGATAGGGGGTGTAGGCGGTGTACCAGCCCGGGTTTTCCAGCACGTTGCGCTGAATGACCGCCGGCAGGTGGGTGTCGTAGTAGCCCTGGCCAATGTAGCTGCGGGCGACCTTGTTCTGGCGGGCCAGACGATACAGGTAGTCCAGCGCCTCGGCTTCGGCCTTGGGGGGATCCAGATCGAGCTCACGGCCCAGGCGGATGTTGGCGGGCACCGTCTTGTCGATCAAGGACTCCACGCCTTCGACACCCAGGGCCGACAGCATCTTGGCCCTGTCGTCCCCATCGGGACCATTGTGACGACGGAGAAAGGCATCGTGATCGGCCAGTTCGGCCAGGCGACGTGTATCGAAAGCCATGGAACACCTTGAGTGTGACGGACCCCGAAGATCCGGATGAATAACGGGTTGCCTCGCGTGGTGGCGGGCGCGTTGGCCGGGGCCACATGGCCCCGGCGAGGGGAGGGAGTGGCTCCCCCTTGTGGCGCGGGTCGCAGAGGCCCGGCTCAGCCTTCGGCGTCGACCACCGCCTGATAGGCGTCGGCGTCGAGCAGGTCGTCGAGGGCGCTCTGGTCGTCGAGGCGCACCTTCATGATCCAGCCATCCTCGTAAGGCGCTTCGTTGACGGTCTCCGGAGCGTCCTCGAGGGACTCGTTGACCTCGACGATCTCGCCGTCCACCGGCGCATAGAGGTCAGAGGCGGCCTTGACCGACTCGATAACGCCGAATTCGTCGCCCTTGGCGAGGCTGGTGCCGACCTCGGGCAGGTCGACGAAGACCACGTCACCCAGGGCTTCCTGAGCGTGATCGGTGATGCCGATGGTGACGGTTCCGTCGCCGTTGTCCTGAATCCATTCGTGGCTGTCGACATAGCGCAGGTTGGCGGGGATTGAGCTCATCTCGATTTCCTATACGAAAAAGGTTTTCCGGTTTCGCGCATGCTAACGCCATTCTCGGCGTTTGGCGAGTCCATGATGAGAGAAAAACGGGGTGGTCGCCGCACTCTCAAGACATAGGGTGGAACGACTCGCGGTTGGCGTCCAGTCCACGCCCGTGGCTGAAGCCACGGTGAGGTGAAGGGGATGGGCGGATGGCACGTGATGGACGCGTTGGTGGCGAGACCCGGCATGATTCGACGTTGGCGACTATGCTACAGACGTCGAAGAGGCGCGGGGGCCTTCAGCGACCAAAGGGGGATTTGCCAAGACCAACCGCCTTGGCTAAGGTGGCAAAAGTTTCCAATAGGAAACACGGTTGACGTTCATGCAAACAACGGCTGGCGAAGCGGCGTTAGCGTGGACAAGCGTTGCTGGTGCCCTTGCGACAATATCCGCTATCGTAGGCGGGTCCGTGCTGTCGATTCGTCTGATATGCCTGTTATTCCGATAACAATTCACGGTAAACAGGCTTTCTGCTGGTCGACAGCGCATAACAACAAGTGCCGAGTCAAAAGGGAGACTTCCGTGGAAGCACTCAACAATATCTTCTCCGCCATCAATGGGGTGGTGTGGGGACCGATCATGCTGATCCTGTTGCTGGGGGTGGGTATCTACCTCCAGTTGGGTCTCAAGCTCATGCCCATCCGCAAGCTGGGGATGGGGTTCAAGCTGATGTGGGGCGGGCGTGACAGCAAGTCCGAAAGCAAGGATGAAGGCGAGATCTCGCCGTTCAACGCCTTGATGACGGCGCTGTCGGCGACCATTGGTACCGGTAACATCGCCGGTGTGGCCACGGCGATTGCCCTGGGTGGCCCCGGTGCGGTGTTCTGGATGTGGATCACCGCCCTGGTGGGCATGGCCACCAAGTTTGCCGAGGCAGTGCTGGCGGTGCGCTATCGCGAGACCGATGACACCGGTTTCCATATCGGTGGGCCGATGTACTACATCAAGAACGGACTCGGCCGCAAGTGGCTGTGGCTGGGCGGTGCCTTCGCCTTCTTCGGCGCCGTGGCCGCCTTCGGTATCGGTAACACCGTGCAGTCCAACTCGGTGGCCGACGCCCTCGAGTCGAGCTTCGGCATCGAGCCCTGGATTACCGGTGTGGTGATCATGGTGCTGGCCGGTGCGGTGATCCTCGGCGGCATCAAGCGCATCGCCAAGGTGGCCGGCAAGCTGGTGCCGATCATGGGTATCGCCTACATCATCGCCGGTGTCAGTGCCCTGGCGGTCAACGCCGACCAGATCGGTGGCGCCCTGAGCAACATCTTCTACTACGCCTTCAATCCCCACGCCGCCATGGGTGGTTTCGCCGGCGCAGCGGTGATGGCGGCCATCCGTTTCGGTGTCGCTCGGGGTATCTTCTCCAACGAGGCCGGCCTTGGCAGCGCGCCGATCGCCCACGCCGCGGCCCAGACCAAGAACCCGGTTCGCCAGGGGCTGATCGCCATGCTCGGTACCTTCATCGATACCATCATGGTGTGCACCATCACCGCCCTGGTGATCCTGACCGCGCCGATCTGGGAGACCGGTGAGGCCGGCGCCTCGCTGACCGCGCTGTCGTTCGACAATGCCCTGCCCAATGGCTGGGGTGAGGCCATCGTGTCGATCGCCCTGGCGATCTTCGCCTTCACCACCATCCTTGGCTGGTCCTTCTATGGCGAGAAGTGCTTCCAGTTCCTGTTCGGTACCCGCTCCATCATGATCTACCGGGTACTGTTCGTGCTGGCCATTCCGGTGGGTGCGCTGGCCCAGCTTGGCTTCATCTGGCTGATGGCCGACACCTTCAACGCCATGATGGCGATTCCCAACCTGATCGCCCTGGCGCTGCTGTCGCCGGTGGTGTTCAAGCTGACCAAGGACTACTTCGACGGCAAGGACATCCTGCCGGGCGAGGCCCTTGATCACGACAAGTCCTGAGCCTGAGCCGACCACGGGAGGTGCCCTCAGGGGCACCTCCTGTCGTTGCAAGGGTTCTTTCACGAACCACGAGACGAAACGCCATGAGTGAACTCAAGACGACACCGCTGAATGCCCTGCATCGAGAGCTGGGGGCCAAGATGGTCCCGTTCGCGGGCTATGACATGCCCGTTCAGTATCCGCTGGGGGTCAAGAAAGAGCACGAGCACACCCGCGCGGCCTGCGGCCTGTTCGACGTCTCGCACATGGCGCAGATCCTGATTCGTGGCGAGAACGCGCTGGCCGCGCTGGAGACCCTGGTGCCGGCGGATCTGGTCGGCCTGCCCGAAGGCATGCAGCGCTATGGCCTGTTTACCAGCGAAGACGGCGGGATCCTCGATGACCTGATGACGGTCAACGCCGGTGACCACCTTTACCTGGTGGTCAACGCGGCCTGTCGTGATCAGGACATCGCCCATCTGCGTCGCGGGCTGCCCGACCACGAAGTCGAGGTAGTCGATCGCGGCCTGCTGGCGCTGCAGGGGCCGAAGACCGCCGATGTCATGGCGCGCCTGTGTCCGGCAGCCTGCGAGATGGTGTTCATGCAGCATGGTCGCTTCGACATCGACGGTATCCCGGTGTGGATCAGCCGCAGCGGCTATACCGGCGAGGATGGCTTCGAGATCTCGGTGCCGGCGGATCAGACCGACGCCCTGGCGCGCAAGCTGCTGGCCGAGGAAGAGGTCGAGGCCATCGGCCTGGGGGCGCGTGATTCCCTGCGCCTGGAGGCCGGGCTCTGTCTCTACGGCCACGATATCGATACCACCACCACGCCGGTGGAGGCGGGGCTGATCTGGGCCATTGGCAAGCCACGTCGTCGTGGCGGCGAGCGCGCCGGTGGATTCCCGGGGGCTGATCTGGTGCTGCACCAGGTCGAAGTCAAGGACCACCAGCGCAAGCGCGTCGGCCTGCTGGGCGAGGGGCGTGCTCCGGTGCGCGAAGGTGCCGAGCTCTACAGCGAGGACGATCGTCTGCTCGGGCAGGTGACCTCCGGTGGCTTTGGCCCCAGCGTCGGCAAGCCGGTGGCCATGGGCTACGTCAGCCTCGATCACGCCGAGATCGGCACCACCGTGTACGCCGAGGTGCGTGGCAAGCGTTTGCCGATGACGGTGACGCGCATGCCGGTCATCACACCGGGTTACTATCGCGGCTGACAACGCGGCTGACAACGCGGCTGACAACGCGGCTGACATCTCGATAGATAACGCGTTATACCGTTATCTTGTGTGGCGGAAAGTGCCATCGGATGAACGATCAACGGCGCCCACAGGGCGCCGTTTTTATGTCCTGGAGAAAGAGACGGCTCGGGTCTGGCGCCGGCATTGCAGGTCAGACGACAAGTCGACGAAAGGTCAGGTTGATTCGCTCACCCGGAATCTTGCGTGGCAGCAGGGCGTGTTCGAGCTGTTCCTGGCAGCCGGGCCCCATCCATAGCAGGCTGCCGCTTTCGAGCCAGACGTTGAAGGCCGCGGACGAGCGGTCCTTCCAGCGAAAGCGCATGGGACGGGTCGCCCCCAGGCTGATGGAGGCGATGGTAGGGCAATCGCCAAGTTCCGCTTCGTTATCGCAGTGCCAGCCCATGCGGTCCTCGCCGTTGCGATAGCGGTTGATCAGTACGCTATTGAAGGCGCTGGTCGGTGTGCTCTTTTCGACGGCCGAAAACCGTTCGAGCAGGCCATTGAGACGATCACGCAGGGCCGCCACCGACGGATGCCAGGGGCAGGGCGCGAAGTCCCTGCCGGAGTAGCGATAGGCGTGATCGCCCATCCATACCTGCTGGCGGGGAATGGGATGACTGCGCCCGTAAAGGGTCAGTTCGGGCTGCTGCCAGTCGAGTTCCTGGCGCAGCCTATCCTGCAGGTCGCTTGCATCGGGCTCGCTTATGAGCCCGGGCAGGTAGTAAAGCGGTGGGGTCTCGACCAGGGTTTGGGATGGCGCTTCGTGTAGCAATTTGAACAGCGCTTTGGGGTCATGTGGTGGCATTCAAGCAGGATGCCAGTGAAGGCTGGCTGGCGCCACCGATCAGGAGCGGTGGCGCTTTTTCTGGAGATGCGGGCGAGATGCGGGCGAGCGGCAGTGATGCCCCCGAGGCGGCGTCAGTGGGACGCCGCGATCAGCAGAGTGGTCGAGGAAAGCCCGAGGCTAGCCAGGGCCATGCCATAGCCAAGCGCCGCGCCGGCAAGGACGTCACTGTAGTAGTGCAGTCCCAGGCCCACCCGCGAGATGGCGATCAAGCCCGCCAGGGGCAGCAGCCAGGGCAGCAATGCGGGGCTGTGTACTGCGACCAGGGTGCAGAACATCACCGCGTGCATGGTGTGGCCGCTGGGGAAGCTGTAGCGGTCCCTGGCCGGTTCGTTGCACTGGATGCTGCCGCCAAAGGTGATGAAGGGCCGTTCTCGACACAGACGGGTCTTCAGCAGCTTGTACACCGCGATCGCCACCACGGCGGTGACGGTGTATTCGAGCATCAGGCGCAGACCGATATCGCGGCCGTGGATCGCCGGCAACGCCACGATCAGCGCCACCCAGATCGGCCAGTCGCCCAGCTTGCTGGAGATCTTCAAGGTGGATAGCCAGGGGCGGTGAATGCTGAGGCCGGCGGTGCGCTGGCACAGTTGCCACTCGAGCATATCCAGGCGGTCGAACATCTGCGGGATTTTAGTGGGCATGTCACATCTCCCTGGCGGTAAGTCGTCTTCTAGCGTCTTTTGTCGTCATGTGTCGTCATGTGTCGTGCTAGGGCCCGCTTCCTGTGGCCTCCACGCCGCCGCTCGGGCCGGCGGCGGGGTGTTCAACGAGCGATCTAGGCCTTGGCGGGGTCCGACAGGCCGGTTCCCGACGTCAGGGCTTGGTGATGGGCGTCGAGGAAGGTCTGGGCGATGGATGGCCAGCGGTAGGCCAGGGCGCGTTCCCGGGCGGCGCGGCCCAGGCGGGCGTAGCGTGCCTGCTGCTGGCATAGCGCTGTCGCCTGCTGACGGAATTCGGCGTTGTCACCGGCGGCGACGCTGACCCCATCCTTGTCGGTGGTGATCAACTCGGCGCCGGCCGCGTGGCGGAAGGCTACGACCGCCAGGCCGCTGGCCATGGCTTCGAGAATGACGTTGCCCCAGGTCTCCGACAGCGAGGGAAAGACGAAGATGTCGGCGCTGGCGTAGTGGATTTGCATCTCGGCGGAATCGATGAAGCCGGTAAAGATGGCGTCCGGCAGGGCCTTTTCCAGCGATGCCCGCCCGGGGCCGTCGCCCACCACCACCAGGCGCATGTCGGGGCGCGCCTCGAGCATGTCGAGAAAGGTGTCGCGCAACAGCTCCAGGTTCTTCTCTGGCGCCAGTCGGCCCACGTAGAGCGCCACCGGCTGGTGCTGGCCGACACCCCAGCTGTCGCGCAGTTGCTGACTACGCTTGGCGGGGGTGAAACGATCGCCTTCGATGCCGCGTGCCATGACGCTGACGCGCTCGAAGCCTCTTTGCGCAAGCTCCCGGGCTTGCTGATGGGTCGGTACCAGGGTCGCCGCACAGCGATTGTGAAAATGACGCAGGCGATTGCGTACCAGTGGCGCCAGCCACGGCAGACCATAGTCCTGGCAGTAGTGATCGAAGTTGGTGTGCCAGCCGCTGACCACGGGAATGTCCAGCTTTTCTGCCGCGCGCAGCGCTGACCAGCCCAAGGGGCCTTCGGTCGCTACATAGATGGCGTCGGGACGATTGTCGCGCCATAGCCTGCGCAAACGACTGGCGGAGGCCCAGCCGATACGCACTTCCTTGTAGCGCGGCATCGACATGCCGCGTACACGAAGTTCGTGGGCCATCCCGGTGGCGGGTTCGGTGGAGCCGTCGACGGGGGCCGGCCGGACCAGCTGCAGCGTCACGCCAAGAGCACGCAGTTCCTGGCTGATGCGCCCCAGCGTATGGGCGACCCCATTGATATCAGGAGACCAGGTTTCGCTGACCAGACAGATGCGCATGGAATTCCTCGTACCGGTCGGGCCCCGTATGGCCCGCTCCCGAGACAGAGTGATGCTCCAGCATGACATCTCTAGGTCAGCGATATGAACAGGCTGTTACGGTGTCGATGGGGCCGGGCGACGGACAAGCGCATTGCGCTTGCGTCGACTCGGCCCGCAGCGCTCAGCGAAGGATGGTGTCCGGGTCGATGGGCTTGCCGCCATGGCGCATGTCGAACAGCAGATCGTGGCGGCCGGTCGAGGCATGCTTGCCGACCACGCATAGTGGGGTGCCGCGGCTGACCTGTTCTCCCTGCTTGACCAGCAGGTCGTCACATAGCGCGTAGACACTCTGCAGGTTATCGGCGTGGTGCACGATCACCACCTGGCCCAGTTGCCGCATGCCGTCGGCGAACCGCACCTGGCCATCGGCAACGGCCTTGGCCCGGGCGCCCTCGTCGGTGGCCAGCAGCATCGGCTGCAGGCTGCCGCGGCTGTCCTTGCCGTAACGGCGCACCACCCGATAGTCGTCCAGCGGCCAGGGCCAGCCACGAGCGTTTGAGGCGACCGGACCGGGATCCGGCAACGAAGCGGAGCGAGAGGGGCTGGACGTGCCTGAGCTGCTGGACGTGCCTGAGCTGCTGGCGACCGATCGGCTGGCCAGCGGCACCTGGATCACCTGGCCGACCTTGAGGTCGGTGGCGCGGACGCCAGGATTGGCACTCTGGATGCGCTGAGCGGTGGTGCCGAAGCGCCTGGCAACGGCGCTATAGGTGTCGCCGGGGCGGATCTGATAGCGATAGGGGCCGCCGGACGGCGCCCGCTCCTGATGAGAGGGCACCAGCAGGCGCTGACCCACGGCCAGGTGGCGGGCGTCGACACCCGGATTGAAGCGCTGCAGCCGCAATAGCGGTACGCCGGCGCGGCGGGCGATGGAGCCGAGGGTGTCGCCGCGCTGCACGCTGATCCAGTCGCCGGCAATGCTGCTGCCGGCGACGCTGGCGCTGCGTTGCGATGACGTCGGGGATGCCCCCTGACCGGCGCAGCCGGCCAGCAGCAGGGCGATCACCAGCGGTGCGAGTCGAGTGAGGCGTCCTTGTTCTGCCACAGGGCGTTGAGCCATGAGTGGAAGCGTTCCTTGTAGTGCGGGTCGTCGTGATAGCGCCCCTCCAGCATCCACGGCGCCACGTCGAGGCGGCGTGCATCAAGGCGAATGGCCTTCTCCTGGCCGCACAGGAAGCGCCAGAAGCTGGGTTGGCTCGACTGGTAGTCGATGGTGAGGTCGATGATGGCGTCGAGACGATCGCCGAGCAGGTTCAGTACCTGGGCGATGCCGCCGGCCTTGGGGCGCAACAGATGGCGAAAGGGGCTTTGCCTGGCCTCGCGCTTGGCCGGGGTGAAACGGGTCCCTTCGACAAAGTTGATGATGGCAATGGGAACGTCGCGGGCACGCTTGCACATGCGCTCGGTGGCCTTGCGATCGCGTTCGGCCAGGCGTGGGTTGGCGGCCAGGCGCTCCTTGCTGTAGCGGCGCATGAAGGGAAACTCCAGTGCCCACCAGGCCATCCCTACTACCGGGATCCAGATAAGCTGCTGCTTGAGAAAGAAGCGTGGCATCGGGATCTTGCGATGAAACGCCATCATCAGCAGGAAGATGTCGGTCCAGCTCCGATGGTTGGACAGCACCAGGTACCAGGCGTCCGGGCTCAGCCCCTCGGGCACCGACATGCGAAGGTCGGGCTTGATCCAGTGACGCATCCACCACAGGTTGAAACCGATCCAGTTGAGGGCGATGGCGTTGAGCCCGGCCAGCACGCGCCGCTGCCAGCGTCGCCCGGGGGTGACCACCTTGAGCAGGGTCAGGATCACCAACGGGATGGTCCAGAATAGCGTGTTGCCAACCAGCAGCAGAACGCTGATCAGGCCCTTGAGGGTCGACATTCCTTGGATAACCTCGCAACAGCAGATAGAGCGGGTGTCGCCTGGCCGTGACAGTGGGCGAGGCAGGCCCGCCAATCCTAATGGATCCGGTGCCGGCTGCCCAGTGCGAGGGTCCACGGCCATGTCAGCGTCATGCTTCTGAGAGGGTCGGTGTCTCGATATTGTCGACCAGTACCTGGAGCATGGCGCGGGCGGCCACCGACAGCTCGTGGGGGTTCCAGGTGACCACCCCCACGGCGCGCTCGATGACGGGATCCTTGAGTGGGCGGCAGACCGCGCCGGCCTCCTGCATCTGACGCAGGCACAGCGAGGGCACGGCGCTGACGCCCAGGCCATTGGCCACCATGCGTCCGACGCTGGCGAGCTGATGGGTCTCGAAGGCTACCTTGAGGGCCCCGTGTCGGGCACCGAGCTGCTGCTCCAGCAGGCGGCGTACCATGGAAGGCCGCTGCAGCGCCACGAAGTCCCAGCTCATCAGGCTTTCCCAGTCGAGGCTTGAATGCTGTACCAGAGGCGAGCGTGGGGGCAGCACGGCCACGAAGCGGTCGTGAAACAGCGGAGTGAAGTGCAGGCTGCCGGTGGCCTCCGGCTCGAAGGCGATGCCCATCTCCACCTGGCGCTGGCGCACCATGTCGATCACCTGCTCGTTGACCACGTCATGTACGGTGACGTTGATACGCGGGTGCTGGCGGTGAAACACCCCCAGCGCCGGGGCCAGCAGATTGCCGGCAAAGGCCGGCATGGCGGCCAGGGAGAGCCGTCCAAGTTGCAGGGTGAAGCGTTGGCGCAGGGCGTCCTCGGTGTTGTCCCATTCCACCAGCAAGCGTTTGGCCAGCGGCACCAGGGACTCACCTTCGGGGGTCAGGCGGACGCTTCGGGTCGTGCGGATCAGCAGTCTACCGCCTAGGCTGTCCTCGAGACCCTTGATCGCCAGGCTCAGCGCCGGCTGGGAGAGGTGGAGCTGTTCACAGGCCTGGGTGAAGCTCAGGGTTCTGGCCACCGCCAGAAAGGCACGCAGTTGCTTGACGGTCACGACATGCTACCAAGGTCAAATTTATTTAAAGATATAAATAATCAATAAAGAAAACAAACTTAACAAATATATGGGGGCGAGCAACACTGCCTTCAGTGCTACCTTGAGGCAGGGCGGGGCACCGGAACGGTGCCGGTTCGCCACCTCTCCTTTCACTTTCATCGACAGACGAGGCGCCCCACATGGCCGGATTCGACAAGCGCGTGTATTCCTATGAAGAGGCGATGGACGGCATCGAGAGCGGTATGACGGTGCTGGCCGGAGGCTTCGGTCTCTGCGGCATTCCGGAGAACCTGATCGCCGAGATCAAGCGTCGCGGGGTCAAGGACCTCACGGTGGTCTCCAACAACTGTGGCGTCGATGGCTTTGGCCTCGGGGTGCTGCTGGAGGATCGTCAGATCAGCAAGATCCTGGCCTCCTACGTGGGCGAGAACGCCCTGTTCGAGCGTCAGATGCTCGACGGTGAGATCGATGTGCAGCTGACCCCGCAGGGGACCCTGGCCGAAAAGATGCGCGCCGGCGGTGCCGGTATTCCCGCCTTCTACACGGCAACCGGCTATGGGACCCCCATCGGTGAGGGCAAGGAAGTGCGCGAATTCAACGGTCGCCACTATATCCTCGAAGAGGCCATCGTCGGTGACTTCGCCATCGTCAAGGGCTGGAAGGCCGATCGCTACGGCAATGTGGTCTATCGCAAGACCGCCCAGAACTTCAATCCCATGGTCGCCACCGCCGGCAAGATCACGGTGGTCGAGGTCGAAGAGATCGTCGAGCCGGGCGAGCTGGATCCGGCCGAGATCCACACGCCCGGTATCTACGTCGACCGCCTGATCCAGGGCACCTTCGAGAAGCGTATCGAGAAGCGCACCGTACACCAGGGCTGATCAGGCGCATCGCCCTGACGCAACGACTTCTCCAAAGAACAGCAAAGAGGCATCAAGATGGCACTCACTCGTGAACAGATGGCGCAGCGTGTCGCGCGCGAACTCGAAGACGGCTTCTACGTGAACCTGGGCATCGGCATTCCGACCCTGGTGGCAAACTATATTCCGGAAGGCATGGACGTGATGCTGCAGTCCGAGAACGGTCTGCTCGGCATGGGGCGTTACCCCACCGAGGAAGAGGTCGATCCGGACATGATCAACGCAGGCAAGCAGACCGTCACCGCGCGTCCGGGGTCGGCGATCTTTTCCTCGGCGGAGTCCTTCGCGATGATTCGCGGTGGTCACGTCGACCTGACGGTGCTGGGCGCCTTCGAGGTCGACCAGAACGGCAACATCGCTTCCTGGATGATCCCGGGCAAGCTGATCAAGGGCATGGGCGGAGCCATGGACCTGGTGGCGGGTGCCGAAAACATCATCTGCACCATGACCCACGCCTCCAAGGACGGCACTTCCAAGCTGCTGGAGTCCTGCAGCCTGCCGCTGACCGGTGCCGGCTGCATCAATCGTGTGCTGACCGATCTGGCCTATCTGGAGATCGATAACGGCGCCTTTATCCTCAAGGAGCGGGCACCGGGCGTCAGTGTCGAGGAGATCAAGGAAAAGACCGCCGGCAAGCTGATCGTGCCGGATGACGTCCCGGAAATGGTCTTCGACTGACCAAAACGCCCTTTGACCAGCGTCACCCTTGCCGAGCCAGCATGTTCTGCTGGCTGATACCTTGAGCGAGAACAAGGTTTTGGCACCCTCGCAGCGGCCCGGCTTACGCCGGGCCGCTGGCGTTTGCGAGACCCTGTCGCGGTTGCCGAATTTATGACCATCTTGAGTCCGGTGCCGCAGTGATCGGGCTTTTGGACGGTTCAAACGCCTTGATGCACAGCTTTATCCACAGAATCTGTGGATGAACCTCGTGGGAGGGATGGAGACTCGAGCCCTGGCAGGTACAATGCGGCGCCCAGGTCACTGGTCGAGACGGGCTCTCGGCCGGCCATTCGCCATCGCCACGGAGGTCTGTGTTGCGCGCACTCCCTGCCACTCTCCCGGTTCTGTTCCTGTGTGAGATCAGCTTCCTGCTGGGTCACGGTCTGATCATGACCCTGCTCGGGGTCCGCATGTCGCTGGAGGGCTTCCCCTCCCAGATGGCGGGGCTTCTGATGTCGAGCTTCTCGCTGGGGTTCGTGGCCGGAAGCTACTGGCTCGAGAAGCGCATTCGCAGCGTCGGCCATATTCGCGTGTTCGCCGCCTGTGCGGCGTCGCTGGCGGTTACCGCCATGCTTCATGGACTGTGGATCAATCCCTGGGCCTGGCTGGTCTGGCGGCTGATCGGGGGTGGTGCCACGGCGGGCCTGTTGATGGTCATGGAGTCCTGGGTGTCGGGGGAGTCCAGCAACGATAATCGCGGTCGCGTTCTGGGCTGGTACATGGTGATTTCGACCACCTCGCTGGCCGGCGGCCAGTGGATGCTCAATCTGGCCGACCCGGGCGGCCCGGTACTGTTCTCGGTGGTGGGGATGCTGTTTGCGCTGTCGCTGGTCCCGTTGTCGATTCATCGTATCCAGGGGCCCAGTCGTCACCACGACGTGACGCCGCGCAAGATTCGTCTGTCGACCCTGTATCGGCGGGCGCCGGTGGGCCTGGTCGGTGCCTTTACCGGCGGCCTGATGGTGCAGGCGTTCTTCGCCATGACTCCGTACTACGGTCAGGAGATCGGCCTGACCACTGCCCAGACCGCCAAGTTCATGGCGGTTACCACCCTGGTGGCGCTGGTCGCCCAGTGGGGGCTGGGACGGGTTTCGGATCGACTCGACCGGCGTCGCGTCATTCTGTGGATGGCGATCGTAATGACCGTCACCGGTGCTCTGATCTCGGCGGCGGCCGGTGCCAGCTTCTGGCTGCTGCTGGCGATCGCCTGCGGCCACACTGCCATGCTGCACACCCTGTATTCGCTCAGTCTGGCCCATACCAATGACTGGCTCGAACCCGAGGAGGTGGTCGCTGCCAATGCCAAGCTGATGATCTGGTACGGCATCGGCTCGGTCATCGGGCCTTTCAGTGCCTCGCTGGTGATGCAGGCGGCGGGTCCCGACGGGCTATGGCTGTTTCTCGGCATGGCGGCCTTTGCCCTGGCCATGTTCGTGATGGTCAGGCTCCACGGTGAGCGGGGCAAGTCGGTCGAGCAGGAGCCCTTCGTCGCTCAGCCGGTGATGGAGACTCCGCACTTCGCCGAGATCGATCCCCGCTACGAGCCCCAGCAGCTTGAGCTGGACCTGGAGGGTGAAGAAGAGCACACAGCCGACGCCGTCGGCTGACGCCCGGCGTCAGGTGATTTCGCAGCGGCTGTGGGGTGGCAGCATCACGTCGGCGGTGCGTTGCTGGCCCGCACTGGCCTGTTTTTCCAAGAGCAGCAGGCCGCCGAGCTGCACCCGATGTTCATCTCCCAGGGCGAACGCCAGACGCCGAGAACAGGTCGGGTAGAAGCGGTGTTCGACCATCGCCGACAGGGGGAGCGCCAGATCCTCGTTCTGTCCGGCGTGCAGGCCATGTTGCTGGAGTGCCTGGTCCAGCTCGACCAGGCTTCTGTCGAGTCTGCGGCAATCGAAGGCGACGTGATGCACCCGGGGGCCCATGACCGCCAGCCAGCCGGCCAGTGGATGGGCGCGATGAAGCTGCTGGTAGCTGTCCCAGTCAGGCATCGACCAGGGGCGGTTGGCGCCAAGCAATGGGGTTCGTTCTGCGTTGCCGGTGGCGACCAGCTTCAGCAGAGTATCGCGAGGCTGGCGCGACAGACGGGTGGTCTGCAGCTCGACGATGTTCAGTCTCGGCCCTTCTTCACGGCCGGCGAACAGGCAGGCGAGCAGGCCTCGGTCGGGCAGGGCGTAACGATATAGAGGGCGGTAGCCGTGCTGTTCAAGAGCCGGCAACAGGGAGGCCAGGCTCCAGGGGGACTGGCTCACGGTGACCAGCGTGAAGCACTCGACCGGCGCATCCACCGGCCACAGGCGCAGCGCACCGATGTCAGGGTGCTGATGGACGTAGTCCAGCCACAATTGCTGAACGAAGCGCTGCTGCTCTGTCATTGCCGATCCTTGCCTGCCAGGAAGCCTGTTCTGTGAGTATAGGCAGGAAGGAGGGACGATCTTTCAACGACGGGCGAACGTTCAACGGTTTCGGCGGCCAGACGGGTGAGGGCAAGCTCTGTTGGCCAGGATGGGCAGGGCAGGTGGCATGACCAGGCGCACGTTTCGTGGGGTCTTCAGCAAAAAAACGGGAAGCCCATGTGGGCTTCCCGTCTTGTTACCGGCTGTGCCGTCGGTTCAGGCAGGCATCAGCTCATTGTCGCGAACGTACTGGTCGAATTCGGTGAAGCCGCCCACGTGGGTCTGGTCGACGAAGATCTGCGGCACGGTGGTGACCGGCTTGCCGATGGTCTTTTCCATATCGGCCTTGGTGATGCCTTCTTCGTGAATGTCCACGTAGCGGTAGCCCTCGATGCGACCGGCGTCGCTCAGAGAGTTGGCGAGCTCCTTGGCGCGTACGCAGAAGGGGCAGCCGGGGCGACCGAAGATGACAACAATCATGAAAGCTCCTCGCATCGTTGATGCAGTGGGTAGTGTTGAATCAGCGACCTGTCCGACGCCATGCGGCGGGACGGTCAATGAGTAAGTGGATGGCGCGCATTGTGACGGATTGCGTCGCGGAAGGCCAATAGCGTTGCTGAATGCCGTTCGATCGAACACGGCTATCGGCATGGCGAAAAGTCGACGCTCAACCGATACCGATATCGCGCAATTCCCCTGCGTCGGCCTGGCGCAGCAGCTCTCCGAGTTCGTCGAAGATCGCCGGGGCGCTGACCAGCAGGTTCTCGCCGTAAAGGTCCTCGGGCAGGCCCTCCGGGCAGGGATACAGGTGCCCGGTGCGGGCGCCGGCCTCTCGGGCGATCAGCCAGCCTGCGGCGAAATCCCAGGGAGAGACGGTTTCGTAGTAGGCGTCCAGGCGACCACAGGCGACATCGCACAGATCCAGGGCGGCGGCGCCGTTGCGACGCACATCGCGACAGTGGTGAAGCACCGCGCCAAGGCGTCGCATCAGGGGCAGACGGCTATCACGCCGGTACGGAAAGCCGGTACCGACCAGGCTCTGCTCGAGGGACTCGCTCTGGCTTGCGCTGATCGACTGTCCATTGCGCCAGGCGCCCTTGTCGCGTATTGCGGTGAAGGTCTCGCCGAGGAAGGGGGCATGGACCACGCCCAATTGGGTGACCCCATCCTTGACGTAGGCGATGGACACCGCCACATGGAAGAGTCCGTGGGCAAAATTGACGGTACCATCGATGGGATCGACCACCCACAGGGCGCCATCTTCTTCCACGGCATCCTTGTCGGGGGCCAGCTCCTCGCTGAGGCGGTCCTCGCCGGGGAAGGCCGATTCCAGGCGTTCGGTGATCATGGTGTCCACCGCCACGTCGGTATCGGTGACCAGCTCCTGGCCTTCCTTGAAGTGATGCTTGAGGTCGTCACCTTCGCGGGCATCGCGGATCATCTTGCCAGCCGCCGTGGCGATGTCGATGGTGGCTTCCAGACGTTCCTCGAGGGTCATGGGCGACTCCTTGCAGGGGGAGGGATTTTGGCTGAAGTCTAACATTCCCGTTCGGCGCGTGCCTGTGGGTGTCGAGGACAGTAACGGGGAATCAAGGGTTCAACAGTGACAGGAAGGTGTGATGTCGGCGTTATCGATGGAGCAGTACCGGCGGCTGGAACGTCTTGCCAGGGAATTCAGTGATCGTCACCTGCAGGCGTTCAAGGCGCGCCCGGAGTTTCACCCCCGGCTTGCGGTGGATGCCTTGTGTTTTGCGCCCTGTCCTGGCCGTCCTGGATGGCTGGTTGGCGCCTGGCTGACGCCCTGCGACCTGTCGCTGGCGCTGGTGCGGGAATCCGCCGAGGCGTGCGATACGGGCACGGCCGGGCCTCAGGTGCTGGAGCTGCCAAGGGGGGAATTCGAGCTGGAGCCGGAAATCATGGCCGGGGACATATTGTGGCGCTGCCTGCTGTTGAACGACCTTGGCGATGTCGACGACATGGGCGAGGCCTGTCGCCTGGCACAGCGGCTGATGGACAAGGTGATGACGGCCCCCGAGTGAGTCGACATGATAGCAGTCACTGTCCGGGGGCATGGCTGTGGGTGGCTTTGTTACATTATTGATAAAAGTGCTGTCTTGGTCGTGACTTTATATCGTTTTTATCAGTGAATTCCTGGTAATGGTTGATTGATATATTTTTATTTATTGGCTCAATGTACAGCTTACTACAATAAATATTGAAATAGAGACTATGAGGAGATAGCCTGATGCAAGGCTGTGACATCGCGATGGTGTGCCTTGTTCGCTTGTTGGACGCTTGTAGAGTTCGACCAAGAGCTGTGCAAAGAGGGCCCCGATACTGGTCAGGGAAATCATGAAAAAACCAAGCTGGAATTCGTCTATACCAAGCTGGTCGGTCAAGGGATAGACTAGCGGTGTCAAGATGATCAGTGCAGCGACGGCTCTTGTCAAACAGGCTGTCACCACCACCGCAGTAGCAACGATAAGTAGTGTGGAGTAGGTGGTGCTGTCAAGGGAAAGCGCTGTTTCGATAATGCGGTCCGAAATTCCAGAGTGCTGAAGACTCGCGTTGAGTAATCCGGAAAATCCAATTGTTACTATTATCACAGATGAGGTTATTGATGATTGAATCAAGATTCTGCGTATGTCGCGTAGCGCTAAGGTTCTATGGATAAATAATGCTCCGAGTAAAGCATGGATGACAGCCAGCATCGCTGCTTCCGAAAAACGGAATATGTAGGAGCTTACCCCACCAATCACAATCAAGGGTATCGCTAGATCCCATATGGCAGAAAATACTGAAAACAGAAAAGAGGGCGAACGGAGGTTTCCATCATGGTATGAGCGTGAATGAGTGTTCTGATATGTACAGATGATGGTCAGAATAGCGGATAGCACGAGTATTGCTGGAACCAGCTTTGGATACACGTCACTGGCTAGCATGTAAGAGACTGATATAAAAACGGCAGCAAGAACCGATAGCGCTGTAAATGCACTCACAATTGTCGGGATAGCTCTATTGGTTCGGTATTGCGGTGCGTGGCCAAGGTTGTTTGACGTGCCTGATAACAATTGCGTGACAGGCCCATGACTACTTGCAGTGTCTGGTTCGGATGCCGTGTCTGAAACCGTCTGCGACAGAGGGGTAGCGTCTTTCACGATGCCGAAGACGCCAAAGGTGAGACTCTTCAAGCTGGCACTGACTCTTCCATGAGTGATGAGATCTCCGGTTACGATGAGTAAAGGGATGGCTTCCAACTGCAGACTCTGCATATTGTGCAAGAACTGAAAAGTGACTAGTCCATAAGTCAGGTCTTGCGTCTCGATTAGACCAACGCCCACTACCCCTATCACGAAGATGACGGGAACTCCAAGTACTAGAAGTTCTGCCAGGACAGCAAACACCAGACTCAAGGGGGTCATTGAGTGATCGCCTCAGTTGGTGGTGTCGTAAACCATGCTCGTGAAAATGCAATCAAGGAGGTGTAGCTCATCATCATAAACATGATAGGTAGCATTGTCTGGCCCAAGGCGCGAAGATTTTCCTCATAAAATATGTGTTCTATGTTTGCAAGCAGGAGATTTTCATGGAAAAGGTAGGTTAGTATGATCATGATCTTCATTGTCGCTAATTGAGCGAGAATCATGATCTTGTTCCTTGCACTATCGGGGAGCGTGTTCGCGATGTATGTAAGGGCGAAATAGCACCCCCGTCGATGAGCCATTGTTGCTCCTGGAAGCACGATGCAGATTGTGAGCAAATCAACGAGTCCAAATGGATAGTTGATTGTATTGAGGAAAAGTCGGTAAACTGCTCCAAAAGCGATCAGCAGGAATAGGCTGATCATTGCAATAAGAATCAGGTATCCAGTCATTCTATCGATTTCCTGATCTATTTTTTGCATCGCTATCAACATGGCGAATGTGTTCTCGTCTGGTTGGATGGAATTGATGATTTCCTTGGACAGCGTTGGAAAGTGTTGTTTGATAAAAGGTTTGTGTTGTCGGTAGGGTCAGAATATTTAATGGAAGGGGTGTGGCGTAAATACATTCTGTCCATATCCCGCTCCCTGTTTATGATTTACGCGCAAATTTTATACTCTTGAAAGACAACTTCCCTGCCGTGGAAATAAAAGAGGTATCTCCTGCGTGCGACAAGGGTCGTGGGGGGATCGTGTTATCCCGATGTTGTCAGGTCAACAAATACTTATGCTTTGATATGATGTGGATCAATAGCAGCGCACGGCTGCATATATGTTGTGCTCAGCTAAATATACATATTGAGTTTCAGGCCGGTCTGCAGACGATGTACTGTCGTCTGCCTGTGGCCAGGAATCCTGTCGCTTGGCACAGCGGCTGATGGACAAGGTGATGACGGCCCCCGAGTGAGCGATCGAGACCTTTGTCCGGCTGGCGCTGCAATGCAGCACTAGCATATGCTGGGATGCTGATGTAGGCGTTGGCAGGAATCACCATCAGAAAGACGCCACCCGTTCGACGGGTGATGTGTTGCAGACCCAGAGGAGAGCAATAGTGAGCGATCATTCCACTCCCAGAGTTGCCCTGGTGACCGGCACCAGCAGCGGCATCGGTGCGGCGGTCGTCGCCCATCTGCGTGCTCAGGGGCATCAAGTCCTGGCGGTCGACTTCAACCCGGCCGGACGGGAGGTGGCCGAGGCCGAGGGTGCGGTCTTCCACGAGGCCGATCTGACCCAGGCCGAGGCCTGTTGCGGCGCCGTCGATGAAGCCCTGAGGCGTTTCGGGCGGCTGGATATTCTGGTCAACAACGCCGGCATCCAGCACGTCGCTCCCATCGAGGAGTTCCCCCAGGAAAAATGGCGTCAGATCATCGATCTGATGCTGACCGCGCCCTTCCTGCTGACCCAGGCGGCCTGGCCGTCGATGCGCGAGAATGGTTGGGGGCGCATCGTCAATATCGCCTCGGTCCATGCCCAGGTGGCCTCGCCCGGCAAGGCCGCCTACATCAGCGCCAAGCATGGCATGATCGGGCTGACCAAGACGGCTGCGCTGGAAGGCGGCGCCCAGGGCATCACCGCCAACGCCCTGTGTCCGGCCTACGTCAAGACGCCACTGGTGGACAATCAGATCGCCGACCAGGCCAGACTCCATGGGATGGAGGAGCAGGAGGTGATCGAGCAGATCATGCTCAAGAATGCCGCCGTGAAGCGCTTGATCGACCCCTCCGAGGTGGCGAGCCTGGTCGGGTATCTTGCCTCGGATGCGGCCGGTGCAGTCACCGGCGCCAGCTGGAATATCGATCTGGGCTGGACCGCCCAGTAGAGCACGCTGTTGCAGAGCCTCCGTTGCAGAGCCTCTGTTGCAGACCCCCTGGCGCTTGGCCCTTCGTGTTGAGAGTCTGGGCGTAAAATGCACGGGCGCAAAGACCTCTGATCTAGAGGCGCCTGGCGCAATGAAGGACGGTAGGGAAGGCCGGTAGAGAGAAGGACGGTAGAGAAGGACGGAGAGACACCCGACGTCGGGCATGCACTAGCGTGCTGAGCTCAAACAAGAGACGCAGCCCTTGGGCTGCGTCTCTTTTGTATCGGGTGTCCGCTGTATCGGGCGTCTGCTTTAGCGCGGGGCTACTGTCTCGAGAGCTATCACCAGCGGCGTACGAAGGTTTCATCAACGCCGGACAGGGCGCTTCTGCAACTTTCGCTGCAGGGTGCGACGGTGCATGCCGAGCGCCCTGGCGGTGGCCGAGATGTTGCCGTCGTGTTCCTGCAGCACCTTCTGGATATGCTCCCAGGTCAGGCGGTTGATCGACGGCGGGTTGTCTGCCACCTCGGTCTCGGGATTGCCCTCACGCTGTTCCAGGGCGCTGAGTACCTCGTCAGCGTCCACTGGCTTGCACAGGTAGTTGACCGCCCCGAGCTTGATCGCCTCCACCGCTGTGGCGATGCTGGAGTAGCCGGTCAGCACCACGATGCGGCAGTCGGGAACCACCTCCAGCAGTTCGGGCAACAGCTTCAACCCCGAGTCCTGGTCGAGCTTGAGGTCCAGGGTGGCGACCTCAGGCTGGTGGCGACGCGCCAGTTCCAGCGCCTGGGTGGCGTCATGGGCCACCTCGACCTCGTGGCCGCGGCGCTGCATGGCACGTTCGAGTACGTGGCAAAAGACCTCATCGTCATCGATGATCAGTAGCCGGTGTGCGGTGTCTTGCATGATGTCCTCGTGAATGGAGACTCAGCCGACGCGGGGCAGGGTGACCTCGGTCAGGGTGCCGCCGTCGTGATGATTATACAGACTGACGCCCCCACCGAAGCGATTGATGGTGGCGTGGGTCAGGAACAGACCGATCCCCAGTCCCTTGCTCTTGGTCGACACGAAGGTCTCGCCGAGCTGGTCGGCGATCGACATGGGGATACCTGGTCCATGATCGCGGATATCGATGATCACCTTGTCGGCGGTCCAGTCGAGCTGGATCTCGATATCGTCTGGCTGGGCGTCGGCGGCGTTGTTCAGCAGGTTGGTCAGCGCCTGGTCCAGGGTGGTATCCACCGCGATCGATGGCTGGCCGCGTCTGCGTGCGACCTCAAGGCGATGGGTAACGTCCGGGCGCAGCACCAGCCAGCGGTCGATCACGCCGTCGAGCCAGCTCTGGGCGTCGCGGGTCTCTGGCTCGTCCTTGCGCCGGAGGTCGGCGCTTTCGACCAGGTTGCGCAGGCGCGCCTTGCAGGTGTCAACCTGCTGGCGCAAGAGGTCGATATCTTCCACCAGCCTGGGGTCGTCGTGGTGTTCGTTCTTGAGTTCGGACAGCACTACCGCCATGGTCGACAGCGGCGTGCCGAGTTCGTGGGCGGTGCCGGCGGCCTGGGTCGCCACCGCCAGCACCTGTTCCGAGCGCAGCGCCGCCTCGCGAGTCCGAGCCAGGGTCTGGTCGCGATGGCGCAGGGCGTGGGCCATCTTGTAGATGAAGAAGGTTACCAGGCCTGCCGACAGGAAGAAGTTGAGCCACATGCCGAGCACGTGAAGGTTGACGCTGGAGGCATAATGGGAGCCCAGCTGTGGCACCGGATGGTAGACCACCATCAGGGCGCTGTAGGCGGCCATGGCGGTGAGTGCCAGGATCCAGGCGTGACGCCAGGGCAGGGTGGCGGCGGCGATGGTCACCGGCACCAGATAGTAGGTGATGAAGGGGTTGGTCGCACCGCCGGTAAAGTAGAACAGCAGGGTCAGCCCGGCCACGTCCAGCAGCAGGTGAATCAGGTACTCGTGATGGCTGACATCCCTGGGCCGGCCCAGGCGCCACCAGGTGGCGATATTGATCAGGCCCATGGCGACGATCACCGCGATCACCGCAGGAACGTCGAGGGCGAAGTCCAGGAGCTCGATGCCGACGATGATGGCGACCAGGAAGCCGGTCCAGGTGATGCCGCGTACAAAGGTCAGGCGGATCAGATTGCGGTTGGGCGTCGACAGTGGCAATGGAAGGGCGGCAGGCATGATCTCTCCCTCGATGAGTGGCGGCATGATAGCGCATCGCAGGGCCGCCCGTCGTGGCGTGCGCGCAACAGGCCTGGCGCCCGAATCGGCGGGTTCGGCCTGGGGTCATGCGCACCAGGGATAAAGTCGTTGGCGGCGAGCGATTGCGTCGTGCCCTCGGCTGGGCAACAGTGGCAGGAGCCTGTGCAGCGAAGACGCCAGGTGGTGTCTTCGACGTGACTGTCGGCTTGAGCACACTACCAAGTGGCTTTATCGGCATGCGTTGACACAGCGCTTCAACTGCAAAGGGCGCGGTCTGAACAAGGGAATGGATGGAATGCTGAAGCGACTGCTACCGATCGTGGTTCTGGCGATTGGCGTGGGTGGGTTCTGGCTGTTGAAGGTGACGCGGCCGGCGCCGCCTCCGGTAACGGTGGAAGAACGCGAGTGGCCGGTCGCCGCCATGACGCTGTCGCTGGGCCGCCACGCACCGACCCTGGCGCTCTACGGCGAGGTGCTGGCGCCGGATCGCCTGAGGCTGGTGGCGTCGCTGGATGGCCACGTCGGGCAGCGCCCGGTACGTGATGGTGACCGGGTCGAAGAGGGCGACCTGCTGGTAGCCCTGGCCGAGGAAGACGTGGTGCCGGTGGTGACGCGGGCCGAGGCGGAGGTGGCACGGCTGGAGGCCGAGATCGAGGCGGAAAAGATTCGCTTCGAGAGCGATCGACAGGCGCTGGCTCGGGAACAGTCGCTGCTCGACAACGCCCGCAGTCAGCTCGAGCGTATGCGCTCGCTGGTGCGGCGTAATCTGGCCTCCCGGGCCGAGCTTGACGCCGACGAGAACGAAATCGCCCGAGCCCAGGTGACGCTGGTCAGTCGCCAGGGCGAACTCGACGGGCACCCCGCCAGGCTGACCAGTCTCGAGGCCCAGCGGCGCCAGGCCGAGGCGTCGCTGGCCGAAGCCCGTCGCGATGCGCGAAGGGCCCGGGCCGAAGCGCCTTTTGCCGGTATCGTCACCGCGGTGGAAGTCGCGCCGGGCGACCGGGTGCGCGAGGGTGACGCCCTGCTCGATCTGATCCCGCTCGATGGTCTCGAGGTACGTGCCCGGGTGCCCAGGGGCGTGCAGTCCGAACTGGTGTCGAGCCTGGCCGATGGCGCTCGCCCTGAGGCCGTCGACGACGAGGGCGGGCGCTATCGGCTGAGGGCACTGTCGGGCCAGGGGGACCCCGCCGGCACCGAGGCCATCCTCGAGGTGGTGTCCTCACCGGCCCGTCTGCGGCCTGGTTCGCTGGTATCGCTGTCGCTGGCCCGTCCCGAGGTGGCCGACAGTGCGGCGATACCCTTCAGCGCCCTGTACGGTGCCGATCGGATCTACGTCATCGAGCAGGGGCGCCTGCGGCCGATTGAGGTCAGGCGTCACGGCGAGACCAGCGGGCCTGACGGGGGCTCCTGGGTGATCGTCAGCGGTGAGGGTCTGGCCGACGGCCAGCGCCTGGCCACCACCCATCTGCCCAACGCCATCGAAGGATTGAGAGTGGTGGACCTGGCTGGCCAGAGGTCTGGTGAGTCTGTGAGCTCACCGTCCGCGGGCGACGATGTTCGGGCGGAGACCGGCCCGTGAGCGAAGATACCCAACCGAATGCCCCCAGAGGCCCGATCGGCTTCTTTGTCCGCCACCGGGTCGCGGCCAACCTGGTAATGCTGGTGATGCTGATCGGCGGCGCCCTGGGCCTGTCGCGGATGAACATTCAGTTCTTCCCCGATTTTGCGCTGGACATCGTCTCGGTGCAGACCGTCTACAGCGGCGCCTCGGCGGAAGACGTGGAGCAGGGCATCACCATCCCGCTGGAGCAGCGCCTGCGCAATCTCGATGGCCTGAAGCGGATGACCTCGACTTCGGCCCAGGGGGTGTCGAGCATTACCCTGGAGTTCTACGAGGGTACCGACCCGGTGCTGGCGCTGGATGATGTGCGCGAGCAGGTCGATGGCTTCACCAATCTGCCCGGGGACGCCGAGGAGCCGCGCGTTTCGCGGGCCCAGAACTTCGAGCCGGTGGCCCGCCTGATACTGTCCGGTGACGTCGATCGCGAGGCGCTGCGTCGGCTGGCCCGTCGCTTCGAGGACGAGCTGTTGTCGGCCGGGATCGATCGGGTCGAGCTGGTCGGGCTGCCGGAGCAGCAGATCAGCGTGGAGGTGCCGGTGGAGCGGCTTGGCGAGCTGGACCTGAGCCTGCCGGAGATCGCCGAGCGCATCGAGGGACTGTCGCTGGACCTGCCCGCGGGGCTGCTTGGCAGTCAGGATGGCGAGCGCGAGCTGCGCGCGGTGGAACAGCGCCGCAGCGCCGAGGAGTTCGCCGATATAGCGGTGCGCGGGGGCCAGCGGGTGCGTCTGGCGCTCGGTGACATCGCGGTGATCCGCCAGGAGAACCGTCCGCGACAGGTGGAGGTGCTCCACCATGGACAGCCGGCGGTGGAGCTGATGCTGCAGCGCTCGGAGAGCGGCAACTCACTGGCCGCCGCCGAGGTGCTCAATGGCTGGCTGGAGCAAACCCGCGCGGAGCTGCCGGAGAGCATCACGCTGGAGGTCCACGACGAGACCTGGCAGCTGATCGCCGATCGCATCGGTCTGCTGATCAACAATGGCCTGGGCGGCCTGGTGCTGGTACTGGCGCTGTTGTATCTGTTTCTTCCGGCGCGGGTGGCGCTGTGGGTGGCCATCGGTATTCCCACCGCCTTTCTCGGTGCCCTGGCGGTGTTCTGGGGCATCGGCGGCTCGGTCAACATGATCTCGCTGTTTGCCCTGATCATGGCGTTAGGGGTGATCGTCGATGACGCCATCGTCGTCGGCGAGGACGCCGATGCTCACTTTCGAGCAGGCGAGGCGGCACGCCTGGCCTCGGCGGGTGCGGCCCGCAGGATGCTGTGGCCGGTGGTGGCGTCGTCGCTGACCACCGTGGCGGCCTTCATGCCGCTGTTGATGGTGGGGGGAATCATCGGCAACATCCTGCGCGACATTCCGGTGGTGATGATCTGCGTGCTGGTAGCCTCCTTGCTGGAGTGCTTCGTGGTGCTGCCGGCCCACCTGCGCAACGCCTTCTCACCTCGCGCCGGCGGCGAGCGCCGCCCGGGGCCGCTGGGGCGTCTGCGAGGTGCCTTCGACAGCGGCTTCGATCGTTTTCGCCAGGGGCCCTTCCGACGCTTCTCCGCCAGCACCCTGCGCCATCGGGCGCTGACCTTGAGCGCGGCGCTGGCGCTGGTGCTGGTGACGGTGGGACTCCTGGCGGGCGGGCGTCTGGCGTTCAATTTCTTCCCCACGCCGGAGCCGAACATCCTCTACGCCAACCTGAGCTTCGTCACCGGCACCTCTCGAGATAGGGTCGAGGACTATCTGGCCACCATGCAAAAGGCCCTCGACGACACCGAACAGGCCCTCGGCGGGGATCTGGTGCGCAGCGCCGTGGTGCGCGTGGGTGGCACCCTGTCCGCCGACGCCAGCGGACGGACCGGTGACAATGTCGGCTCGATCATGGTCGAGCTGGTGCCGTCCGACCGGCGCTCGGTGCGCAATCTGCCGTTTATCCGTGCCTGGCGAGAGCGTCTGTCCGAGGTCCCGGGACTCGACACCCTGTCCATCGTCGAGCGCAGCGGCGGGCCACCGGGGCGTGACGTCAACGTGCGCCTGGTCGGCGAGTCCGCCGAGTCGCTGAAGCGGGCGGCGGAATCACTGACCCGCAGCCTCGGACAGTTGCCCGGGGTGCTGGAGCCCGAGGACGACATGCCCTGGGGGCGCGAACAACTGATCTACTCGGTCAACGCCTATGGTCAGGCGCTGGGCCTGACCACCCGGGAACTCGGGCGCCAGTTGCGGGCAGCCTTCGATGGCGTGCTGGTGCAGACCTATCAGGACGGTGCCGACGAGATCGAGGTGCGGGTGCTGCTGCCGCAGGACCAGCGTGAGCACCTGGCGACCCTGCCGCGGCTGATGGTGCGAGTGGACGATGGCCGCCTGGTGCCATTGGACCAGGTGATGGCGCTGGATCACCGCCAGGGCTTCGAGGCGCTGCGTCACGCCGATGGCCGTCTGGCCGTGGAGGTGAGTGCCGATCTCGACACCGAGGTGACCAACACCGCCACGGTGGTCGAGGCGCTGCAAGCCGAGGTGCTGCCGGCGCTGACCGAGCGCTACCACCTGAGCTACACCTTCGAGGGCCAGGCGGCGGACCAGCGCGATACCTTCGCCGACATGCGTACCGGCCTGATCATCGGGCTGGGCCTGATGTATGTGGTGCTGGCCTGGGTATTTGCCTCCTGGAGCCTGCCGCTGATCGTGATGGCGACCATTCCGCTGGCGCTGGTGGGGGCTTTGCTGGGCCATTGGGTGATGGGGCTGGATCTCACCATCCTGTCGATGTTCGGGCTGTTCGGGCTGTCCGGGATCGTGGTCAACAATGCGATCATCCTGGTGACCTTCTATCGTCACGAGCGTGACGCCGGGCGGGATATCGACGCGGCTCTCAACGAGGCGGTGGTGCAGCGGGTCAGGGCCATGTTCCTGACATCCCTGACGACCATCGGTGGACTGACGCCACTGCTGTTCGAGACCTCGCTGCAGGCCCAGTTCCTGATCCCCATGGCGGTGACCATCGCCTTCGGCCTCGGTGTCTCGACCCTGCTGGTGCTGGCGGTGATCCCGGTACTGCTGAGCTACCTGGAACACCTCAAGGCCGCGTTGGCCTCACGGACATCACGTCACACCACGTCTGAGGGCTAGGCCGCTATAGGGGGGGGCGCGGTCGGACCTGCGCATGGTGGGCCTGTCGTGCGCTCCATTGGGCCCGTGGCCTCAGGGGCAAAGGACAAGCGCCGCTTTGACGGCGGCGCTGTCGGGTCTTGGCAGCGACAGGCGGCATCGCCTGACTAGCTGGCCTGCTGGGGCGTCAATACCTGCTGGTGCAGGCTGTTGCCCTCGGTGTCCTTGAGGGTGACGGTGAGCGCCAGGCTGTCGCCATCCAGGTCCACCTGGCCGAAGAACTGAAAGCCTTCGCTGGGCGGCAGGTTGGCTCGACCATCGGCGGGGGCCTTCTGGAACACCACTTCCGGGCCAAAGGTGGCGTCCAGGGTATTGGGGCCGAAGGTGCCGGCGTGCAGCGGGCCGCTGACGAATTCCCAGAAGGGCGTGAACTGCTGGAAACTGGCACGTTCCGGCGCATAGTGATGGGCGGCCGTGTAGTGGACATCGGCGGTCAGCCACACCACGTTGGCGATGGCGTTGTCGTGGATCGCCTTGAGCAGTCTGGCGATCTCGTGCTCGCGCCCGGAAGGGGCGCCACCCTCGCCATTGGCCACCGCTTCGAAGTGCTCGCCGTCGGCGACTACCAGGCCCACCGGCATGTCGGAGGCGATGATCTTCCAGGTGGCCGTCGAGGCCTTCAGCGCCGCGATCAAGTCGTCCACCTGGCGAGCCCCCATCAGGCTTGAGGCCGGGTCGTCTGCGCCCTGGGTATTGGTGCTGTTGGCCGCGCGATAGGTACGCATGTCGAGCATGAACACCTCGAGTTCGGGGCCGTAGGTGAAACGACGGCGAATCATCTCCGGGGCCTCGGGGCGCTGACGGATCGGCATCGACTCGAGGAAGGCGCGGCGGGCACGCGCCGCCAGCAGCGAGACGTTCTTCTCGGTGTAGCGCGGATCATCGAGGATCTCGCCGGGGTACCAGTTGTTGACGGTCTCGTGGTCGTCCCACTGGGCGTACATCGGCACCTCGGCGTTGAAACGCTTGAGGTTGTCGTCCAGAAGGTTGTAGAGGTACTGGCCGCGATACTCGTTCAGGGTCTCGGCCACCTTGCTCTTTGCTTCGGTCATGCGGTTGCGCCAGACGCTGCCGTCCTCCAGGTTCACGCTTTCTTCGAGCGGGCCATCGGCGTAGATGGTGTCGCCGGAGTGCAGGAAGAAGTCCGGCGACTGCTTGAGCATGGTGTCGTAGATGCGCATGCCGCCGCGGGATTCGTCGATGCCCCAGCCCTGGCCGACGGTATCGCCCGACCACACGAAACGTATCGAACGGCGTGAACCTCCCGGCATGACCAGCCGGCCGATGACCGGCTCGCTGACGGCGCGGTCGTCGCCGAGGGCGGCGAAGCGCACGCGGTAGAACGCCTCCGGCAGGTCGGCAAGGCCAGTGACGTCGAGCTTGGCGGTCAGCCCGCTGGCCGGCAGGGCGGTGGGTCCCTGCAGGGTACGGGCGTTGTTGAAGGCAGCGTTGTCGGCGATGTCCAGCAGCATCCGCGAGGGGCGGTCGGCACGCGACCAGATGATGGCGCGGTCGGTGCCGACGTCGCCGCTCATTACCCCGGAGGTGATCACGGGCCGACGGGATTCGGCCAGCACGATGCCGGGGGCGGCGGTGATCAGGCCGAGGCCGGCACCGGCCTTGAGGCCGAGTCCGAGAAACTGGCGTCGGGTGGGTTGCATGGGGCTCTCCTTGTCGTTGCGTCCGGTGGTCTTGGCGGGGTGGCACGTCGCCCTTCACGGGGGGGCGGTCGCGGCCAGTCACCTAGCATTGCGGCCGTCGATGACAGCTTGATCGCGGATCTATTGCATTAATGCGAAGCGCAATCAACCGCAGAGCCGCAACGAAACGCGAGGGGGCTCGATAGAGAGGATGATGGTGCCAGTATAGTCAGATGCAGCCAGGGCCCCTGTCGCGGTATCATGGCGCCCTTGCGCATGGGGGCCTTGTCCCCGTGCCCCACTTTTTTACGAGCAAGCAGGCAACCGTCTCCATGTCCAACCCCAAGCAGGCCCAGGAAACCGGGCTTCGGCGCACCTTTGCCATCATCAGCCACCCGGACGCGGGCAAGACCACCATCACCGAAAAGATGCTGTTGTTCGGAAACGCCATCCAGCTGGCCGGTTCGGTAAAGAGCAAGCGTGACGATCGCCACGCCACCTCGGACTGGATGAAGATGGAGCAGGAGCGCGGTATCTCCGTGACCACCTCGGTGATGCAGTTCCCCTACGGCGGTCGCATGGTCAACCTGCTCGATACGCCGGGCCACGAGGACTTCTCCGAGGATACCTACCGCACCCTGACCGCGGTGGACTCAGCGCTGATGGTGATCGACGGCGCCAAGGGCGTCGAGGACCGCACCATCAAGCTGATGGAGGTCTGCCGCCTGCGCACCACGCCGATCCTCACCTTCGTCAACAAGATGGACCGCGACATCCGCGACCCCATCGAGGTGATGGATGAGGTCGAGACGGTGCTCAATATCAAGTGTGCGCCGATGACCTGGCCGATCGGCATGGGGCGTCAGTTCAAGGGCGTCTACCACCTCTACAATGACGTCATCCACCTGTACACCCAGGGGCAGGGCAACCGGATTCCGGAAGACAAGCGCATCGAAGGCCTCGATAGCCCCGAGGTGGACGAGGTGCTCGGCGAGGATCTGGCCGAGGAGCTGCGCATGGAGGTCGAGCTGGTGCGCGGTGCCTCCCACAGCTTCGACCTCGAGGCCTATCGCCGTGGCGAGCTGACGCCGGTGTACTTCGGTACCGCCATGGGCAACTTCGGCGTGCGCGAGATGCTCGATGGCTTCGTCGAGTATGCGCCGCCGCCCCAGGCGCGGGAAACCGACGTGCGCGAGGTGCCGGCCGAGGACGAGCGCTTCACCGGCTTCGTATTCAAGATCCAGGCCAACATGGATCCCAATCACCGTGACCGCATCGCCTTCCTGCGGGTGTGCTCGGGCAAGTACCAGAAGAACATGAAGATGCGCCATGTGCGCATCAACAAGGACGTCAAGATCGCCGACGCCCTGACCTTCATGGCCTCCGATCGTGCCCACGTGGAAGAAGCCTGGCCCGGTGACATCATCGGCCTGCACAACCATGGCACCATCCAGATCGGTGACACCTTCACCCAGGGCGAGGACATGCGATTCACCGGCATTCCCCACTTCGCCCCGGAGCTGTTCAAGCGGGTCAGGCTCAAGGACCCGCTGAAGATGAAGGCCTTGCAGAAGGGCCTGCAGCAGCTGTCGGAGGAGGGCGCCACCCAGGTATTCATGCCGTTGGACAACAACGACCTGATCCTTGGCGCCGTCGGTACCCTGCAGTTCGATGTGGTCGCCCATCGCCTCAAGGAAGAGTACAAGGTCGACTGCATGTATGAAGGGGTGAACGTCAATACCGCCCGCTGGATCTACTGCGACGATCCGAAGATGCTCGAGGAGTTCAAGCGCAAGGCCAGCACCAACCTGGCCATCGACGGCGGTGGCTACCTGACCTATATCGCCCCGACCCGGGTCAATCTGCAGATGACCCAGGAGCGCTGGCCGGATATACGGTTCAGGGAGACCCGCGAGCACTGAGGAGACACCGGAAAAACTGCTGCGCTCGAATCGCACGCGACGTTTTTACGGCGCCTCCGTGGAAAGAGGAGCTCTGATGCTGATCGACGCCCACTGCCACCTCGACTTTGCCGACTTCGACGCCGATCGCGACGCGGTCCTGTCCAGGGCCAGGCGGGCGGGCGTCGAACAGCTGGTGGTCGCGGGTACCCACCGTGACGCCTGGCAGGGCACCCTGGAGCTGGCCGAGCAGACGGGGTTGCACGCCTGTCTCGGTCTGCATCCGGTGTTTCTGGAGCATCATCGGCTGGATGGCGAGGATGACGACGTCAGCGCGCTGGGCCAGGCGCTCGAGGCCCACCCTCGCTGCGTCGCCCTGGGGGAGTGCGGGATCGATGCGCGTTTTGGCGACACCCTCGATCGCCAATGGCACTTGTTCGATGCCCAGCTCAGGCTGGCGCGGGATCTGCGCCTGCCGGTGGTCATTCACTGTGTGCGTGCCAACGACGACGTCGCCAAGCGTCTGGCCCAGTTCGGGCTTCCCGCAGGGGGCCTCATCCATGCCTTCGCCGGCTCTCCGGAGCAGGCGAGGCGCTTTGTCGATCTGGGGTTTACGCTGGGGCTCGGTGGGGCGGTGACCTATCCCCGGGCCAGGAGGGTGCGCCGGGCGGTGGCGTCGCTGCCCGATGACGCCTACGTGCTGGAGACGGATAGCCCTGACATGCCGTTGTCCGGCCACCAGGGCGAGCGCAATGAACCTGCCCTGGTGGCCGAGGTGTGTCGCCACGTGGCCGAGATCAGAGGTCAGGCACCGCAAACCGTGGCGCTGCACTCCAGTGACAACGCCCGCCGGCTGTTCGGCCTGCCGCCGTCCTGACAAGGGCGCCGGCAGGAATATCGCCCGGATCGAATTACCCAGGCGTCATCGGTGTCAGACCAGACTCTCTGGGTCGAGGCGATCGATGGCGTAGGGCAGGTGCAGCAGCTTCAGACGTTGATCCTCGCAGCTGAGGGCGGCCTCATCGGCGCGGGTATTCAGCACCGCCAGTACCTCGGCCTGCCCATAGGCATCGAGGGCGCTTGCCACCACCTCGCCCTGGCGCTTGCCGCTTTCGTCATTCACCTCGCTGCCCAGCGGTGGCAGTCGAGTCCCCTCTAGCTGGGCGCGATACAGGCGCTTCTTGACCTGGCCGCGGAAGTGGGCGCGGGCCACCACTTCCTGCCCGGTGTAGCAGCCTTTCTTGAAACTGATGCCTGCCAGCGCCTCCCAGTTGAGCATCTGGGGCAGGTAGGCATCCTGCTGATCGGCATCGATGAAACACAGCCCCGCCTGGATATCCGCCAACCGCCATACCTGGTTGCCCACCGGCTGACACTGCTCGATCAGGCGCGAGAACAAGGCCTCTGCCTGGTCTTCTGGCAGCATGATCAGGTAGCGGGGGCGAGGGCCAGGCTGGCCGAGCACCAGGGTGTCGCCGTGGCTCGCCTGGCGCCAGGGATCGGGCGGTGTCAGGTCGCAGTCGACCTCGGTCAGGGCGGGTGCTTCCTGGCCGATCAGGCCGATCAGCGCCAGGTCATCCCGAGCCGTCAGCTCGGCCTTGTAGAAGGCGGCGAACTTGCCCAGGTGCTGGGCCAGCGGAGCCACCAGACTGCGATGCAGCACGATCCTGAAGCGTTCGTCGTCGACCTTCATCAGCTGGCCGTTGGCCAGCATGCGGCCCTTGGGGGTGCAGAAGCAGGTCAGCGGGGCGAAGTGGCCATTGGCGTGGGCGAGCTGGGCACTGGTCTGGCCCTGCAGAAAGCGCTCAGCGTCGGGGCCGACCACGTCCAGCGCGCCGAGATGGACCAGCGGGGTGGCCACGGTGCTGTCCAGGGCGAGGCGGGCCGCGTCGGGGGTGTCGAAGTCGACCTGGTCCGAGCCGGTCAAGCGGCCGCCGTGGGCGGTGATCCAATCCGTCATGAGCAATCCTGTCGCGCGTATCGAAAAAGGTGAAGTTTGCGCCTGTCAGCAATGTGAGGGTGAGACGCCCCTTTTGCAAGGTACGGGCAGAAGAACCCGCACGGGGTGTCGTGCTAAGCTTTTCCACCAGTTTCAAGCTTGCGTTACGATCTTCGGTCCTTCCGCTTTACCCGCCAAGGAGGCGCGCCTCATGTCCCAGCAATCCCTGACCTTCCAGGGCGTCGACAACGCCGACCAGGTCAATCAGATCACCACCGCCTTGATGATGCTTGACGGCGTCGACAGCGTGGAGGTCGGCCGCCATGGCGCCGAGGTGGAAGGGCGCGCGCGTCGCGAGGCCCTGATCGAGGCGATCAAGCGACTCAAGCTCGGCATCGAGGTGAAATGATGAGTATCGAGATTACTACCGAGAAGGATGGCAAGCTGCGCCAGCGGGTCAGCATCGAAAGCTTCGACGACCTGCTGGTCGATGTGCCCACCGCCTTCGGTGGCGATGGCCTGGCGCCGGACCCCCACGACTACTTCGATCTGTCGCTGGGGGCGTGCAAGGCGATCACCTCGCGCATGTACGCGCAGCGCAAGGAGTGGCCGCTGGAAGGCGTCAGCGTCACGGTCACCAGAGACGAGCGCGACGAGCGCAAGGGCGTCTATCGGCTCGATGTGGCGATGACCTTCCACGGCATCGAGGATCCCGAGCGGCTGGCACGGCTGGAGGAGATCAGCCACAAGTGCCCGATCCACCGCTTGATGACCACTTCCACGGTGGAAATCACCACGCGAACGCTGGCGCCAACGGCCCAAACCTGACGTCGGCGAGCGTGCGCGAGACTTGAAGTCGGCGTCAGCCGCCCCGATCTGGGTGGTGTCCCCCAGCAGGAGTCATGATGAGCAAGTCCTTTCGTCTGTCGTCGAAGTTCCAGCCTGCCGGTGACCAGCCGAGCGCTATCGAAAGCCTGGTCGGGGGGCTCGATTCGGGTCTGGCCCACCAGACCCTGCTCGGGGTGACCGGTTCGGGCAAGACCTTCACCATGGCCAACATCGTCGAGCGGCTGCAGCGGCCGACCATCGTCATGGCGCCGAACAAGACCCTGGCGGCCCAGTTGTACGGGGAGTTCAAGGCGTTCTTCCCGGACAACGCCGTGGAGTACTTCGTATCCTACTACGACTACTACCAGCCCGAGGCCTATGTGCCCTCGTCGGACACCTTCATCGAGAAGGACGCCTCGATCAATGACCATATCGAGCAGATGCGACTGTCGGCGACCAAGGCCCTGCTGGAGCGTCGCGATGCGCTGATCGTGGTGTCGGTGTCGGCGATCTACGGTCTGGGTGATCCGGACCAGTATCTGAAGATGCGCCTGCACTTCACCCGCGGCGAGCTGATCGATCAGCGCGGCTTTCTGCGTCGTCTGGCGGAACTGCAGTACACCCGCAACGACATGGACTTCAAGCGCGGTACCTATCGGGTACGTGGCGACGTCATCGATATCTTTCCGGCCGACGCCGAGGACGAGGCGGTCAGGGTGGAGCTGTTCGACGACGAGATCGACACCATCAGCCTGTTCGATCCGCTGACCGGCGAGGTACGTGGCAAGGTGCCCCGCATGACCATCTACCCCAAGAGCCACTACGTGACCCCGCGGGAGACCATTCTGGCGGCGGTGGATCGGATCAAGGAGGAGCTGGCCGAACGACTGACCTTCCTGCGCAAGGAAGATCGCCTGGTCGAGGCCCAGCGCCTGGAGCAGCGTACCCTCTACGACATCGAAATGATGATGGAGCTGGGCTACTGCAACGGCATCGAGAACTACTCGCGCTACCTGTCCGGACGCAACCCCGGCGAGCCGCCCCCCACCTTCTTCGACTACCTGCCCGCCGATGCGCTGCTGTTCATCGACGAGTCCCACGTCAGTGTGCCCCAGGTGGGCGGCATGTACCGCGGCGACCGCTCGCGCAAGGAGACCCTGGTCGAGTACGGTTTCCGCCTGCCGTCGGCCCTGGACAACCGTCCGATGAAGTTCGAGGAGTGGGAGCGGATTTCACCCCAGACCATCTTCGTCTCGGCCACGCCGGGTCCCTACGAGGCCGAGCACGCCGGCCAGGTGGTGGAGCAAGTGGTACGTCCCACCGGCCTGCTGGATCCCGAGATCGAGGTGCGTCCGGCCTCGACCCAGGTGGACGACCTGCTGTCGGAGATCCGTTTGCGCACCGCCGTGGGCGAGCGGGTGCTGGTCACCACCCTGACCAAGCGGATGGCGGAAGACTTGACCGAGTATCTCGACGAACACGACGTCAAGGTGCGCTACCTGCACTCGGATATCGACACGGTGGAGCGGGTCGAGATCATCCGCGACCTGCGCCTGGGCAAGTTCGACGTGCTGGTCGGTATCAACCTGCTGCGCGAGGGCCTGGATATCCCCGAGGTGTCGCTGGTGGCGATCCTCGACGCCGACAAGGAAGGCTTCCTGCGCGCCGAACGTTCGCTGATTCAGACGGTGGGGCGGGCCGCGCGTAACGCCAACGGCAAGGCGATCCTCTACGGCGACCGCATCACCGACTCGATGCGCAAGACCATCGACGAGACCGAGCGGCGCCGCGCCAAGCAGACGGCACACAACGAGGAACACGGCATCACGCCGCAGACGGTGACCCGCTCGGTGGCGGATATCCTCGAAGCTGCCCAGGCACCGGGAAGCCGCAAGACTCGTGGACGCAAGGGCGAGCGCAAGGTGGCCGAACCGGAAGCGGTCTACGATCCCGCCAGCCTGTCGCCGGAAGAGCTGCGCAAGGAGATGACACGGCTCGAGGACGCCATGAGCGAGGCTGCCGCCAATCTGGAGTTCGAAGAAGCGGCGCGCCTGCGCGATCGCCTGCATGGGCTCAGAGAGCGTCAGCTGGCGCTCGGGGCGGTATAAAGGAGGCAGCGAAAGCGGGGCGGGCGAACCTGGCAGTCCGTCCTGCCGTGACCACGCTCCTGGTGCCTTTATTAGAATTTTATACCGTTATCTTGCCCGATTGACCTGATGTTCCGCCTGGCTGCCCTGGCTGGCGCATCTTGTTCAATGGGCGCAGCGCAGGCTCGTTCTCCAGAGTGAGGTGGGATCTCCGCCAGCCGGCAAGCAAACGCCGGGTCAGTAGCGCGTTAAACGAACCGGCACAGACGGCTGCCGAGCCGTGGCGTAATGCGCTACACTACGGGCCCTCGCAAGCCCGCCATGTCGCCTACGGGACGCCAAGAGAGCGGGCGTATCGACCCAGCCAAGGAGTCTGCCATGACCGTGATCCGCCAGGACGACCTCATCACGAGTGTCGCCGATGCCCTGCAGTACATCTCCTACTACCACCCCAAGGACTTTATCGACGCCATGGCGGCCGCCTACGAGCGGGAGGAGAATCCGGCGGCGAAGGATGCCATCGCCCAGATCCTGATCAATTCGCGGATGTGTGCCACCGGCCATCGTCCCATCTGCCAGGATACCGGCATCGTCACGGTCTTCGTCCATGTGGGCATGAACGTGCGCTTCGAGGCCGACATGAGCCTCGATGACATGATCAACGAAGGGGTGCGCCGGGCCTACAACTTCCCGGACAATGTGCTGCGCGCCTCGGTGCTGGCCGACCCCGACGGCAAGCGTCAGAACACAAAGGACAACACTCCGGCGGTGATCCACCACAAGCTGGTGCCTGGCGACACCGTCGAGGTTCACGTGGCGGCCAAGGGCGGCGGCAGCGAGGCCAAGTCCAAGTTCGCCATGCTCAATCCCTCCGACTCGGTGGTCGACTGGGTCATGGAACAGCTGCCGAAGATGGGCGCTGGCTGGTGTCCGCCCGGCATGCTCGGCATCGGCATCGGCGGAACCGCCGAGAAGGCCATGGAACTGGCCAAGGAAGCCCTGCTCGATCCGATCGACATCCAGGACCTCCAGGCCAGGGGCGCTGCCAACCGCGCCGAGGAGCTGCGCCTGGAGCTGTTCGACAAGGTCAACCGCAGCGGCATCGGTGCCCAGGGGCTGGGTGGCCTGACCACGGTGCTCGACATCAAGGTCAAGGATTACCCGACCCACGCCGCCAACAAGCCGGTGGCGATCATCCCCAACTGCGCGGCGACCCGGCATGCCCACTTTACCCTGGACGGCAGTGGCCCGGCGGCGCTCAAGGCGCCCAAGCTCGAGGATTGGCCGGAGATCACCCGTGAAGCCGGTGGCAACGTCAAGCGCGTCAATCTCGATGAGGTCACCCCGGAAGAGGTGAAGACCTGGCAGCCGGGCGATACCCTGTTGCTCAACGGCAAGCTGTTGACCGGGCGCGACGCGGCGCACAAGCGCATGGTCGACATGCTGGCCAAGGGCGAGTCGCTGCCGGTGGATCTGAAAGGGCGCTTCATCTACTACGTGGGGCCGGTCGATCCGGTCGGTGACGAAGTAGTGGGGCCGGCTGGACCGACCACCGCCACGCGCATGGACAAGTTCACCCGCACCATGCTCGAGCAGACCGGACTGTTGGGCATGGTCGGCAAGGCCGAGCGTGGTCAGATCGCGATCGAGGCCATCCGTGACAACCAGGCGGTGTACCTGATGGCGGTGGGTGGTGCGGCCTACCTTGTGTCCCAGGCGATCAAGGCCTCCAGGGTTGTCGGTTTCGAGGACCTGGGCATGGAAGCCATCTACGAGTTCGAGGTGGAGGACATGCCGGTGACCGTGGCGGTGGACAGCCAGGGTTCATCGGTGCACCAGACCGGTCCGGCCAAGTGGAAGGAAATCATCGCCGAGAGCGTCTGATCTCCCCATGCCATGTCTCGCCCCGGTGCACGGCGAGACACGATAGGCGGCCCCGTCATCTGGCGGGGCCGCCTGCGTTACGGGTATGCTGAAGTCCGCAATAACGCTAGGCGCTGTCCGAAAAGTCGACGAGCGAAGGTTAGACAAGGCAAAAATCGGTGAGAAAGCGCAGTTTACGGGGTGTAAATGAGCATTTTGATCCGATTTTTAACGCCGTATTACCGAGCGCAGGCACTTTTCAGACAAGCCCTAGCAAGTGCGCCCCGACGCTCAGCGCTCGATGTGGTGCGGTATCACACGGATGGAGACCTTCGATGACCTCATGGCTGCTTGGCCTGGCCATCTTTCTGATTCACCTGGGCGGGGCCATCTCCGCCGTGCTCGCGCTGATGTCGAGTCGAACCTCTCAGGGGGCGATCGCCTGGATCATTTCGCTGGTCGCCATGCCGTATCTGGCGTTGCCGGCCTACTGGGTCTTCGGCCGACCACGCTTCTACGGCTATGTGTCGGCGCGCGGCCAGCGCGATACGCTGCTGCGGCGCGTGTTGTTGCGCTATCGAGATCGCTTCGATTCCTATCTGGTGGGGGCCACCGACGCTGACGTCAAGGCGGTCGAAAAGCTTGCCATGATGCCGCTGACCCGCGCCAACTCGACGGAGCTGCTGGTCGATGGCGATCAGACCTTCGACAGCCTGTTTGCCGGTATCGATGCGGCTCGCTCTTATATCCTCATTCAGTTCTTCATCGTGCGTAATGATGAACTTGGTCGTCGGCTGCAGGAACATCTGGTGCGGGCGGCACGGCGTCAGGTGCGGGTCTACTTCCTGTACGACGAGATCGGTAGCCGGCAGCTTGGCGACGGCTATCTGGGCGAGCTGCGCGAGGCGGGCATCCACGTCAGCGCCTTTCACTCCTCGCGCGGATGGCGTCACCGTTTTCAGCTCAATTTCCGCAATCATCGCAAGATCCTGGTAGTGGACGGTCGCGAAGGCTGGCTCGGTGGTTTCAACGTGGGGGTGGAGTATCTGGGACAGGATCCTCGCCACGGACCCTGGCGCGATACCCATCTGAAGCTGGTCGGGCCCAGTGTGCTGGGGCTGCAGGAGGCCTTCTGGGAGGACTGGCACTGGGCCACCGGCACTATGCTGAGTCTTTCCTGGGCGCCCCAGGTGGATCAGCCCACGGTCGATGAAGGCAACGGGCGCCATGTGGTGATCGTCCCCTCGGGCCCGGCGGATCCCCAGGAGACCGCGAGCCTGCTGGTCCAGCACCTGATCCACAGCGCCCATCAGCGTCTGTGGGTGACCAGTCCCTACTTCGTTCCCGATGAAGGCGTCCAGGATGCACTGCGCCTGGCCGCCATGCGCGGGGTGGATGTGCGCATCATGATGCCGGAACGTCCCGACCATCTGCTGGTGTTCCTGTCGGCCTTCGCCTTCCTGCCGGACATGATCCGCGCCGGGGTCAAGGTCTATCGCTATCAGCCGGGGTTTCTCCATCAGAAGGTCATGCTGATCGATGACAGCGCCGCCAGTGTCGGTACCGTCAATCTGGACAACCGCTCCTTCCGATTGAACTTCGAGATCACCGCTCTGGTGCCACATCAGGCGTTCGCCCTGGAGGTGGAGGCCATGCTGGAACAGGACTTCGCCAACTGCCGCGAGGTCAGCCTCGACGAGCTGCGCTCGCGTCCGCTGTGGCGCAAGCTGGTGTCCCGGGCCGCCTACCTGCTGGCGCCTGTGCAGTAGTCTGTGCAGTCGCCTATGCAGGCGCCGCCGCTGCCTTGCCATCCCCCGAGGCAAAAAGAACAAGGCTCTGCTGGAGGCTGGTCAATGTCCGGCACAGTGGCACGCAGCGTGGCGGAGCAATAAAGCGTCAGTATTCCCTTGGGAAGGTGGGCGCTTTCCGGTACATTTAGCCGTTTTATCGGGCGGTCGCATGTGGCCCCTTCGGTCGCGTTCCCGGCGATGGCGTCCCGTGTGGTTGGTGTCTTGACAAGGAGTGCTGGTGAATCTAGAAACGAAATGGCTCGAGGACTTCGTTGCGCTGTCCAACACCCGCAGCTTCTCGGCCTCCGCACGCCAGCGCCACGTCACCCAGCCGGCCTTCAGTCGTCGTATACGCTCCCTCGAACAGGCGGTGGGCGTCACCCTGGTGGATCGCTCGACCACGCCCATCGACCTGACCCCTCAGGGGCAGCTGTTTCTGGTGACCGCCCGCAATATCGTCGAGCAGCTCAACGAGTCCCTCGGCCATCTGCGCGGCCTGGCCATGGCCAACGAGGCGCTGGACGTGGTGGCGGCCCATTCGCTGGCGCTAAGCTTCTTCCCTCAATGGATCTCGCGGCTGCAGAAGGGGCTCGGGGAGTTGCCGACGCGGCTGGTGGCGATGAACGTGGGGGAGGCCATCCATGTGCTGCGCGAAGGCAACTGCGACCTGATGCTGGCCTACTACGACCCCTACGCCAGCATGCAGCTTGACGGGGAAGTCTTTCCCTCCTTTTCCATCGGGCGGGTCAAGATGATACCGGTGAGCCTGCCGGATGAGCAGGGGGCGCCGCGCTTCCCTCTGGACGGTGACGACTCCCTGCCGTACCTGGCCTACACCCAGGGTGCCTTTCTCGGGCGTAGCGTGCGCATGCTGTTGAAGAATGACCCGTTGCGCATGCGCTTGCGTACCGTCTACGAGACCGCCATGGCCGAGGGGCTCAAGGCCATGGTCATGCAGGGCGTGGGCATGGCCTGGATACCCGATTTCTGCCTCAGACAGGAGCTGAAGAGCGGGGCGGTGGTGCGTGCCGGTGGCGAGCAATGGGACGTCCCCCTGGAGATCCGCCTGTATCGCTGTTCACTGGTGCACAAGCCCGGCGTCGAAAAACTGTGGCGCCAGATGATGAAGCTGCCGCGAGACTTCCTCGAGGCCTGATCGCCTTTACCTCTGACAAGTGCCTGCGGACCTGTGCCCGTCAGGCGCTATCCCCTCCTTGTACGACGACAGACACCACACCCAGCTACTGGACCCGGCATGGAGGTCCCATGTCGCTCAGTGGTTGCGAAGACCCCCGTGTCTATTCCCATTTCCTGTCTTTGATCCCGCTTTGTATTCCTGGTTGATCCCAACATTCGTGTCCTGACGTTTTCACCATGCATTCCTGACTGATCCTGGCTGTCGCGTACCGACGATTTCGCTCTAGATGGCTTGGAAATTCACGATGCTGGCTGGTGGCGCTTGTCCCGTTAAGCGAGGGTTTCGCATCCGATGGCATGCAGCTCGGTCATGTCCTTCTCGCGCTACCTGCTGCGTGTATATCCGTACCACGCCAATGAAAAGAAGCATGAAAGGTGTAACAAAGGAGAGCCTTTCTCGCTCGAGGTGACACTCTGTGCATTATCGAAAGTTGTCGGTCGTGACTGTGATCAAGGTCAAGAAACTGGGCCAACCTTTGCGCTCTTCGAGTTTTCATATTGACCCATTGTCCAGCTCTCTGGATAGTTGATTACACGAAGTAACATAAGTTATACGCTCGCTTTCTCGACGTTTGTGCGCTGTTGCAATGTTGGGCGCCTGTCGGTGGCGGCCGGTAGGCAGGTGCGCAACCAGCAGGCAAGACGCGTCACTCTTGAAGGCTGAGGTAATTTCGGCAGGGGGCACAGGGATGGTCGATAAAAAGTGTGGAGTGGCAGGCCAGAGGGCCTCGTGCTTCGGAAAGCAATATGGAAAGACCTGGGTCGGCGTCGCAACGGCGCTGGTGCTGTCCGGCTGCGCTGTCACCCCTCAACCGATGTCGCAACAGGCCAATGAACAACGCGCCGACGACCTGTTGGCGAGGGTAACGGCCAGTCAGGAACCCGTTATTGCCCCAATCGATCTCTATTCGGCAATGGCCCGCGCCATCAAGTACAACCTGGACTATCGGGTGGAAGTGATGGAGCAGGCCTTGCGCACCAAGGAGCTCGATCTGGCGCACTACGATTTGCTGCCCAAGGTGGTCGGTAACCTCAACTATACGGGACGCGACAATGAACCGGGCAGCTCCAGTATTTCTCTGTTGAGTGGTCAGGAGTCGCTGGAACCTTCGTCCTCCAGCGAACGCAACCAGTTGGCGACCGATCTTACCATGAGCTGGGACGTGCTCGATTTTGGCCTGTCCTATGTGCGGGCTCAGCAGAGGGCCGACAGCGTCATGCTGGCCGAGGAAAGCAAGCGAAAGGTCATCCAGCGCATCATCGAGGATGTACGCGCCGCCTACTGGCGAGCAGTCAGCGCAGAACGTCTGTTGGCCAAGACTCGAGAGCTCGAAGAGAGCACACGAAGGGCGCTGGATCAGGCCCACCGGCAGCAGCGCAGTGCTTTGACGGCGCCGCTTCCTGCGCTTAGCTATGAACGTGAACTGCTGACCATACGCCGCGACCTCGAGTCACTGACGCGGGAACTGCGGGTGTCCAAGCAGCAGTTGGCAGCGCTGATGAACCTTCCGCCCGAGCAACCCTACCAACTGGTGTTGCCGCCGCGTGACCTGGCCTGGAAAGGGATCGACCTTTCCTACGACACCATGTTGAAGCTGGCGGTGATGAATCGCCCGGAGCTGCGTGAAGTCGCCTACCAATTGCGCAACAACGAGCGCGAGGGCACCACAGCGATTCTGGAAACCTTGCCGAGTCTCAAGCTCTTTGTCGGAGCCAACTATAGCGACGACGACTTTCTCTACAACAGTGACTGGGTCAGCTATGGCGCTCGCGCCAGCTGGAACCTGCTGAAGGTGTTCAGTCTGCCGGCCCGTCAGGATCGTATCGACGCCCAGAGCGATCTGCTCGATGCACGGAGCCTGGCATTGACCATGGCGGTGGCGACTCAGGTATCGGTGACCCGAGCACGCTATGAACTGCGGCGTGGAGAACTCGGCACGGCCAAGCGATTCCTTGAGGTGCAGCGAGCGATCGAGCATCAGGTGGAAGCTGGCTATCGTGCCAGGCACGTCAGCGAGCAGACCCTGATTCGCGAACAGATGAATACCCTGCTGGCCGAGGTGCGGATGGATCAGGCGCTGTCGGACCTCCAGGGGGCTTACGCCAATGTCTATACGGCCACCGGCATCGACGCCGTGGATGCCGGCATGAGCAGCAACGAAAGCGTCCTGGAGCTTGCCGATGATCTGCGTGCTCTGTGGGCGCAGCGTGGCGATGCCTTGGCCATTGACGTGGTGGCATCGCCATGAGGGCGCACGGGATGAACAGCAGAAGCCTGGGGGCGGGGCAGTGTGGCCAGCGGACTCGCACGCTCTGGCCGGGACTCGTGCTGGCAGTGCTGCTGTCGGGGGCTGCCCAGGCCAGCGACATGGGCGAGGCCAGAGGCATCCTGAGGGCCGAGCACGAGGCGATACTGTCGAGTCGTCTATCGGCCAGAGTGCTTGAGGTGCCGTTCAAGGAAGGCGACCACTTCGATGTCGATGAGGTACTGGTCGGCTTCGACTGCGCCGGACTCGACGCCGAGTTGCGTGCGACGGAGGCTAAGGCCGCAGCGGAATCCCGCAACGCCGCCATGCAGAACGAACTGTTGCAGATGGGCGCCACCGGACAGGCGGATGCCGACATTGCACGTTTCAAGCTGCGTGAGCAGCGGGCCCGGGTGGCCGCCATCCAGGAGCAACGCAAGGATTGTCAGATCAAGGCGCCTTTTGCCGGGCGAGTGGTTGAGCCCATGGTACGCCCCAACGAGACGCCGGAAGCCAACGCTCCCCTGATCCAGGTGGTGAGTGACGGCGCACTGGAATTGCATATGGTGGTGCCTTCCTGCTGGTTGAGTTGGATGACCCGGGGTAGCGCCTTCGGCTTCGAGGTGGACGAGACCGGCGACAGGCTTGACGCAGAAGTGTCGCGCATCTCGGCTGCCGTCGATCCCGTCAGCCAGACCGTCAAGGTGATCAGCCGAGTGGACAATGCACCGGCACGGGTTCTTCCCGGGATGAGCGGCACCGCGACCTGGCTCTCCAGCGGGGACGGTGAGGGCAGGCGCTGTGGAGTGACCTCCTCATGACGAGTGTGGCGATTGAGCGCCAGTCTACTACCGAGGCGCAACACCCGGTGGCGGAGGAACAGGCCAGAGCGAGTGGCTCGGAGGTGGGGCCAGGTGGCGAGCGGCTGATTCGTATCGAAGGCGCCTTGCGCCACTGTGACAGCCTCGACCAGCTGTGGTGCCACCTGGCCAATGAGGGGCAGAGCCTGCTCCAGGCTCGCCAGTCACTGGTGTTTTGCCTGTCGGGCAGAAATCGCTGGCGAGTCAAGGCGGTGGGAGGACTCGCGCGGGTGCCTCATGACAGTGCTCAGGTGCTTGCCTACCAGCATCTGGTGGGCAGTGACTGGCGTGAACACCGGGACGAGACGCAACCGCGCTTGCTGGATCTTGCCAACGTCCTGGAGGACGAAGGCATACCCGCCATGCGCCATGGGCTGTGGATACCGCTAAGCCATGGCGACCGGCCCATCGGCGCCGGTTGGTTACTGACTCGCGAGCGTGCCTGGGAAACACCGCACCTGGCCCTGGCCAGTCGTCTTGCCCAGGCCTACGGTCACGGCGCCAGCGCGATCCGAGGTCGACGCCGTGTGTCTCTTGGGCGAGCACGGGGGGCGCGCGGACTGGCGCTGGCTACGGTGCTGGGCCTGGGGGCAGCCTTGGCGCTGGTGCAGGTACCGCTGACGTCGAGGGCGCCCGCTGAGGTGGTCGCCAGTGAGCCGTTTGTCGTGGCGGCACCGATGGCGGGCGTCGTCGACCGCATCCTGGTCGCTCCCGGCGCCCGGGTGGCGCTGGGTGATCCGCTGGTCCAGCTGGTGGACGTGGAACTACGCAATGACTTCGAAGTTGCCCAGCGCAAGGTTCAGGTGGCCCAGTCCAAGGCGTTGAGGCTACAGCAGGCTGCCATCGCAAGCAGTGAGGCCAAGCGCGAGCTCGCCATCGCTCGCAGCGAGCTGAGAGTTGCCGAAGCCGAGCGAGATTATGCCCATGACCTGCTCGACAAGGCGGTAGTTCGCGCCGAGCGCAGCGGGGTCGCCCTCTATGGCGACCCGCAGGATTGGGTAGGGCGTCCCGTGCGGGTGGGTGAAGCCGTGATGCAGGTAGCGGACCCGGCGGATATTGCTTTCCGGCTAGAAGTGGCGGCCGCCGACGCCGTCACCCTCGAACGTGGAGCCTCGGTGGATGTGTTTCTTGATGCAGCACCCCTCGAACCGGTGTCGGCGGTCGTGGCACGGGCCGCCTACAAGGCCGAAAAGAACGCCAGCGGTATCGCCAATTTCAAGGTGATGGCGATACCGGAAACGCCGAGAGAAGACATGCCGCGGCTGGGTCTCAGAGGCACGGCGCGAATCCATGGTGAGCCGGTATCACTGTTCTACTATCTATTCCGGCGCCCGATCGTCACCTTCAGACAGTTGACAGGCGTCTAGGCCGTGGCCAGGGCAATGCAGGACACGTCCGATTCAGCAGAGCAGGAGCTGCTTGGGTCGCTTCGTCAGGAGCTCGAGCTGATCGAAGGTGGGGCAGAACCAGGCAAGGCCGCTCGCTGGAAGATTCATGACCCACTGGCCGGACGGTTTTTCGAGATTGATGCCAGGGTCGTCGATATCCTCGCCTGCTGGTCGGCGGGGACGGTGGAGGCTTTGAGACGACGTCTTGATGCTCGCGGACACGTCGACATCAGCGAAGAGGATATTCGCCAGATCCAGCAATTTCTGGATCACAACGACCTGCTCGAGGCCAGCGAAGGCCGCAGCTTCGACAAGGCTCGGCGATATCGTGAGGCCAGCCGGCCATCCTGGTGGAAGTGGCTGCTTCATCACTACCTGTTCGTGCGTATCCCCCTGGTGTATCCAGGGCGTGGATTGAAGCGCTGCCTACCGCTAGTCGCCATCTTCTTTCATCGGGGCTTTTGGCTCTTTACGGCGATCCTGGGTGTCATTGGCCTCTACCTTGTTTCTCGCCAGTGGGAGAGCTTCTTCACCACCTTGCCGGCGATGTTCAGCGTTTCCGGCGTGGTCGCGTTTTCCCTGAGTCTGGTGCTGGTGAAGACGCTGCATGAGCTTGGCCACGGCTTCTGTGCGACCCGCTTTGGGGTTCGTGTGTCGAGCATGGGGGTGGCGCTGATCGTGATGATGCCGGTGCTGTTTACCGACACCACCGATGCCTGGCGGCTGCCCCGGCGGCGCAAACGTGTGCTGATCGATCTGGCCGGGGTGGCGGTGGAACTGGTCATCGCTGTCTATGCCACTCTGGCCTGGGTTTTTCTACCGGATGGCGCTCTGCGTTTCGTGGCCTTTGCGCTTGCCACCACCGGTTGGGTGCTGAGCCTGGCGGTGAACCTCAATCCCCTGATGCGCTTCGACGGCTACTACCTGTTCAGTGACCTGCTCGGCATTGTCAACCTGCAGGAGCGGGGCTTTGCCATGGGGCGCTGGTGGTTGAGGGAAGGGCTTTTCGGTTTTGGCGATACGCCGCCGGAAGCGCTGAGTCGTGCCAAGCGCCGGGTATTGATCGGCTATGCCCTGGCGGTATGGGTGTATCGCTTCTTTCTGTTTCTCGGGATTGCCCTGGTGGTCTACCACCTCTTTTTCAAGGTGCTGGGCGTCTTTCTCTTCAGCGTGGAAATTCTATGGTTCATTGTCATGCCGATACTGCGTGAGCTGATGGTCTGGTGGAAAAGACGCAGGGAGGCTGGCCGGCGGGTGCTGATGACCCTGGCGGTGGCCGCCGGCATCGCTGCCTTCGTTGCCTTGCCTCTGCCTCATCGAATCACGGTGCCGGTGGTGTTCGGCGCCAGTCAACAGGTTCCGGTGTTTGCCCATCGCGCCGCCAGGGTCGAGCAGGTGCTGGTCCGCGTCGGCGATGTCGTCGAGCGGGGGCAGGTACTGGTCAGGCTCGAAGTGCCAGCGTTGCAACAGCGGGAAAGAACGGTGCAGGAACATCTGAATCTGGTGGATAGGCGCCTGGACCGACGAAGTGCCGACAACACGGACCTGTCCCAGAGTCTGGTACTGGAGAGCGAACGGGACATGCAACGCCAGCAGCTTGCTGGACTCACCGATCAACGTCGTCGGCTCGACGTCATCGCCCCCATGGACGGCACGGTGGTTGAGCTTGCCGACTACCTGCATTCGGGCCGCTGGGTCGGCACAGACCTTCGTCTGGCGTTGGTAGCCAGTACGGATCGGCTATCCGCCCGTGGCTACGTCAGCAGCGATGATCTGGGATTGCTGGCGCTCGGTCAGCCTTGTTTTTTTGTCGATGACGAGCGTCTCTGGCCGCAGACCCCCATGCACGTCGAGCGAATCGCCGCCGCCGCTTCCCGCTACGTCGATCAGTGGATGTTGGCGTCAGACCACGGCGGGCCTATCGCGGCACGGCCCGATGACCAACGCTCCGTGCCGGAACGTGCGCTATTCGAACTGTTGGCAGTCTCTGACCAGGACCAATCGTCGCCGCTCACCGAGCTTCGCGGGGAGCTTCACCTGGAGGGGCAACCGTCTAGCCTGGCAGCCAGCATGGCACGTCGTGTGGCCCAGGTGCTGGTGCGTGAGTGGGGGTCATAGGCGTCGCAGTCATTGAAACCTGACACGTCCAGGTGACGGTCAGCCCGAATTCAAAGAGGGAGATCCGACATGATCAAGGACGACTTACTGATTCGCGAACTCGAAGCCCGGGTGTTGCTGGATGCTGCCAGTACCGCCACCGTCGACAACGTCAAGCAAGCGGCTGACGCCGCGGTTGCAACGACAGATGCGGGCTCCGCGGATCATGATGCAGGCCATGATGTATTGATGAGCGCCCTGCAGCACGTGGAAGCCCAGAAGGGCGGGCGGGAGCGTGCTGCCGGGGGCTCCGACATCGATGGAGATGGCGTCCTGGATGTCGACGACATCGATGATGACGGGGACGGTATTCTCGATTCAGTGGAAGGTGGATCACAGCAAATAACCTGCAATAGCGTGACGAGCGGCGGGGCTTCTTCGGCTGGACTGGATCGTCTGGCCGACGGTAACACAAAAACTTACTTTATCTCGTCCACTGTAGAGCAAATCAGCGATTTTACGTTCAACTTTGACACACCCATCGATCGTATTTATGGGATCGACCTGTGGAACAACGCGGGAAGTGTTTTGAATGATGCCCAGTCCATTGGGTCGATAGGTGAGATCAGGTTTTATAATTCTTCCGGTGACTTGATCTATTCAACCACTCGATATGCTGCTATTAACTCTGTCCCCGAAGGGGCGGCAGGTTGGCCACTTCATATGGATATACCAAAAGATATCCACGGCGTGGCTAGTATTCAGTTTTTCAATATTAAAGGTAGGGCGGGAGGCGGTTCAGGGATTGCGGTGACAGAAGTCGCATTCTTCGGCAGGATCGACAGTGACGGAGACGGCGTCGCTGATTCTGCTGACCTGGATAGCGACAACGATGGTATCACCGACAACATCGAGGCCCAGTCCTCCAAGGGGTATGTGGCGCCCAGCGGCATCGACAAGGACAAGGATGGCCTTGATGACGCCTACGATGCTGCCACCGCCAATGCCTCCGCTACGGCCAGCAAGGGCCTGGCGCCGGTCGATACCGATGGCGACAGCACGACAGACTATCTCGACAGCGATTCCGACGACGACGGCAAGCAGGATATCGCCGAGCGCGACGCCGGGGCCTGGTCCATCACAAGTGAAACCGATACCGATGGCGACGGTCTGCTCGACATCTTCGAGGGAGCGGATGCCAATGATGGCTATGACGCCAACGACGAGCTGATCAAGGACGGGAACTTTACCCTTCTCGATAGTGACAACGACGTCAGCGCGGATGGATCGGACGCTGTGCCGAGCGTAGCTGACTTTGACTATCGTGATAGCGCTCGTCTCGACCCGGATGGTGATGGCATCGATAACAGCGTCGATATCGATGATGATAATGATGGTATTATCGACGAAAATGAGTATGACTACAGTCGACCAAATATGGTGGGAAATGGCGGGTTTGCCGGTGGAGATACTTCCGGTTGGTATTACAGCACGCCACCCTATACTACTGACAATGGCAGCAAACCTAGCTGGTCTCATAGTTCTAAAAATTCTTCTCTGACGGGAGGGCTTTTTGATGAGATTAGTCCTGGTGAAAACGGTGGGAATCATAGCCTGGTAAATGCAGCGAATTATGAAGAGGTCTTTGTCTACAAATTTGGCAATGAGTTGTCTGAAGGTGATTATCGATATAGCTTCGATCTATCAAAAACGTTTTCAAGTGGTTCGGATCGCTATAATGTATTTATCTGGGATTTTGATGCGGGAAAGGTCTTCAAGACGCTGGCGTACGGTCTTATCGGCGATCTTCCAGGAAGTGGTATTTTCAAGACGTTTAGCGGTGTGTTTGATCTGAGCAAGGCCGGCAACTATGGCATCGTGATGAAGGTCGATCAGGACGGGGGCGCAGGAAACGGCGACTACGCCATGGATCGTGTGGCGTTTCAATATATTTCAAGGGATACCGATGGTGATGGTATCTGCGATGACAAGGATATCGACAGCGACAACGATGGCATCACCGATAACGTCGAGGCGCAGACGACCCAGGATTACATAGAACCTTCTGGCACCGATGTCGACAAGGACGGACTCGATGACGCCTACGACAAGGACACCAGCAATACCTCCGCTACGGCCAGCAAGGGGCTGACGCCGGTCGATACCGATAGGGACAGCACGGCCGACTATATCGATCGTGACTCCGACAACGACGGCAAGTTGGATATTGCCGAGCGCGATGATGGGGCCTCTTCCATTACGGATGCTACCGACACCGATCATGATGGCCTGCTGGATATCTTCGAGGGAACGAATGCCAACGATGGCTACGATGCAAACGATGAAAATGTCACGGAGAACGGTTTTACGTTGGCTGATTCCGACGACGATCTGCCGGCGGATGGCGACGGAGCAAAGCCACTTGTTGTCGATTTTGACTATCGCGAAAATGCTGTCTTGGATCGTGACGGCGATGGTATCATCGATACGGTTGATATCGATCAGGATAACGACGGAGTTATTGACGTTACCGAAGGAAAAGATACCTCTGTAGAAGAGAAATTCGACACGACCGATATCGCCAACGACAAGATACCGGATCTTGACTTTAACGGAACAAAGGTTGAGGTGACCTCAAATACCACCGAGGGTAGCCTCACCTATGGTCAAGAATCCGGAGCGGTGAACTTTGAATATTCTGAGAATAATGTGGCAACGGTCAGTCTGGCGACAGATGCCTTTGTGGACTTCGTTATCGACAGCAAGAACGTGCCCAATAGCAGGCAATTTGATAGGTATGATCAGCTTACCGTATCGAGCCCCGGTGCCTATATCGTGGTCTACGATCCCGACAATGTCTTGAATGTCGCCCAGGGAATTTATCTTAACTCGCTCACATTCAGCGTGAAAGGGCTGGGGAATCTGTACGGAGAGTCGTGGTCGGTAAGGGTCGTCGATGTAAAAACGGTGACCCTGAGCATGGGGTGGCATCCTGACTACAATGTGGTTGCCAATGTAGGGTCATGTGTCAGGATTGGTATCGGCGGATTGGCGAAGGACACTGACCGTGACAATATCGCCGATCACCTGGATATCGACAGTGACAATGATGGCATCACCGACAATGTCGAGGCGCAGACGACCCAGGATTATATAAAGCCCACTGGCACCGATGTCGACAAGGACGGACTCGATGACGCCTACGACAAGGACACCAGCAATATCACCGCTACGGCCAGCAAGGGGCTGACGCCGGTCGATACCGATGGCGACAACACCGTAGACTATCTCGACAGTGACTCCGACGACGACGGCAAGCTGGATATCGCCGAGCGCGACGATGGCGCAACGTCGGTCAGTGACAGCACCGATACCGACGGCGACGGGCTCCTCGACATCTTCGAGGGATCGGACGCCAACGATGGCTTTGATGCCAATGATGAGAACCTTGTTGACGGCAACTTTGCGCTCTCTGACAGCGACAACGATATCGCAGCAGATGGTAGCGACGCCTCACCCCCCGGCTTCGACCTGGACTATCGCGACAGCATCGGTCCGCCGACGGCGGTGGAAGACGCCGGGAAGACCAATGAGGACGTGGCGCTGGTGGTCACCAAGGATAAGGGCTTGTTGTCCAACGATACCCTGGCGGGGGCCACCGAAATCGCCTCGGCGGCCATCGACACCGACGGTGACGGCGTGGCCGATACCGCCCTGGTACTGGGGCAGGCCAATACCGTCAAGGACAGTGACGGCAATGTCACCGGCAAGCTGACGCTGGCCAAGGATGGCTCCTACCGGTTCGATCCTGTGGCGAACTTTTTCGGTGCACTGCCGATCATCAGCTACAGCCTGAAGGGACCCGGAGGCTACGCCAGTTCGACGCTTACGATTACGGTGACCGCCGTCAATGATGCCCCTGTGGTCACCAACGACAAGGGCGATGCCAAGGAAGACGAGACGCTGAGTGTCGACAAGAGCGAAGGACTTCTGGCCAATGACAGCGATGTCGAAGGGGATAGTCTGGTCATCTCCGGTTTCAGCGTGGCCGGCGTCACCGGCAGCTTCACCGCGGGTGAGGCAGCCAGCATCCCCGGCAAGGGGACGCTAACGCTCAACGCAGATGGCTCCTACAGCTTTACCCCGGCGCCCAACTACCACGGCAGTGTCCCGGAGATCACCTACACCGTCAGCGACGGCAAGGGCGGGACCTCCAGCGGGTCCCTGACCATTACGGTTGCCTCGGTGGAAGACAGCGTGTCACTTGGCGGCCTCGGGGATGGCAGCGACGGCAGCGATGGCAGCGTCAACGAATCGGCCTTGACCGGGGGCTCTGCCGCCGGCGGCAGTGGTAGTGTGCACACGGGCTCCTTTACCCTGGGGCCCGCCTCGAGCCTCGACAGCCTGACCATCGGTGTCACGATGATAACCCGGGCACAGCTGGAGGCCAGTGGCACCACCGCGATCACTATCACGGGTAGCTACGGTGAGCTGTCGATTAACGGCTATGACAGCGATACCGGGGTCGTGTCCTACCGCTACGTCCTGTCGTCGGTCGCCGATCATGGGTCGGATCCGGTCCTGGACAGCTTTACCATCGGCACCACCGACAGCGATGGCGACGAGACCTACAACGCAGGCACGCTGGCCATCCTGGTGGTCGATGACGTATCGACCGCCAAGGCAGACCAGGGCAGCGTCGACGAGGACGCCAGCGGCGGCAGTTCGCTGACGGGCAATGTCGTTTCCAATGACACCCTGGGGGCCGATGGGGCCGCCGACAGCGGTGCACTCAGCGCGGTCGGCAAGGGCGAGGCTGCGCCTTCGGGGCGTGTGGGCAGCAGCATTGCCGGTGACTACGGTAGCCTGGTGATGGACGCCAGTGGCAAGTACCTCTACACCCTGGACAACGCCAACGCTACGGTCAACGGCCTGCAGAAGGGGCAAACCCTCACCGAGACCTTTACCTATCAGATCACCGACGCTGACGGTGATACCAGCACGGCGACCCTGACCATCACCATCAAGGGCGCCAACGACGCCCCGACAGCGGAGGATATCACCGCCAAGTGTGCAGAGGACGGCGAGACCACGGGCACCATCGTCGGCGAGGACCCTGATGGTGACTCCTTGAGCTTTACCCTTGATGCTCAGCCCGAGGGGGGAACCGTCACCCTCGACGAGGACACCGGCGCCTTCACCTTCGTGCCGGACGCCAACGTCAACGGCGACATCACCTTCAGCGTCACGGTGGATGACGGCCACGGCGGCAAGACCCAGGTGGAGGTGACGGTCAAGATCAGTGCGGTCAATGATGTGCCGGTCGCGTCAGACGACAGCGCCAGCACAGCGGAGGACACACCCTTGATCGTTGGCAAGGACGAGGGCGTGCTGAGCAATGACAGCGATATCGATGGCGATGCCTTGTCGGTGGCAAGCTTCAGCGTCGAGGGGCTGACGGGCACTTTCACGGCGGGGGAAACCGCCACCATTGCCGGGGTGGGGACCCTGACCTTGAACGCCGATGGTTCCTACCGCTTCGATCCCGCGCTCAACTACCATGGCAGCGTACCCAAGGTGACCTATGTGCTCAGCGACGGGCACGTCAGCGACACCGCCACCCTCAGCATCACGGTCGATTCGGTCGACGATAGCGTGTCGGTGGGCGGGCTCGGTGATGGCGGGGACGGCGTCGACGGAGAGGTCAAGGAGTCAGGGTTGGTCGATGCCGACGGCACAGGACTGACCCACGACGGCACCTTTACGCTGGGTCCGGCGGACAGCCTGGCGAGCTTTACCCTGGGTGGTTCAACCATAACGCTGGCCCAGCTCGAGGCCAGTGCCACGACGCCGATCAAGGTGACCGGCAGCCACGGGACCCTGACGATCAAGGGCTATGATCGCCAGACCGGGACGCTGAGCTATCGCTACACCCTGACCTCCGCCGCCGACCACTCAAGTGGAGCGGTGAAGGACAGCTTTGCCATCGATGTGACCGATGTCGAGGGAGATATCACCAAGGGTATCGGTACCCTGTCGATCCGCATCACCGATGATGCGCCGTCGGCCACCGCCGATACCGGTTCGGTGACCGAGGACGGCGCCGCCTCCACAGGCAACGTTCTAAGCAACGACCGGCAGGGCGCCGATGGCAGCAAGGTGTCAAAGGTGGGTGTTGCCGAATCCACCGATGGGGGAAGCGTCGGCAGCGCCCTTGTGGGCAGCTTCGGCACCCTGACGCTCAACGCCGATGGCAGCTATGTCTATGCGCTGGACAACACCAACGCCATGGTCAATGCACTGCAGCAGGGCGAGACCCTGACCGAAACCTACAGCTACCAGATCATCGACGCCGACGGCGATACCAGCACCGCCACCCTGACCATCACCATCAAGGGGGCCAACGATGCACCGACCGCCTCGGTCGACGCGTTGACCACATCGGAAGATACGCCGGTGGACGGCAGCATCGTGGCCGAGGACGTGGATGGCGATAACCTGTCCTTTGATCTGGTCGCCCAGCCGGAAGGCGGTACCGTCAGCCTGAGTGAGGATGGCAGTTTCACCTTCACCCCCGACGCCAACGTCAATGGTGACATTACCTTCAGCGTAACCGTCTCCGACGGCAACGGAGGCACCGTCACCGTCGAGGTCAGCGTCACGGTGACGCCGGTCAATGACGCCCCGACGGTGGTGGATGACAAGGCCGAGACCAACGAAGACACGACACTCGAGGTCGCCAAGGACAAGGGCGTACTGGCCAACGATACTGATGTGGAAGGCGATAGCCTGAGCGTCAGCGGCTTCAGTGTCGAGGGCGTGACGGGCAGCTTCAAGGCGGGCGAAACCGCCACCATTGCCGGGGTGGGGACCCTGACCCTGAACGCCGACGGTTCCTATACCTTCGTGCCGGCGACCAACTACAACGGCAGCGTGCCGAAGGTCACCTACAGCGTCAGTGATGGCAACGGCGGGACCTCCAGTGGCGTACTGGTCATCAAGGTAAAGCCGGTGGATGATGAGGTCAGCCTGGGCGGGCTTGGCGATGGCAACGATGGCAGTGACGGCAACGCCATGACCGACGGCTCTGTCAAGGAGTCGGGCCTGACCGGTGGCTCGGATGTGGCGGGCGGCGGGATATCCCACAGCGGCAGCTTCACGCTGGGGCCCGCCGATAGTCTGGCAAGCCTGTCCATTGGCACTACATCGATTACTCGGGCGCAGCTGGAGGCCAGCGCCACCACCCCGATCAAGATCAACGGCACCCATGGTCTGCTGACCATTACCGGCTACGACCAGAAGACCGGTATCGTCAGCTACACCTTCACACTGACCACCAATGCCAGCCATGGCGATGGTGAGGTCCACGAAAGCTTCGTCATTGGGGTGACCGACGTCGAGGGAGATGTCACCGCCAGTGCGGGCACTCTGACCATCGCCGTCATCGATGATGCACCGGTGGCCAAGGCCGATACCGGCCAGGCCGTGGAGGACGGTGGCAACATCAGCGGCTCGGTCATCGGCAACGACCTGGCAGGAGCCGATGGCGCCCCCAGCAAGGGGCTGGTCAACGCGGTGGGCAGAGGCAAGGAATCGCCGAGCGGCGGTGTCGGCAGCAGCGTCGCCGGCAGTTACGGTAGCCTGATCCTGGATGCCAACGGCAACTACCTCTACAAACTCGATAGCACGAACACTGAGGTAAACGCGCTGGCGGTGGGGGCGAGCCTGACCGAGGTCTTTACCTATCAGATCATCGATGCCGATGGTGATACCAGTACAGCGACCCTGACCATCACCATCATGGGCGCGAACGATGCCCCTGTGGCCAGCGTGGATGCGATATCCACGCCTGAAGACACGCCGGTCTCCGGCAAGATTACCGCCAGCGACGTGGATGGGGATTCGCTGTCCTTCGATCTGGTGGCCCAGCCCGACGGGGGAACGGTCACGCTCAATGAAAACGGAACCTTCACCTTTACTCCCGACGCCAACGTCAACGGTGATGTCAGCTTCAGCGTTACGGTAGACGACGGTCACGGCGGTACCACCACGGTGGAAGTTACGGTGACGGTGACGCCGGTCAACGATATCCCTGTGGCCACCCCGGACACCAACAGCACGAGTGAAGACACCCCCCTTGTGGTGAACAAGGACAGTGGGGTACTGGCCAACGACAGCGATGTGGATGGTGACAGTCTCAGCGTCAGCGGCTTTACCATCGAGGGCGTAACGGGAACCTTCGAGCCGGGCGAGACGGTCGCCATCGAGGGCGTCGGCAAATTCACCTTGAACGCCGATGGGTCCTACCGCTTCGAGCCAGCACTGAACTACCACGGTGACGTGCCCAAGATCAGCTACAGCGTCAGCGATGGTGCCGGCGGAACTACCACCGGAACGCTCCAGCTCAGCGTCGAGGCGGTCGACGACAAGGTCACCGTCGGGGGCCTGGGCGATGGTAGTGGTGACGGTGATGGTGCCAACGATGGACAGGTCAGCGAGTCCGGCCTGGCGGGGGGGACCGGTACCCTGGGTAGTGGCGTCTCCCATACCGGCAGCTTCACCCTGGGACCGGCGGACAGCCTCGCCAGTATCAGCCTTGGCGGAACCACCTTGACGCTTGACCAGCTGGTCAACAGTGCCGGTACGCCGATCAGGATCCAGGGTGGCCACGGCGAGCTGGTGATCAATGGCTACGACAAGGCCAGTGGCACGGTCAGCTATATCTATACCCTCACGGCACACGCCGACCATAGCCAGGGGCCTGTCAGTGACGATTTTGCGATCGCCGTCACCGACGTCGACGGTGACGTCACTGCGGATGCCGGTACCCTGTCGATCGCCATACTCGATGATGCACCGAAGGCCGTGAACGACGTCGACGACACGATCAACAAGCCGAATCAACCCAGCAGCATCGCCGATGGAAACGTCTTGACCGGCGACGGAGGCGACGATCCCGATGCCATGGACGGTGACGCCGATCTCCTGGGCGGTGACGGTGGCACGGTCAGTGCAGTGGGTGCAGGATCAGATGGGCCGTCGGCGTCCCATATCGGACAGGGGCTTAAGGGTGAATACGGCACCCTTGTCTTGAACGCCGACGGCAGCTACCGCTATGTACCCGATTTCGACTCGGACACGGTCAAGTGGCTGGCTGCCGGGCGACACGTTTCAGACACCTTTACCTACCAGATCACCGATCCTGACGGAGATACGGCCACCGCCACCCTGACCATCCGCATCTACGGCACGACGGCGGTGGTTGGCACGGAAGGGGGCGAGGTAGATGAAGCTCAACTCAACACGGATGGCGCCACCGGCACAGACCCTGGAGACGCGGGTGAGGTGATCTACGAAGGATCATTCTCGGTGGTGGACCGGGTGACGCAGCAGCTCAAAACCCTGACCATCGGCGACACGAGTTTCACCCCGAGCGAGTTGGCGGCGTTGTCCGCCGACAATCCGTCGGTACGCATCGAGACCGATCACGGCTATTTCGAGATTATCGGCTACCAGCAAGGCGACGGCACCGACGTGCGGGAAAACACTGTGCTCTATCGGTTCGTGCTGACAGAAGCGGCTGAGCATGGTGGAGAGCGAGTGTTCGATAGCGTCGACGTGGTCATGACAGACCAACTTGAAAATTCGACCCGGGATTGCCCCAAGGCCTTGATGATCGAGATTCTCGATGACGCGCCGATCGCCGCCAAGGATACCGCCAGCGTCGCCGAGGACGGCGATGCCGGCACCGGTAGTGTATTGACCAATGACCGCCAGGGCGCCGATGGAGACGTCACGGTGACGGCGTCGGGCCCGGGCGCCAGCGTCAGCTCAGACGGTGTCGGTAGCGAGGTTGTCGGCAAATACGGCAGCCTGACCCTGGCCGCCGACGGCAGCTATACCTACACCCTGGACAACACCAATACGGAGGTCGATAGCCTCAAATCGGGTGGTTCGCTGACCGAGACATTCAGCTATCAGATCACCGACGCCGACGGCAGTACTTCCATCGCGACTCTGACCATCACCATCGAGGGGGCCAACGACGCGCCGACGGCCAGCGTCGATGCATTGACGACCCAGGAGGATACCCCGGTCAGCGGTACCATCGAGGCCAGTGACGTTGAAGGAGATGACCTCAGCTTCGATCTGGTCGCGCAGCCCGACGGGGGCAAGGTCACGCTCAACGACGATGGCACTTTCACCTTCACCCCCGATGACAACGTCAATGGCGATATCACCTTCAAGGTCACGGTTTCCGATGGCAATGGCGGTACCACCACTGTCGAGGTCACGGTCAAGGTGGAAGCGGTCAATGATTTACCGAAGGTGACCGGCGAGACCGCCAGTACCCCCGAGGACACGCCGCTTGACTCGTCGAGCGACGACAGTCTGCCTGGTCTGCTCGACAACGACAGTGACATCGAGACCGATCACGACAGCCTGGTGGTCGTGGACGTTCGCGTCGACGGCATGAGCGAGAGCATCGATGTCGGTGAGACCGTCACCATCGATGGTGTCGGCAAGCTGACGGTGGAGGCCGATGGTGCCTGGCGATTCGAACCGGCACTCAACTACCACGGCAAGGTACCAACGATCACCTACACCGTCAGCGATGGCGAGGGTGGGACCAGCACCGCCACCCTGGACATCACGGTCACGCCGGTGGACGACCAGGTCAACCTGGGCGGCCTGGGCGACGGGAACGATGGCGGCGAGGGAGGTAACATCAGTGATGGCTCCGTCAGCGAGGCCGGCCTGCCCGGGGGCAGCGATGAAGGTAGCGGGCTGAGCCATAGCGGCAGCTTTACCCTGGGGCCGGCGGACAGCCTGGCGAGCTTTACCCTGGGCAGTCGCAGCATCAGCCTTGCCGAGCTCGAGGCCAGCGCGTCGTCACCCATCGCGATCGAGGGCCGCTACGGCACCTTGACCATCGAAGGTTACGATCGCGCCACCGGTACGGTCAGCTACCGCTATCTGCTGACCTCAAACGCAGATCACGCCAACGAGCCGGTGAGCGACGACTTCATGATCAGCGTGACCGACGTGGAGGGTGAGGTCACCGCCAACGCCGGGACGCTGGTGATCGACATCGACGATGATAGTCCGAGTGCGACCGATGACAGCGGTACCGTCGACGAGGACGGTGCTGCCGGCGCCGGCAGCGTCTGGGCCAATGATCGTCCGGGTGCCGATGGTGCGGATGCCAATGGGGCGGTGGTTGGGGTTGGTGTTGAAGCCGGAAGTCTCGATGGGGCCACCGGCGTCCCGCTGGAAGGGAGCTACGGCAGCCTGATCCTCAACGCCGATGGCAGCTATAGCTATACGTTGGACAACACCAATGGCGAGGTGGACGAGCTCCAGGTCGGTGGGATATTAACCGAGAAGTTCCGCTATCAGATCCGCGACGCCGACGGCGATCTCGCCACCGCCACCTTGACGATCACCATTCGTGGCGCCAACGACGCGCCGGAGGCTTCTGCGGAAAAGGTGACCGCCAGCGAGGATACTCCGGTGGATGGCAAGATCATCGCCACCGACGTCGATGACGATGAGCTCACCTTCAGTCTGGATGCGCAGCCAGAGGGTGGCACCGTTACCCTCGATGAGGAAGGTAACTTCACCTTTACCCCGGATGCCAACTTCAACGGCGACACCAGCTTCACTGTCACCGCGACCGACCCTTCCGGTGCCACGGTCACGGTGGAGGTCGATGTCTCGGTGACCCCGGTCAATGACGCGCCGTCCGCCAAGAACGACCAGGCCACGATCGCCGAGGACACGCCTCTGACGGTCGCCGCCGAAGACGGCCTGCTGGCCAACGATAGCGATATCGAGGGCGATAGCCTCAGTGTTACGGGCTTCAGTGTCGATGGTATCGAGGGAACCTTCCTGGCAGGGCAGACCGCCGTCATCGAAGGCGTCGGCGAGCTGACCATCAGCGCCAATGGCAGCTACCGTTTCGTGCCGGCGCTGAACTACAACGGCGAGGTGCCACTGGTCACCTATACCGTCAGTGACGATGGGGGCGCGACCTCCGATGCGAGCCTGAGCATTTCGGTCACGGCGGTGGACGACAAGGTGACTGTCGGTGGGCTGGGGGATGGAGGCGGTGAGCCAGGAGGGGGCGATTCAGCAGGCGACGCCACCACCGATGGGTCGGTTGACGAGGCCGGTCTGACAGGAGGCAGCCACGAGGGCTTGGGCCTGAGCCACAGTGGCACCTTTACCCTCGGACCAGCCGACAGTCTGTCCAGCCTGACCCTGGGGGGAAGCACCATCAGCCTGGATCAGCTCAAGGACTGTGGTAGCCATCCCATCGAGGTGACCGGCGATCACGGCACCCTGGTGCTGCGCTACTACGACCCCGCCACCGGAGAGGTGAGCTATACCTACCATCTGGCCTCGAGGGCTGATCACTCCGGCGGCGCGGTCAACGACAGCTTCGCCATCGGCGTCACCGACGTGGAGGGAGAGACCACCGACAACATTGGCACCCTGGCCATCGCCATCATCGACGATGGTCCTGGCACCGGCAATGACCGCGGTGAGGTGAGCGAGGAAGGCTCAGAGCCGGGAAGCGACTGCAGCGGTAATGTCCTCCTCAATGACCACTATGGTGTCGATGGCGTTGCGGTGGATGGCGGGGTCACGGCGGTCGGGTCAGGTCAGTCATCGCCCGAGGGCGGCGTTGGCGAGCCGGTGGAGGGCCGTTACGGTAGCCTGGTGCTGAACGCGGACGGCAGCTATTCCTATACGCTGGACAACAGCAACCCGGTGGTGGACGCGCTCAAACCGGGGCAGACGCTCACCGAGACCTTCAGCTACACCATCACCGACAGCGATGGCAGTGTTTCCACCGCGACGCTGACGATCAGCGTTCTCGGCGCCAATGACGCCCCTGTCGCCAGCGTAGATCCCATCGTCACCACCGAGGATACCCCGGTCGAGGGGCGCGTCGTCGCCACCGACGTGGATAATGACGACCTGACCTTCCGTCTCGACCATCAACCGGACGGCGGCACCGTCACGCTCAATGAGGATGGCACCTTCACCTTTGTGCCCGACCCCGACGTCAGTGGCGATATCAGCTTCAGCGTGACCGTGACCGACGCCAGCGGTGCCACCACTACCGTGGTAGTCACCGTCTCGGTTGAGCCGGTCAATGACGTCCCTGTGGCCAGTGCCGATCCTATCGTCACCGGCAGCGGTGAAGCCGCCGCTGGTCAGGTGGTGGCATCGGACGTTGAAGGGGATGATCTCACCTTCGCGCTGGATGACGGTCCTCGACACGGTCAGCTTACCCTGAACCCGGATGGATCCTTCATCTATGTGCCGGAAGCAGGCTTCTTCGGCAGCGACAGCTTTGTCGTCGCGGTGTCGGACGGGCAGGGCGGTGTAACCTACGTGACCGTCTCGGTGACGGTGGAGCCCCTCGATAGCTTGTATATCGGTGACCGTGCGCCCGAAGTCCCGGCGCAGGATGTCGAGTCGGATGCTGAAGGGCCCTTGATGCATGCCGATGGCATGGTCGATGAGGTGGTCAATCAGTACGGAGGCCTTGGTGGCCTTGCCGATCTGTCTACCGATGGGGCAGTAAGAGCGGCGGTACACGGCATCTCGGCGCTGACCGACGCTGAAATGGAGGTGGTAAACAAGGATCAGCCGAGAGAATCCAGCGCCTGGAACTCCTCGATGCTGCAGGAAGCCAGATCGCTGGCTCATCCCGGTGAGGTGCGAGCGACGTCGTGGGCAAGCAGCGATGGCCGAGCGACGCTGGAGGCTCTGGTCGAGAACGAGCGGGCGTGGCTCACGCTGCCGGAAGGGCAACGCGACATCAAGGTGTCATTACCCGGGGGACGAGCCTTGCCGGACTGGATCCAGCGTCCCTCGATCGGTCAGCTGCTGATCGAACGGCCGGCGGCGCTGGAAAAGGTGACGCTGGATATCGATAGCCGAGGCGGTGAAGGGGAAGCACATCACTATCGCCTGGTGCTGGACCTGGACAAGGTTCGGCTGGAGGTGAGTGAAAGTGAGCCGTCGTCCCCTGTGGCCGCGCCAGGCTTCAGCGAGCAGCTCAGTAGGACCCATCACCGGTCGAATGACCTGGACCCGAATCTGCTTGAGGCGCTGGCGCTGCTGACCGAGCACGATTGACGGTTAGCCGGGTCGGCACCGGCAGGAAACTTGGCGGACAGGGGGCTTCCCTTGTCCGCCATGTTGTTACCGCCGTTGGATCTTGCCGCGTGCCTCAGGAGCGTCGATCGGCAGGCAGCCCGAGAAAGTTCTGGATGATGAAGAAGTGATCCTCGAACAGGCTTTCCGGCTCGAGTTCCGCCAGGGGTACCCAGCGCGCATGGTCGCCACCCTTGACGGGTTTCAGCCTCGGCAGGTTCTGATCCGGTCGCAGGGCAAAGTAGAAGGCTTCGGCCAGGGTTCGCCCACGCCAGCTTCGGTGCGGCTCGTCGAATAGCCGTTGACCGCGTAGTGATCCCTTGAGCACCGGCTCCGGCACCTTCAGCCGAATGCGCTCGCGCAGCTCGCGCAGACAGGCGTCCATCAGTCGTTCCTGGGCGCTGATAAAGCCCCCGGGCAGGGCATAGAGTCCCTTGCCGGGCGCCGAGGTGCGCCGCACCAGCAGCACATGGCCCGACTGCACCACAACCGCACAGACGGTGACGAAGATCGGCGGGTAGGGCGCCTGGGCCCAGGCCGAGCGGTACTGATCGAGCAGTTGCTGTTCTTCCCCGAGCTGGCGGTAGGGCTTGCCGCTCATGAAGCGGCGGATATGTTCCACCACGCCCGGTGGAAGATCGTGGCTTGCGTTGGTGGAGAGATACTCTACCGCCGAGCCCTCGGAGCGAAATAGCCGTTCTCGAATCTGGCTGGCGGAGATCGCTTCGACCAGCGGTACGCTCACCGACTCCCACTGGGGGAAGAGTGACAGGTAGTAGCTCGACTGACCGCGGCTGGCGCCGATCAGCCCGATACGTGGTAACCGTGCGCTCTCGGGGTGGGCCAGATCGCGCACCTTGCGCTGGACGTCGTGCACCCAGACATCATCGTTGTAGAGCGCATCCAGCAGCGGCACGATTTCGAGGCGAGCGTTGTCGTCTTCGTCGAAGGCGCTGCGCAGCATCTGGCGGCGTTCGTCGAAACGCCAGGGGTTGCGCAGTGAGCGCGCCTGCCACGCGGAGCCTACCAGCACGATGACCTGTCTGGCCTGCTTGAGGGCCGCCCGAATCACCGCCAGATGGCCGAGGTGCGGGGGCTGAAAGCGTCCGATGAACACCAGGCAGTCGAACTCGGTCTGCGGCGGAGAGGTGGCCAGATCGGTGGGCATGGAGGGCTCCTGGAAAACGTCGCCGCCATTATGGTGGCGACGACTGGAAGGCGCAAACAGACCGGTGCAAACAGACAGGCTCCCGAGCTGGATAAATGAGGCTAGATGAAGGAGGCTCGATCACCCCGTCACGACGATCCGGTCGTGATGAACTGGCAGCATCAGGGCGTCGCGTTGGCGCATGTTCCTGCGTATACCGTCGGTGTTAGGTATGCTGAGGGCAACGATAATGACGAGGGAACGCCATGATCATTCAGTTTTTCGCCTTCTGGTGGGGAGTGCTGCGTCGCTCGGTGGCGTTGTGGCTGGAGCGCAACGCCTTCAGCTACGCCGGCTCGCTGGCGTTCTATACCCTGTTTTCGCTGGCGCCGACGGTAATCATCGCGGTGACGGTGATCGGTGTGGTGCTGGGCGAGGAGGCGGCACAGGGGCAAATCTTCGCCCAGTTGCAGGGCACCATGGGCCCCGAAGCGGCCACCGCCATCGAGCATGCCGTCGCCCAGTCGCGGATCCAGGAGTCCGGGCTGTTGCCGACGCTGCTGGGTTTTGCCGCCCTGGCGGTTGGTGCCACTACGGTGTTCGGCCAGATGCAGTTTTCGCTGAACACCATCTGGGGCGTCGCGGCACGCCCCAGCAGCAACAGCCTGTGGATCTTCGTCAAGAATCGCATGCTGTCACTGACGATCGTGCTGGCGATCGGCTTTATCCTGCTGGTGTCAGTGGGGCTCGGGGTGTTCGTCAGGGCGGCGCTGAAAGCCGCCGATGATGTGCTGCCCTACGTCAGCCTGCTGACACGAGGGGTGGAGCTGCTGGTGTCGATCGGCGTGATCGCCGCGCTCTTTGCCACCATCTTCAAGGTGTTGCCCGACGTGGTGCTGCGCTGGCGCGACGTCATCGTCGGTGCGGTTGTCACGGCCTTGCTGTTCTCGATAGGGCGTACCGGTATCGCGCTCTATCTGGCCTACAACGCGACTGCCTCGACCTACGGTGCGGCGGGGTCGGTGGTGGTGGTGTTGCTGTGGGTCTACTACTCCTCGCTGATCCTGCTGTTTGGTGCTGCCTTTACCAAGGTCCATCTACTCGCCCGGCACAAGCCCATCATCCCGCGCAACAGCGCCGTGCTGGTCAAGCAGGAACTGCTCGATCAGCAGAGCGTGCGTGCCCAGTTGAGCGCCGAAGAAGAACGGGAATTCGAGCAGGAGGCTCGCGAGCGTCAGCATGAGGCGGAGCTGGAGGCAGGGGGAGCGGAGACTGCTGGCACGGTGGAGAGCCGTCAGGCCAACGAAGATGACGAGGTCAGCGTCGATGATACGGTTCAAGGGGCCGATGTCGCCAGAGAGGAACCAATGGACGAGCAGCAGGAGGCAGCCACGATGTCCGATGACACCCTATGCCTGGAGGCCCTGGTGGAAGGGCGAGTACAGGGCGTGAGCTATCGCTTTGCCACCAGGCAGCAAGCCGAGGCAGAGGGGCTTGCGGGGTATGCGCGCAACCTGCCGGACGGCAGTGTCGAGGTGTTGCTGTGTGGACCTCGTGACGCGGTGGAACGGGTCGCCGACTGGCTTGAATATGGGCCCGAGCAGGCCGAAGTGACCCAGGTCACCACCCGTGAGGTAACGCTGGATAAGCCGCCGAGGGATTTCACGACGGGCTAGAGCCCGGTGTAGAGCGCCCGTGGTCGTCGCCGCTGGCGCCATGACCTCAAGGATCCAGCGATAGAAGAGCCCCGGGCGGGCACGACACTGTCCCTCGACATTATCCGTCGTGCCCGCCCGGGGCTTTTTGCTGGCTTGAGTCGTTCAGGCCAGGGTGTCCGCGATCCAGTCGCTGACGGCCTTGCCGTCTACCCCCATGCAGACGTTGACCACGGGTGTCTGTGACCAGCGGTCGGCGATAAAGCCTCTGCCTTCGGGCGCGAGGATGGTCTGCCCCTCGGCCGGCCCTTCGGTAACCACACCCAGGTGGCCGCGGGTGGTCTCGAACAGGTCCGGGCGCAGTAGCCAGGCCAGGGCCACACTGTCATGGGGGCAGCAGCCGTCGATGCCGAGGGCTTCACGATAGAAGGCGCGATAGAAGTCGTAGCTGCCGGCCAGAATCTTGCCGAGCTCGCCCTGGCCTGCCTCGATGCGGGCCATGTGTTCCGGCGTCAGGATGCAGCGATGGGTCACGTCGAGCCCCACCAGGGTCAGCGGCCAGTCGGCGGTCAGTACGCGCTGCGCGGCGTGGGCATCGTTGAAGATGTTGGCTTCTGCCACCGGGGTGACGTTGCCGCCTTCGCGAATGGAGCCGCCCATGATGACCACCTGCTTGACCAGGCGGGTGATCTCGGGGTCCAGCTGCAGCGCTGCGGCAAGGTTGCCCAGCGGGCCGACCGCCACCAGGCTGACCTCGCCCGGACGCTGGCGCACGGTGTCGACGATAAACTGGGCGGCGCTGCGAGCATCGGCCTGTCCCTTGACCTCGGGCAGGGTGATATTGCCCAGGCCGTTGTCGCCATGGATATGCTTGGGTGCCGGATGACGAGGTTTGACCATGGGGCAGGCCGAGCCCTGGGCCACTGGCACTGGCTGGCCCGCGATCTCGCCGAGCAGCAGGGCATTGTGGGTCGCCGTCTCGATGTCGACGTTGCCGAAGGTGGTGGTCATGCCGAGCAGCTCAATGTCGGGATGGCGCAGGGCGATGGCGATGGCCTGGGCGTCGTCGACGCCCGGGTCGGTATCGAAGATGATCGGGGTGCTCACGGAAGCTCCTGTGATTGGCCTGAAGGTCTCAACGGATGGCGTGCTGGCCGCTCGCCAGCGCTGTGTCGACCTCGTCGCGGGTCGGAATGCTGGCAGCCGCGCCCTGGCGCTGAACGCCGAGGGCGGCGGCGGTGGAGGCCAGCGCCAGGCAATCCGCCACGGTCTTTTGTTCCTGCATCGCGGCCAGGTAGTAGCCGATGAAGGTGTCCCCGGCGGCGGTGGTGTCAACCGCCTCGACCCGACTCGCCGCCTGGAACTGGCGTTGTCCGCCGTGCTGATGCCAGGCGCCTTCGCCTCCGAGCGTCAGCACCAGTCGGGTGCTGGGCAGGCGCTCGGAAAGGGCGGTGAGCAAGGCGTCGGCATCGGTATCCTCTGCAACACCGGCCAGCCAGGTGGCCTCGCCCCGATTGACGAAAAGGAGATCGCACCGGTCGAGTGGCAGGTCTAGCACGGCGTCGCTCATCGGCGCCGGGTTGAAGGCGATGTTCAGTCCCTTTTCATGTCCGAGCCGGATGGCGTCGGCCAGGGCGCTGCATTCATTCTGCAGCAGCAGCCAGTCGCCGGCCTGAGTGCCCTCCATCAGCCTGGAAAGGTCGTCGGCCGCGTGGTGGTGGTTGGCTCCGGGGAACAGCAGGATGGCGTTCTCTGCGCCGTCGTCGACCTGGATGATGGCGTGGCCGGAGGGGGCGGCCACCTCGGCAATACCATTGACGTCGACCCCGGCATCGGCAAGCTGCTGGCGGGCCCAGCCATCCTGGGCATTCAGGCTTCCCCAGTGAGCCACCTGACCACCGGCCTTGGCCAGCGCGAGCGACTGGTTGGCTCCCTTGCCTCCAAGGCCGACTCGGTGCTCATGACTCGCCAGGGTTTCCCCCGGGCGAACGAGATGGGGAACGCGATAGACATGGTCGAGATTGATCGACCCGTAGTTGTACAGCATGGGGTGTCCGATGAGGGGGTGGGCTCAGCGCGAAGTATCGGAGTGATGCCGGGCCGACGCAAGGGTGGAACCGCCATCGAAAACACGGCTGTTACCTTGTTTCCAACAATTATACCGTTATTTTGGTTTAGCAAGACCCGAACGTGCCAGTTACATCGATATGTTAGTCATGGGCGATGAGGACAGGCCGTTGGGAAGCGTCGCGTTCGCTAAACTCGCCCGAACATGCCGATCAGGGGCGCAATAACGTTGCATCAGCGTGGCGATAACGTTGCATAAGCGCGGCATCAGCGGGGCGAAAGCCTGGAGAGAGCTCACCAAGGGGCAGGCAAGGGGCAGGTTGGCAAGAATGGCCTGGTGTCAGGCGGGCACGGTCTGCTGTGCCCGCCATGGACGGCGTCAGTTCTCTTGCGCAGCGTTCCGCAGGTTATCGACGGTCAGCTTGACGATGTTCTGTCGCGCTTCAGGGGTGATCCAGGCGCTGTGCGGGGTGACCAGCAGGTTCAGGCGCGGCGACTCGTTGACTGCGTCGATCAGGGCGTGGCCATCACGAGGCGGCTCCGCGGGAAGGACATCGACGGCAAGGCCTCCCAATTGCCCTTCGCGCAGGGCGGCCAGAGCGGCTTCTTCATCGATCACACCACCCCTGGCGCAATTCACCAGCAGGGCGCCTTTCTTGATGGTCTTGAGGTTGTCGGCGTTGAGCAGATGACGACTGTGTTCGGTCAATGGGCAATGCAGGCTGACCACGTCGGCCTCGGGCAGCAGCTCGGCCAGTGCCGGGCGCCGGTCATTGGCCTCGTTGCCTGGACGCGCGCTGAAGCTCACCCGCATGCCGAATGCCTCGGCCAGGGCGGCCACCTTGGAGCCCAGTTCACCCTGTCCCACCAGCACCAGATGCTTGCCTTCGAGTTGCAGGGTCGGGTGGTCCATCAGACAGAAGAACGGGCTCTTTCCCCAACGGCCTTCGGCCACGTCGCGCTGGTACTGGGGCAGGCGAGTGGCCAGAGCGAGGATCAGCATCAGGGTATGCTGGGCGACACTGGCGGTTCCGTAGGCGTTGACGTTGTCGACGCGGATGCCACGCTCTTTCGCCACCTCCATGTCGATATTGTTGGTGCCGGTGGCCAGTACGCAGATATGCCGCAAGGAGGGCAGGGCGTTCAGGGTATCGGCATCCAGCACCACCTTGTTGACGATGGCGACGTCAGCGCCGGCCAGCCGTTCACGCGCCTCGGCGGGGGTGCTGGTGGGGTGAACCTCGAGGCTCTCGAGCTGCTCGCGCAGCGGTGCAAGGTCGATGTCGGAACCCAGGCTGTCGGCGTCCAGTAATACAGCTTTCATCGCTTCTCCTGTTGTGTTTGGTGGTTGTGGTGAGTCTGGTGGCGAAGATCGGTGCACAGGGCTGGGCCTTGAGGCGCTCAGCACGCTATAATGCGCCCCTTTGATTTGGGCTTGGAATTGCTGTTGGCCGGCCCTATATCGCATGTCGGGATCGGAAGCGGCGTGATCGAGGGTGTGTCAGGCAGATCAGACGCCGGCTTCCCGCCCCGCAGGAACAATGCGAACGGAGACCTAGAACCATGCCCATCTACGAATATCAGTGCAAGGCCTGTGGCCATCGGCTGGAGAAGCTACAGCGCATGAGCGCCGCTCCCTTGACCGACTGCCCGGCCTGCGAAGCTCCCGAACTGAACCGCCTGGTCTCGGCGGCTGGCTTCCGTCTTGCGGGTGGCGGCTGGTACGAGACCGACTTCAAGACCGGTGGCACCAAGAAGAATCTGGCGGGTGACAGTGGCGGAGGCGGTGCCTCCTCCGGTGGTGGCTCCGCTTCCGGTGACGGCGCCGCTGCCTGATCCAACGAATTGCCTTTACCTTCACGCAACATGACAGGAACCAACATGCGCAGCCATTATTGCGGCCAGCTCAACGAAACCCTGGTGGACCAGACGGTCAGCCTGTGCGGCTGGGTACACCGCCGCCGTGACCACGGTGGGGTGATCTTCCTCGACCTTCGCGATCGTGACGGTATCGCCCAGGTCGTGGTCGACCCCGATACCGCCGAGGCCTTCGCCAATGCCGACCGCGCCCGCAGCGAGTACGTGCTGCGCATCCAGGGCCGAGTGCGCATGCGTCCCGAGGGAACCCAGAACCCGAACATGCCGACCGGCCTGATCGAGGTGCTGGCCAAGGAAGTGGAGGTGCTCAACACCGCCGCCACGCCGCCGTTCCAGCTCGACGAGCACGGCAAGGTGGGTGAGGAAATTCGCCTCAAGCACCGCTACATCGACCTTCGTCGCCCGGAGATGATCGAGAAGCTGCGTCTGCGCTCTCGTATCTCCCATAGCGTGCGGGCCTTCCTCGAAGGCGAGGGCTTCCTCGATATCGAGACGCCGGTGCTGACCCGGGCGACCCCGGAAGGTGCACGTGACTATCTGGTGCCGAGCCGGACCCACGCCGGCAGCTTCTTTGCGCTGCCGCAGTCGCCTCAGCTGTTCAAGCAGCTGCTGATGGTGGCGGGCTTCGATCGCTACTACCAGATCGCCAAGTGCTTCCGTGACGAGGACCTGCGTGCCGATCGTCAGCCGGAATTTACCCAGATCGACCTCGAGGCCTCCTTCGTCGAAGAGGCCGACATCATGCGCATCACCGAGTCCATGGTGCAGGGCCTGTTCAAGGACGTGCTCGACGTGGATCTGGGCGAGTTCCCGCGCATGACCTGGCATGAGGCGATGCACCGTTTCGGCTCCGACAAGCCGGACCTGCGCATCCCGCTGGAGCTGACCGACGTCGATGACCTGATGAAGGAGGTGGACTTCAAGGTCTTCTCCGGTCCGGCCAACGCTGATGACGGCCGTGTCGCCGCGCTCAAGGTGAGCGGTGGCGCCAAGCTGTCGCGCAAGGAAATCGACGAGTACACCAAGTTCGTCGGTATCTACGGCGCGCGGGGCCTTGCCTGGATCAAGGTCAACGAGCGTGCCAAGGGCATCGAGGGCCTGCAGTCGCCGATCGTCAAGTTCATGGAAGGCGTGATCGAGACCCTGCTGGATCGTGTGGGTGCCGAAGACGGTGACATCATCTTCTTTGGTGCCGACAAGGCGCGCATCGTCAACGAGGCGCTGGGGGCTCTGCGGGTCAAGCTGGGTGAGGATCTCGATCTCTACACCCAGCCCTGGGCGCCGCTGTGGGTCGTCGACTTCCCGATGTTCGAGGCCGACGACAACGGTCGTCTGAGCCCGCTGCATCACCCCTTCACCTCGCCGGCGTGCAGCCCCGAGGAGCTCAAGGCCAACCCGGCCGAGGCCCTGTCGCGTGCCTATGACATGGTGCTCAACGGGACGGAGCTGGGTGGCGGCTCGATCCGTATCCACGATCAGGCCATGCAGAGCGTGGTATTCGAGATCCTGGGTATCGGTGAAGAAGAAGCCCGCGAGAAGTTCGGCTTCCTGCTGGACGCGCTGCACTACGGTGCGCCGCCCCACGGTGGTCTGGCCTTCGGTCTCGATCGCCTGGTCATGCTGATGACCGGCGCTCGTACCATCCGTGAGGTCATCGCCTTCCCCAAGACCCAGAGTGCAGCCTGTCTGATGACCGACGCCCCTGGCGAGGTCAGCAACGACCAGCTCAAGGATCTGAGTATCCGCCTGCGTCAGAAGGCCAAGCCCGAAGCCAGCGAATAACGCTAGGCGCTGTCCGAAAAGTCGACGAGCGAAGGTTAGACAAGGCAAAAATCGGTGAGAAAGCGCAGTTTACGGGGTGTAAATGAGCATTTTGATCCGATTTTTAACGCCGTATTACCGAGCGCAGGCACTTTTCAGACAAGCCCTAGGCTATCGTGCTGTACCGAAAAACCCCCGCCCATCGGCGGGGGTTTATCGTTGATGGGAGATCAGCCCAGCAGGCTGGACAGTGGTGACGGCAAGGAAGACGCCGCGCGACGGGCCAGCGACGGAAGGGTGGTGAGAGGCGATAGAGGCGTGAGCGGTGAGCCACCATGAGGCTCGGTCAGGTGCTGTCCGATCATTCTACGCGCCGGTGCCAGTCGGTCACCCAGGCGCAGCCCCAGGTGACGGACCATTCGTGCCGGCACTCCGTCATCGGTATAGAGGCCGACGATGGCCTGGGTGGCTTGATACAGCGGCCAGGTGGCCAGCCGATGCTCGCGCTCGTAGCGCTTCAGCAGTTGCGGGTCGGCGATGTCCTGTCCGAGTTGGTGGGCGCGGATCAGCCGGCGGGCCAGGCGGTGCTGACTCTGGGCGCCAAAGTTGAAGCCGTGTGCCGTCACCGGATGCATGCCCACCGCGGCGTCACCGACCAGGGCAAAGCGTTCGGCCACGAAGCGCTCTGCGTAGGCGCTTACCAGGGGATAGACGTGGGTCTCTCCCTCCAGGGTCATGGCGCCGAGCCTGCGTCCGTAGCGATGGGTCAACGCCTGCGACAGTGCCTCGGGCGGCAGCGCGGTAAGCTCCGACATCTGCTGGCTGGGCAGGGTCACCACCGCCGACGACAGGTGTTCGTGCAATGGCAACAACGCCAGGGTCTGGCCGTGGTCGAACCACTCCCAGGCAGACTGGTCATGGGCGCGTTGGTGGCGAACCCGACACACCAGCATGCTGCGGCCGTTATCGCGCATGCGCGCAGCGATGCCCATCTGACGGCGGGATTCGGAGAAGCGACTGTCCGCGGCCACCGCCAGACGTGCCGACAGTCGAGTACCGTCTTCCAGTGCCAGACGCGCCGCACCGGGGTCGCTGGTGATGCTTTCCAGCGCCGAGAAGTGCCAGTCGATGCCGTCCATACGTTCGGCTTCCTCGAAGGCGGCGCGGCGTATCAGATGGTTCGGCACCATGAAGCCCAGTGGTCGATCGTTGCCGGAGTCGAAGTCCATGGCAAAGGACGACTGTCCGTTGAACACCTTGGCATGCGTCAGCGGTGCCACCTCGTGCTGGGGGATCCGCTGCCACACACCAATGTCGGCAAGCAGGTCGCAGGATGCCTGGGTCATGGCGATCTCGCGCCCATCGGGCCTGGGTTCGGCCAGTCGAGGGCGATCGATTCGATCGATCAGTGCCACACTCAAGCCGGCACCGGCCAGTGCTCGCGCCAGGCATAGGCCCACTGGCCCTGCACCAATGATGGCCACATCCTTCATTCGTCACTCCTGAGCTGGATTCGCTGGTGAGCTGCACGCGCGGTAGAATGCGCGATAAATCAAGCGCCCGACGCTAGCACAACGGGTGATCAGGTGGCGGGCTATGTGGCGCGCCTTTGATCCAGCGCCGGGTTCAGGTGCTTTTGGCAGGCTCCTTCAGGGCCTTGTCTTCCAATATCGCCCGGCGACGTGCGAAGCGTCGGCTTCCAGCAACCAACGGGATGCACCATGGCAGGACATAGCAAGTGGTCGAACATCAAGCATCGCAAGGCCGCCCAGGATGCCAAGCGCGGCAAGATATTCTCCAAGCTGATCCGCGAGCTGGGCGTGGCCGCTCGTCAGGGCGGGCCCGAACCCGCTGACAATCCGCGTCTGCGGGCCGCCATCGACAAGGCCCTGTCCAACAATATGACCAAGGACACGATCCAGCGGGCGGTGGATCGCGGGGCAGGGCAGAATGATGGCGATGACATGGAGGAGATCACCTACGAGGGCTATGGTCCGGAAGGCGTCGCCATCCTGGTGCAGTGCATGAGCGACAACCGCAATCGAACTGTCTCAGATGTGCGACACGCGTTTTCCAAGCATGGCGGCAACCTGGGCACCAGCGGATCGGTCGCCTTCATGTTCCATCACCAGGGGCGACTGACCCTGGCACCGGGGACCTCCGAGGAGGCAGCCATGGCGGCCACCCTGGACGCGGAGCCCGAGGATATCCTGACCGACGAAGACGGCAGCCTGGAGGTGGTGACATCACCGGAGCGCTTTGGTGCCGTCAAGGATGCCCTGCTGGCCGCGGAGCTTGAGCCCGTCTACAGCGACGTCGGACTCTTCGCCGATACCACCACGCCCATCGAGGATGCCGATCTCGCGCGCCGTGTGCTCGCCCTGATCGATCACCTCGAAGACCTCGATGACGTGCAAAATGTTTTCACCAATGCGGACTTCAATGATGCCATTCTTGCCGAACTGGAGCGCTGACCTGCCGGGGAACCCGGCATGATCGTGCTGGGGATCGATCCTGGCTCGCGTATCACCGGCTACGGGGTACTCGACGCCAGCGAGCGGCAGCCGCGCTACATCGCCAGTGGCTGCATTCGGCTCAAGGATGAGTCCCTGGCCCAGCGCCTGGCGCAGGTCTATGCCGGGATCAGCGAGTTGATCGGGATCCACCGTCCCGCGGCCTTCGCCATCGAGCAGGTGTTCATGTCGAAAAATGCCGACTCTGCGCTGAAACTGGGCCAGGCGCGGGGCGCCGCCATCGTCTGCGCCGCCAATCACGGCCTTGACGTGCACGAGTATGGGCCGCGCCAGATCAAGCAGGCGGTCACCGGCAGCGGTGGTGCCGACAAGACCCAGGTGCAGCACATGATCACGGCGACGCTGGGTCTGTCCGGTACGCCCCAGGCGGACGCCGCCGATGCTCTGGGAATCGCCCTGACGCACTGCTACGCGTCACGTGGCTTGATCACCCAGGGCTCCTTCGGTGGGCGGCCCAGCGGCTCCAGAGGTGGCGGCAAGGGGACGTCCTGGCGCCAGTATCGTCCCTAGGCGCTGTCCGAAAAGTCGACGAGCGAAGGTTAGACAAGGCAAAAATCGGTGAGAAAGCGCAGTTTACGGGGTGTAAATGAGCATTTTGACCGGGCTGGCGCACCAGCCGATTTTTAACGCCGTATTACCGAGCGCAGGCACTTTTCAGACAAGCCCTAGGTTTTTTTACGCCGATGCGCCGGGTTGTTGTTGCTGCATCGGCTGACGTTCAGGCTGTCGCAAAGTGGCGACGGAAGCATTATCGAACAGCGTTTGTTTGTGCTGGCGGGGCCCAGGCTGCCACCGTATAGTGGGATGCAAGGTACGCTTGCAGGGTAGCCGCTCCCGCGATTCGTGACCGCCGTCTCAGGTACACTGGCGATCACTTTTACCGCCGAGATCAAGGAAGTATTCGCGCCATGATTGGACGCATCACGGGCACACTGCTCGAAACCCAACCACCCTGGCTGGTGGTCGACGTCAATGGCGTCGGCTACGAGATGGAAGCCTCCATGACCACCCTGGTCGCCCTGCCGGGCGCCGGGGAGCGAGTGTCGCTGTACACCCATCTGACCGTGCGCGACGATGCCCATCTGCTGTATGCCTTTGCCCGAGAGCAGGAGCGCGCGCTATTTCGCGCACTGATCAAGGTCAACGGTATCGGCCCCAAGCTGGCCCTGGCGATTCTCTCCGGCATGGACGAGGACGCCTTCATCCGCTGCGTGATGGAAGACGACGTCAAGGCGCTGACACGTCTGCCTGGCGTCGGCAAGAAGACAGCCGAACGTCTGGTGATCGAGATGCGCGATCGCTTTCCCCACTGGCAGCATCCCGACAGCCTACCGCTCGAAGGGAACGCTCAGCCGTCCACACCGGTATCCGGCAAGACGGCATTGGCTGACGCCGAGGCGGCGCTGGTCAGTCTGGGCTACAAGCCCACCGAGGCAAGCCGCATGTTGTCCGGTCTCGAGGATGAGGGCAGCACCGAAGCCATGATCAAGGCGGCGTTGGCGCGCCGCATGGCGGGTTGACCATGATCGATACCGACCGACTGATCGCTGCCGATCCGCAGGAAGGAGAAGGGCGGGTGGACCACGCCATCCGCCCCAGGCGCCTGGCCGACTATATCGGCCAGCCCCGGGTCAGGGAACAGCTCGAGATCTTCATCCATGCCGCCCGGGCCCGGGACGAGAGTCTCGACCACACCCTGGTATTCGGCCCGCCTGGACTCGGCAAGACCACCCTGGCCAATATCATCGCCACCGAGATGGGCGTGGGCCTGACCTCGACCTCCGGGCCGGTGCTCGAGCGTGCCGGCGACCTGGCCGCCATGCTGACCAATCTCAAGGCCGGTGACGTCCTGTTCATCGACGAGATCCATCGACTCTCGCCGGTGGTGGAAGAGATCCTCTATCCCGCCATGGAAGACTTCCAACTGGATATCGTCATCGGTGAGGGCCCTGCGGCCCGCTCGATCAAGCTCGATCTGCCCCCCTTCACCCTGGTCGGGGCGACCACCCGAGCCGGCCGTCTGACGTCACCGCTGCGCGACCGTTTCGGTATCGTGCAGCGCCTCGAGTTCTATGCCATCGACGAGCTGACCGAGATCGTGGCACGCTCGGCGCGCCTGCTCGAGGTACACACCGACACGGATGGCGCCCGTGAGGTGGCCAGGCGCTCCCGTGGCACGCCACGTATCGCCAACCGGCTGCTGCGGCGGGTTCGCGACTTCGCCGAGGTCAAGGCGGCAGGGCGCATCACCGCCGAGGTGGCCGACCAGGCGCTCAACATGCTCCACGTTGACCACCATGGCCTCGACCATATGGACCGTCGCCTGCTGCTGGCGATGCTCGAGAAGTTCGACGGTGGCCCGGTGGGGGTGGATTCGCTGTCGGCGGCCATCGGCGAGGAGCGCGACACCATCGAGGACGTGATCGAACCCTACCTGATTCAGCAAGGTCTGATGATGCGCACCGCACGAGGCCGGGTGGTGACGCGCCAGGCCTGGACCCATTTCGGCATGGCCCCTGACGACCAGGCCTTCGACGCTTCCAACGACTGACCCGAGACGAGGATTTCCGTGAACGACTCCATGTCCATTCCCCATCTGATCATGAACGCCAGCGGCGTGGTGCAATTTGTCATGCTGCTGCTGATGATCGGTTCCGTGCTTTCCTGGATCGTGGTGTTCCAGCGCAGCTTTGTGATGCGCCGTGCACGCAAGGCGCATCGCGCCTTCGAGGACCGCTTCTGGTCCGGCGTCGACCTCAACGAGCTGTATCGAGACGCCCCGGCCGAGGGCGAGACCCAGGGCGCCGAGCACATCTTTCGCGCCGGCTTTCGCGAGTTCAATCGACTGATGCCGAAGACCCGCAGCCCCCAGGCGATCCTCGACGGCGTCCAACGCAGCATGCGGGTGGCCTGGTCACGTGAAGAAGAGCGCCTGAACCTGCACCTGGTGTTCCTCGCCACGGTGGCCTCGGCCAGCCCCTATATCGGCCTGTTCGGCACCGTCTGGGGCATCATGGGCTCCTTCCAGTCGCTGTCGATGGCCCAGCAGGCGACCCTGGCCACGGTGGCACCATGGATCGCGGAGGCGCTTGTCGCGACCGCCATGGGCCTGTTTGCAGCGATCCCCGCGGTCATCTTCTATAACCGCCTGTCGGCGGAATCGTCGCGCCTGCTGGGCAAGTACGAAGACTTTGCCGAGGAGTTCCACTCCATCCTGCACCGCAACCTGCAGGGCCGGCCCGACGCCGGCGCCGCCTGATCAAGGAGACGCCGCATGCTTGGACCCTTCAATCGCCGTGGGCGCAGCAAGCCCATGGGGGAAATCAATGTGGTCCCCTTTATCGACGTCATGCTGGTGCTGCTGGTGATCTTCATGATCACCGCGCCGATGCTGACCCAGGGGGTCAAGGTCGACCTGCCTCAGGCGACCTCGGAGCCGATCGAGGACACCGAAGACACCGACCCGATCATCGTCTCGGTGGACAAGGATGGGCAGTACTTCATCAGCCTCGGTGGCGACGAGACCCAGGTCAGCCTGGACGAGTTGAGTGACCGGGTGGTCATTCTGCTCGAGCGCAATCCCGGCACGCCGGTCATGGTGCGGGGTGATCGCAACGTCTCCTACGGCCAGGTGGTGACCTTGATGAGCACGCTGCAGGTCGCCGGCGTCGCCAACGTCGGGTTGATCTCCGAACCCCCGCCCCAGGACGGTTAGGAGCGCTCATGGCGAAACCACAGCGGCGAAAGACACTTAAGCGTTCCGCCGGGCGAGTTGGCTATGGTCTGCCGACGGTGCTGGCCGTTGCCCTGCACCTGGGTATCCTGGTCATCAGTGTGATCAAGTGGCCGAGCAGTGAACCCGAGGCGCCCAACAACGCCATCGTGCAGGCTACCCTGATCAGCACCGAGACACGTACCGATCAGGCCCAGCAGGCGGCCGAGGCACGCACCCGCGCGGCCGAACGTCAGGCTCAGGAAGAAGCCGAGCGCCAGGCCCAGGAGGAGGCCGAACGTCAGGCCCACGAGGCCGCAGAGCAGCAGGCCGCCGAAGAGGCCGAGCGTCAGGCGGCAGAACAACAGGCTCAGCAGGAAGCCGAGCAGCAGGCAAGGGAAGAAGCTGCCGAGCAGGCCCAGGCGGAAGCCGAAAGGCGGGCCGCCGAGGCCGAAGCCGCCGCCCAGCGCAAGGCCGAAGAGGAAGCTGAGCGTGAAGCCGCTCGCCAGCAGGCCGAGCAGGAGCGCCAGGCCGAAGCCGAGCGACGTCGTCAGGAAGAGGCGGCGCGACAGCAGGAGGCCGAACGCCAGGCCCGCGAGGCAGCCGAGCAGAAAGCAAGAGAGGAAGCCGAGCAGCAGGCAAGAGAGGAGGCTGAGCGCAAGGCACAGGAAGAAGCCGAACGTCAGGCCCGCGAGGCAGCCGAGCAGCAGGCAAGAGAGGAAGCCGAGCGCAAGGCACAGGAAGAGGCCGAACGTCAGGCCCGCGAGGCAGCCGAGCAGAAGGCAAGAGAGGAAGCCGAGCGTCAGGCCCGCGAGGAAGCCGAGCGCAAGGCACAGGAAGAAGCCGAACGCCAGGCCCGCGAGGCCGCCGAACAGAAGGCCAGAGAAGAGGCCGAGCGGCAGCTTCAGCGGATCATCGAGGGCGATTCCAGTGCCGTCTCCAACGCCGAACAGGGGAACGAGGCCGCCAATGGCTTTATCCAGCTGGTGCGGCGTGCGGTGGAGCAGGCCTGGGTCATCCCGCCCAATGTGGGCGACGGCACCACCGCCGAGGTACAGGTCAGGTTGGGGCCCTCGGGTGAAGTATTTGCTGCAACGGTCACACGTTCGAGCGGAAACGCCGCCTTCGACAACTCCGCCATCCAGGCGGTGGAGTCTGCTGCTCCGTTCACCGAACTGCGAGACCTTCCCAGCGGCGTGCAACGCGACTATCGTCAATTCAATCTGCGATTCAGACCGGGAGACATTCGCTGATGAGAGCCTTGAATGCGAGTTGGTGGACCAGGAGGGTCAGCATGACCGTCGCTCACACAAGCCTTGCCAAGCGTCTGCTTGCTGTTGTGGCAGGCATGCTGGTATGGCTGGCCGGGCCAGCGGCCCAGGCCGATCTGACCATCGATATCACCCGCGGCAACGAAAGGGCCACACCGATCGCGGTGGTGCCCTTTGCCGACCAGGCGGGTGGGCTACCGGAGGATATCGCCCAGGTCGTCTCCGATGACCTGGAGCGCAGCGGCTACTTCGAACCGTTGCCGCGCTCAGAGATGTTCAACCAGCCCTCGACCAGCGAGGAGGTCACCTACGGTGACTGGCGCAGTCTCGACTCGCGCTACCTGGTGGTCGGCAGCACCAGTCAGGAGGGTGGCCAGGTCAAGGTGCGCTTCGAGCTTCTCGACGTCAGTGGCGAGAGCCGGTTGCTGGGCGAGACAGTCACGGCATCGAGTTCCGATCTGCGCGGCGCGGCGCACTATATCAGTGACCAGATCTTCGAGGAGATCACCGGGATTCGTGGCGCATTCTCGACCCGCATCGCCTATGTCACCTCGCAGGGGGTGGGCGACAACACCCAGTACGGGCTCTATGTGGCCGACGCCGATGGGCGCAACAGCCAGCAGGTCCTGACGTCCGATGAACCGATCATGTCACCGGCCTGGTCGCCGGATGGCGGCAAGCTGGCCTATGTGTCCTTCGAGACCGAACGGCCGGCCATCTACGTGCAGAATCTTGCCACCGGTCAGCGCGTCAAGCTGACCGACTTCGAGGGGCTCAACAGCGCACCGAGCTGGTCGCCGGATGGCCGTCGCCTGGCGATGGCGCTGTCCCGGGATGGCCAGCCCGAGATCTACGTGATGGATATCGGCTCGCGCAACGTTCAGCGTGTCACCAACTCCTCGAGCATCGAGACCGAGCCGGCCTGGGCGCCGGACGGCCGCTCCCTGATCTTCACCTCGGACCGCTCGGGCGGCCCCCAGATCTATCGCCAGAGCGTGTCTGGTGGTGAGGCCGAGCGTCTGACCTACACCGGCAACTACAATGCTCGTGGTCGCCTGTCGCCGGATGGCGAAACATTGTTCTTGATCCACCGCGGCAACAATGGCTATCAGGTGGCCAAGCAGGACCTCGAGAGCGGGCGTCTGGTGGAAATCAGTGATGCCCAGCAGGCCGAATCTCCCAGTATCGCGCCCAATGGCACCATGGTAATCTTCGCCACCCAGCAGGGTAGCACCGGGGTGCTGGGAGCGGTCACCGCCGATGGACGTGCGCAGTTCCGTCTGCCCGCCGCCCAGGGCGATGTCCGTGAGCCGGCCTGGTCCCCGTTTCTGAACTGATTCGACGGCCATATGCCGATGAATCGACTTTGATGCATCACGCAAGGAGAGTGACATGATGTTTCTCAAGCCCTACGCCCGTTCGCTGGCCATCGCCGCTTCCCTGGCCGTTCTGGCTGGCTGCTCCAGCACCGGCGGCACCCAGGACGGCAGCGCCGCAGGCACCGGTACCGGCGGTACCATGGGTGGCACCGGCGTCGGTACCGGCACCGCCGGCAGCGGCCAGGTCAGCGGCTCCGGCTATGGCACCGACGGTGCCGGCCAGATGGCCGACGGCCGCATCCCGGAAGTGCGCACCATCTACTTCAACTACGACAGCGACGCTATCCGTCCCGAGTTTGAATCGGTGGTCAACGCCCACGCCCAGTACCTGAGCAGCAACCCCAACGCCTCCGTCGTGCTGCAGGGCCACACCGACGAGCGCGGTACCCGCGAGTACAACCTCGCGCTTGGCGAGCGCCGTGCCGGGTCCGTCGAGCGCTACCTGCGCCTGCAGGGCGTCAATCCCTCGCAGATGGAAGTGGTGAGCTACGGCGAAGAGCGCCCCGCAGCTCGCGGCAGCAACGAGGATGCCTTTGCACAGAACCGCCGTGTGGTCTTTGCTTACTGAAAGCCACTGACGTCGGACGTGGGAGAAGTCAATGAGACACAGTCTTAAGGGACTGTGCGGCGCGGGAGCCCTGGTGCTCCCGTTGTCCGTCATGGTACCCGCCATCCTGTCACCTGCACTGGCTCAGCAGCCGGTCGTCAGAGACCTCAGCGGTGGCAACAGCTTTTACGATCAGACGGCCACCCAGGCCCAGGCCAGCGGCAATCTCGCACTGTTCAACCAGGTCGAGCAGCACCAGCGCGAGCTGCGAGAATTGCGCGGGCAGATCGAAGAACTGCGCTACCAGCTGGATCAGCTCAAGCAACAGAGTCGCCAGCAGTACATGGACCTCGATCAGCGCATGTCCGAGTTGCCGCGCCAGGCAGCGCCGCCAAGCGCCCCGAGTGAGCCCACGGAGCCGCCGAGCGAATCCGCAGACAGCAGCGGCAGCGGCAGCGGCAGCGGAGCATCCTCATCGTCCTCTGGCCAGGCCAGCGATGATGCCAGGGAGGCCTATCAGTCGGCGTTCTCCAAGGTTCAGTCGCGAGACTTCGATCAGGCGATCAGCGACTTCGATACCTTCGTCGATCGTTATCCCGACTCCAGCCTGACCGCCAACGCCTACTACTGGCTCGGTGAATTGCATTCGGCGCAGTCGTCCTTTGGCGATGCCGCCGTTGCCTTCGAGACCGTACTGGACCGTTTTCCCGACAGCAGCAAGGTTCCCGACGCCATGTACAAGCTGGGACTGCTGAAAGCGCGGCAGGGAGATACCGAAGGCGGCCACGCACTTCTGGAATCCGTCCAGCAGGACTATCCTGACAGCAATGCGGCGTCTCTTGCCGATGACTATTTGCGTCAGGCCGGGGCCTGATCAAGGAAGCGCCATGACCGAGTGCAAGATTGATTACCAGGCACCTCAAGACCTGCTAAAGGATCGCATTCTGCTGGTGACCGGTGCCGGAGACGGCATCGGGCGCACCGCGGCGATCGAATACGCACGTCGCGGGGCCACCGTGATTCTGCTGGGCCGCACCACCGCCAAGCTCGAGAAGGTGTACGACGAGATCGAGGCCGCCGGAGGCCCGCAACCGGCGATCTTCCCGTTGAACTTCGAAGGGGCGACGCTCAAGGATTACCACGATATGGCCGAGGCGCTGGACAAGGAGTTCGGCCGGCTCGACGGTATCCTGCACAACGCCGGGCAGCTAGGCCGGATCACTCCGTTCGAGCAGTACAATCCGGAACTGTGGGATCAGGTCATGCAGGTCAACATCAACGGGCCCATCTGGATGACCCAGGCGCTGTTGCCACTGCTGACCAAGTCTGCCGACGCCTCGGTGATCTTTACCTCGTCGAGCGTTGGCCGCAAGGGGCGGGCCTACTGGGGCGCCTATTCGGTCTCCAAGTTCGCCACCGAAGGCTTTGCCCAGGTACTGGCCGAGGAGATCGATCATCTGGGGACCCTGAGGATCAACACCCTCAACCCCGGGGCGACCCGCACCGCCATGCGCAAGAGCGCCTACCCGGGCGAGGACCCCATGAGCCTGCGGACCGCAGAGGACATTATGCCGACCTATCTGTGGCTGATGGGCCCTGACAGCAAGGGCCGCAACGGGGAAGCCTTCGACGCCCAGCCGCCGAGAAGCTGACGTCACAGGCAAGCGAAGCGAGCAACGAGCGTTGCAAAAGGAACGGCGAGCCAATAGGCCCGCCGTTCCTTGCGTCAAACCGCCGAAACTGCCGATCCCGACCCCAGCGCCAGCGAAGCGACGCTCATGGTCGCTCAGCTCGCGCCTCGTGTCGTCGTGCAGCGCCGCCCTGGCCTCGTCGACCTCTGGCTTCCAGCAACGTCTCAGTGGCCTCTCAATGGCCTCTCAACGCCTCTCGGAGTCCTCTCATTGGACTCTCAGGGCCGTTTCAGCGCCTCGAGAACCGCCTCCGCGGTATCGAACCAGCGGTCGGCCGGCCAGTCCCGGTAATCTTCTTCCTCGGCAATGTAGCCATAGCCCACGGCGATAGCCGGCATGCCCGCGGCTTTTGCCGCCTGCATGTCGCGCACGTGGTCGCCTAGATACCAGCACGCCTCGGGCGCGACGTCGAGGCGCCTGGCCGCCTCCAGCAGTGGTTCTGGATGTGGCTTCTTCACCGGCAGGTCGTCTGCGCAGAGCATGACGCCCGGCGCGAGTCCCAGCGCCTCGACCAGGGGCTCGGCATACAGACGTGGTTTGTTGGTGACGATCCCCCAGGGCCGGTCGAGGCCATCCCAGTGGAGCAGCAGACGGTCGAGCGGCGGGAACACCTGGCTGTGTTCGGCCACCGCTTCGGCGTAGAGGTCGAGCAGCTGCTGACGCGCCGCAGCGTGGTCGGGATGCTCGCTTTCGAGCCCCAGCGCCAGGGTGACCAGGGCGCTGCCACCATTGGACACCTGGGCGCGAATGGCAGGGTAGGGCAGCTCGTCCAGACCATGCAGCCGGCGCAATCGATTGGTGGCCTGGGCCAGGTCAGGAGCGGTATCCACCAGGGTGCCGTCAAGGTCGAACAGCAGGGCGCGAGGTAGCGAATCGTTCACGCGGTCTCCTTGCGACAGATCATCAGGTAGTTGACCGAGACATCGTTGGCGGACAGCGAGAAGCGACGAGTGATCGGGTGGTAGACCAGACCGCTTTGCTCCTCGATCTCGAGTCCTGCATCGCGGCACCAGCGGGCCAGTTCGGCTGGTCGGATGAAACGGGCGTAGTCATGGGTACCACGAGGTACCATGCCGAGCACGTATTCCGCGCCGAGAATAGCCAGGGCGTAGGACTTGGGATTTCGATTGATGGTCGACAGCGCGAGCTGTCCGCCGGGCTTGAGCAGGCGAGCGCAGGCACGCACGATGGCTTCGGGATCGGGCACGTGCTCGAGCATTTCCAGGCAGGTCACCACTTCGAAGCGCTCCGGCGCTTCCTCGGCCATGTCTTCGACGCTGATGTAGCGGTATTCGAGAGCGACCCCCTGCTCATCGGCGTGTTGACGCGCAACCGCGAGCGACGCCTCGGCCAGATCGATACCGGTCACCCGAGCGCCGCGGCGTGCCATGGCCTCGGAGAGGATGCCTCCGCCGCAACCGACGTCCAGCACTTCGCGTCCGGCCAGTCCTACTCTGGCGTCGATGAAATCGAGCCTCAGCGGGTTGATGGCATGCAGCGGTTTAAATTCGCCTTCGGGATCCCACCAGCGTTCGGCCAGCGCGGAGAACTTGTCGATCTCGTTGTGGTCCACGTTGGCGGAAGGGGTATCGGATATGCTCATCTGTATCTCCAGGGCGTTCCATGCCGCCGATGTCAGCGGACCGAGTTCGTCTGGTACGCTATTCTACGCATTCCCTGTTCCGAGTCCCATGGCCCAGATCGCCATGGACGACAGCCGAACCCAATTTCGAGAAGAAGGAAGTCTCATGATCCGCAAGGCCGTTCTCCCCGTCGCAGGTTTTGGCACACGGTGTCTGCCGGCGTCCAAGGCCATCCCCAAGGAAATGATCACCATCGTCGATCGCCCGGTGATCCAGTACGTGGTACAGGAGGCCGTTGCGGCGGGCATTCGTGACATCGTGCTGGTGACCCACGGCACCAAGAGCGCCATCGAGAACCACTTCGACAAGCATTTTGAACTGGAGGCCGGGCTCGAGGCCAAGGGCAAGACCGAGCTGCTCGAGGAGCTGCGTGCCATCGTTCCTGCCGACGTCAACATCATCAGCGTGCGTCAGCCTGAACCTCTGGGCCTCGGCCACGCGGTGCTGTGCGCCCGTCCAGTGATCGGTGACGACGAGCCCTTTGCCGTGCTGTTGCCCGACGTACTGGTCGATGATGATGGCCTTGAGCGCAATGACCTTGCCGGCATGATCGACGCCTTCGAGCGCACCGGACGCTCCCAGCTGATGGTGGAAGAGGTTCCACGCGAGCTGGTCTACAAGTACGGCATCGTTGCGCCCAAGGGCGAGTCCCCCGAGCCCGGTGAGTCCTGTGAGCTGTCCGGCCTGGTCGAGAAACCCAAGGTCGAGGAAGCGCCCTCCAACCTGTCGGTGATCGGACGCTACATGTTGCCGGGTCGTATCTTCCCGCTGCTGGCCAAGACCCCGCCCGGCGCCGGCAACGAGATCCAGCTTACCGATGCCATCGAGGAGCTGCGCGTCGCCGAAGGCGTGGACGCCTACCGCATGCAGGGCACCACCTACGACTGCGGCCACCAGCTCGGCTACCTGGAGGCGATCCTGGCCTATGGTCGGCGCCACTCCCGCTATGGCAAGGGCTTCACCGAGCTGCTGAAACGCTACGCCGCCGAGGACTGAAGCCATGAAGGTCGTGATACATGGAAGTGAGCTTTCGGCAGCCACCGCTGCCGCCGCGCTCTCCTGGGTTGGACATGATGTCTGCTGGCAACCGCTGGATCGCCGCTGGAGCGAGCTCAAGGATAGTGACTGGCTGATCCGTGAGCCTTCGGTACTGCAACGCCTGACGGAGGCCATGGAGGCCGGGCACCTGACCCTGGAGCGGAACAGCGAGGTCGACGGCCCTGATATCGACGTGCTGTGGCTGGCCTTGTCACCGACCCAGCGCGACGATGCCAGCCGTCTGGTGGAGGAGAACGCCTCGTGTCTTGCCGACGGTGCCATCATCGTCAACAACGCGACCTTTCCGGTAGGGGACACCGAGCGGCTCGAGTCTGTGCTCGAGGGCCAGAACGTGACCTCGGTGGCGCTGCCTGACACCCTCGAGGAAGGGCGCGCCTGGGAAACCTTTACCCGCGCCCGCAGCTGGCTGCTGGGCTGCGACGATGACCACGCCGAGCGCCAGGTGCGAGAATTGATGCGTGCCTTCAATCGGCGTCACGAGGTGTTCAAGCGGATGCCTCGACGCGCCGCGGAGCTGACCAAGCTGGCCATCAATGGCATGCTGGCGACCCGTATCAGCTACATGAACGAGATGGCCGGGCTAGCCGACACCCTGGGCGTGGACGTGGAGTACGTGCGTCAGGGCATGGGGGCAGATCAGCGCATCGGCTATGAATACCTGTACCCCGGTTGTGGCTTCGGTGGCCCCAATTTCAGCCGGGATCTGGTGGGCCTGGTGGATGTCCAGTCGGCCAGCGGCCGCCACTCCGAGTTGCTCGACCAGGTGCTCGAGATCAACGAGCACAAGAAGGAGACGCTGTTCCGCAAGCTGTGGGCTCACTATCAGGGGCGTCTGGAAGGCCGTACCGTGGCCATCTGGGGGGCTGCCTTCAAGCCCGGCACCGCACGCATCGATCATGCGCCCGTGCTGACGCTGCTGCGCGCCCTGTGGGCCCAGGGTGTGCACGTCAGATTGCATGACCCCGCTGCGCTCCCTGCCGTACGTGCGGTGGTCGGTGACCACCCGCTGTTGAGCCTGCATCAGGACGACCCGCTCGACGCCTGCCATGGCGCCGATGCGCTGATGCTGGTCACCGAGTGGAAGGCCTACTGGAATCCTGACTGGATGGCGCTGAAACGACAGCTGGAGGGCGCCCTGATCCTCGATGGTCGCAATATCTATGACCCCCAGTACGTCGCCGCCCAGGGCTTTCACTATCGCGGCATCGGCCGACGTGCCGACCCGGCAACCTGATATATCGCTCAGGCCCTGACAGCCGAACCATCGGCCCGGCACCGGGTCTGGCCCGTAAAGAGCGCAGTATTCACTGCGCTCTTTACTTTGGTGTCTTGTTCTGTCTTGGCCAGACCAGGCCTGGCCCGACCTGAGCTGCTCGAGGTGTCATCGGTCAATGACAGTCGCCGAGATTCTGGGCGACAAGGTCCCAGTGAATCAGCGGCCAGAGTTGCTCCACCGGAGATTTTCCACAGCCAAGATCCATGACCAGCAGCGGCCTGCCCGATGCGGCATCAAGCCGCTGGCCACGCGCACTGATCGTCAGGCTCATGCCACGGTTGGAGTGCAGCAGCCACAGCCAGCCTGGCTGCCGGCTCCCTTGCTCCAGTTCGTCCTCGACCCGCCCGTGCATCGCCTCTCTCAATCCTGTAAAGGAACCGAACGTCTGTGTCAGTTCCTCGTTCAGTCGACCCTCCGGTGCTGTCGGGCGCGGTAACAGGCAGTGCCAGAACAGGGTAAGGTTCCAGGCTTCGACAGCGTGTTCGAGCACCTCACCATGGGCCTTTGACATTACGTCCTCGAGGGACCTCGTAGCCGTGCCTGACCCGCTCGCCCAACGATTGAGCGCTGTCAGATGACGTTGATGGTCCCCCTGGTAGCGATCCTCGACCCAGGCCTTCGAGAGGTAGGGTTCCAGTTGGTGGCTATCGAAGGGCAGCGCGGGCAATTCAAGGATCATGGGGACTCCGGGGTCGTGAACGTCATGGTGAAGCGAGGTATGGCAGGTGCCCCACAGCAAGGCGTTGATAGGGATAGCGCTAACGCGTTATCCGTCTGCCGTGCGTAAATATGGTAAAAAACCTTACACTATCAGCCAACTTTGGCCGCCAAGGCCCGTGGCACGTGATCGGCCCTGAGCCAGCGATGCCATCCGGTGCCACAGTGCCACACGCTGAACCGCAAGGAGAGTTTCATGGGGCATCCACCGGAAGTCGGCCGTCCGGGCGCTATCGTACCCGATCCAGGAGAGAGTGTATCCGCCGCTCGCTATCGCCGGCCCCCGGCGCCTAGACTTTGGCCGTTATGGCTACTGGTGCTGTTGATTATCTGTGCAGTGGGGGCCGCTGGCTGGCTGGCCTGGCAGGAACGTCAGCGGCTCGAGGGTGAGCTGACCCGCTTGAGAGGGGAGTTGTCCAACATTCATGCGCGGTTCGACGCCGAGCAGGGAGAAGGGGACCTGGTGGCGGACATCCAGCGTCGAGTGGCCGAACTCGAACAGCGGGACGATGCCCTGGCCCAGCGACTCGAGTCGACCGCCGAGAATATAAGAAACACCGTTTCCGAACAGGCACAGACAACGCTGGACCAACACAGCAACAACGCCGACACTCTGCAGGATGTCGAAGAGCGTATCGCCTCCATCGCCGATACGCTGGCGGCGACACGCACATCGCTGGGTGCCGTTGAACGAGCCGGCGACAATGCCCGAGGTGCCCTGGAGGCTCGCATGGACCGCTTCGATGATGCCCGCGAGTCCTTTGCCGGCCGGTTGGGGTCGCTGACCACCAGGGTCGATGAGGTGGTAACGCGCCTGGATACCCGACTGGGCCAGCTATTGCCGCGGTTCGACACCCTGGAGCAGCGGCTTGCCTCCCTGGACGAGGACGTTGAAGGCCTGCGCCAATCGCGCCAAGATGGTGCGGAGGAACGTCGCGCAATGGAAGCCAGGCTCGAGCAGCGCCTGGATGCGCTGGATGACAGCGCCCGGTCGCTTGGCGCCGATCTTCGCGAACTGCGTCAGTCCCAGCTCGCGTTCAGCGCCCAACTGGAGGCGCTGCGTTGATCCAGCACCCACGTCAGGAAAGCCAGTCTATTATGGAAAATCGCGTTCCCGCTCGTTCGGGTCTGGGTCCGTTCGTCCGTCGATCAGGGGCCGCCCTTTGCCTGGTCTCGGTGTCGGTGCCGGCCCTGGGCATGGATGCCGAGATCGTCGGTATCGAAGGGGATATGGCCAACAATGTCGAGGTCTACCTGCAAGGGCTCGACGGCAGCCAGTATCGTGTGGAGCGGCTGCGCAACGAGGTGGTTCGACTGACCCAGGAGGCGATGCGGGTCTACGGCTACTATGAACCGCAGATCGAGATGCGTTTCGACCGCGATGACGAGCCCCAGGAGGTCTTCCTCACCATCGACAAGGGGGAGCCGGTCAAGCTGGAAGTGATCGATTTCACCCTGGAGGGCGACGCCCGCGATGACGCCCCCTTTCAGTTGGCGATCGACGCCTATCCGCAAGAGGAAGGCGACATCCTCAAACACGCCCCCTACGAGAGTCTCAAGGGCAGGCTGCAGGGCCTGACCGTGGAGCGAGGCTACTTCGATTGGCAGTTCACCGATGAGCGCATGGAAATTCGCCCCTGGGCCAACAGCGCTCGGCTGTACCTGGGCATGGACAGCGGGCCGCGCTATCGCTTCGGCAGGGTCAATTTCAAGGGCCATCACATCGTCGAGGAACGCCTGCGCAATCTGGTGCCCTTCGACTACGGCGATCCTTACCTGGCAAGCGACGTCGCCGAGCTCAACAACCAGTTGAGCGAGACCGAATGGTTCGGCTCGCTGACGGTACGCCCTCGCCTGGAACGCCAGAAGGGCTCCCTGGCGCTGCCCGAGAACGACAACTGGTGGTACTCGGTGGACGTCGCGGAGATCCCGACGCCGTACCAGGGGCCGCGGATCAGCCGCGACGCTCTGGCGGTGGCGCTTGGGCTGTATCCGCCGGAATTCCCGACCATGCCGATCGATGTCAGCGTGACGCCGGCGGATCGTCACCAGTTCGAGGCGGGTATCGGCTTCGCCACCGATGTGGGGCCGCGCCTGCAGTTCTCCTGGGAGCAGCCCTGGGTCAACCGCTACGGCCATAGCTGGACCAATCAGCTATACCTGTCGGCACCGGATCAGCAGTTCAGCGGCACCTACAAGATCCCGCTGGAGGATCCGCTCAACGATAGCTACCGACTGCAGTACGGGCTGCGCAAGCAGGACATCGAGGACACCGAAAGCTTCGAGAGTACCGTCGATTTTGGTCGGCACTGGGTGTTCGAGAATGACTGGGAGCAGACGGTCTATCTGCGCGCCACCTACGAGGACTTTACTCAGGGGGAGCAGTCCGATCAGGTGCTGCTGCTGTATCCCGGGGTAAGCTGGTCGCGTACCCGCACGCGCAACCCTCAGTTTCCCACCTGGGGCGATCGCCAGAATCTCGAACTGCAGTACTCCAGCGACGCCTGGGGCTCTGACGCCGAGTTCTTCCGCATGACCGGCGATACCGCCTGGATCCGCAAACTGGGTGATGACAACCGCTTTATCGGCCGGCTGGGTGTCGGCGCGATCAATACCGACGATTTCGAGAAGATTCCCCCTTCGCTTCGCTTCTTTACCGGTGGTGACTCCAGCGTGCGTGGCTACAGCTACGAGTCGCTGTCGCCGGAAGACGAGAACGGCGACCTGGAAGGCGGTCAGCACGAGTTCACCGCCAGCGTCGAGGCCCAGCGCCGGATCACCGGCAAGTGGTGGGGCGCGGCCTTCTTCGATGTCGGTGACGCCTTCTCCGAGTGGTGGCCTGGCGACCTGAACAAGGGCGCGGGTCTGGGCGTGCGCTGGATTTCTCCGGTCGGCCCGATCCGCTTCGATGTCGCCCATCCCTTCGATGACGAAGACGACAATTTCCGGCTGCACTTCGCCATCGGGCCCGAGTTTTGAACCCGATGCTGCTGGCCCCTGACACGAGGCTTCAATGAGAAAAGGACGCGCCCTGTGGGCCCTGACACGTCTGCTGATCTGGCTGCCGTTGACCCTGGTTGGCCTGGTGCTGCTGATTGGCGGCCTGGTGCTGAGTCCCTGGGGCACCCGAATGGCGCTGGATCAGGGCCAGCGCATGGGCTTTCTCGAGTACGAGGCGGTCGAAGGCGCGCTGCTCGACACCTTTGCGCTGGATGGCTTTCGCATGCAGATGGGCAGCCTGCGGCTGTCGGTGGACGCGTTGTCGCTGTCCTGGGCAGAGGACTGCGTTCTTGATGGCCGGCTGTGTCTTGATTACCTGAGGGTGTCGGGTACCGACGTCCGCCTGGGCGAGAGCGAAGCCGCGGAGGAGCCTCCCGTAGAACCCGAGCCGACCAGCGCCGAGCCGGGGCCCCTGGCGCTGCCGTTTCCCGTCGAGATCCGTGAACTGGCGGTCGAGGACGTCGCCGTGCAACTAGCCGACGGCACTCGACTGGCCTGGGACAGCTTCACCACCGCGGCGGTGGCCGAGGGCGATACCCTTAGCGTTCGACCTACGCGCCTGGCGGGTCTTCATCTGACCCTGCCGTTGACGCCCGGCGCCATGCTGGCCCTGAGCGACGCCGAACACGAAGGGCCCATCGTCAGCGCCGAGGCCATCGACGCCGCCATCGCGGTGCGCTCGCCGTTGCCGAGCGAGGCCGCCGCCGAGATGGAAGGGGCCGCAGCCAAGGCCGATGACATCCCGCTGGATGAGCGTGAGCGTCTGGTGCTGCCCGAGGTCACCTTGCCACTGGCCATTGAAGTACCCGAACTGGTGGTCGAGGACACCACCGTCGACGGTGCCTTCGACTACCACGTCGAGCGTCTGGACCTGAGTCTCGATGCCCGCGGTCAGACCGTTACCATCGAGCCCCTGGCGGTGGCCTCCGCCGATGCCGACGCCGAGCTCCAGGCCCGCGCCACGTTGAGCGGCGACTACCCGCTGGAGCTCAATTTTGCCGCCGATCTGTACCTGCCGGAAATCTTCCCGGCGCTGTCCGGCGAGCGGGTCGAGCTGAGTGCAGCCGGCAGTCTGGCCGACCTGGAAATCGACCTGAAGACCTCGGGCCCGGTGGACACCCACCTGGTCGCCCGACTCGACGCCCTCGACCCCACGTTGCCCTTCAGCGCCACCTTCCAGAGCCCCAGACTGCAATGGCCGCTGCCTGGCATGGACAGCCCCCTACCTGAAGGCATCGAAGAGACTGGCGAGGTGAGCGACGCCGAGACAAGCGCACCAGACAATGCTGAAGCTGGCAATGCCACCGCTGCCACGGCCGAGGTGGAGCCGTGGATCGCCCGCGATCTGGATCTCGCCATCGAGGGTTCCCTGACCGGCTATACGCTGCAACTGGCCCTGGCCGCCGAGGGACCGGATGTACCGCCAACCACCCTGGCCCTTCAGGGCCAGGGGGATCTTTCACAGTTTGCCTGGGCGCCGCTTGAGGTCGCACCGGAGGGCGCCGGCGCTCTCAGCACCGAGGGACGTGTCGACTGGTCTGACGGCGTCTCGGTGGAGGCGGCAGCGACCCTCACGGGCCTTAATCCGGAACCCTTCGTCGAAGGGCTCGCGGGGGATATCGACGGCACCCTGCAGGTGGCGTTCACCCAGACCGATGAGGGTTGGCGGGTGGAGGTGCCGGCGCTGGATATCGAGGGTACCCTCGATGGCCGACCGCTGTCGCTGGAGGCCCAACTCGCCGGCAACAGCAATATGCAATGGGACATCGACAGCCTCGATTTCCGCCAGGGCGACAATCGCATCCAGGCCGTCGGCCAGGTCAGCGAGTCCAACCTCGACGTCGACGCCGAGATATCACTGCCGGATATGGCGAGCCTGTATCCGGGGCTTGCCGGCCAGCTATCCGGAGACATCACGGCCAGCGGCAGCCTCCAGGCGCCCCAGCTTGACCTTGCCTTGAATGGCAGCGGGGTAGCGTTTGAGGAAAATCGTGTCGGCGAGCTGTCGCTGTCCGGCCGTGTGGCCGGAATCGACGACCCCGAGCTCGATATTGGTCTTGAGGCAAGACAGGTCGAAGCCGGTGGCCAGCGATTCTCCGATATCGCCCTGGATCTCGATGGGCGGCTGTCGGATCACCGCCTTGAGCTCACCGTGGAGGGCAGCGAGGACGGGCCACTCAACCGTCTGGTGCTGGCCCTTGACGGGGCCATGAACGAGGCCCGCGACCGCTATCAGGGCACCTTGTCGCCGCTGGAAGTTACGCTGCCCCAGGGCGATATCGCCCTCGATGATCCGCTGAGCTTCGAGGCCGACCTGGCCGCGGGGTCGGTCCAGGCCGAGCCCTTCTGCCTGGCACGTCGCCAGGGCGGCGCCGTGTGCATCAGCGAGCCGCTGAGCGCCTCGGCGGACGCCGGCTCGCTGACTCTCGAGATCAATGAGCTGCCCATGGACCTGGTCAACGAGGCCTTGCCTGAGGGCTGGGCCATCGACGGCGACACCGGCGCTCGTGTCGTCGCTGGCTGGTCGGCCGGCGGCAGTCGCTGGCAGGCCGACGTCCAGGTCGACAGCGAGGTCAGCGTGACCGGCGAGGACGCCTATGGCCAGCCTTGGTCGGTGCCTGCCACCAGCATGTCGCTCAGTGCAGACGCCAGCGAGGCCCGCATCGACATGGACCTGGCGCTGTCACTGGCCCAGAGCGGCGATATCGACCTGGCCCTGGCCATCGACGATCCCATGGGACGCGGTGGCCTGGACGGCACCCTGACCATTACCGACGTGCGCCTGGCACCGTATCAGCCATTGGCGGCCGGCCTCGATGAACTCGAGGGCAGTCTTGGCGGCACCATCCGTATCGCCGGCAGCCGCGAGGCACCCGACCTCAGTGGCGACATCAGTCTGACCGGGCTCAGGGTCCACGGTGGTGATATCCCCCTGGCGGTCACCGACGGACGGCTGGATATCGCGCTGTCCGGCGACAGCGCGCGGATTTCCGGCCATGTGGACGCCGAGGAAGGGCGCCTGAATATCACCGGTGACGCCGCCTGGCCTGACGGTAGCTGGGAGGCCAACATGGCGCTGTCCGCGGTGCAGGATCCACTGCTCGCCGCCATGCCGGCCTTCGGCAAGCTGAAGCTGGCCCCGGACCTGACCATCACCGCCAACCCCTCGCGACTGCGGGTACGTGGCGAGGTGCGGATCCCCTGGGCCAGGCTCAAGGTCGGTGACGTCCCGGCGTCCGCGGTCACCCCGAGCGGTGACGAGATCATCATCACCCGCGAGATGGACGAGGAGGCCAAGGAGGCCGAACGGCGTGCCCAGGAAGACCCGGTAGGAGAATCCACCGCCGAGGCCATGGCCGAGGCGGGCATGGCCATCGACATCCGCGTACGGCTGCTGCTGGGACCCGACATGCGCCTGAGCGCCTACGGTCTGCAGACCGAGCTGGAAGGGGATCTGGAGGTGCGCCAGAACAACGGGCCGCTGCAGTTGTTCGGCGACGTCAGCCTGGTCGATGGCCGCTTCCGCGCCTACGGCCAGGATCTGCAGATTCGCCAGGGCAAGCTGATCTTCGCCGGCCCGCCGAGTCTGCCGACGCTGGACTTCGAAGCCATCCGTAACCCGGCCAGCACCGAAGACGGAGTGATCGCCGGTCTCAAGGTCACCGGTACCGCCAGCCAGCCCGATCTGGAGATCTTCTCCGAGCCGTCGATGGACGAGTCTCGGGCGCTGTCCTACGTGCTGCGCGGCCGGGCGCCGGATGACAGCGGCGACTCCAGCGGCGCCCTGACCTCGGCGCTGATCGGCCTGACCCTGGGCAAGACCGGGGGGGCGGTAGGCGCCATGGGTGAGGCCTTCGGCATCCAGGACCTGTCGCTGGATACCTCCGGCAGTGGCGAGAGCAGTCAGGTGGTGGTCAGCGGCCGTCTCACCGACCGTCTGGAGGTGGGCTACGGCGTCGGCATCTTCTCGCCCATCGCCGAGCTGACCCTGACCTACCAGCTGTGGCGGAGCCTCTACCTGGAAGCGGTCTCCGGCGCCGCCCAGGCGGTGGACCTGATCTACACCTGGAGCCTGCCGGGAGATCCTCCGGAACTGCAGTGACCAAGCGCGCAGCACAGCACGCAACACACTGCGTAAACCACAAGAGCCCCGGCCATGGCCGGGGCTCTTGTGTGTACAGGATAGATAGGGAGACTGACGTTGGGTTTGAAACAGTGGCACTGGCCAGTCTCTTATCATTGTATCCTGTAACGTGTCGCGCTACGGTTACCTGATGATCATCAGCTTTCAGCACAAGGGACTTGAGGCATTCTATCGAACCGGCACCACCCGAGGCATCCAGGCCACCCACGCGTCCAAGCTTCGACGCATCCTGGCGCTGCTCGATGTCGCCTGTCGGCCGGAGGATCTCAACCTGCCCTCGTTCAAGTTGCATCAGCTCAAGGGGGCGCTTAAAGGCTGCTGGTCTATCCGTGTCAACGGTAACTGGCGCGTGACGTTTCGCTTCGCGGACGCAAATGTGGAGTTGGTCAATTATCTCGATTACCACTAGGCGCTGTCCGAAAAGCGCCCGTGGCTATCGACGTCTCGGATACTTCCCCGCTTGGGGAACGCCAAGTCTTCAGTTTCTTCAAGATAAGGAGTCAAGAACATGATGAATGAACCTCCGCATCCCGGAGAGCTGTTGCGCGAGGATGTCATCGAGGAGCTTGGCCTATCGGTAAAGGAAACGGCCGAGCGACTAGGGATGTCACGCGTCGCCTTGTCACGGGTCTTGAATGGAAGAGCGGCAATCAGTCCTGAGCTCGCGTTGCGCCTGGAAACCGCAGGTGTCAGCACCGCTTACGCCTGGCTCGCCATGCAGACAAACTATGATTTGGCACAGGCCCGCAAGAAGCCGCAGCCGACGGTTCAGATGTTGCAAGCAGAGACGGATTCACCCTAGTGGCATCATGGGCAGTCCTGCATAACTGCTTAGTCTGGTGTCAGCGACAGCTCCTGCAGGTAGCGCGCCAGCCGTCGGCCAAGCCAAGGGCGAGGGCGGCGAGGGCCTGGCTCCATGAATCCGACATGGCCGCCGCGTTCGGCGACTTCCAGGGTCACCAGCGGCGAGCGAGCCGGGAAGCGCTCGATTAGGTCGGCCGGCATGAAAGGATCGTCACGGGCATGCAGCATCAGGGTGGGAACGGCCACCCGATCGAGCACCGGGCCGCTGGAGGCGCGGGCATAGTAGTCATCGGCGTCCAGGAAGCCGTGCATCGGCGCCGTGATGACGTCGTCGTAGTCGCGCAGGCGCTTAAGCCGGCGCACCTGCTCGACGCTGACCTTGAGGGAAAGCTCACCGCGTTCGAGCCGAGGTATCACCTTGCGCTTGAGCGAGGCCAGCAGGTGGCGTTCGTAGACCCGTGAAAAACCCTCGCCCAGGCGCTGGGCGCAGGCCGCCAGATCCAGCGGCGCGCTGATCACCACCGCGGCGTCGAGCCCCAACGAGTTCGCGTCCTCTTCGGCGACCAGCCGTAGCAGCATATTGCCCCCCAGCGACACGCCACCGGCGACCTTGGCTGCCTCGGGATAGCGATCGCCAAGTACCTCCAGCAACACCCTGGCGTCCCCGGTATCGCCGCTGTGGTAGGCGCGCGGAAGACGGTTGGGGCGAGAGCCGCAGCCACGGAAGTGCATCAGCAAGGCCCGATAGCCCTGGTCTCTGGCCGCCGCCAGCAGATCGTGGGCGTAGGGCGAGGTGATTCCCCCCTCGAGGCCGTGGAAAAGCACAAAGACAGGGGCGCGGGGGTCCTCGGGTTCCGGTCGCACCCAGCTAAGCTCTACCTCGTCACCGTCGGGCAGCGCGAGAAACTCCTGCCGCCAGTCCACCTCGGCGGGGCGGAGCACGCGTGGCAGCAGCGTCTGGACATGCGGATTGGACAGCCAGCGGGCGGCACGAAAGCCGCCCGGTGTTGCTGCATCCGCGCGAAGGCCCGAGGTGGCCTGGGGCAAGCTTGAATGGGCGTCAGGCTGGGGCAAGGCAAGGTCTCCGGGGGCATCGGGGCGTCATGGTTGAGCCTCGGCGTCGAGGGCGTGAGCACACAGCTCCTGCCAGGCGGCGTCGACCGCCGCGCGACGGGTCGAGAGGTGGCGATACAGGCGAATATCGAAGGATACCGTCCAGCGCGGTGGTCCTGCCGCCACCAGCGCGCCGGAGGCCAGCGCCTCGCCCAGGCTGCGCTCGGGCAACCAGCCCAGGCCATAGCCCAGCGCGACCAGTTCTCGGATATTGCCGCTCTGTACGCTCTCGTTGAGCACCGTCAGGGTAGGGGCGTCGCCGAGTCGGTCCAGATGGGAGCGGATGGCGGCATCGATCATGCCCCGGGGATGATAGGCGATCAACGGCAGGGCGCGCCCCTTGCCGCCTTCCAGCGCAAAGCGAGGCTGGCCGCTGGCATCCGGCAGGCACACCGGCATAAAGCGCTCGCGGCCGATGACGCAATAATCGGTGTCCTCGTTGGCCAGTTCCAGCGGATTGCCGCTGGTCGGCCAGTAGCACAGGGCAAGATCGATCTCGCCGGAGGCAAGTCCCTGAAAATAGTCGCCCACCAGCCAGGCGGTGGCACGCAGGTAGGGCTGCAGCGGCGGTGGCGACTGCCAGCCGCTGAGCCACTGGGGCAGGAACTGCGCCAGCAGGCTCTGGGGTGCCCCCAGGCGTAGCTGTCCGGCCTGTTCCTCGGCCATCTGCGCCAGTCGCTGGCGGGTCAGGTCGACCCGCCGGGTGACGTCGTGACACATGGCGAGGAAGGCCTCGCCGGCCGGCGTCAGCGACAGCGGCAGGGTCTGACGGTTGATCAGGGTGGTGCCCATCTCCTCTTCGAGCAGCTTGATGCGCCGGGAGAAGGTGGGCTGAGTCACGTTCTGTTCTTCGGCGGCACGGGAAAAATGACGCGTGCGGGCCAAGGCGAGAAAGTCTTCCAGCCAACGTATTTCCATGGAAGTGTCACCTGTCCTGCGAAACGTCGATTGTGCCAGATAACCCGATGCCGGGCGTACCCGGCGTCGGCGTGTTGCAGGTGAAGGCGATGGGAGGTCAAGGCAGCGGTCAAGACAGACGACCTTCCTCGACACCATGACAGGCGACCTGACCGCCCTCGTCGGTGGCGATCAGACGGGGGATCTCCCGGCGGCAGCGCTCGTTGGCGTGGGGGCAGCGCCCGTGGAACACGCAGCCCGAGGGCAGGTTCACCGGGGTCGGCACCTCGCCCTGCAGGCGCAGGTGCTGGGGACGGTCGTCCTCCAGGCGTGGAATCGCCGACATCAGCGCCTGGGTGTAAGGGTGACGCGGGCGGGCGAACAGCGTCGCCGTGGGCGCCACCTCGCACACGCGGCCCAGGTACATCACCGCCACCCGGGTACCGAAATGCTCCACCACCGCCAGGTCGTGGGTGATGAACAGGTAGGTCAGATGGTGCTCGCGCTGGGCTTCCATCAACAGGTTCAGCACCTGGGCCTGGATCGACACGTCCAGCGCCGAAATCGGCTCGTCGGCGACGATGAACTCCGGATCCACCGCCAGCGCCCGGGCGATGGCGATACGCTGTCGTTGGCCACCGGAGAACTCGTGGCCGTAGCGCGAGCCCCAGTCCGGGGCGATGCCTACCGAGCTCATCACCTCGTGGACCTTGTCGACGACCTGCTGTGGCTTCCAGTCGGGGTGGTGAAGGCGGATCGGCTCTTCCAGCGTCTGCTGGATGGTCATGCGCGGATTGAGCGAGGCGTAGGGGTTCTGGAAGATCATCTGCATGCGCTGACGGAAAGGCAGCAATGCTTTCGAATCGAGATGATCGATACGCTCGCCGTCGTAATGGATCTCGCCGGCGCTGGGCCGCAGCAGGCCCATCACGGTACGCGCTACCGTCGACTTGCCGCAGCCGGACTCGCCCACCACGCACAGCGACTCCCCGCGGCGGATGTCCAGGTCGACCCCGTTGATCGCGTGCACGTGCTGTTGCTCGCGCACGATACGCCCACGCCGGAACTTGAGCTGCTCGAGGAAATCCCCGGACAGTGAAAAGCGCTTTTCCAGCCCGCGGATCTCGAGCAGGCTGTCGCCTCCAGCGGCTGGGTTCATGTCGGCGGGGCCGTCCTGCTGAATCGGCTCGGTCGGCGGTTTGACGGCTGCCTGAGTGGTCTGGCTCATGAGTTGTCCTCCCTGGCCACGATGCGTTCGGCATCCTGCATCTCGGCGACCATATGGCAGGCCACCTCACAGTTGCCGGAGCGCACGAAGGCCGGTACCTCGGTCTTGCAGGGTGTCCGTTCGCTGCCGTCTTGGCGCTGGGTAAAGTCGCAGCGCGGATGAAATGGACAGCCGCTGGGGAGCTGGCTCAACGACGGCATGCTGCCGCGTATCTGGTTGAGCCGCTCGCCCGGGGTCGCCATCTGGGGCAGGGCGTTGATCAGTCCCTGGGTGTAGGGATGCTGCGGATCATTGATGATCTCTCGAGTCGGGCCCTGTTCGATCACCCGTCCGGCGTACATCACCAGCATGCGCTGGGTCACCTGGCTGACCACGCCAAGATCGTGGGTGATCAGGATCAGGCCGACGTTGTGCTTCTCGCACAGCTCCAGCAACAGCGCCATGATCTCCGCCTGAATGGTCACATCCAGGGCGGTGGTGGGCTCGTCGGCGATGATGATATCCGGGTCGAGCAGCAACGCGATGGCGATGATGATGCGCTGACGCATCCCGCCGGACAGCTCATGGGGATACTGGTCCAGGCGTTTTTCCGGCGACGGGATCTGCACCTGCTCGAGCTTGCGCAGCGAGATCGCGCGGGCTTCCTTGCTGGAGATTCGGCGGTGGGCCTTGAGGCATTCCACCATCTGCTCACCGATGGACAGCACCGGATTGAGCGTCATCATCGGATCCTGGAAGATCATCGAGATGCGGTGGCCACGCACCTTGCGCAGGGCGCGTTCACCGAGTCCGGTCAGTTCCTGGCCATCGAAGGTGATGCTGCCACCGGCGATATAGCCCGGCTTGGCGATCAGATTCAGCAGGCTGAAGGCGGCGACCGACTTGCCGGCGCCGGATTCGCCCACGATGCCCAGACGCTCGCCACGATCCAGGCTGAACGACACATCGCGCAGTGCCTTCACGTCGCCCTGTCGCAGGGCGAAGCGCACGTCGAGGTGATTGACGTCGAGTAGTGCCATGATGTCTACCTCAGCCCTTGTACAGTCGTGGATTGAGCACGTCGCGCAGCCAGTCGCCGAGCAGGTTGATCACCAGCACCAGCACCACCAGCACCAGGCCCGGAATCAGGGTGATCCACCAGGAACCGGACTGGATGTAGTCGAAGCCGGACTTGATCAACGAGCCCAGCGACGGCTGGGTCTCGGGCATGCCGAGGCCGAGAAACGACAGCGCCGCCTCGGAAATGATGGCGTTGGCCACCTGCACGGTGGAGATGACGAAGATCGGCGACAGGGTGTTGGGCAGGATGTGACGGAACATGATCCGCCGGCTGCGCAGGCCCATCACCCGGGCGGCGTCGACGTACTCCTTGGAGCGCTCTGCCAGCACCGAGGCACGCACGGTACGGGCGTACTGGGGCCATTCGGCCAGGCCGATGATCAGCACCAGCAGCCACATGGCATAGTCGGAGTAGGTGGCGCCGCCGAAGATCGCCTTGAACAGGGCGCCCACCACGATGGCCACCATCAACGTCGAGAACGACAGCTGGATATCTGCCAGGCGCATCAGAAAGGCGTCGACGCGCCCACCCAGATAGCCCGCCAGTAGACCGAAGCACACCCCCAGGGTGGCCTGCAGCGCCACGGCGCCGAAGCCGATGACCAGCGACACCCGCATGCCGTAGAGGATGGTCGAGAGCAGGTCGCGCCCCTGGGAATCGGTACCCATCAGGTACTGGGGGTCGGCGCCGTCGATCCAGAACGGCGGCAGCTCGGATGCAAGGATGTCGATCTGGGCCAGGTCGTAGGGATCGGCCGGCGCAAGCCAAGGCGCCAGCAGCGCGGCCAGGACCATCACCACGAAGATCAGAAGACTGGTCTGGGCGATCAGGTCGCGTTTGAAACTGTACAAGAGGTAGGAGTCGCGAAACCGCTCCCACCGGCTGCTCGTCGCAGTGCTCTGGGTGCTCATGCGGGCTTACCTGTCAGCTTGACGGTGGGATTGACCAGGCCATAGATCAAGTCGACCAGGGTGTTGGTGATCACGAAGATCAGGCCGACGATCATCAGGTAGGTCACGATCAGGGGGATGTCCGAGCGCTCGATGGCGTCGAGGAACATCAGGCCCATGCCGGGCCACTGGAACACCGTCTCGGTGAGGATGGTGTAGGCCACCAGGGTGCCGATCTGCACGCCGCCGACGGTGATGACCGGCAACATGGTGTTCTTCAGCGCGTGCAGGAAGTAGATGCGACGCATCGAGATGCCCTTGGCCCGGGCGAACTTGACGTACTCCGACTGCATCACCTCGAGCATCTCGGCGCGGATCAGGCGAATGAACAGCGGCAGCATGATCGAGGCCAGCGAGATGGCCGGCAGCACCAGGTAGGTCAGGCCTTCCAGCGAGGCGAAGTTGGTGGTCCAGGTGCCGAACACGTGGATCGGGTCGCCGCGACCGTAGGCCGGCATGCCGCCCTCGGTGGACAGCAGGCCGTTGAGCCAGGCGCCCCAGCCGGTATCGGCGGGGAAGGGCGTGAAGCTCACGCCGATGGCGAACAGCTGGATCAACACGATAGCGGTGAGAAACACCGGGATGGAGATGCCGATGATCGACACCCCCATGAAGAAACGGGACAGCCAGGCGCGGGGCTTGATCGCGCTGTAGACGCCGATCGGCACCGACAGGAAGATGATCAGGAGGGTCGAGGCGAATACCAGCTCGAGGGTCGCCGGCAGGTGTCGCAGGACCACTTCGGTAGTCGGCTCGTTGTAGATGTACGAATAGCCGAAGTCGAACTGGGCGGCGTTGACGGCGAAACGGAAGTACTGCACCAGGAAGGGATCGTTGAGCCCCAGTTCCTCGCGCAGCACCTCGCGCTCGCTCTCGGGCACCGACTGACCCACCATCTGCTGGATGGGATCACCCAGGTTGTCCTGGATGGCGAAGGCGATCACGCTGATGACAAACATCACCAGCAGCGCATGAAAGAGGCGCTTGATCAGAAATGCGATCATGGGGATTGTCCAGGGTACAGGCGCTCGACTCCGCGACCATGTCACGGAGCCGAGGCAGCTGCTGAATGGGAGCTTGCAGGCACCGCGTGGCGGTGCCTGTCGTCTTACTCTTCGTTGATGACCAGATCCCCGAGATAGGGGAAGTTCAGTACGTTGACCACCGGCTCGATGTCGACGTTGGCCGCCGAGGCCCAGGCCAGGTTCTGCCAGTGCAGCGGAATAAAGGCGGCATCGTCGTAGAGGCCCTGCTCGAGCTCACGCAGCATCTCGCCACGCTTCTCCATATCCACCTCGAGGTTGGCGTCGACCATCAGCTGGTCGAGCTCCTCGTTGCAGTAGTTGCCGGCGTTGTACTGGCCGCCACCGCTGTCGGCGTCCGGGCACTCGGTCAGGTACTGGTGGAAGTTGGCGGAGTCTTCGGTATCGGAGTGCCAGCCGATCATCATCATGTCGGCGGCACGATCATCGTACTCGCCCCAGTACTGGGCCTTGGGCAGGGTCTTCAGGTCCACCGTGACGTTGATCCGCGCCAGCATGGCGGCTACCGCCTGGGCGATCTTGGCGTCGTTAACGTAGCGGTTGTTGGGCGCCATCATGCTGACCGAGAAGCCGTCCTCATAGCCCGCTTCGGCCATCAGTTCCTTGGCCCGATCGAGATCGAAGCGCGGCTCGAGATCCGGGTTGTGGCCGGAGTAGCCCTCTGGTGAGAACTGGGCGGCCGGGGTGGCGAAGCCCTTCATCAGACGATCGGCGATGCCTTCCTGGTTGATCGCGTAGTTGAAGGCCTGGCGAACACGCGGGTCCTGGAAGGCCTCGACCCGCTCCTGGTTCATGTGGAACAGGATGATGCGGGTGCCCGACATGGTCACCAGATTGGTGTCCTCGTCGCTCTCGATACGCTCCAGATCGTTGGGCGGTACCGGCGCGATGAAGTCGACGTCACCGGACAGCAGGGCGGCGACGCGGGTGGCGTTCTCGCCGATCGGAGTCAGGGTGATGGCGTCGACGTTGCCCGGGGACTCGCTGTCCCAGTAGTCATCGAAGCGTTCGAAGTCGACCCGAACGCCCTGCTGGCGGTTGGTCACCTGGAAGGGGCCGGTACCGGAGATGTTGCGCGAGGCGTAGGAGTTGCCGTTCTTGACGATCTCGTCCTTGGCCTTGCCGCCGTCGGTCTCGCCGGAATAGAACTGGCTGTCCATCGGGAAAATGTAGGTGGCCATGTTCAGCAGCAGCGGGTTGGGCCGCTTGGAGATGATCTCCACGATGTGCTCATCGACCACGTTGACCGTCTCGATAGGCTCGAAGATCGCTTTGAAGTCCGGGCTGCGCTTGAGGCGCTCGACGGTCCAGGCGACGTCCTCGGCGGTGAAGGGGTTGCCGGAATGGAAGGTGACCCCTTCGCGCAGGCTGATGCGCATGGTGGTGTCGTCGACCTGCTCCCACTCGGTGGCGAGTCTGGGGTCGAACTCGAAGTCCTTGGTCCAGCGCACCAGCGGATCGAAGGCCATGTGCGACAGTTGCAGGATACCGCCGGAGAGCTGCTCATGGATGTCCAGCGACACCGGATCGGCGTCGTAGGCCATGCGCAGGGTGTTTTCGGCCAGTGCGGTCTGGGGCAGGGCAGCCGTCAGCATGGCGGCACCGAGGGCACCGGCCAGAAGGGTCTTCTTGAACATGGAAGGAGTTCCTGCTTGTTGAGGTTGTTGTAATTGCTAGTCGGACGCCTTGGTCAGAGTCGTATGCGCCGGCTAGTCAATGTCCTGCATCAACATAGTGAGGTGTCGCGTTTAAACACAATCGAAATTGTGACAGCACCCATGCGAGGAACGAATATGGGGCGAGATACCACGCGGCACAGCGTGTGAGAGAAAGTCATGCAGCGATAGCACAACGAGTAATCTCTGCCGGCAGTGAATCAGAAGAAGTAGGGTGGAGATAGAGACCCTGACACCAGCACGCCCCCGAACGAGGTTCGGGGGCGTGAAGACATGGCACCAGGAGATGCACGAAAAGAGCGCCAACACTGGGCAACGCGGCTCGTCGCCTTCCTGGATGTGCGGCGCTGTTCAGATCGGCTATTGGCCCTGGGGCGGGCAGACGCGATCGATACGATAGAGCTGGGCGACCTGATCCAGGCCGTGGACGCTGCATTCCAGGTCGGTGACGCGACCGTCACTGAGGCCATAGACCCAGCCATGCACCGACAGCGCCTGGCCGCGCTGCCAGGCACGCTGGACGATCTTGGTACGACACAGCGTCTTGACCTGTGACTTGACGTTGAGCTCGCACATGCGATCCACCTGTTCGTCCAGCGGCAGATGCTCGAGTTCCGAGCGATGCATGCTGTAAAGCTCGCGCACGCTGTGCAACCAGTTGTCCACCATACCGTTTTCGCCGCCGGTGACCGCAGCGCGCACGCCACCGCAGTTGTAGTGGCCGACGATCATGATGTGACGTACCTTGAGCACGTCCACCGCGAACTGCACCACCGACAGGGCGTTCATGTCATTGTGGTAGAGCAGGTTGGCGACGTTGCGGTGGACGAACACCTCACCCGGGGGAAGGTCGATGATCTGGTTGGCCGGCACGCGGCTGTCGGAACAACCGATCCACAGATACTCCGGGCTCTGCTGCTGCGCAAGACGGGTGAAGAAATCAGGGTCTTCCTGGCAGATTCTGTCGGCCCAGGCCCGATTATTGGCGAGCAGATTGTCGATATCACTCATGAACTTTCCCCGTGCAAGCAGTGGATGGCTAAAGTGGTGCATGTTTTTACCCCCCTCGGTCAAGGTGGTCAAGCACCCTCCCGTGTTAGCCAGCCCGCTGGTATTATGGGAAGGTTTCCCATCCTGGTGGGCCTCGAGGCAGGTCCCTGGTAGGCCAGGCCCCTAATGATCCGAAAGCGGTCCCGACAACAAGGGCCCCAGCAACAGAATCAGGAGACGCAAGTGTCACAATTCGACTATGACCTCTTTGTCATCGGTGCCGGCTCCGGTGGTGTCCGCGCTGCCCGTACCGCGGCGGCAACCGGGGCCAGGGTGGCCGTCGCCGAGGATCGCTACCTCGGCGGTACCTGCGTCAACGTGGGCTGCGTGCCCAAGAAGCTCTACTCCTACGCCGCACACTTCCACGAGGCCTTCGACGACGCTCGCGGCTTCGGCTGGCAGCTCGACCAGGCGCCGAGCTTCGACTGGGCGACCCTGCGCGACAACAAGATCGGTGAGATCAAGCGACTCAACGGCATCTACGGCAAGCTGCTGGACAACGCCGGGGTGCGCCTGATAAACGGTCGCGCCAAGGTGGTGGACGAACACCGTGTCGAGGTTGGCGGCGAGACCATCAGCGCCGAGAAGATCCTGGTGGCGGTGGGTGGCTGGCCCTGGGTGCCGCCGTTCCCCGGCAGCGAACTGGCCATGAACTCCAACCAGATCTTCGACCTGGACGAGTTTCCCAAGCGCTTTCTGGTGCTTGGCGGCGGCTATATCGCCGTGGAGTTCGCCAGCATCTTCAACGGCCTGGGCGCCGACGCCCACCTGCTGTATCGCGGCGACCTGTTCCTGCGCGGCTTCGACCAGGAGGTGCGCGAGTTCACCCGCGACGAGATGGCCAAGAAGGGCGTCAACCTGCACTTCAACACCAACATCGAGTCCCTCGAGAAGGTCGAAGGCGGGATCAAGGCCACCCTGACCAATGGCGAGACCCTTGAGGTGGATGCGGTGCTGTCCGCCACCGGCCGCAAGCCCCATCTGGAAGGCCTGGGTCTGGACCAGCTCGACATCGCGCTCAACGAGAACGGCTCCATCCAGGTCAACGATCGCTTCGAGACCTCGGTGCCCTCGATCCTGGCGCTGGGCGACGTGACCGGCGGTCCTGAGCTGACGCCGGTGGCCCTGGCCGAGGCCATGCATCTGGTCGCACACCACTACGGTGACGCGCCCAAGGCGCCGATGAACTACGACAACATCGCCACTGCGGTGTTCTGCCATCCCAACATCGGCACCGTTGGCCTGTCCGAAGAGAAGGCCCGCGAGGTGTGCAAGGCGGTCCGCGTCTACAGCGCCGACTTCCGTCCCATGAAGCACACCCTGTCCGGCAGTGATGAACGCTGCCTGATGAAGCTGATCGTCGACGACGAAAGCGACGTGGTGGTAGGGGCGCACATGGTCGGCGAGGAAGCCGGTGAGGTGATCCAGGGCATCGCCATCGCGGTGCGTGCGGGCCTGACCAAGGCAGATTTCGACGCCACCGTGGGCATCCACCCGACCGGCGCCGAAGAGTTTGTCACCATGCGCACGCCGACCCGTACCTGAGACCTGCGTCACGATACGACAAGGGCACCTGTGGGTGCCCTTTTTTGTGGCCTTTTCTCGCCGATCCGAAAGGTCCGACTATACTGCTTCAGGCGGACGAAATCGTCTCGTTGGAGAGGCAATCGATTACGCCAAAGGGATAGGGGAGGTGAGCGGCAGCGATCGCTCCGAGCCGCCATGAGACGTGGCCTGGCGCCGTTCGCATAATTTTTTTTTATGCTTCCAGGGGTTAAGAATAATCCAGATTTTGAAATGTCATACTCGACTGTTATAATGGTTGTCCAAATTCGCTACAGCGAAGCATAACGAACATGACCGCAAGCACTGAGCCCTTCACACCATCCGCCGACCTCGCCAAGCCTACGGTGGCCGACGCGGTGGTGGGTCACGAAGCGGCGCCGCTGTTTATTCGCAAGTCCACTCCCGAGGATGGCTGGGGCATCTACGAGCTGGTCAAGTCCTGCCCGCCCCTGGACGTCAACTCCGCCTACGCCTACCTGTTGCTGGCCACCCAGTTCCGTGACAGTTGTGCCGTTGCCACCAACGAGGAAGGCGAGATCGTCGGCTTTGTCTCCGGCTACGTGAAGTCCAATGCTCCGGACACCTACTTTCTGTGGCAGGTCGCGGTGGGCGAGAAGGCCCGCGGTACCGGTCTGGCCCGCAGACTGGTCGAAGCCATCCTGACCCGCCCTGAATTTGCCGAGGTCCACCACCTCGAGACCACCATCACACCGGATAACCAGGCCTCCTGGGGCTTGTTCCGCCGCCTGGCCGATCGCTGGCAGGCGCCGTTGAACAGCCGCGAGTACTTCTCTACCGACCAATTGGGTGGAGAGCACGATCCGGAAAACCTGGTGCGCATCGGTCCCTTCGACACGACGCGTATCTAACGGCTTCCAGGGTGGTGACAGGGCGCCAGCGTCCGTCGCCACCGATACCCGATAACTTCCCCTACGAACCCGACAGGAGGTCGCAATGCAGACCCAGATCCTCGAACGCATGGAATCCGAAGTTCGTACCTATTCCCGTTCCTTTCCGGTGGTCTTCACCAAGGCGCAGAACGCTCGCCTGACCGACGAGGAAGGCCGCGAGTACATCGACTTTCTGGCCGGTGCCGGCACCTTGAACTACGGCCATAACAACCCGCACCTGAAGCAGGCGCTGGTCGACTACCTGGCCACCGACGGCATCATCCACGGTCTTGATTTCTGGACCGCCGCCAAGCGCGACTATCTGGAGACCCTGGAAGAGGTGATCCTCAAGCCGCGTGGTCTCGACTACAAGGTCCACCTCCCGGGGCCGACCGGCACCAATGCCGTCGAGGCTGCCATTCGCCTCGCTCGTGTGGCCAAGGGTCGTCACAACATCGTGACCTTCACCAATGGCTTCCACGGCGTGACCATGGGAGCGCTGGCCACCACCGGCAACCGCAAGTTCCGCGAGGCGACCGGCGGTATTCCGACCCAGGGTGCAGCCTTCATGCCCTTCGATGGCTACATGGGTAGCGAGACCGATACCCTGGACTACTTCGAGAAGCTGCTTGGCGACAAGTCCGGCGGTCTCGACGTGCCCGCCGCGGTCATCGTCGAAACGGTCCAGGGCGAGGGCGGCATCAACGTGGCCGGCCTGGATTGGCTCAAGCGTCTCGAGGGCATCTGCCGCGATAATGACATCCTGCTGATCATCGATGATATCCAGGCGGGCTGCGGTCGTACCGGTAAGTTCTTCAGCTTCGAGCATGCCGGCATTACGCCGGACATCGTCACCAACTCCAAGTCGCTGTCCGCACTCGGCCTGCCGTTCGCCCACGTGCTGATGCGTCCGGAGCTCGACAAGTGGAAGCCGGGTCAGTACAACGGTACCTTCCGTGGTTTCAACCTGGCCTTCGTCACCGCTACCGCTGCCATGCGCAAGTACTGGAGCGACGATACCTTCGAGCGTGACATCCAGCGCAAGGCGCGGATCGTGGAAGAGCGCTTTCAGAAGATCGCAGCCTGGCTCAGCGACAAGGGGTATCCGGCTTCCGAGCGTGGCCGCGGCCTGATGCGTGGCATCGACGTGGAAAGCGGCGATATCGCCGACAAGATCACCGCCAAGGCCTTCGAGAACGGCCTGGTGATCGAGACCAGTGGCCAGGACGGTGAGGTGGTCAAGTGCCTGTGTCCGCTGACCATCACCGACGAGGATCTGATCGAAGGTCTCGATATCCTCGAGCGCAGCACCCACGAGGCGCTGAGCTGAAACAGGATACGCCCGCAGGCTATCTGCGGGCAGGCGCCAGCAGCAAGGTGCCGCTGATCCTGCCCTGAGCAATATGTAAAGCGAGGGCCCGCCCTCGCTTTTTCTGCGGACGCCACCAGCGCTCGAAGCCTCGCACAGGGCCTTTCGATGCCCGGCACCGCCGACGCCCCCGACACCCGACAACGGAGAATTCGATGATCGTTCGCAACCTGGAAGAAGCCCGTCAGACCGACCGCCTGGTAAAGGCCGAGAACGGTAACTGGGACAGCACCCGCCTGATGCTCGCCGATGACGGCGGTCAGTGTTCCTTCCACATCACCCGTATCTTCGAGGGTACCGAGACCCACATCCACTACAAGCATCACTTCGAGGCGGTGTTCTGCATCGAGGGCGAAGGCGAGGTGGAGACCCTGGCCGACGGCAAGATCTGGCCGATCAAGCCGGGCGACATCTACATCCTGGATCAGCATGACGAGCACCTGCTGCGTGCTTCCAAGACCATGCACCTGGCCTGCGTGTTCACTCCGGGCCTGACCGGCAAGGAAGTGCACCGCGAAGATGGCTCCTACGCGCCCGCCGGCGAGTAAGGGTGTACCGCCAGGATTGAACAGGAACTCGCTTCCCGCACCCGACAACGGCGCCCCTTGGGGCGCCGTTGTCGTATCTGGCCAATCGACCGAAGTAGTCGCAGGACGCTGGAGGTAGACGTCACGGGAAGAGCAGCAGGGGACGTGGGGGCATAGGAGGCAGGCACGTCAAAATTGTGCCCAAAAGTCTGGAGCGCTACCTATACTTTGCAGCAAACTCCTCAATGGAACCGTCCCCATGGCCATTTGTCGCCCCCGACTCCTGACCTCCGGTATGTATCACTACCTGCTGGCAGCGCCGATCCTTGGTGCAGCACTGCTGGCCCCAGCGACGGCTCATGCCTCGGAAGGCGGCAGCAGCATCTATGTACCGGGCGCCTATAACGACTTTGCCGCAGGCTTGGCTCCGCCACCCGGGGTCTATGCACGCAACGACCTGGTGCGCTACGAGGGCGATATCGGCGCGCGCCCCCTGGGCGGGCGGCTGTCGGCGGGTCTCGACCAGACGCTGTGGTTCAACCTGCTCAAGCTGACCTGGGTGACCGACGTCGAGTGGCTCGGTGCCACCTACATCGCCGGGATCAATCTTCCCTACGTGTTTGACGTCAGCGTCGATCTCGAGGCCAGCATCCCGGGCCAGGAACGCTTCAACACCGGAAGCAACAGCGGCTTCGGTGATCCGTACCTGGTGCCTGTCGCCCTCAACTGGGCCAACGGGACTCACCACACCACGGCGGCGGTGGGTATCAATATTCCGGTGGGGCGCTACGACGAGGATGATCGGATCAACCTGGGGCGGCACTACTGGTCGATCGATCCCACCATTACCTACAGTTGGCTGCCCGAAAGCGGATGGGACCTGTCGATGACCGCGGGCATCCTGTTCAACTTCAAGAACGATGCCACCGACTACACCACCGGCGACGAGTTTCACCTGGACGTGCTGGCGGCGAAGTACCTGACGCCAAGCTTCGGACTGGGTCTGGCCGGGTACGTTTACGAGCAGCTCGAGTCGGACTCGGGCCCGGTACCGGATCGCCTGGAAGATGGTTTTCGCAGTAGCGGGGCAGGAGTAGGGCCGGCCTTCATGAAGAGCGTCTCACTGGGCCAGGCGCCGGTCACCTTGATCGGCAAGTGGCTTCACGATGTGTCATCCGAAAATCGCTTCGATGGCGATACGGTGTCGCTGTCGGCGGCCTGGGCCTTCTAGCCACCTCCCGACCAGCGCCCGATCCGATGATTCGGGCGCGCCGCCTCGATCCTTCCCCTGAACGAATCTCCGCCATGTTCTCGGGCGCTCAGCGGCGCCCGATTCTCCCGTTATTCTGCATCGATATTGTCTGCGCTGAATGTCTTTAACAGCCGAGGCCTTGCACGTCCCACGAGACTTCCTGCCGCCTATGCAGCTCAGGCGGCACAGGGACACAGCGGGCCACGCGTCACGCCTGAAATTGACAGCATTTTACAAATAAACTGCCGCTGCAGCGGGGCGTCTTTGCACCAGGAACAGGTTTCGGACAGGTCGTTATTGCCTGCGAATAAAGAGCTTTTCCGAAAAATGTCGATCATGTTGGCCGCCTTGGCTAACACACCTCGACAGTGGCATTGCACTTTAGTCAAAAAGTGTTAGGAAGGGGTTGCAGCCAGGAAGTCCTCTCTTCTACTTTGTCATACATAGTATGCCATGGTTTCCAGAAAACGGCTCAGGCCATCGCCATGTGATGGCAGTACGAGAGGGCCGGACACTTGCCCAACCGGGTATGACAACAACGCCAACAAGGTCAACCAGAGGACTCACCATGAATCCCGCCGCTTCACGCAAGCTCACCCGCGCCATCCATCTTGCCGGCCTGGCCGCGACCACCGCCTTGCTGGCAACGCCAGCCCTGGCCGAACAGTGGCGCGGCTGGAACATTCATCCTCCCGAGTACCCCAACAGCATTGCGCTGGAGACCTTCGCCAAGGAGGTGGACGAGCGAACAGAAGGGCGCATCACACCAAAGGTCTATCACAACGCCGTGCTGGGGGATCAGCCTGATGCCATCGAGCAGACCCGCAACGGTGCTCTGGATTTCGGCAACTTCAACATGGGCCCCATGGGTCCGATGGTGCCGGCGGCCAACGTACTCTCGCTGCCTTTCATCTTTGAAAGTGAAGAGCGCATGTACGAACTGATGGATGGCGAGATCGGCGAACGCTTCGCCGCAGCGATGGAGGAGCAGGGCCTGGTCGCGCTGGGTTGGTTCGGGGCAGGCTCGCGCAGCCTCTACAACACCGACCATCCGGTCGAGACTCCGAAAGATGTCGAGGGCATGAAGGTCCGGGTCATGAACAACGACCTCTACGTCGACATGATCGATGCGCTGGGTGGCAACGCCACCCCCATGGCCTACGGTGAGGTCTACCAATCGCTGACGACCGGAGTGATCGACGGCGCCGAGAACAACTTCCCGTCCTACGAATCCAGCGGCCACTACGAGGTTGCCGGCTACTACTCACTGACCAACCACCTGGTCATTCCCGAGTGCCTGTGCATGGCCCGCAGTACCTGGGACGAGCTGTCCGAAGAGGACCAGGCGGCGGTCCGGGAGGCCGGGCAGGTCGCCACCGAGCAGCAGCGTGAACTGTGGGAAGAGCGTACCGCGGCCAGTCGGCAAACGGCGCTGGATGCAGGCGTCGAGATCAATGAGGTTCCGGACAAGTCAGAATTCCAGGCGCTGATGCAACCGGTCTATGAGGGCTTTCTTGCTGAGAACCCGGACCTGGCCTCGCTGGTCGACGACATTCGCGCGGCTCAGGCCGACTGATCCCATTGATACGAGAGCCCCGTCCCCGGTGCCGGGGGCGGGCGGGGAGGCTGATGCGTGAACGCACCCACCGACACCTCTGACGTCGGGTCCGAGCAAACCGAGTCAGAGCAAGAGGGCGCCACGGTACGCCGTGGTGCCTTTCCTCCGGCATCGCCGGAGTCACGAAGCATACGCTACAAGCGTGAAACACCCAGCCGACTGGACCGCATCCTCGACAGTATCGCCCATGGTTGCATCATGGTGGCCGGGGTGCTGCTGGTGTTGCTGATCATCACCTTTGGCTGGCTGGTATTTGGCCGCTACGTGCTCAATGACACCCCCACCTGGGTCGAGCAGACGGCGCTTCTGAGCGTGGCCTACATCACCTTTCTCGGCGCCGCTGCCGGCGTTCGTCACAACAGCCACCTGTCCATCGACCTGCTGCGCGACAACATGCCGGCGCCCATCAAGGGTCTGATGCACCATCTGGCGGATCTGTTCGTGGTGGCCTTTGGCGGCTTCATGGCCTGGCAGGGCTGGCAGTTGATGATGACCAACCTGGCACGACCTATCCCGATGCTCGGACTCTCCGAAAGCTGGCGTGCCGCGCCGCTGGCGATCTGTGGCGCGCTGATGGTGCTGTTCGCTGTGGCCAACATTGTCAAGCGGCTTGGCGGCCGGCACAACCCGACCCAGGAGGACTGAGCATGGGACTCGCTATCGTTTTTGGACTCTTTGCCCTGGGACTGGCGGTCGGCGCTCCGGTGGCCTTTGCGGTAGGACTGGCAGCAGTAGGGGGCTTTCTCTATGAGGGACTGCCGCTGTTCGTGGCATTCCAGCGCATCCTCTCGGGCATTTCGGTGTTTTCCCTGCTGGCCATTCCGTTCTTTATCTTCGCCGGCGAGCTGATGCTGCACGGCGGTATTTCCCAGCGCCTGGTGCGCCTGGCCTCTGCCGCAGTGGGCCGAGTGCGCGGAGGGCTCGGGGTGGTCAATGTGACCTCTTCGATGCTGTTCGGCGGGATTTCCGGTTCCGCGGTGGCGGACACCTCAGCGCTCGGCTCCATCCTGATTCCGGTGATGAAGGAGAAGGGCTACGACGCGGACTACGCGGTCAACGTGACGGTGACCTCGTCGGTGGCCGGGGTGGTGATTCCGCCCAGCCACAACATGATCCTCTACGCCGTGGCGGCCGGTGGCGGCCTGTCCATCACCAAGCTGTTCATGGCGGGCATCGTGCCGGGCATCCTGATGTGTGGCCTGCTGGCCCTTGCCGCCTATCTGGTAGCGGTCAAGCGTGGTTACCAGGGCGAACACTTTCCGGGCTGGCAGGCGCTGGCGATCAGCTTTGCCGCCGCACTGCCAGGGTTGCTGACCGCGGTCATCATCGTGGGCGGCGTGCTGTCTGGCGTGCTGACGGTGACCGAGTCAGGCGCCTTCGGGGCCATCTACGCCATCGTCGTCACCGCGCTGGTCTATCGCGAGCTGCACTGGGCATCGTTCAAGCAGGCGGTCTACCAGTCGGTGCGCACCACCGCGCTGGTGATGATCCTGGTCGGCTGCGCCTCGGCGTTCTCCTATCTGCTCGCCCTCTATAGCGTGCCGGAGTTGCTGTCCAACACGCTGCTCGGGATCACCGACAATCCGCTCGCCATCCTGCTGATGCTGAACCTGATCCTGCTGGCACTCGGCATGATCATGGACATGGCGGCGCTGATCCTGATCTGCACGCCGATCTTTCTGCCGATTGCCGCCCAGTTCGGCATGGATCCGATCCAGTTCGGCATCATGATGATGATGAATCTGGGGCTCGGGCTGTGCACGCCGCCGGTGGGTGCCTGCCTGTTTGTCGGCAGCGTGGTCGGCAAGATCAAGATCGAACAGACCGTTCGCACCATCTGGCCGTTTTACCTGGCGTTGTTCGCCGCTCTGATGCTGGTGACCTACGTTCCGGCACTGTCCATGGCGCTGCCCAACATGCTGGAGTGATGGCGACCATGCCAAGCCCCCTTCGACGAGGCGCCACACACCGCTGACCACCTACAGGAAAAGAGGCACACCGATGAAGATCGCCAGGGTCGAGACCCATCTGCTGGATCATCCCCTTGAACAGGCCTTCGAAAGTGCTTCCATGCGCTTCGAACGCCGCCAGCACTGCCTGGTGGAGATCACCTGCGAAGACGGCACCGTCGGCTGGGGGGAGTGCCTCGGTCCGGCCCAGGCCAACGCCGCGGTGGTGGCCACCTACGCCGACACCCTGATCGGCGCCAACCCGCTGGAGCATGAAAGACTGTGGCTCGTGCTCTACAACCGGCTGCGTGACCAGGGCCAGCGGGGGCTGACCATGACCGCCCTCAGCGGCATCGACATCGCGCTGTGGGACATCAAGGGCAAGCACTACGGTGCCAGCGTGTCGGAGCTCTTGGGAGGGCGTTTTCGCGAACGCGTCCAGGCCTACGCCACCGGCTCCTTTCGTCGCGATGGCGTGGACCGGGTCAGTGATATCGCCGCGGAGGTGGCGGGCTACGCCGAGGAAGGCTTTCACGGGGTGAAGATCAAGATCGGCTTCAACGTCGAGGAAGATCTTCGGGTCATCGCCGCCGTGCGCGAGGCCATCGGTCCCGATCGGCGTCTGATGATCGATGCCAACCACGGCTATGACCTGCTGGAGGCCCTCGAGGTCGGCAAGCGGGCGGCGGCTTACGACGTCGACTGGTTCGAGGAACCGGTACTACCGGAGCAGATTCATACCTATCGCGCGGTGCGCGATGGCCAGCCTCTACCGGTCGCCAGTGGCGAGAACTGGCATGGCCGCTACGCCATGCAGGAGCCGCTGGCCAGTCGCGCCATCGATATCTGCCAGCCCGACATATGCGGCGTCGGCGGCTTCACCGAGATGCGGCGCGTCGTGGATATGGCGGCGCTTCATGGCGTGCGCCTGATTCCCCATGTGTGGGGCACCGCCGTGTGCATCGCCGCCAGCCTTCAGGCCATGGCGGCGCTGCCGCCCAATCCGCCGAGACGTGAGCCGATCGAACCCATCATGGAGTTCGATCGGACCCACAATCCCTTCCGCCAGGCAATTGTTACCCAGCCGCTGGAGCATCATCAGGGCTGGGTCGATATCCCTGACGGCCCTGGACTGGGCATCGAGATCGATCGCGACGCCCTGACACGTTTCGCCCTCAAGGAGACAAGACAGTGATACCGGCCAATACCCGTCCGCTGGAAGGGCGCGCGCCCAGGCTGAAGGCACCCGCCGGCGCCACCGATTGCCATATTCATCTCTTCCTCGATGGCTACAAAGGCCAGCCAGGCGGGCCGCCGATCAAGGAGTTGGCAACCGTCGAGGATCTCCGGCGCTTCCAGCGCTGGATGGGGCTCGACAGGGTGGTCGTGACCCAGTCCAACGCCTATCAGTTCGACAATGGCGCCTTGCTTGCTTCGCTCGATCAACTGGGCCTGGACAAGGCCCGCGGGGTCGCCGCCGTCAGTCCTGACACCCCTTTGAAAACCCTCGAAGACTGGCATGGCCGAGGTGTACGCGGCGCACGCATCATGAACCTGGGCGGAGGCGCCATGCCGTTGGCTCGCCTGCCCGAGGTCGAGCCGTTGATCGCGCCCCTGGGCTGGCACCTGATGGTACAGTTCAATGGCCGCGAGCTCGACCAGCACCTGCCGATGCTGGAACGTATCGAGTGCCCGTACATCATCGATCATATCGGCAAGTTCATCGATCCGGTGCCGGCCGATGATCCTCGCGTCGATGCCATTCTCAGGCTGCTTGACCGCGGCAACGCCTGGTTCAAGGTCTGCGCCGGTTACGAGACCAGCCTGAGCGGAGGGCCCGACTACGACGACGTCGGCGCCATCGCCCGGCGGGTCATCAACCACGCACCGGAACGCATCCTCTGGGGCAGCAACTGGCCCCATGTTGGTGTCCCGCGAGATCAGTACCCCGGCGACCCTGACCAGCTCGACGTACTGCTGGCCTGGGCCAATGAGCAGCAGCGCCAACGCATCCTGGTCGACAATCCCGCCGAACTGTACGGCTTCGGTCGCTGAAGGCGCGTATCACGAGACACGAGACACGACACCCGAGAAGGAATTCTGACATGTTGAATCGACTGCTGGTCACCGGCGCCGCCGGGGGCCTGGGCACCGCTCTGAGACCTCATCTGAGTCGCCTGGCGAAGGAGGTCCGCCTGTCCGACATGGTCACCGTCGACCAGGACGTGACCCACGACACCCGCCATGAAGAGATCGTCACGGCAGACCTGACCGACGTCGATGCTGTCGCTCGCCTGGTGGAAGGCTGCGATGGTGTTGTCCACCTGGGCGGTGTATCGGTGGAGCGCTCCTGGCAGCAGATCCTGCCGGCCAACATCATGGGCACCTATCACCTCTATGAGGCGGTGCGCCGTCATGACAAGCCGCGGGTGGTATTCGCCAGTTCCAACCACGTCATCGGCTTCTACCCACAGCATCAGCGGCTGGACGCCAAGGTGCCGAAACGCCCGGATTCGCTCTATGGCGTGTCGAAAAGCTTCGGCGAGGACCTCGCCAGTCTGTACTTCGACAAGTTCGGGGTCGAAACCCTGGCGGTGCGTATTGGCTCCTGCTTCCCTGAGCCCGCCGATGCCCGCATGCTGGCTACCTGGATGAGCGTCGAGGATTTCATGGCGTTGCTCGAGCGCGCCTTCTGCGTCCCTGAACTGGCCTACACCGTGGTCTACGGCGCCTCCAACAACGCCGAACAATGGTGGGACAATCGCGAAGCAGGCTTTCTGGGCTGGGTGCCCAAGGACAGCTCCGAACCCTGGCGTACCGAGATCGAGGCCAGGGGAGGGCGGCTGGCTCCCGATGACCCTTCGGTGCGCTTCCAGGGCGGCAAGTTTGCAGGCCAGGGCCATCCTGACGATGAATAGCCACTGAATCGTCGCGGAAAGCCACCAGGCATCCGTCTCCGACACTGGCAGAGGGATAGAGGGATAGAGGGATAGAGGATCGAGCAGCCTGACACCGGGGACCTGACGCCATCGCCTTGATACACTGGCGTCCTGATAGTCAGTGCTGATATACAGCCCTGATAAATAGCCCTGAAAAATAGCGCTTTGCGGCACGTCGCGTCATCGCCACGCGAACTGAAGAGGAATCGACCATGGCAGCCAAGCCAGCACCCCGCACGGAACCGGCACCGCTAAACGTCAAGAAGCTGACGCGTGAAGGCAGTCTGTCGATGAACGTGGCCGACCAGCTGGAAGGTCTGATCACCGCCGGAACCATCGCCGTCGGCGAGAAGCTGCCGACAGAAAGCGGCCTGTGTGATTCCTTCGGTGTCAGCAGGACGGTGATCCGCGAGGCGGTGGCTCACCTCAAGTCGCTGGGCCTGGTCGAGGCACGGCGTGGCGTCGGCACCACGGTGATCCGGGCCGCACCGGCCGAGGCCATGCCCGCCAAGCGGATTCGTCCAACCACCGTCGAAGACATCCTGCATGTCATCGAACTGAGGCTTAATCTGGAGCCCGCTGCGGCGGCACTGGCCGCCGAGCGCTTCGAGGCCGACGACGAGACTCGCCTGCGTGACACCCATGCGGCCTTCGTCAAGGCTCGTCAGCAGCGTAGCCAGGCGCGTAACGAGGACTTCGAGTTCCACCACGCGATTGCCAGGGCCACCCACAATCCATTCTTCCCTCAGGCGCTGGAGCAGCTCAACCTGAGAGCGATTCCACGCTCGAAGCTGGCGACCAGCGAGGTCAACACCGACTCCACCAGCACCTATCTCAAGCGCGTGGAAGCCGAGCACCAGGACGTGCTCGACGCCATCCTGTCACGCCAGCCCGACGCCGCCAGAGCCGCCATGGCGCGCCACCTGGAACGCGCCCGGGAGACTTACCAGCGGTTCAAAGAAAAGGGGTGAGTCAGTGCCGGCCGCCAGTACGTCAGTTGTCATCGGTTGACGCAGGCAGCTCGACAGGACTGCCAGTTCGGTGATCTGAATCCGTTGGGCTCGGTGGGAAGCTACCGCCGAGTTCGAGGTAAGTTCGAGGTAGATAAGGACAGCGATTGATGCGGGGTTCTGGTGACAAGAGGCTGTTATCAGCCTTCACAAGCTTTCATGACCCATGGTTCGCATAATCTATATTATGTTAAATGAGGTGTTTGCCGGTTCTCCCGGACAAGCCTCTGCGCTCTGCATCATCCCTATCGATGGACGTTAATGATACGTGCCGGCTTTCTGTCCCATCCATCCGGCTCCCTCTGCCGACACTCTCATCGCCGCTTGCACCTCTGGCGGTTCAGGATAAAAACGCCGGATCATACGTGACCTCCCCGGTCGGCATGCTGCTGCCGCGGTCACCCAACGGCAGCGCCAGAAAGGCGTCCTCCGGGACCTGGGCCAGCCATAGCCCCGGATGTCGCGAAAAGCCGAAGCGCCCGTAGTACTCGGGCTCACCCAGCACCACCACACCAGCGGCGCCTTGCTCTTGCATGCGTCCAAGTCCTTCGCGGATCAGGCGTGCGCCGATCCCCTTGCGGTGACACGCCGGCGCTACTGCTACAGGGCCGAGCCCAAACCAGGCTGTCGCCTCGCCATCGATCAGCACCGGCGACAGACACAGATGCCCGACGATCATGCCCTGGTCGTCCGCCACCAAGGACAGCGTCAGGCGTTCGCTTGCCCTCAGCGCTCTGACGATCAGGTGTTCGGTAGGCCTTGCGCCCGGTGCATGCTGGGGATGGCCGTCGAACGCCGTAAGAATCAATGCTTCGATGGCGTCGTGATCCCTTGGAGCTTCTTCACGGACAATCATTGGCGATCTCCGATGGCGCGCACATACCCAAGACCGACACGGTTGCTGCCGCCAACGGGTTCGAACCAAGGCTACCTGCGGTCGAACTCACGCTCGATCTCACGTTCGATTTCACATCGTGCCACACCGTCGTCTGAAACCCGTCCTCCGGCATCCAGGCAGGCGTCCTGGAGATGCCAGAGCTGGTAACGGCTTCCTGCGTAGAACCCCATGACGAGTCCGGCGACCAGCGCCGTGGTGACGATAATCGCTATCGTGCGTCTTCCCTGACGATGTCTGGCTGCCATGGTGATGTCCGGATAGAAAAGATCTTGCTGACCGACGGTGATCAGTCGCCCAACGCTTCCAGCACCAGTTCGGCCACGCGTCGGCCCGAGGCTGGATTTTGCCCGGTGACCAGCCGCTCATCGACTACGGCGAATGGCTCCCAGGCGCGATCCGCCTTCAAATAGAGCCCGCCACGCTCGACAAGCTCCGTTTCGGTAAGAAACGGCACGATGTCGTCGAGCTTGGCCAGGTGCTCCTCGTGATTGGAAAAGCCGGTCACCTTCATGCCCTTGATCAGGTATTCCCCATCATCCCGGGTCACATTGAGCAAGCCCACGGCACCGTGACACACAGAGGATACGATACCGTCTGCCTCGTGGATGTCCCGACACAGGCGTTGGAGCGTCTCGTTGCCCGGAAAGTCCCAGATGACCCCATGCCCGCCCGCCAGATAGATTGCCCGATAGTCCGCTGCGTTGACCTCGTCCAGGGCCAGCGTCGTACCCAGGCGGTTCATGAAGTCCTTGTTCTGATAGTAGTCCCAGTCAATCGCCTCGGCGGCCGCCAGACTGTGGGGATCGATGGGCGTATAGCCCCCCTTGGGGCTTGCGATGTCGCAGGTCCAGCCAGCCTGTTCGACATGATCGATGAAATGCACGGCTTCACCTAGCCACAGACCCGTGGCTCGATCATGATTGGGATACTTGGCGTGACTGGTCACTACCACAAGAATCTTGTTATCCATGGCGAGGGCTCCGACGAGAACGTTGAACCTTGTAGTCGACTCTGTCGCTATCTTGTTGCGTTATTGTAGTCAGCCTCGTGCTAGCTTCAGCAAAGCACGAAAGGTTCTGCATAGTAGAAGTGGAATGCCCAAGGGCGCGTATAGGGACTTGTGTAGCCGACAATACTCAGGCAACTCCTTGGTTCTATTGTCCCGATTCCTGATGAGGTAGATATGAGCCCCGCCCAGTAGACACCCTAGCGCTTTTCCAGGGGTGCGGGCTCGGGATTGTAGGCGGTTCTCAGCAGTACAGCGGAGCACCTGAGGCGTGATCAACCCGGCCCCAGCATGGACAGCGCTGGCGTCGCTCCTTATCATCGCTTCAATTTGTCTCGTTCGATGGGCTTCTTCGGGAGCGATCTTTGCGAGTCTCACCATTTTTGTCGATGCCGATACAAGGACGCTAGCGTCATGCCCCTCCGACCGACTTGTTTTCTTTCCTTGGCCGCCGCCGCGATGCTCGGTGGTTGTGCACTGGCACCGGTCGACGCTCCGCCCCCCCCCGAACCTCTCACGCCTTCGGAATTCCACGCCGAGATCCGAGGGCTCGAGACGCGCCTGGCGGGACGCTGCGACCTGACCCACGACATGCTCAGTGAACAGGCAGCGCAGGATCGCCGCATGACCGCCGATATCCGCGAAGTCGGTAGCCTGCTGCGCGGCGTACGCCAGGATCTGGCCGGGCTCGAGCGCGGCAGCGCGGAGCCCGGTCCTCGGACGACGCAGTGTGAGGCCAGCACCGAGTCCGGTATCGACAACAAGGAACTGCTGGGACGCAGCGAGTGGGTTGGCTTGCCCGATGTGGGCACCTATCTCAAGGCGCGGATCGACTCCGGGGCCAATACCTCATCGCTGTCCGCTACCGATGTCACCACCTTCGAACGGGATGGTGACGAATGGGTGCGCTTCAAGCTTGGCCTCAATGAAGAGGATTCGGTGGTCGAGGCCGTGCGCGATGAATGGATCGAGGCACCGGTAGAACGCAAGGTGACCATCGTCCAGGCCAACGGTGAAGAAAGCCGCCCTGTGGTCAGCCTGCTGATGACCCTCGGCCCGCTGCGTGAACAGGTTGAATTCACCCTGAACGACCGCACCCACCTGAGCTATCCCGTCCTGCTTGGCCGTCGTTTCCTGTTGGATATCGCCGTCATCGACGTGGCACGCCACTACCTGCACGACCGTCCCGAATTCCCAGGAGGGGAATCGGCCAGCGAAGCCGCCGACGAGGAAGCGGCCGATCGTGATGATCAGGAACAGCCCTGAGATAACGCTGTGTGCCGACGCCCCGGGGCGTCGGCCTTTCGCTCCCGATTAAGGAAGACCCATGTCCAGACTGCCCTTTTATCTGATCGTCGCCCTGCTGATGGTGGTTGGCATCGCGATGAGCATTCACCGCCACGTGGAATTCGAGGTCCCCTGGACGCCGGGTGAACAGCGCCAGGTCTGGGAAATCGAGGCTCAGGTCACCTTCGATGGCCAGGGCGAGCCGGCCAAGGTGGACATGGCCCTGCCCTCCTCTCAGGCCGGTTTTCGGGTGCTGACCGAGCACACCGCCTCGCCGGGTTATGGCCTGGCGTTCCTGCAGGAAAACGGCGCACGTCGCGCCGAGTGGTCCACCCGCGAGGCGGTGGGCGATCAGCGCCTCTACTACACCGCCCAGGTACTGGTGACCGAAGGTGCCCGCAAGGCAACTGCTCCGCCCCCGCCGCCGCCGGTGACCGATGTCGCCTGGGAGCGTCCCTACGACACCGCCGCCCAGCAGGTGATCGACCGCGCCTGGGCACGCTCGTCCGACGCCTTTACCTTCGCCCGTGAATTGCTGAGCGAATTCGCCGATGACCGCCAGGGGGAAAATGCCAGGCTACTGCTGACCCAGTTCGATCGTGTGCCGCTGGCCGTGCGCCTGTTGAACCAGGCCGGCGTTGCCGCCCGTGAGGTCAGTGGCCTGATGCTCGACAGCGGCCGTCGGCGCCAGAGCCTGACCTCGTGGATACAGGTCTATGACGGCGACAAGCGCGCACTGTTCAATCCGGCCACCGGCGAACAGGGCAAGCCCGACAACCTGTTGATGTGGGAAAGCGCTGGCAATGCCGTGCTCGAGGTGGAAGGCGGTCGCGATTCACGTATTTCCTTCTCCATGCTGGTACGCAATCAGCCCGCCGCGGCGGCAGTGCGCAGCCAGCTCGCCGAGGACAGCGATACCCTGCTCAACTTCTCGATTCACAGCTTGCCGCTCGAGGAGCAGGCGCTGTTCCAGACGATCCTGCTGATCCCGATCGGTGCGCTGGTGGTGGTGCTGCTGCGGGTGCTGATCGGCATCAAGACGTCCGGTACCTTCATGCCGGTACTGATTGCCCTGGCCTTCATCCAGACCACCCTGCTCACCGGCCTGGTCGGGTTTCTGCTGGTGGTGGCCGTCGGTCTGGTCATCCGCAGCTATCTGTCACACTTGAATCTATTGCTGGTGGCCAGGGTGACGGCGGTGATAATAACGGTGATAGCGATCATCTCGATCTTCACCGTGCTGTCCTATCGCTTTGGCCTCAATGCGGGCCTGACGATCACCTTCTTCCCGATGATCATCCTGTCCTGGACCATCGAACGGATGTCGATCCTGTGGGAAGAAGAAGGCCCCAAGGAGGTGCTGATCCAGGGCGGCGGCAGCCTGCTGACCGCGGTACTGGCATATCTGGCGATGAACAATCCGTGGATTCGCCACATCACCTTTAACTTCCTCGGCCTGCAGCTCATCCTGATGGCGCTGATCCTGCTGCTGGGCAACTACACCGGTTACCGGCTGCTAGAACTGCGTCGTTTCAAGCCGGTCACGGAGGACTGAGCCATGCTCAACTGGACCAGTCCCGGCAAGCTCAAGGCCAAGGGCATCATCGGCATGAACCGGCGTAACATCCGTTACATCGGTCGCTACAACAGTCGCAAGCTGTATCCGCTGGTGGATGACAAGCTCAAGACCAAGCTGCTGGCACAGGAATACGGCATCACCACGCCGGAGCATATCGGTACGGTGTCGACCCAGTTTAGTGTCAAGCACATCAGCGAGATGCTGGCGGGCCACAACGGTTTTGTGATCAAGCCGGCCAAGGGCAGCGGCGGCAAGGGCATCCTGGTCATCGAGCGAGTCGAGGGCAAGCACTTCATCAAGCCCAGCGGCGCGGAGCTGGATATCGAGGATGTCGAACGCCACGTCTCCAATATCCTTTCGGGGCTCTATTCGCTTGGGGGCTCCCCGGACGTTGCCCTGGTCGAGGGGCTGATCAACTTCGATACCACCTTCGCTGCCTATACCTACGAAGGCGTGCCGGATATCCGTGTCATCGTGTTCAAGGGCTACCCGGTGATGGCGATGATGCGGCTGTCCACCGCCGCCTCCGACGGCAAGGCCAACCTGCACCAGGGTGCGGTGGGCGTCGGTATCGATATCGCCAGCGGGCGCGCCGTACGAGGTGTCCAGTTCGATCGTTCGCGCACCGACCATCCCGATACCGGCCACGAACTGGCCAGCCTGCAGATCACTGGCTGGACCACCCTTCTTGAACTCGCCTCCGGCTGCTACGAGATGACCGGGCTTGGCTATCTCGGCACCGACATGGTGCTCGATCGTGACCGCGGCCCCATGTTGCTCGAGCTGAACGCCCGCCCTGGCCTGGCGATCCAGATGGCCAATGGCGAAGGCTTGCGGCGACGCCTCGATCTGATCGAGGCGCAGACCGAGGAGCGCAGCGCTGCCGAGCGGGTGGCCTTCGCCCAGCACCATTTCGCCCGCCAGGGCGAGCTGCAGGAAGCCCCGGCAGAAGCCATTTGACAGTTTCGCGTGTCTGGCCCGCCGGCGGGCCAGCGCGTAGACTAGGTTGCCGCTTCGTGAATATTGGACCCCATGACCGAAACCGCCCTGCTACAACAGGCTGAAGCTCACTGCGCACATCGTGGCGTGCGCTTCACCCCCATCCGGCGACGTGTACTGGAACTGATCGGTGAGGCCAGCGGTGGCCTCAAGGCTTACGATCTGCTGGATCGGCTAGCCAAGGATCACGCCGCCGCGCGCCCCCCGACGGTGTACCGTGCGCTGGAGTTCCTGATCGAACAGGGGCTGGTACATCGCATCGAGTCGCTCAATGCCTACGTCGCCTGCCCCTGCCCCGAGCATGCCCATCGCTTCCAGTTGCTGATCTGCCGGGACTGCGGGCGCGTCGAGGAATTGCACCTCGACGAGATCAACGAGCAACTGGCAAGCCGTGCCAGGACGCTGGGCTTCCAGGTACAGCGCCAGACCATCGAACTGCTTGGCCTGTGCCAGGCCTGCCAAGGCGGCAGCAACGATGGTGCGGAGGAGCGTGCCGACGCCACCGCTGATCCAGTCAATACATCCTCTTCCACCCCCAAGGACGCCACCTGAGCCCCATGACCGACCTGCTCAAACGCCTCGAGCGCGAACCCTGCGATAGCCGTCATTCTCTCGAAGAGGTGCTGGCCAATGTGCGATTCAACGGCGATGGTCTGCTGCCGGCCATCGCCCAGCAGCACGATAGCGGCGAAGTGCTGATGATGGCGTGGATGAACCGGGAGGCACTGGAGGAAACACTGCGCACTGGCCGGGTATGCTACTACTCCCGCTCCCGCGCCAAGCTGTGGCGCAAGGGCGAGTCTTCCGGCCAGCAGCAGCATCTCAAGAGTGCGTCGCTGGACTGTGACGGCGATACCCTGCTGCTGCAGGTCGAGCAGACCGGTCCGGCCTGCCATACCGGCCGTCGTAGCTGTTTCTATCTGTCCCTGGAGGCTGACAGCGCCCGCATCAGCAGCGCTGCGCTGATCGATCCCGATGAGCTCTACACCAAGGGATCCTGAGTCATCGGCGACGGCCGAGGCTGACAGCGGCCGTGGTCGCGATGATCGATCGCCCCCCGCGCAGGAGCCATCACTCCGAGGGCGCGGACCGAAGCGCTGGCTGGCATGGCCGTTACTGGCGCTGATTCGCCTCTACCAGGGTGTCATCAGCCCATTGCTGGGCCCACGCTGTCGCTACTGGCCAAGCTGCTCGCACTACAGTCACGAAGCCATAACGGTTCACGGCCCGATACGGGGCGGTTGGCTAGCGCTCAAGCGTATTCTGCGCTGCCATCCTGGCGCCAAGGGCGGCATCGATCCTGTGCCTGGCGGGCCCAGCGAGAGGCTTTGCCGCCAGGATCCGGAGCTCGACGAGCGGTTTGAGGTGCGCGGCGACAGCGACTCGAGATCAGCGGACTGACGCGGGCGCCTCGTCGACGCCCAGGTTTCAAGCATCAGGCAGCTTCCTGCTCCGCGACGCGATAGATGCGCTCGAGCATGGCGTTGAGGCCATTGCTGCGGGTCGGCGACAGGTGCTTGTCGAGACCCAGGTCCTTGAGAAAATGCGGACTGGTGGCGAGGATGTCGCTGGGCTTTCGATCGTTGTAGATGCGCATCAGCACGGCGATCAGCCCTGACACGATGGCGGCGTCCGAGATGGCGGCAAAGTGCAGGGTGTCGCCCTGGCGCTCGTGGTGCATCCACACATTGGACTGACAGCCCTGAATCTTCAGCTCGTCACGCTTGTGCTCATCGGGGAAGGCCGGCAATGCCTTGCCCATGTCGATGATGTACTGATAGCGGTCCATCCAGTTGTCGAACAGTTCAAACTCTTCCAGCAGCTCCTGCTGGGCCTGTTCTGCGGTACTCGTCGTGGTCATGGTGACTCCCTAGAATGCTGCCAGGATTATACCTGCCTGGCCCCGCCGTCGTCCTCCCCCGGTCAGCCCCGGTTCGGAGAACCCGGCCAGGCGTCATGCTAGAATTCGCCCTGAGCGGGTGACAACGGAGCACTCGCTGTCGCTCGCCGCCTAAGCTACATAAAGAGATCGACATGCAAGCGCCAGACCCCCAAGGACAGGGCCCGCATCGCTCACGTGATAGACGACTCGATGCACTGGAAAAGGAGCTCGACCAGTATCTGGGCTCGTCACGGGCCGACAAGACCGGCACGCCGGCCTCCGAGCGAGGCCTGACGCAGCAGCAGCTGGAAGAAATCATCGCTCACCTGGCCGCCCAGCGCCGGGCCAAGCGAGCGGCCATCCTTACCAATCTGCTGGATCTGGCGGATCGCGCGGGCACCACCGTCGGCGCGCTTTCGCTGATTGCGCTGTTCTTCGCCGACAAGGATAGCTCGGGGGCGACGCTGGTGGTGGCCAGCACGGCCAAGCCGCTTTGGGGCGCCTTCGTTGGCTTTGGTCTGGCTCTCGTGGCATCCTATGCCAAGGCCCTGCTCACCTGGAGGGACAAGTGATGACATTCCATATCGCCATGCTGATCATGCTGGGCGCCACCTTGGCGCTGGCGGTGGCTGCCTACCGACTCGACCGTGGCTACAAGTCCGACGTCAAGGCGCTCACCGAGCACGCCAATCGTTATATCGCCCGAAAGCGCGGCCCCCTCGAGCACTAGGCTTGCCTGGTTGGCTCCATTGGCGGGTTCTACTGGTCGGCTCTGCTAGCCGCCCCCAGCCAGAAACCTGTCCAGGGGGGCTGTTTCTTCATTCCTTATTCTCCCCCCTTCCCTTGCCCCCATTTTGGTCCCTCTGCCTGGCCAAGGCCGTGCAGCGACTGCTGGCGATGCCACTCCTCGTCTTCGGTGTGAAGGTAGCGTGACGTCGTCTCCAGGCGTGAGTGACGTGCCGACTGCGCCAGATAACGAAGCTCCACGCCCGCCTGGGCCTGATGGGTCAGAGCGGTATGCCTGAGCCAGTGCGGCGTAGCCTGTCGTATCCGTGCCACCGCCTGGGGATCTCCGCCCTGCTCTTCCAGGCAGTCCGCGGCCTGGCTGAAGGTCGTGCGTATCAGTCGGTACAACTGGTTGTCACCCAGCGCGGTCTTACCATCCAGGCGTCTCAACAGTGGCGCTGGATCCCCGGCGGGATCGGCCGGCTCGCCGTAGAGCGTCCGCGCCTCCCGGACCAGCTCGATCATGTCGGGTGGCACCGGAATCTCGGCAAACTTGCCGCCCTTGCCGACCACCTGCCACCACCAGCGCCCTTCCCGCCTCACCAGATCCTCCATGCGCGCCTGGCTCATCTCGTTGATCCGCGGGGCCAGCAGGTAGGCAAAGCCGAACACCAGTCGCCGCCTGGTCCAGAGAAATCTGGCTCGTCGGTCGGCACCTGACTCCAGTGGCTCATTGAGCCAGGCCCACAACCAGTCCCACAGCGGACGTTCCAGATAGCGCTCGACACGCCGCTGGCCATTGTTGAGTCGCCTGCGCTTGTCGCGCATCAGTCGAAACGGGTTGCGCGACAACCAGCCCGCCTCCACCAGCCAGTCCATCGTGCCTTGCAGGATCACCAGACTCTGGCGTCGACTTGACGGCGACAGTGGGCCACGAAACGGCCGCCAACGAGGATCCTGACGCGGCCTGACCGGTCCTACCCACTGCTCGCGGGGGCGTGGGTCGGCGAGAAAGGCCTCGAACTCATCCAGGTGAGCCCGGGTCATCTGGGCCAGCGAAAGGCGGTGCTCTTCAAGCCACAGCAGCAGCCGCTCGGCCTCGCGGCGGTAGGCGCGCTGGGTCTGCGCGCTGCCGGCGTATTCGGCAAGCCAGTGGGCCACCGCCTGCCAGTCATCTTCCGCCTCGATCAGGGCCTGCGGGGACGACGAAGACGGTAATTCGCCCTCGACCAGGGTGCCCCCCGGCGTGCTGCCGACGACCGCCCTGCCGTCCTGTGCCTGTATCGGAGGTATCTTGCTCATATGACCTGCCCATTGGCTTGCGCCATTGCGTGTCGTCGCTTGGCGCGGCTGAATAGATAAAAAGTGCTGCTGACCAGCTGGCCGCTCAAGACACCAATGGCCACATCCGGTTGTGCGCGGCCAATGTGCGAGAACGCGATAGCGCGCAGCCTGGTTGCGCCGGTATCTGGGTGTCTCGGGTATGCTGACGTATGAACGACAGGGAGCCGTCGAGATCGATCATGAGCACAACCAGCATTTCGCTGCCCGTGGCTTCGGGGACTTCGTTGATCGGGTTGGTGCCACCATCGTGGCACTCAGTGTCATGGGCGGCCTGTTCACGTCTCAGATACCCCCACTCCTTTCGCTCGCGGGGGTGCTGCTGGGGATTGGCTGTGCAGCTCTCGGAATCACTACTAAGAAGAGGTTTTTCTCTGAGGAGGACGTATGACACCGGATATTCTCGAATCCCTGAAGACGTTCCTGTTCGTGGCTTCGCCGCTGATCATTCTGGCGCTTGGAACGGCAGCTTATGCCAAGTGGCGTGGGCATAACCCCTGATGCCCTGCTGTCAGGGTGGCTTGACCGCTACTCACCTGCCCGCCCTCTCCCGCCCTCGTGCTTCTCTACTTTTGCCGCTCTCTATTCTGGCCTTTCCCTGCTGCTCTAGCTCTTCTCTAGCCATTCTCCGCTCTCGCTTTCCCCGGGCTGGCCCTTCTCTGCTCTAGCTCATCTCTTTTCGAACCGTTCTCCGCTCTCGCTTTCCCCGGTCTGGCGCTGCCATGCCCGCGCTCTTTCCTGGTCTCGTTTTTCCCTGCTCTAGCCTAACCCAAAACCGTCCCGCCGGGCGAGCAAGAAATCTTGTAACGCATTGATTTTAAACTAGACATTATCCAAAGAAGAACTTCTCCCTAGACGTTCTCTACCCGCCCTTGTTCGACATCAACGAGAAATCACGCCGTTTCTACCGCTGCAACCAACTCGCCGCAGCCCTTCCCGCGCCATACGACGCCAGCTTCTCCCATGCATCCGCAGCGAGTGCTGATCGTTTTAGTCTGCCCCTGTAGGTGCGTAAATTCAAGATAAGACGCGTAATCTTGATTTATTGTCGCATATCATAAATATTCCTACGTATTTACGCTTTATGTAATTACACGTACTATCGCCTTTGCTTAATGGAAATGATGGCTGGCGGCACCAGCCGCCCCCTCACGGAGCAGGCAGGGGTTCGCAGGAATGTGAGCACCGCTCACGTGACGACACCGCAAGGCAGTGTCAACGGGTGTCACAGAAAGCGAACCGGAGCATGGCGAGCGAGGGGGCATTCAGGCATGATCAGCCGCTGGCGGAATCGACCACCGCACAAGGAGAGCTTCATGGCCCGTACCGGGATCACCTACGACGACGTTCAACGAGCGGTGGATACTCTGCTCAAGCAGCAGGAAGCCCCCAGCGTTCAGAAGGTCCGAGAGATACTCGGCACCGGCAGCTTCACCACCATCAGCGAACATCTGCGCGAATGGCGTTCACGCCGGGAAGAGCGACGAGACGTTCCGCCACCCCAGGGGATGCCCGTGGAGCTTCAGGGATTGGCCGAAGAGCTCTGGAGCAAGGCCCAGGAGGCAGCGGCGGAAAACCTGGCCCACTATCGCCAGGAGGCCGATCGCAACGTGGAAGGCGCGCTTGAAAAGGTGGCCGCCGCTGATCGTCGCGCCGAGGACGCCGAACAGCGCGAAAGCGCCCTGTCGGCCCATCTGTCATCCATGGAGCAGCGCCTGCAGGAGGCGGCCTCGGAATCGGCACGACTGGCGAGCGCCAATCAAGCGCTGGAGCAGCAGCTCATCAAGGAAGGCGAACGCGCCACCCAGCTCGAAGCTCAGCTTGATCGTCTGCAGCAGGACAAGGAGCGTGAAGGCAGGGAGTACCAGCAGGCGCTGGATGACCAGCAGAAGCAGCATCGCGAGCGCCTGGCCCAGGAAGAACAGCGCCACGAGGCCGCCGAGGCGCGGCTGATGGCCATGCTGGACGAAGCACGCCAGGAACGACAAAGTGCGGAAAAGGCTCATGCCCAGCGCCTCAAGCAGGCCGATCAGCGCCAGGAGGTGTTGCAGCAGCAGCTTCAGGCACTGCGGGGCGAACTGTCAGAAGAGGAAAAGCGCCATCGCGAGACGCAGATGGAGCGCTCGCGAGCCGAGGAGAACCTGCGCGCTCGAGGCCACGAGGTTGACCTGCTCAACGAGCGTATCGAAGAGCAGAGGCGCCTGCTGGCAAATCAGTCAGAGCGACTCAAGGCGCTCGAGGCCAAGCTTGACGAGAAGATCTGGGCGCTGGCCAGACAACAGCGCGAACGCCCCGATGACAACGAAGGCACATCCAGCGGAAACGCCAAACAACAGACCTCTTCGCCCTAGGGCAGCGCCTCCAGGATTCAGCCAGCGGCCTTGCCGTGTGATTGCATAGGGTGGCGTTCACACGGCAAGCCCGGGATCCAGCGCAGCGGCACTGCAAACCACAAGCCGCCATTCAGGGCCCAAGCGACGTGCACCGCCTCCTTCAATGCCCGGTTTGCGGTGTTGCCAAGGCACAGCTTGCTCGACATGTCGTTTTCCTGCGTAAGCCCTTTCTGAAAACGCCTTTCCCCTGCTGCCCGGGCCCCGTCCCGCCGGTAAGATCCTCCAGATTCGGACTGACGGAATCGTTCAGGGCGGAACCGCCATGCCATCTGCTCCCCATCATTTGCGCTCATTACTGCGTCTTCCATCGGCGCCCACCGAGTGGGCACGTTTGGCAGGAGGATGCTGAGCATGGACGACCCCTCCTGGTCCTCGTATCGCCCAAGCGACCTGCTCGGAGCCTTTGACGTCACACTGAGTCAGGATCAGCGCCTGCTCAAGTTTCATCTGGCCGGGCAATCGCTGATCCCTCATCGCCTGGTCGGTGAAGAGGCCATTTCGCGCCCCTTCTGCTACACCCTCGACGTGATCTCCCAGCGCGGCGACATCGAACTCAAGTCGCTGATCGCCCAGCCGGCATTGATCGAGATCCGCCAGGCCGACGGCGGCTACCGTCCGCTCTCTGGCCTGGTCGACTCCGCCGCCCTGCTCGGCGAAGACGGTGGCGTCTACTACTACCAACTGGTGCTGGTGCCCTGGCTATCCCTGTTGAGCCTCGGTCGTGACAGCCGCATCTTCCAGGACAAGAACGTCACCGAGGTGATCGAGGCGGTATTCCAGGGCCACGAGATCGCCAAGGGGCGCTACCGCTTTGATCTTCGTCGCGACTACCCCACGCGCAGCTACTGCGTGCAGTACCGAGAGAGCGACTTCCACTTCGTCAACCGGCTGATGGAACAAGAAGGACTGTTTTTCTATTTCAGCCATGGCGAAGGCGATCACTGCCTGGTGATCACCGACAGCGTAGATACCTGCCCAGCGGTCACCCCCCAGGCCATCCGCTTCCATCGCCAGGCCGCCACTGAGGCCGAGGACGCACTGACCCAGTGGGGTGGGCGCCGTCAGCAGCAGCCCACCCGCGTAAGCCTCGCCACCTTCAACTACAAGCAGCCTCGCCACCCCAGCGACATCGCCCAGGACACCATCCGTGACCAGGGTCACCTGCCGGACACCGAGGTCTACGATTATCCAGGCGAGTACTACTACCCGGACCACCGTCGCGGTGAACGACTGGGGGTCAATCGTCTGGAAGCCCTGGAGTCCCGCGCCAAGCGCTTCCATGGCGCCGGTGGCGCCCGCCAGCTTCAGGTAGGCGGCCACTTCACCCTGACCCAGCATGGCCAACATGAGCGCGGCGACGACAGCGAGCGCGAGTTCCTGGTGCTGGGCCTCAGCGTGCATGCCGAGAATGCCCTGCCGGTATCGGCGCATCTGTCGACCCTGCCCGGAAGCTTGCAGGAACAGCTCGATCAGGCGCGTCGCGCCCACGGGCTGGGTCTCTCGGATAAAGGCTCCAGCCTCCACCGTGACGATTACCAGCGCGCCGGCACCGGCCACTATCTGGTCGACATCGAGACCCAGCGCCTGTGCCTGCCCTATCGCTCGAGCCTCGACCATCCGCGCCCGGTGATGGGTGGCCCCCAGACCGCCACCGTGGTGGGGCCGGAAGACGAGGAAATCCACACCGACGGGCTCAACCGGGTCAAGGTGCAGTTTCACTGGGACCGGCTGGGTCACCACGACGCTGGCTCGAGCTGCTGGCTGAGGGTCAGCGAGCCCAATGCCAGCGCCGGCTGGGGCGCGGTCTTTGTCCCGCGCATCGGCCAGGAGGTGATCGTTGACTTCCTCGAGGGCGACCCGGATCGCCCCTTGATCACCGGTCGGGTCTACAACGGCGATGAACGTCCGGAATGGCATTCCAACGGCCTGCTGTCGGGCTTCAAGTCGAAGACCTATCGCGGCGGCAAGTACAACGAGCTGGTGTTCGATGACGCCACCGACCAGGAGCGGGTGCGGCTCAACTCCGAGCACGCCAAGAGCCAGTTGAACCTCGGCTATCTGATCCACCAGCACGGCAATACCCGCGGCGACTTTCGCGGCACCGGCTTCGAGCTGCGCACCGACGCCTACGGCGCCGTGCGCGCCAACCAGGGCCTGTTGATCAGCAGCTGGGGACAGCTTGGTGCCAACGGTGAGCAGCTCGACATGCGCCCCGCCTGGCGCGAACTACAAAGCGCCTGGCAGCTTGCCGACAGTCTCAGCGACAGCGCTGTCGACCACGACGCCGAGGCGCTTGCCAGCCGCACCGACCTGCACAAGGCCAGCGACGACGCCCAGGGGCGCCACGGTAGTGCCGACTCTGCCACAGCCTTCGACGGCAGCAGTGCGACAACGGCAAGCAAAGGTGGGCGTGGCGAGGCCGCGCGACTCAAGGAGCCCTGGCTGCAATTGGCCTCCCCGGCGGGCATCGCCATCAGCACCCCCCAGTCCACCCACCTGGCCCAGGGCAAGTCACTGAGCGTCACCGCAAGCGAAGACATCAACCTGGCCGCCGGCAAACGCCTGGTCGCCAGCATCGCCGACCGGCTGTCGCTGTTTGTCCAGCGCGCCGGGATCAAGCTGTTCGCCGCCCAGGGCAAGGTCGAGGTGCAGGCCCAGAGCGACGAGATGGCGCTCACAGCAGAGAAAAAGCTCAGCATCACCTCCACCGAAGACGCCGTGCACATTGCCGCTGCCGAGGAAGTGCTGCTGACCTGCGGTGGCGGCTATATCCGACTCAAGGGCGGCGACATCGAAATTCACGCCCCCGGCACTATCGACGTCAAGGGCAGCCAGCACCTGTTTGGCGGGCCCACGAGTCTGAGTTATCCGCTGGACAACCTTCCGCAAACCGAACCCTCCAACCTGGATCTTGAACACCTCTATGGCAACGGTCGGCCGGTGCCCGGCGCCCGCTATCGCGCTTTCCTCGCCGATGGCTCGGTACGCCAAGGGGTGCTGGACGCCGCCGGCAAGGCAACGCTGTCTGGGCTGCCTCTGGGGGGTGTCCAGGTCGAGTACTTCCAGGACCCGCGAGAAATCGACAAACGGCCCCAGGCATGGCCCGTCAAGGTGCCGATCAAGCCAACGTACGCCACCTCGTCCAGCGACACCCAGACTGCTGTGTCAGGCAGCTCCAGAGATCAGGGATCGCCTCCCCAAGCGCCCAGCCTCCTTCAGTCTCCCGGCTGGACAGGTGGTACGCCTGGAGGAAGGCCAAGCACTTCCAGCGCGGGTCTATCGTCGCCAGGTTGGCCCAAGGGGCCTCCGTTGCCAACCATCCCAGGTGACATTCCGAGCGATCTTGCGGGGCGAGTCGAGCAGCAAGCGAGGACACAACTCGAAAAGATCGCGCAGCAGAAGCTTCAGGAGCAGCTCCCAGGGCTTGGCAATACCGAGCTGTCATCACCCGGTTGGAAGGGTGACGTCCCCACCAGGCCGACATTCGGCGACCTCAAGGACACCCCTCACGCTCAGGACACCGACCTGATGTCGCCAGGCTGGCCTGGTGGATCACCGAAGAAACGCTCCTGAGTCGACAGGCCAATATCGCCAAGGGGCTCGGTGGGTAGCGGTCAATACCTCACTGAATGCATCAGGGATGGCGCCCTCTTGTGGGGACATAAGGAAGGAAACTTAGCATGGCCGCGAGAACAAGCTGGGGCAACCACGTCATTCCAGGTTTGGACCACGATCCTCTGAAAGAGGCACTCAACCATCGCCGGGTGATCACCGCCGAGCCCTACAGCGAAGGCGAGACCCCGGAAGCCGTGATCATGATGGACGTGGAGGAAGATTCCGTCACGGTACTCGACGTGGTCGTCCAGGCCGCCTACATGCTGCCGGTGGTCGGTAACGTCATGGCCATCGGCGACGCCGCCCGCGACGTGGTTGACCTCGATGGCAACGACGCAGACGGCACGCCGAACTACCAGAACGTCTGGCTCTGGGCGGTGCTGGTGATCGACGCCATCGGTCTGGTGCCCGCCTTTGGCAACGCCTCCCGACCTGCACGTGCGGGGATCCGCGAAGTCATACAGGCGTTTGCCCGCGGTGAAGGCGTCGACATCGTCGCTCAGATTCTGGTCAACCAGGCCAGCGGTGCGGCGATGGATTTTCTGGCAGAACTCGAATCCAAGCTCGAGGAACAGAAACCGAAGCTGTTGCGCGAAATTGACACCATCGTCGGCAAACTCGCCGAGTTCATCAACAACCCGGTCGATGCCGCCACACAGCTCAAACTGATCGACGAGAACCCCGAGTGGTGGAACCTTCTCGAGAAAGGCAAGCGTGTCGTATTCATTGCCTTTGACCGCCTGCTCGAGGCCTTTGGTGACGACCGTCAGCGCCTCATCGCCTTTCTCAGCCAGCTCGGCGGGATGGCCAGGTCCATGGTCAACGCCGGGTTCGAGCGCCTGTTGCCGATGATACGCGACCTGGCCCAGGCGACTCGCCGCCGGTCGTCGCAACGTGGGGACGTCAATCACCAGGGCACCGCCGTCACCGGCCAACGTACGGTCCACTACCTGTCGGCAGACAATCGCCAGACCACCCGCCACGAAGCCGAGCCAAGCGCCACTCCGGCCGGCTGCGTGTGCTCGCTGCATCGCCCCACCCCCACCAGTCCCAACCCTGTGGACTATGTGATGGGTGACGAGAACCTGTGGCACACCGACTTCAGCGTACCGGGGCTGATCGACGTCGAATGGACCCGCTACTACCGCTCCAGCATCGACGAACTCGATGACAGCGAGCTGGGCGCCCGCTGGAGCAGCCCGTTCCATACCCGCTTCGAGGCCCTGGGCGAGCAGTTGACCTTTATCGACAGCCTGAACCGTGCCCTTCCCATCGCCCCCCCCTCGAGGTGGGCGGCAGCCGCTTCCTGCCGCGTGAAAGCGTGACCCTGGAACACCCCGACAGCGAGCACTACCGGCTTCACTACCTCGACGGCAGTCAGGAGCTCTACCGCCGCATCGGCAAGTCCGGGCGGGGCGAGCGCGTCCACTTCCGCCTGGTCGAGCAGCGCGAGCGCGACGGCCGCGCCCTGCACCTGAGCTATCGCCAGGGCCGACTGGACCGGCTGACCGACGGCGCCGCCCTGCTGCTGCGCTTTCACTACAGCAGCGCGGGGCTGCTGGCCAAGGTGGTGCGCCACTATCCCGCTGCAGACGTCGGCAAGGACATCGGCAAGGGCGTCGCCAGGCACAGCGAGGCCCCCGCCGAGGCGCACGAGCCCGAGGTGCTGGTCCGCTACCTGCACAGCGCCGACGGTGATCTGATCGAAAGTCGTGATATGCGCGGCTACACCCGCGAGTACCAGTACCAGCACCATCTGGTCACCCGCTACACCCACCGCAGTGGCCTGGCGGTGGAGCTCGAGTGGGACTGGCCGGGCAAGGCCGAGGGCGCCCTGCCCGCCGCTCACGACGCGCGCTGCGTACGCAACCGCCTGGAAGACGGCAGCGAAGACACCCGCTTCGAGTACCATCGCGGCCTGTGGTACACCCGCGTCACCGACGCCGACGGCGTGGTGACCTTCTACCGCTACAACTATCACAACCAGATCGAGTCGATCACTCACCCCTTCCACCCGGCGCTGGGCAGCGAGCACTGGCGCTGGGACGAGCACGGCCGGCTGATCCGCCATATCGACGGCGAAGGACGCACCACCCACTATCGCTATGACGACCAGGGTCGGCTGATCGAGACGGTCGATCCCCAGGGCCTGAGCACCCGCATCGACTACGACGCCCAGGGCCTGCCGGTGCGCGTCACCGAGCCTGACGGACGCGAACGCTCGCTGCGCTTCGATGAACGCGGGCTGCCGCTGCAAGAAATCGCCCCGAGCGGGCGTGTCACCACCTTCCGTCACAACGCACGCGGCCTGCCCACGGCGATGACCGACGCCGCCGGCAACACCTACCAGTACCGCTGGAACGACCAGGGTCGGCTGACCAGTGCCAGCGACTGTTCACGCAAGACCACCCAGTTTCGCTACGACCACCGCGGCTGGCTGATCGAGCGCCGTGACGCCGCCGGGCATCGCACCCATTACACCCGCGACGCCACCGGCCTGCTGTTGAGCGTCGAGCACCCCGACGGCGCCATCGAGCACTTCTCCCACGACGGCGAAGGCCGGCTGACCCAGTATCTCGATCCTACCGGGCAGCGCACCCGCTATCGCTACAATGGCAAGGGCCAGCCGATCGAGCGCCGCGACCCCATGGGCCAGCGTTTCGCCTACCACTACGACCGCCTGCTGCGGCTCTCGGCACTGACCAACCAGAACGGCGACCGCTGGCAGTTCCGCTATGACGGCGGTGGACGACTGATCGAGGACACCGGCTTCGACGGGCGCACCCGCCACTACCGCTACGACGATGGCGGTGCCCTGATCGAGCGTCGCGAAGGTGAGCTGGTCACCACCTTCACCCGCGACGCCATGGGCCGGGTGCTGGAGCGCGAGAGCCAGCGACCGGGCCAGCCCGCCCTGACCACCCGCTACGGCTACGACCCGCTGGGACGCCTGACCCGCGCCGCCAGCCGCCACAGCGAGACGCGCTTTCACTTCGACACCGCCGACAACCTGATCGCCGAGGTGCAGCGTCATCAGCTGCCCAACGGCGGTGACTACTCCAGCGTCACCCGCCACACCCACGACGCCCTGGGCAACCGCGAGACCACCACCCTGCCCGACGGCCAGACCCTGGCCTGGCTGCGCTATGGCTCCGGCCATGTCCACGCCATGACCCTGGACCAGCGCGAGCTGATGGCCTTCGAGCGCGACGACCTGCATCGCGAGGTGCGCCGTCACCAGGGCAGCCGCGAGGTCGAATCACGCTTCGATCCGCTGGGACGCCTGATCGAGCAGCACATCCGCACCCTCGAGGACGCTGTCGAGGACCGCCCCCGACACCCCACCGTCAGGCGCCAGTGGCACTACAGCGCCAACGGCCTGCTCAGCCAGGTGGACGACAACCTGCGTGGCACCACCCGCTACGGCTACGACCCGTTGGGCCGGCTGCGCCAGGCAAGCGCCCCCGGCCTCGAGGAAGTGTTCGCCTTCGACCCGGCCGGCAATCTGGTCGATCCCGTGCCGCCAGAACGAACCAGCGAAAGCGGCAGCAGCACCCCGCCCTCCGACGCCACCCGCTGGCGACGCGAGCGCCCCCGCGATCACCTCGACCACGGGTCCGAGGAGCGCATTCGCCTCGATTACCCAGGCGCACCGGCCAGCCTGTCGCCGGCCATGGGCAACCTGCTCAAGCGCTACGCCGGCACCCACTACCACTACGACGCCAGCGGCAACCTGACTCGACGCATCGCCCCCGGCAGTGAGACCTGGCACTACCAGTACGACCCCGAACACCGGCTGATCGAGGCCAGCTACTACCCCCATGCCCCCGCCGCGGGCGATGACACCCTGCCGCGCATGCGCGCCCGCTACGCCTACGACGGCCTCGGCCGACGGGTGTGGAAAGAGGTGAACCGCCAGGGCCAGCCCAGTGAGCTGACGGTGTTCAACTGGGACGGTGACCTGCTGCAAAGCGAAGAGCACTTTGTCGGTGGCCTGCCGCCGCTGTTTCGCCCCGAACGGCTCGAACTGGCCCGCGAGAACCCCGAGCGGCCTCACTCGCTGCCCATCGCCCAGCGCTGCCATCGGCTCGAGTACCCCGGCCTCACCCCCGAACGGCGGGTGATCTATCTGTTCGAACCCGACAGCTTCGTGCCCGCCGCCAAGCTCGAAAACCGCTTCGAGGCCGTCCACACCCGCAGCGGCACCGGCGCGGTGCTCTACACCGAATACCAGTCAACCGAGCCGACGCTCTACAGCATCCACACCGACCACCTCGGCACCCCGATGGAGCTGGCAGAATGCGACGGCAAGTCCAACGGCAAGCTCGCCTGGGTCGGCCACTACCGCGCCTGGGGCAAGCTCATCCAGGCCAGTGACGGCCACGGCAATCCCAGCACCACCGACAATCCGCTGCGCTTCCAGGGTCAGTACCTGGATGAAGAAACCGGGCTGCACTACAACCGCCATCGGTACTATGATCCAGAGACGGGACGCTTCACCACCCAGGACCCGATAGGCCTGGCCGGCGGCGAAAACCTGTACATGTACGCCCCCAATCCGACAGGATGGGTGGATCCGCTGGGGCTGAGTCGGTGTTGTGAGGAATCTCGCGGCAGTAGACCGAGGACAAAAACGGCTAGGATCAAAGATGCTCAGTTGCCAACCTCAGGAAGAATTCGATATGTACCTCCAGAGAGTTGGGATGGTTCAACTCCAATTCCAAGGGGCCCCAACCGAGGCTATCTTGATCGATTTGGGAACGAGTGGACTAAAGGCCCTTCTCGAACAGCCGGAGAGCCCTTTGAATGGGATGTCCAGTTATCAAGAACTGGTCGCGAGCAGATAGGATGGACGACAAGAGACGGAACACACGCTAATGTTTCGCTTGATGGAAAAATTACTCACAGGTGATCCAGTTTTGAAAGGAATAGTCAATCTTCATGTTTTTACTGAGGCTGCAGATGTGGAGCAAGCGCGTGCAGCAGGTGATATTCTACTCCAGAAACTAGAGGCGTATAAAGAAATAGAGTTGTGTCGACTAAAAAGGTATTGGAAGATTCCAGAATATTATGAATTCTCGATAGAAATCGGCAGTCCAATTATATCGAAAAACACACCCCAAGAAATATCCAAAATTTTAGGTGGGAGGTGGAAGAAAGCTGGAGATAGCTTGATTCTATACCAAACAAAGGGAAAGCCATTTTCCATGCCAAATATAAAATGGGCCAGCTTAGAGTACATAGATTTATGATTTTACATGTACGCTCCGAATCCGACAGGATGGGTGGATCCGCTGGGGTTGAGTGGGTATTGTGCAAATGTGAATGCTCAGGCAGCTTTAAGAGCTAAGCTATCAGGACTACAAAAAGCACAGCAAAATGCCGCTACAACTCGCACTCTCCCTGATGGAAGAGTACGCTACTACACTCAAGAAGTTCCTGCGCGTACAGAGGGTCCGACTAAGGGGCATTTTTTGTAACAGAGTATAATCAAAATTCTGGTTCGGTGAGGCAATGGATGGAAGGTCTTGATCAGTCTGGATCAGTAATTCGGGTACACCCGAAGAGCATTAATGGGAAGACGTTAGACTCCCAAAGCTCCCAACACTCCCCCCCGACCGGCTACGAACTTAAGAACTGGAGCAGAAATGAGTGATTCCCACATTGCGAAGGAGCTCAAAAAAGTATGCCCTGGAAAATACGATGCACATGCTATATCTAGAGCTGCATTTATCATACACCAACAAAGTGATATTTATATATCCTCAAAAACAGAGAACATACTTCTCACATTGATGGCAATGGATATGGGCGAAGAGTTTGAGTTAAGCGAGCAGGAATTCTGTGACCTACTATCCGAGTTGCCAGAAAGTTAGGGATCTGCGAAGTTGGATGTAAATTGTATCACAGAGAGCATCTGTGACATCATGATGTCTCCACCGGCCAACGCACCCGCTATCATCGCACCCGATATCATCCTGGCGCACCGGCTAGCCTGTCGCCGGCCATGGGTAACCTGCTCAAGCGCTACGCCGGCACCCACAACCACTATGACGCCAGCAGCAACCTGACCCGACGCATCGCCCCCAGTGGTGAGACCTGGCACTAGCAGTACGACCCCGAACACTGGCTGATCGAGGCCTGTCACTACACCCATGCACCCGCCGCGGGCGATGACACCCTGCCGCGCATGCAAGGACCAGCCCATCGAACGCCGTGCCCCCCATGGTCCAGCTCTTATTATTTATATTCGAGCTACCACTACGACTGCCTGCTGCGGCTCTCGGCGCTAACCAACCAGAACAGCGACCGCCGGCAGTTCCGCTATGACTTCGGTGGATGGCTGTTCGCAGACACCGGCTCGACAGGGGGTGCCTATCGCTCCCCAACCAGTCTCGCGCGCCCCTACCCCTAATGGTTTACCCAAACACCACAACGCCGCTCCATGGAGCGGCGTTGTTGATTCACCTTTGATCCTGAGGGCGGAACCTCAGTGCGCCAGTCGGCGCGGTTGAACGTCAACGGTAGTAGGCGTTGGTGGTGTCGGTGTGGTCGGTGACGTCGCGGATGCCGGCAAGTTCCGGGATGCGCTCCATCAGCGTCTTCTCGACGCCTTCCTTGAGGGTCAGGTCCACCGCGGCGCAGCCCTGACAGCCGCCGCCGAAGGCCAGCACCGCCACCTGGTCGTCGGTCAGCTGCATCAGCTTGATCTCGCCACCGTGGGCCGCCAGGCCCGGGTTGATCTCGCTGTAGAGGATGTAGTTGATGCGATCCTCGAGCGGGCTGTCGGCGTTGACCTTGGGCATCTTGGCGTTGGGCGCCTTGATGGTCAGCTGGCCGCCCATGCGGTCGGCGTTGAAGTCGACCACCGCCTCTTCCAGGAACGGAATGCTGTTGGCGTCGAGATAGACGGCGATCTTGGAAAGCTCCAGGCGCTCGTCGCTGGGCTCTTCCTCGCCCGGCCGGCAGTACGCCAGGCAGGTCTCGGCGTAGGGCGTGCCCGGCTGGGTGATGAAGATCCGCACCGCGATACCTTCGACGTTCTGCTTCTCGAGCAGCTCCGCCAGGTAGTCCTGTGCGCTGTCGGTGATCTGGATATTCTCGCTCATGGGTCTCTCGCTAGTTCGCCCCGCCTGACAGCGGGCGCTGTGGCCCCGCGGGTTTGGTCAGGACCATGGTAAGCGACACCTGCGTCAGACTCAATCCCGAGTATTTTACTCGGATTTTGGTTTCCGCCTTCGCAGGTACGCTGCCCCTGCCGCCAGGCCCGGTGCTTTGGTACCATATGGCCCCTTCGACCGACTCCCGAGACATCGCCGTGTATTCCGGCATGCACATGGGGGTCCTGCCGCGTGGACACAAGCGCTGGCCCATAAAAATTTTATCGTTCGTCGACCTGACAAGCGTCTAGCTGGAGACACACCCGCCCATGGCCGTAGCAGCACCGACCCCTCAGACAGCCCGCCTCATCGATAGCCTGAAAGACCGCATTCTGATGCTGGATGGCGGCATGGGCACGATGTTGCAGAATGCGGCCTTGAGCGAGGAAGACTTCCGCGGCGAGCGCTTCAAGGACTGGCCGTCGGACCTCAAGGGCAACAACGATCTGCTGGCCCTGACCTGCCCGGATCTGGTGGCGCGCATCCATCGCGACTATCTGCTGGCGGGTGCCGACATCCTCGAGACCAATACCTTCAACTCGACTCGCCTGTCCCAGTCGGACTACGGCATGGAGGAGCTGGTCCCGGAGCTCAATCGCGAAGCCGCTCGGCTGGCCCGCCAGGTGTGCGACGACGTCGGCGAAGAGACCGGGGTGCCCCGCTACGTGGCCGGGGTGCTTGGCCCTACCTCGCGCACCGCCTCGCTGTCGCCGGACGTCAATGACCCGGCCAAGCGCAACGTGACCTTCGATGCCCTGCGTGACAACTACCGCGAGGCAGCCCTGGCACTGATCGAAGGCGGCTCCGATCTGATCATGATCGAGACCATCTTCGACACCCTGAACGCCAAGGCGGCGATCTACGCCCTCGAAGAGATCTTCGACGAGACCGGCGAGCGCCTGCCGGTAATGATCTCCGGCACCATTACCGACGCCTCCGGGCGCACCCTGTCGGGCCAGACCACCGAGGCCTTCTGGAATTCGGTGCGCCACGCCCAGCCGCTGACCGTGGGCCTCAACTGTGCCCTCGGCGCAGAGGAGCTGCGCCCCTACGTCGAGGAGCTGTCGACCAAGGCCGACACCTTCGTCTCGGCTCACCCCAACGCGGGTCTGCCCAACGAGTTTGGCGAGTACGACCAGACCCCCGAGGAGATGGCCGAGATCGTCGCCGAGTTCGCGCGCAGTGGCCTGGTCAACATCATCGGTGGCTGCTGTGGCTCCACCCCCGAGCATATCGCCGCCATCCACCGCGCGATCAAGGACCTGCCCCCGCGCCAGATTCCAGACCGCAGCAGAGCCTGCCGTCTGTCTGGCCTGGAGCCATTCAACATCGAGCACGATTCGCTGTTCGTCAACGTCGGGGAACGTACCAACGTCACAGGCTCTGCTCGCTTCAAGCGACTGATCAAGGAAGAGGACTACACCACCGCCCTGGAGGTGGCGCTCGAGCAGGTCGAGAACGGCGCCCAGGTGATCGACATCAACATGGACGAGGGGATGCTCGAGTCCCAGGAAGCCATGGTGCGCTTTCTCAATCTGATCGCCGGTGAGCCGGACATCGCGCGGGTGCCGATCATGGTCGACTCCTCCAAGTGGGAGATCATCGAGGCCGGCCTCAAGTGCATCCAGGGCAAGGCGGTGGTCAACTCGATCTCGCTCAAGGAAGGTGAAGAGGCCTTCCGCCACCAGGCTACCGAGTGCCGCCGTCATGGCGCCGCAGTGGTGGTGATGGCCTTCGACGAGTCCGGCCAGGCGGACACCTTCGCGCGCAAGACCGAAATCTGCCAGCGCGCCTACCGGGTGCTGGTGGACGATATCGGCTTCCCCGCCGAAGACATCATCTTCGACCCCAACATCTTTGCCATCGCCACCGGCATCGACGAGCACAACAACTACGCGGTGGACTTCATCGAGGCCACCCGCTGGATTCGCGAACACCTGCCCCACGCCATGGTGTCGGGCGGCGTTTCCAACGTGTCCTTCTCGTTTCGCGGCAACAATCCGGTGCGCGAGGCGATCCACTCGGTATTTCTCTACCACGCGATTCGCGCAGGGCTCACCATGGGCATCGTCAACGCCGGCCAGCTGGCGGTCTATGACGACCTGCCGGAAGAGCTGCGCGAAGCCGTCGAGGATGTGGTTCTCAATCGCCGTGATGACAGCACCGAGCGGCTGCTCGATATCGCCGACAAGTACAAGGGCGACGGCTCCGGCGGTGAGAAGAAGGAGGACCTCGAGTGGCGTAGCTGGGAGGTCGAGAAGCGCATCGAGCATGCTCTGGTCAAGGGCATCACCGCCTACATCGAGGATGACACCGAACTGGCCCGCCAGCGCGCGACTCGCCCCATCGAGGTGATCGAGAGGCCGCTGATGGATGGCATGAACGTAGTCGGCGACCTGTTCGGTGCCGGCAAGATGTTCCTGCCCCAGGTGGTCAAGTCGGCGCGGGTGATGAAGCAGGCGGTGGCCTACCTGATCCCCTACATCGAGGCGGAAAAGAGCGAAGACACCCAGGCCAAGGGCAAGATCGTCATGGCCACGGTCAAGGGCGACGTCCACGACATCGGCAAGAACATCGTCGGCGTGGTGCTCCAGTGCAACAACTACGAGGTGATCGACCTCGGCGTGATGGTGCCTGCCGACAAGATCCTCAAGACCGCCCGGGAAGAGAACGCCGACATCATCGGCCTGTCGGGGCTTATTACCCCTTCGCTTGACGAGATGGTCCACGTGGCCAAGGAGATGCAGCGCCAGGGCTTCGAGCTGCCGCTGCTGATCGGCGGCGCCACCACCTCCAAGGCGCATACCGCGGTCAAGATCGAACCCCAGTACGAACAGCCGGTGATCTATGTGACCGACGCCTCACGTGCCGTGGGCGTGGCCGGCAAGCTGCTGTCACCGGGGCTGAAAGAGGCCTACGTCAACGAGATTCGAGACGAGTACGTCAAGGTCCGCGAGCGCAACGCCAAGCGCCGCCCCAAGGCCGCCGACCTGTCCTACGCCGATGCCCGGGCGCGCAAGCCGGCGCTGGACTGGCAGGGGTATACCCCGCCGGCGCCGACCTTTACCGGTCTCAAGGTGTTCGAGGACTACGACCTCAACGAACTGGTCGATCGTATCGACTGGACGCCCTTCTTCATGAGCTGGGAGCTGGTCGGCAAGTATCCGAAGATCCTCGACGACAAGGTGGTCGGCGAAGCCGCACGCCAACTGTTCGACGAGGCCCAGGTGATGCTGCGCAAGTTGATCGATGAGCGCCTGATTCAGGCGCGCGGGGTCATCGGCCTGTGGCCCGCCAACAGCGTCGATGACGACGTCATCGAAGTCTATTCAGACGAGACCCGCGGCGAGGTGATCGAGCGTCTGCACCATATTCGCCAGCAGACCACCAAGAACCGAGAGGGAGTTTGCTACAGCCTGGCCGACTTCATCGCCCCGAAGGACAGCGGCAAGCCGGACTGGATCGGGGGCTTCGCGGTCACCGCCGGTCACGGCGTCGAGGAGCTGTCTGCGGCCTACAAGGCCAAGGGCGACGACTACAACGCCATCATGGTGCAGGCGCTGGCCGATCGCCTGGCCGAGGCCTTCGCCGAACTGATCCATGAACGGGTGCGCAAGGAGTTCTGGGCCTACGTACCCGAGGAACAGCTCGACAATGAGGCGTTGATTGCCGAGAAGTACCAGGGCATCCGCCCTGCCCCCGGCTACCCCGCCTGCCCTGACCACACCGAGAAGGCGACGCTGTTCCGCATGCTCGACGCCGAGGCCAGCACCGGACTCGAACTGACCGAGAGCTTTGCCATGTGGCCGGCGGCGGCGGTGTCCGGCTGGTACTTCTCCCACCCGCAGTCGAAGTACTTTGCCACCGGCAAGATTACCCGGGATCAGGTCGAGGCCCTGGCCAGTCGCAAGGGCATGGAGCTGGACGTCATGGAACGCTGGCTGTCGCCGGTACTGTCCTACGACGCCTGATGCGTTCCCTGCAACAACAGGCCCTGCTGCCCGACCTGACGCGCTGGCGTCTGATCCTGCGCCTGGCGCTGCCGATCATGGCCGGCATGTTGAGCCAGAGCCTGATGAACCTGGTCGATGCCGCCCTGGTGGGCCGGCTCGGCGAGACCGAGCTGGCCGCCGCCGGCATCGGCGGCTACGCCATGTTCATGGTCACCGCCTGCCTGTTCGGGCTGTCGTCGGGGGTTCAGGCCCAGGTAGCGCGGCGCCATGGCGAACGCCATCAGACGCCCGTTGCCTCGGCGGCCGCCGAGCTTGGCGTTGAGCTGCGCCACGATCCACGCGGGGAGCCGCTGGCGGCGGGACTTACCCTGGCCGTCATGATCGGCCTGCCGTTGATGGTTCTGTGTCTGTGGCAGGCCGGTCCGATCATGGCCTGGCTCAACGACGATCCGCTGGTGACGTCGATGGCGGTGGACTACTTTCGCTGGCGTCTGATCGCGCTGCTGCCGGTGGCGATGATCTTCTGCTACCGAGGCTACTGGAACGGCATCCAGCAGACCGGCCTGTACCTGCGGATCATGCTGGTAATGCATCTGGTCAACCTGCTGGCCAGCATCGGCCTGATCTTCGGCTACTGGGGCCTGCCCGCCATGGGCGTCAGCGGTGCCGGGCTCGGCAGCAGCCTGTCGCTGTTTGCCGGTGTCGCCATCTGGGCCTGGTTGAGCCATACGCCTGGCCATCGCGGCACTCGTCACAGGCCGTGTCATTCGCCTTGGCGACTCGGCGGCAGCACCATGGCCACCACCCTGAAGCTGGCCACGCCGCACTCCTTTCAGCAGCTTTGGTTCGCCGCCGGCTACGCCGTGCTGTTCTGGATCCTCGGCCAGGTCGACACCGCCAGCGTGGCGGTGGGCCATGTGCTGGTTAACTTATCGCTGTTGCTGATTCTGCCCGGCGTGGGCCTCGGCATGGCAGCGATGAGCCTGGTCGGCGAGGCGCTGGGGCGCGAGTCGCCGGAAAGGGCCCACCGCTGGGGCTGGGAGGTGGTGCACATGGCCTGGTTGCTGCTCGCTGCCCTGTCCCTGCCCATGGCGTTGATGCCGGAAGCCGTGCTGGGCCTGTTTCTGCATAACCCCGAACTGATCGCCCTGGGCGTCGATCCGCTGCGCCTGACCGCGCTGATGATCGTGCTCGACGCCGCCGCCCTGGTGTTCACCCAGACATTGCTCGGCGCCGGCGCCAACCGTACGGTGATGCAGCTGACCTTGACCGGTCAGTGGCTGGTCTTCCTGCCGCTGGCCTGGTGGTTCGGCGTGCATGAAGGCTTCGGCCTGGCCGGCATCTGGTGGTGTCAGCTAGGCTACCGCGCGCTCAACTCGCTGTGCTTTGCGGTGATCTGGCAACGCCGCCGCTGGCAGAGTCTGAAGGTGTAGCGCCCCGCACGACGCCTATCAACACCTTTTAATTACCTTTTGCACCCAAACTATGACTATTTATTCTTTTATAGCATAATGGCGTGCAGGTAGAGTAACCCGCAACGTCCCGTCATTCCCTGGCTGCAGGAACGCGCTGAATGTATCGCTACGACAACCATGATCAGACCCTGGTCGACGAACGCGTCGCACATTTCCGCGACCAGATGCGTCGCTACCTCGAAGGCAAGATCAGCGAGGAAGAATTCCTCCCGATCCGGGTGCAGAACGGTCTGTACGTACAGCGTTACGCGCCCATGCTTCGCATCGCCATCCCCTATGGCATGCTGGCCTCCTACCAGCTGCGCAAGCTCGGTGAGCTGGCCGCCCGCTATGACCGCGGCTACGGCCACTTCACCACCCGTACCAATCTTCAGTTGAACTGGCCGAAGCTCGAGGACGTGCCCGAAATGCTCGCACAGCTCGCCAGCGTGCAGATGCACTCGATCCAGACCAGCGGCAACGATATCCGCAACACCACCACCGACCAGTTCGCCGGCATCGCCGCCGATGAAGAAGTGGATCCGCGTCCCTGGTGTGAGCTGATTCGTCAGTGGTCGACCTTCCACCCGGAGTTCTACTACCTGCCGCGCAAGTTCAAGATCGCCGTGACCGGCGCCGCCGAGGATCGTGCCGCCATTCAGGTCCACGACATCGGTCTGCGTCTGTGGCGCAACGACGCCGGCGACGTCCGCGTGAAGGTGCTGGTCGGTGGCGGTCTCGGCCGTACTCCGATGATCGGCGAGACCATCTGCGAGGACCTGCCCTGGCAGCACCTGCTGACCTACCTCGAGGCAGTGCTGCGGGTCTACAACCAGTTCGGTCGCCGCGACAACAAGTTCAAGGCGCGCATCAAGATCCTGACCAAGGCACTCGGCATCGACGAGATGCGTCGGCGCGTCGAGGAAGAATGGGCCCACCTCAAGGACGGCGCCCAGACCCTCAATCAGCAGGCCATCGACGACATGGCGGCGCACTTCGTCGATCCGCCCCGTCGCAAGGTGGATGACGCCGCCATCGAGGCCTTCGAGGCGTTGCGTCGGGACAACCGGGCCTTCGCCCGCTTCGTCACCAACAACGTCACCGACCACAAGGTGCCGGGCTACAAGGCCGTCACCCTGTCACTCAAGCGCAGTGGTCACTCGCCGGGTGACGTCACCTCCGAGCAGATGGCCCAGATCGCCGACCTGGCCGATGAATACAGCTTCGGCGAGCTGCGGGTGACCCACGAGCAGAATCTGGTGCTGTCCGACGTGGCCGTCGACCGCATCGAGGAACTGTGGCACAAGCTCGAGGAGCTGCGCCTGGCCAACCCCACCGTGGGCACCCTGGCGGACCTTATCTGCTGCCCTGGCGGCGACTACTGCGCCCTGGCCAACGCCAAGTCCATTCCGGTGGCCCAGGCGATCCAGGAGCGCTTCGACAGCCTCGACTTCCTCTACGACCTTGGCCCGCTGGATCTCAACATTTCCGGCTGCATGAACGCCTGCGGTCATCACCACGTCGGCCACATCGGCATTCTCGGCGTGGACAAGAAAGGCGAGGAGTATTACCAGATATCCCTCGGCGGCAGTCAGGGCAACGAATCCTCGCTGGGCAAGATACTCGGCCCCTCCTTCTTCCGCGAAGATGTGCCGGAGGTCATCGACAAGGTGCTGCAGGTGTATGTTGGCGCCCGCGAAGCCGACGAAACCTTCATCGACACCTATCGCCGCATCGGTCTGAAACCCTTCAAGGAGCACGTTTATGCCTGAGCAGACGCCGCAACGCCCGCTTATCAAGGAACGCCGCCTGGTGGAAGACGCCTGGGTGCTCCAGTCTGACGTCGATGACGAGGGTGCAAACCCCGTCAAGCCCATGACCATCGTCCGCCTGGACGTCTGGCTGGCCGCCGAGCGTCGCGACGACCTGGCGCCCTGGCTGCCCAGCGACACCCAGCTCGATGAGGACACCGTCGCCGCACTCAGAGACGCGCCGCTGGTCGCCATCGACTTTCCCAAATTTACCGACGGCCGCGGCTATTCGCTGGCCCGGGTACTCAGGGAGCGTCACGGTTTCAAGGGCGAGATCCGTGCCGTGGGCGACGTACTGATCGACCAGTTGTCCTATATGGCGCGCTGTGGCTTCGACGCCTTTTCGCTGCGCGAAGACCAGGTCGTGGAAGACGCCCTGGCTTCGCTCACGGTGTTCTCGCGCCACTACCAGGTGTCCGTCGACAACCCGGAGCCGATGTTCCTGCGCCGTCAGCGCGAGGCGCGTGAACGCCAGCGGGAAACTGCCGTCGCCTGACCCTATCCGGGTTGGACAGCTTGCCTGGTTCGACCGACCTCCTGCCAGGCAAGCAGGAAGCATCACCATCAACAATGCCGCGATCTCCGGCGCCATCGCCCCAGTGGTGACAGGCTGGCGCCAGCAGGAATCGCGGCATTGTCGTGTCTGGTGGAAGGGGCACCAGCAGATGGGATATCGATGTGCCGCGCTTTATACCCGTTCATGCCCATCCATGCTTATTCATGCACAATATGTAAGCCATAGATCCTGAAAGACGAGCCAATCTCATCTTTTTCTCAGGCATTGGAGGTAGCTCGCCACTGGCCGCCGAACCAGTTGGCGTAGTGATCTATGCTGAACAAGCGCTGCTCGAACGCGCAACAGATGATGATCACGCACCCCAGACCTTGTTCAGGCTCCTTATGTCCAGCGAAGCGCCATCCCCCCTGGCGGCCTTTCAGCGTCACTCGACGATGGTGGTTGCACCAGAGTTACGCTTTGACTACTGGCGCAGTCTTCATCCCTCCATAGCGCTCGACCTTCCCCAGGGCCGCCATGCCGGCGACTATCGAGCCTGCGTGATCAGTGCTTCAAGCGCTGGTGGTGCCGTCCTTGGCTGGTGTACCAACGACGACACCGCTGCTCACTTTGCCCAGGACAATGGCAACTGTGTGCTGGTCAGTCTGACGCTTGCCGGGGAGGCGCGCCTGCGGCAAGGCCCTGACCGACGACTTCGTGTCACCAGCCAGAGCGGCCTGGTGGTGCTGGATAGCTGCCAGCCACTTTCCAGCCTCGCCATGCGACATTCGATGCTGTACCTGATGATTCCTCGAGATCAGGTCCACGCCAAGGCGCCCGGTGCGCTTACGCTGGCCGGGTCGAGCCCTTTCTCCCTGCCCGACAACGCCATGACACGCATGCTCACGGCCCATCTGCTGGGTGTCATCAAGGAGCGAGAGGCCTTCGCTGGGGAGGCTCTGGAGTGCGCGCTAGATACCGCCTGCGACATGAGCCTGGTGGCGCTGGCACAGTTGAAAGGGCCGCTGTCGCTCGAGTGGGAGGCGACCCAGCGCGAAAGCCTGATGAATGCCGCCTGTCGTTATATCGAACTGCACGCCGGTGAGCCTCGGTTGAACGTCGACAGCATCGCTCACGCCTTGGGCTGCTCCCGTGCCGGGCTCTACCGCGCCTTTGCGGCCCATCCAGAGAGCGTGGCCGAGACCCTCAGGCGAACCCGGCTGGAACAGGCAAGGGCCAGACTCAAGACCCGCCATCCGCCCAGCATCGATCAGCTGTCGTACCACTGCGGCTACCTTAACGCCGCCAGCTTCACCCGTGCCTTCAGGCGTCAATACGGTGCCAGCCCCCAGGACTGGCACCGAGAGTGGTGCGAGCGTCAGTTGCTGCTCTGATGTCTGGTGACATCAATGTCCTTGTCTGTCGTCTCCGCCCCCGATGCCAGAGGTCGACTAGCCAAGCTCTTCGAGCAGATGGGCCCGGGCATCCTCCAGAGGCTCGATGACGTGAAGCGTGTAGAAAGACAGCAGCAAGGCCCGCTCTTGCTCGTCAAGCGGTCGAGAGCTCCCCTGGTCGCCCAGCGCCAGCCGCTGCTGACACCTTGTCGCCGTTTCACTCGCCTGCTCGACTAGTGCCATGGCGCGATCACGCAGATGATCCAGCTTTTGCTGGTCATGGTCGGTGAATACCGGGCCGAAGTCCTGAATCCGCCGGTTCGCCCGGTCCAGCCGGCGCAGCAATGGCATCAGCTCATCGCAGTGCCAGTAGGGGTGCCCCAAGGTAGGTATCGAGTGATGCTTGAACCACTGCCAGTGGTCGTGAAGTTCCGCGATGATCATGTAGCCCCCTGCCAACTGAATGACGTCGTAAGGCCACTGCACCGGCAGTGGATGACTCATCAAGTCGCTCCCCACCTTGCCGTGACCCTGCCAGCGCATTGCTTGCCACTATCGCGCTATAGGAACCCTAGTCGCGGCAGCCAGTGCAGACTGTTCCAACTTGATGCCGATTGTCTCGATGGCGTCCTTGGCGAGGCCACGCAAGCGATACGGCGCCATCTGCAGGATGGCGCCGGGTGGAAAGGAGTAACAAGAGGATCGATGCAGGAAAGCGGCCGGGAAGCCGCAACAGGCTTCGCCAGGTCTATCCGCGACGCTTCTGCTGGCGTTCACGGTTCGCCGCGCGGGCACGCTCGCTCTTCCTGAGCATCACCCAGGTGGCGCCGAGTCCACCGTCAGCCTCCTGAGCAGACACGAACGCCTGGACCTCGTCGAGGGCGGGTAGCCACTTGGCCAGACAGGAGCGCAGCACATTGGCGGCGCCATCGATCTCGCGGCTGCGTCCATGGACGATCAACACCGAGCGCAGATCCGCCGCGTAGGCGTCGCGGATGAACTGGGGCAGACTCCCCCGGCATTCATGCAACGGGCGCCGCAGCAGGTGAAGACTGGCCTGCACCGGATACCCGCCCTGCCGCAGGCGCTCGACCACCCCGGTCTGAATGCCATCGCGGCGATATTCCAGCGGATCGAAGGGAGGCACCAGGTCGACGAAGTCGTCACTGAGCCCGTCAAGCCCGTCGTCTCCACTCAGGGCATGACGGCGCCTGGCCATCTGTGATTCGGTTGGCGCGCCTCGGCGACGGCCGGCATCGGCGCGATTGTTGGCCTGGCGCAGTGGTTGGACGTCCCCCATCATGGCCTTGAAGTCCACATCATCATGGGCACCATCAAAAGACTCGGCGCGGAGAAATTCGCTCATGGGGCACCTCCTCGTCTTGGCGGGAATCTTTATCCTAGCAAGGCCGGGACCGCCGCCGATAGAGGGAAACCTCGGTTCGACAAGCCGGCCGCCTGGTGAGAGGCTAGTCAAGCGAGACACGCCACCTTTCGATTTCCGGCACACACCGCTCATTTGTCACTGGTCCCCATGAACACCCTGACGCTCTGGCTTGCCCGCCTGCTCTGTCTTGTTGGCGCACTGATCATCGGCCTTTATGGCTGGTTCTGGTACACCTACCAGAGCCCCTATGGCTATACACCTCCGGCCGCCATGGAGCAGTCCGCTGACGGCCCCCACCCAGTCTTTGTCTACGGCACCCTGCGCTCCCCATGGGTGCGCTGGCTGGTGACCGGAGAAAGACTCGAGTCGACGCCCGCACTGCTCCCGGGGTATCGCCGAGAGGGGCTCGACCTGGAGGTCGATCGTGACGACCAGGTGGCCGGACAGCTACTGGCGGTGGATAGCGAGACCCTGGCCGAACTGGACCGCTACGAGCGTCTGGGCGTGCGCTACGAGCGCGTCAGGCTAACCCTCGCTCGCGGCGCTGAGGTCTGGGCCTATCGCCTTCTCGAGCAATGACCTGTCTTGGCGGCGCGTCGTTGTGGCCGGTCGCGCCGGCGATCTACAATAGCCGCCGATTCCCACTCGACCGGAGCTGTCATGGCTGCACTCACGCTATTGCATAACCCTCGCTGTTCGAAGTCCCGCGAAGCCCTTGCCCTGCTGGAGCAGGCCGGCGCCGAGGTCCAGGTCCGCCGCTACCTCGACGATCCCCTGGACGGTGAGGAATTGCGTGGCCTGATCGCCCGGCTGGACGGCAAGCTCAGCGACCTGGTGCGCGCCAACGAGACCGAATGGAAGAGCCTGGGCGCCGACCGTGAGGATGAATCCCGGGTGGTGGCTGCCATCCTGGCCCATCCTCGAATCCTCCAGCGCCCGATTCTCGACAACGGCGAGCGAGCGGTAATCGGCCGCCCGCCCGAGGCCATCACGTCACTGCTGGAGAGTTGAGGCCAGCCAGCCTCTTCGCCCGTTGCCTCGGGCTTTCGTCAACCCATAGGCTCTTGCCATAAGGAAAGTGCATGTCGGATCTGCCCTACGTTCTGGTCCTTTACTACTCCCGCCAGGGCGCCACCCGGGCGCTGGCCGAGCGCATCGCCGCCGGTGTCGAGTCTGTCGCCGGCGTCGATGCTCGCCTGCGTACCGTGGCTCCGGTGTCACCGACCTGTGAAGCGGTGGACCCGGAAATTCCCGCCGAAGGCGCTATCTACGCTGACCTCGACGATCTTCGCAACGCCAGTGGCCTGGCGCTCGGCAGCCCCACACGCTTCGGCAACATGGCGGCTCCTCTCAAGCACTTTCTCGACGGCACCAGCGAGCTGTGGCTGTCAGGAGCGCTGATCGACAAGCCCGCCACCGCCTTCACCTCCACCTCGAGCCTGCACGGCGGCCAGGAGACGACGCTGGTAACGATGCTGATGCCGCTGCTCCACCATGGCATGGTCTACGCCGGGCTGCCCTACAGCGAGACGGCCCTGACCCGCACCCAGGGCGGAGGCACCCCCTACGGCGTCAGCCACCTGGCTGGCGTTCGCAGCGATCGCCCGCTGGACGAACACGAGCGTGAGCTGGCCTTCGCCCAGGGCGCGCGCCTGGCGCGGCTGACGCTCGCTCTGGCTGACGCCCGCAAGGGGGCCTCATGAGAGCCTGGCTTGAGGGGGTAGAACAGCGGCGCGGGCTTGACCGCCTGACCCGACAGTCGCGCCAGCTGGTGCTGGTCGGCTTTGGCCTGCTGCTGGCAATGATGGTGTACCGCGGTATCGCGGTGGAAGCCGACGGCAATCGTTTCGGTCCGATGATCGCCTTCGTGCTGCCTCTTGTGCTGTTTCTGCCATCCATCCTGACCCGCCGTCCACGGGGCCATGCCTGGCTGGCCTTCGTCAGTCTGCTCTACTTCGCCCAGGGGGTGATGATCGCCACCCTGCCGGGACTCGGTCTGCGTGGCGTCGCTGAGGCACTGGTGGCGCTGGTGCTGTTTACCGGCTGCATGGGCTACGCACGCTTTCGCTCTCGTCAGATGCGACAGCACCAGGGCAATTCATAGCTCTTGTTCAGGCCGACCGTCATGCCCTTCTGGCGGCAGCCGCTCTCCTTGCTATCTTGAGAATGTCGTTGCATTCGCGACGCCATCCTCGACAACGCCCGGCCCATGTCGCCAGGCAAGGAGTAAGGACAATGACCGTGACCCCGTTGCATGCCCTCGTGACCGGACTTGGACTAACGTTGGCCAGCGCCTGTGCACTCGCCGAGGAACTCCCCGATGCCAGCGTCGAGATCGAAGACGCCATCGAATACCGTCAGGACGCGCTGGGCGTGATGGCCTGGCAGATCGGCCCGCTGGGCGCGATGGCCCAGGGCAAGCGCGACTTCGACGCCGACCTGTTTCTCGAGAAGGCGCGTCGCCTCGCCGCCGTGGCACCGCTACCCTGGGAAGGTTTCGTCAAGGGCTCACTGCAGGGAGACGACCATGGCGTCGAGACCGATGCCCTGGCGGACATCGCCGATGACTACGAAGACTTCGACCAGCGCTACCACACCCTGATCGAGGAAACCGCAAAACTCGCCGAGATGGCCGACGGTGGTGACCAGGATGCGCTGTTCAAGCAGGTGGCCACCGTCGGCAATACCTGCAAGGGGTGTCACGACAACTTCCGCGCCGAGTGACCCTTCGCCGCTTCACAAGCGCCCCCACAGCCACATCACACACCCCGTACTGAACAGGGCCAGCAGCGCCGCTCGTACCATCAGGGCCGAGCGGCCAGGCTCTACCCCTTTGCCGCTGCTTCCAAGTTGCCCCTGCTGCTGATCTGACGTCCGATCTAGCTCTTGATCTGACTGTTGCTCTGGTTGTTGGTGGGTCTCTGTGTCCGTCTCGGCCCAGTGCGCACCCCGCGGCAGCGTCTTGCGGCCGCTGAACATGGCGCCTACCAGTCGCTCGCCGAGGCAGCGATGGGCTAGCAGAGCCCCCAGGTGAAGCACGATCAGCGCCAGCAGCACATTCGCGTTGAGGTGATGAATCCACAGAGCCGTGTCGCTGACTGCTGCTGGCACGAGGGTATGCAGCGGCGCCTCGAAGAAGATGTCATCGGTGACAAAGAGCCCCGTCAGCGCCTGAATCGTCAGGCTCGTCAGCATCGCCAGCACCGCCCAGCCCCCCAGCGGATTGTGACCGGCAAAGATATCGGCACGTCGCTTCATCAGGTCTCTGGCATAGGACAGCGTTACCGAAGGAGAGCGCAGCCAGGAGCCGATGCGCGCGTGGTGATCGCCGACCAGCGCCCACCCCCAGCGAAACAGCAAAAGCCCAAGCGCTATCAGCCCAGCCCTGGCGTGCACGTTCTGCGGAAAGTCGAACAGGTCGGTCTCCACCTTCATGGTCAGAAATGAGAGTACAACGCAGGCCACCAGCCCCCAGTGGAATAGCCGGATGGCCAGGCTCCAGACACGCCGGCTACGCCCTGACGGCCTGTGCTCGGCGGCTGACGTTGACTCGACAGATGGCATGGTCGCTCCCCCTCGCTGATAAAGGCACCACGCCTGGCGCCAGTGACGATATACTCAAGATAGCCACTCCCTGTGGTGGCGCCTTGCCAAAGCGGTACTTGCTAAAGCTGTAGCAGCTGACATTCATCATGACTCGCGACGATGACGGTGGTGTTCCCGGCGACGCGGGGCGACATCTCGGACACAAGGTGCGATGATTTATCAATTGGACGACGGTACCCCTAGTGGCCGTCCTTTTTTTGTCTGATTCCACCGGAGATACCGATGACCCGTGATATTGCGGACATTCGACGTGACTATGAAGGCGGCAGCCTGGACGAAGGCCAGGTACCCAAGGATCCCTTCACCATGTTCGATGAGTGGTTCGCCCTGGCCCTGGATACCGATCCCCAGGATGCCAATGCCATGACCCTGTCGACCGTGGACAGCCAGGGCCTGCCCCACGCGCGGGTGGTGCTGCTCAAGGGGTTCGATCAAAACGGGATGGTCTTCTACACCAACTATCACAGCCACAAGGGTAGCGAACTGGCCAACGTCCCCCATGCGGCCCTGACCTTCTGGTGGCCCAAGCTGGCGCGCCAGGTGCGCATCGAGGGACGCACCGAGCAGGTCGCCGAGCAGGAGTCGGACGAGTATTTTGCAAGCCGTCCCCGCGGCAGCCAGCTCGGGGCCTGGATCGCCACCCAGAGCGTGGTCATCCCCGATCGCGACTGGATCGAGCAGCGCCAGCGGCGCTTCGAGAAGGCCTACGAAGGCCAGGATATCCCGCGCCCGGTGCACTGGGGCGGCTACCGCGTCGTCCCCGAAATGATCGAGTTCTGGCAAGGACAGCCCAGTCGCCTGCATGACCGGGTTCGCTACGGCCGCCGCGATGGCCACTGGGAAGTGGTGCGGCTGGCACCCTGAACGAATCATCCGACCGGCTCCCGCCTTGCAAGCACAGGCGGGAGGCCAGGCCGGCGGTCCTGGAATCGAACCGACCTGCTACTCCATCGGCCGTTCCAGGCGGTGGCGCTGCCAATCGTTGCCCGGCTCGTTGAGGCGCAGCACTGCGTCCACCACCTGCTCCTCCATGTTGAAGCTTTGTCGGAACCCGAGGTGCTTCATCAGTGCGCGCATGGGGTGATTGTCGATCATGATCTTGCCGACCATCTCCAGGGTGCCGACCCCCTTGCAGTAGCGGATCATCTTTTCCATCAGACGACTGCCGATACCGAGCCCCTGAAGGTCATCGCGGATGATGATCGAAAACTCGGTTCGGATATTGTCGGGATCGTTCCAGACCCGAACCACCCCCAGCATCTCCTTGCTGCCGTCTTCGCAAAGACGCTCGGCGATAAACGCCATCTGTCGGTCGTAGTTGATATGGGCCAGGCGCGACAGATCGCCCTGGCTTAAATCGGTCTTGTTGTGGAAGTAGCGAAAGCGGATGCTCTCCTCGGACAACTGCCCGTGGAAGTCGGTAATCAGCGGGGCATCTTCAGCCCGAATGGGCCTGAACTCGACGTCCCAGCCGTTTCTGAGCTTGACCCACTCCCTCAGTTCTTCGGGATAGGGCATGATCGCGAAGCGCGCCGGAGAACCGAGGTCCATGGCGAAGTCCACCGCCACCATGCCGTCTCGATTGAGCAGCAGCGGGTTGATCTCGAGACCACGCAGCCGAGGCAGGTCGGTGGCCATCTGCGACAGGGTGACCAGTAGTTGGCACAGCCTTTGTTCATCGCGCTCTGGATCACTCGAGTGTTCACGAATCAGCCGCGCGGCGTGGGTACGAGACACCATGTCTGCGGCCAGCGTCATGTTCAAGGGCGGCAGGGAGACCTGTCGATCCGCCAGGATATTGACCTTGTAGCCGCCGATGCCGAATAGGATCAGTGGTCCGAAGACCGGGTCCCGAGTGATGCCCGCACACAGCTGCATCGAATGCTTGCCCCGTTGCATGGGCTGGAGGCAGAACTCTCGCACGCGAAAGCCGGGAAATTTCTCTGAGACCTTCTCGCTGAGACGATCCACCGCCTCGGCCACGTCGCCGGGTCCGGCCAGATCCTGGACCAGCCCCGCCGACAGCTTGTGAGGATGTCGCCGGTAACGAAATGGCCGACTGTTGCCGTCGTGCACGATCTTGATCGCGAAGGGGCCCGTCAGCTCCCGGGCGGCCTCCTCGGCGGCCGGGGCACCGTCGGGATAGCGACTCTCCACCACTGGCAGGCCGTAGGCCTTGAGCACCTGGGCGGTCTCGCTATGGGTCAGGCTCTCGCGACCATCGGCGAGCACCTCGTCGATCAGCCGGTGGCAGCGCTCTCGCACCTCGGCCGAGGTCGAAAACGGCAGGCTCGGGGGCGTCTGCTGCAATAACGACTGGACCCGCTGATAGTCGACCATGTGCATGAAGGCCTTCACCGCCTTCTCCGGCGACAGATAGGTGGGTACACCCGCTTCGTGACACAGGTGACGAGCGCCGATCGCCTGTTCGAAGCCCATCCAGCTGGTCAACAAGTTACGCCGAAAGCGCTTGCGTTCACGGATCAGCGCCTCGGCGGTCGCCTTGGAAGGCGCCAGACGCGTCGGAGCATGGACCACCAGTACGGCGTCCACATTGGGGTCGGCGGCGACGATCTCCAACGCCGCCACGAAGCGTTCCGGGGTGGCGTAGCCCCCGAGATCCACCGGGTTTTCGCCGGGCTTGCTGATATCGAGGTCTCGCTCGCGCAGCGACGCCTGGGTAGCCTCCTCAAATTCGGCCAGACGACCTCCGGCGTTGATCAACTTGTCGATGGCCAGCATGGCCGGTCCCAGCCCGTTGGAGACGATCGCCAGACGGTCGCCCTTGAGTGGGCGCATCCGTGACAGTGTCTCCAGTGCGTCATACAGCTCGTCGGAATCGTTGACCCTTACCACGCCAGCCCGCGCGAAGGCCGCGTCGAAGACCCGATCACGGTGGGTGACGCCTGGTGTCGGTGGCAGGCCGCTGAGGTCGGCTTGGCTGGTCCTGCCACTCTTGATTGCCAGTACCAGCCGATTGCGCGACGCGTCACGCACGGCGGTCATGAAGTGCTGGGCGTCGTGGACCCGTTCAAGGTGCAACAGGATCGCCTGGGTGGGCGAGTTCTGGTTGATGTAGTCGATCAGGTCGGGAAGCATGACATCGACGCTTTCCCCCAGCGTCAGCAGGTGAGAAAAGCCGATCCCGCGCCCGGCCGCCCAGTCGATCATGGCGTTGGCCAGCATGCCCGACTGCCCCAGATACGCCACCTTGCCCCTGGGCACCGTATGACTGGAGTAGGACGCATTGAGCCGTCGTCCCGGCACGATCAAGCCCATGCACTCCGGCCCCAGGATTCGAATGCCGGAGGACCGGGCCGCATCGAGCATGCGCTGGCGGATCGACGACTTGCCGCCTTCGTCCTGTTCCAGCTGACTGCCACCGGACAGTACCAGGGCCGCTCGCACCCCGCGTTCACCCAGCCGGCTCAACAGTTTCGGCAGGGTCGAGACCGGCGAACACAGGATCGCCAGGTCCACCACCTCGGGAAGTTGAGAGGTGCGAGCGACGCACTCGACCCCGTGGACGCTGGCGTACCCCTTGGGGTTGACCGCCCACAGCTTGCCGCCGTAGCCGCCGTCAAGCAGATTGCGAATGACCTGCCCACCCGTGGACTCAGGCTTCTCGGAGGCACCCACCACGGCGATCGAGGCGGGATCGAAAAAGCGACGAAGAAACTGGGTGCTCACAGGTGGTCTCCTCAGGCGACGGGTAGCCGACACCCTGGCGGCGAATTGTGCGCACTTGCGCACTTGAACGTTATGGAAATAGTGCCGGAGTGTGGCGCTACCCCACAACCACGTCCAGCGCTAGCTTGACCAGGAACAAGGCATCCTTGGCATCACGCTTCGACCATTTGCCACTGTCTCGGGGTCCGTATTACTCCTAAGGTGGCGCCAGACCAGTCGGAGATATCGATGATCACAGCCTTTCTCAGTCACCCGTACTGCCAGCGTCATGACATGGGGCCGGATCATCCGGAGAGTCCCTTGAGACTCGATGCCATCAGGGCGCAACTGATGCGCTCTGGCGTGCTGCAACACGCGATGCAGGCAGACGCTCGGGAGGCCACTGAAGAGCAGTTGCAGCGCGTGCATCCCGAGGCGCACCTCGCTCGGCTGGAGCAGGCTTCGCCCCAGGAGGGGCACGCCTCGATCGACGCCGATACCCTGATGAACAGCGACAGCCTGCAGGCCGCACGTCTGGCCGCCGGCGCCGTGGTCAAGGGGGTCGATCAGGTGTTCCGCGGTCAGGCCGACAATGTCTTCTGTGCGGTCAGGCCTCCCGGTCACCACGCCGAGGCCCAGGAGGCCATGGGCTTCTGCTTCTACAACAATGTTGCCGTCGGCGCGGCCCACGCCCGCGCCGTCCACGGAGCGCGGCGCATCGCCATCCTCGACTTCGATGTCCACCAGTGCAACGGCACCATCGACATCTTCAAGAATGACCCCGAGGTGATGGTCTGCACCAGCTTCCAGTATCCCTTCTACCCCTGGCGCTATCTGGATACCCCTTACCCCAACGTGGTCCACACGCCGCTGCCCGCCGGCACCGAAAGCGCTGGTTTTCGCGCGGCCATCGAGCGTGACTGGTGGCCCGCTCTTGAAGACTTCGGCCCTGAGCTGATACTGGTCTCGGCGGGCTTCGACGCCCATCGCGACGACCCCATGGCAGAGTTGTGTCTCGCCGACGAGGACTACCACTGGATCACCCAGGGTATCCTCGATATTGCCCGGCGACATGCCGAGGGCCGCGTCGTCTCGGTGCTGGAAGGGGGCTATGACCTGGCGGCGCTGGGACGTTCGGTGGAAGCCCATCTGCGGGCCCTGCTGGGGTTGGCCTACCAGCCCTGACGACGGCGACTGGAGCCGTCTTGGCGAATCGCCTTTCACCTGGTGGCTTGGCTCACCCCTTGCCCTTGCTTTGCCTTGTCCTTGCTTTGCCCTGCCCCAGCCCCTTACGTCGGCCTGTGTTTCCCGATGCCGGGAAACATGTCCGGGAAATATCGACGCGCCGAACCGCCTCATGGTGGACTCGGACGCCAGGCTGTCAGCAAACTCCAGTAGCAGGCCGGGGCAGATAGTCCAGATAGAAAACCCGGGTCGAATGCCCGCCGAGACACAGGCAGGGAGTGGCGACGCTGTGGTAGCCTAGAGGAAACCTGGTTTCCTATTGTGAACACGACATGGCGCAACACACCGATCAGGAGGCGGCACTCAAGATCGCCTCCGGCCGCAAGGCCTTCGTCGAACCCCTTCGTCTGGGGGAGCGACTCAAGGAGATTCGTCTGGCCAACCAGTGGACCCTGGAGGACGTCAGCCAGAAGACCGGTCTCGCGCGCTCGACCCTGTCGAAGATCGAGAACGATCAGATCTCGCCGACCTTTACCGCCGTTCAGAAGCTGATCGGCGGCCTCGACATCGACCTGCCCCAACTGCTGTCACCGCCCAGGCAGCAGACCCGCACCATGGGCAGGCGAGACATGACGCGCCGCGGCCAAGGCCAGCGCCACCCTACCCCAACCTACGAACACGAGCTGCTCAGCTGTGAGCTGGCGCAAAAGCGCATGATCCCGTTCAAGACCATCGTGCGCGCCAGACACTTCGAGGAATTTTCCGAGTGGGTGCGCCATGATGGCGAGGAATTCCTGATGGTGCTGGACGGCGAGATTCTGCTGTACTCGGAATTCTACGAGCCGCTGCGCCTGGTTGCAGGAGACAGCATCTACTTCGACAGCGACATGGGTCACGCGCTGGTTTCGGTGAGTGAAGAGGACGCCACCGTACTGTCGGTCTGTACCCGTCGCGAGAACACCTGAGCGACAACGTCTGGGAAGCCCCCGATGGCGCCTAGTCTTTCGTCTGCCGGCGCTTGATATCTCCGGGACGCCGGGCCGGCTGTGCGTCGAAGTCGAAGCGCTCGCGCCCATGGACAATCTGGAGCCTGCGCCCCTTGGCCCGAGCGATCAGCAGCACGCCGAAGCGCCGGGCTAGCTCCACGCCCTTCTGGGTAACGCCTGAGCGCGACACCAGCACCGAGATACCCATCTGGGCCACCTTGAGCACCATCTCAGACGTCAGCCGTCCGGTGGTATAGAAGATGTCCGCCTGGCCGAGCGGAAGGTCGTCGAGCCACTCTCGGCCAGCCAGGGTGTCCACCGCATTATGCCGGCCCACGTCTTCGACAAAGTCGAGCACCTCGGTCTGGCGACATAACGCACAGCCATGGACCGCCCCCGCGCTGCGGTAGGTCTCGTTGTAGTCTCCCAGGTTGTCGAGCAGCCGATAGATCACCGACTGACTCACCCTGGCCTGGGAAAGCCGGGTCTGTGGCACCGCATCGAGCAGGCGACCGAATACCGTGCCCTGGCCGCAGCCGGTGGTAACGGTGCGCTGGCCTAGCCGTTGCTCCAGATCCTCCGGCGAATGGCGAGTGACAACCGCCGCAGCCTCGACTTCCCAGTCGACCATCACCGCCTCGAGGTCTTCGCGCTGCGTAATCAACCCCTGATTGCGCAAATAGCCCACCACCAACGCCTCCGGGTCCGCTCCCAGCGACATCAGGGTGACGATTTCCCGCCGGTTGAGGTAGACCGTCAGCGAGCGCTCCGCGGCGATAGCCTGACGGTGCGATTCGCCGAACTCATCGACGACGTCGATCTCGATGGTGGGCGGCAACAGGGCGTGACTACGTTGTATGGTCGACATCTCGATCCCCGAGAAACATTTCCGATAGGCCTTTCCGATCGACCTTCCCATCGGACAATAAGCGCTGAGGTGGCCGGATAACGTCGAATTGACGGCGTGATGCGGAAACTGCTTTGCTAATACTGCTTGCTGACACGAGTCGGCCGATAAAAGCAGTCGGAACCACGGATCAGGTTCGACGGCATGACTGACCGCATCCTGCCATTGCCAAGGACATTACGCCATGACGAGGCTAGCCAATCGCCGGCCACTCAGTGTGACGATCACGCCACAGGACAAGGTAATCAAGGGCTTTCGCCAGCGCAGCTGGGCAGTCGAGCGTCTGGAGCCTGGCGATCAGGGGCCCAGCGTCGTGACGCTGGTGCTCAGCCTGACCGAGCGGGCGGCTTATCGGTTCAACCTTCAGGCCGCTGCCCCACGTCTGTTTATCCGCGCCGGACACAGCGACGGAGAGCCCCATATCGATGCCATCACCGCCAGCCAGGACGTCGCGGCCAATTGGATGGACGGAGAACACCGCGTGCTCGCCACAGAGATGCCACTGGCGATCCAGGCCTGGATAGAGGCCTATCTGGTGGCCCATGGCGAGGCGCCGATCGAGGGTCGCAAGAAAAAGCGCAAGGGTGCCGGACGTGCGCGGGAGAACACCCCATGAGTCGCCTGTCACAGTGGTCCCGCAGAAAGCTCAAGGACCCGTCGGTTGTCGACGGCACACCCCCTGACGCCACCGCCGCCAGTGATGCTGCTCTCGACACGCAGGGAGCCCCCGCCGCCCCAATTGCCAGCAGCGATGCCGAACCGTCCCACTCCGAGGTCGATACCGCTGCCGCGCCCGAGCACGATGCGCACGACGGCGCATCAATTGCGGACGCGACCTCTGATGCGGACGTCGAGCTACCGCCTCCCGAGTCACTGGCGCCCGGCAGCGATATTCGGGCATACCTCGCCTCGGGCGTGGACCGGGCGCTCAAGAAACGCGCCCTGCGCCAGCTGTTTCGCGGTGAACGCTACAACCTGCGCGACGGGCTGGATGACTATGATGATGACTTTCGCGCCAAGCTGACCCCCTTGCCCAGCGAGACCGCCCAGCGCCTGCGCCGGTGGTGGGATAACGTCGATGACGAGGAGGCCGCGGAAGATAGCGTCGCCGACTCAGCGGGCGAAACGCCAGACGCTCTTTCAGACACCCCGCCAGACGCCCTGCCAGACACCCCGCCAGGGCACAGCGATCAGGGAGACGGCGCTAGCGACGAGGACGTCGCCGATACCACCACGACGCCATCACCGTCACAGTCACAGTCGCAAGCCAACGCCACAACGTCGGAGGCCATGACACAAGCTGGCGAACGAGGTGTCTGCCACACCTCCGCATCCGCCAAGGCAGGCCGTGCAGCACCAGCCGCTGGCTGGGCGCTGGCTGCCAGCGAGGAAGATCCCGAGGGGCCTGGTCCCACCTCGTCATAGCGGTGCTTACCGCCTTCGACCAAGGAGTGTTGGCGCATTTGATGTACAGCGCTCACACTTGGGGATGACACATAAGAAAAAAATCATAACGAACACAAAGTTTTCGACCGTGAGTCAGCATGAACCAGAAAATCGCAACCGTGCCGGTGGACACCGAGGTCAACCGGCAGGCCCGTGAGCGAGCCCTTGGCGCCGTCTCGTGGCCGCTCAATCTCGTCGCAGCAACGGTGGGTTACCAAAGCCACGGCCATCTACTGGCGATTGGCGACAGCGCGTCCCTGCTGGAAGTACTGGTGCGTGCACGAGGGCTTGAACAAGGGCTTGCCAGTATCACGCTGGTGGTGACCGATGTGCCGGACGATGCGCTGTTGCAGCGTGCCGAGGCTGCCGATGTGCAGCTCCAGCCGCTACTCGCCTCCCAACTCGGACGGCTGCACCTGGAAGGCTACCTTGGCCACTTCAGCGCCTGGCTCGAAGGCCATGAGGGCCCCATCGAGCTTGCCCGGGCACTGCTGGGCCGAGAACACCATGACCTGGTGCTGGACCTGACACCGACACCGCGCCTGCCCCTGGAACTCCCGCCTCCCGGCTATTTTCATTCCCCGGTCGCCGGTGAAGCGCGCACGACACTGATCGACGGCCTCGGCGACTATATCGGTGAATTCGAAAAGCCCCGCTACTTCGAGGTCCACGCCGATCGCTGCGCCCACTACACTCGTGGCTTCGGTGGCTGTACCCGCTGTCTGGAAGTGTGTCCCGCCGACGCCATCAAGAGCGTCCCCGGACGCATCGATGCCCGCATCGAGATCGATCCCTACCTGTGTCAGGGGGTCGGTAGCTGTACCAGCGCCTGCCCCACCGGGGCCATCGAATTCCGCCAACCGCATAGCCTGCGCCAGCAGGACACCCTGCTCGCCTGGCTCGACCACTACCACGCCGCCGGCGGCCAGTCGGCGGTGCTGCGATTCGTTCAGGCCGATCAGGCCCTACACGTGCAATCCGACGCGGCCGGCCACGTCATCGATGTGGCGCTGGAAGATCTGGGTTCTGCCGGCGTCGACCATTGGCTGTCGGCCATTGCCGCCGGCGCCTGCGAAGTGCGCATCCAGGCCTACTCCGACATGCCGGACAGGCTGGTCGCTCACCTGGAGGATCAACTGGCCCAGGGCAGAGCGATCCTCGAGGCGCTGGGGCATGATCCCGGCCGATTGCAGTGGTTCAGCGATGAGGAGCAGGAAAGCTCGCTCGCCCTGCCTCGCCATGCGGGTCTGACGCCTCGGCTGCGCTCCCTGGAACAGGCTCAAGCGTTCGGGAGCGACAAGGACACCCCGTCGGCCACGGTACAAATGGCCGGCGGACGACCCGGCAATACAGGGGCAACAGATGGCGCAGAAGCGCCCGGCAAGCGCGAGCGTCTCACCCTGGTACTGGACCATCTGGCCGCCACTGGCCATGTGGACGGCGAGCGGCACCCGATGCCTCCGGGCAGCCCATTCGGTGGCATCGAGGTCAATGCCGATGCCTGCACTCTGTGCATGGGCTGTGTTGCCAGCTGCCCGACCGGCGCGCTCGGCGCCGGAGGTGACACCCCGCGCCTCGACTTTCGCGAAGCAGACTGCGTCCAGTGCGGCCTGTGCAGCAAGAGCTGTCCAGAATCCGCCATCCGCCTGTCTCCCGGCTTCCTCGCCAGCGCGGAACGCAGCCAGTGGCGAGTGTGCCACGAAGACGCACCCTTTCACTGCATCGTCTGTGGCAGCGCCTTCGCCAACGCCCGCACCATCGCCGCCATCCAGCAGAAACTGGCCAACCATGCGTACTTCAGTGGTGACCAGGCACGTCGGCTGGAAATGTGTCAGGACTGCCGGGTCAAGGACGTATGGCACGAGATGGCGACCAATCCGGAGGCCCAGCTCAAGCTATGACCATGCACGACATTCCTGACTCCCGCACCGAAGAAGCCGATCTGAGGGCCGACATCTACGCCCTGCTGGCGGCACTGCTGCGCGAGCCCCCCAGCGAAGCCCTTCGCCAGTGGCTTGCCGGCCTCGAGGGAGAGCCGGACGACATTCGTCTGAGCCAGGCCTGGAGTCGGCTGGCCGCCGCTGCTGCCGACAGCGACGTCGAACGCCTGGAGCGTGCCCACTTTCGTCATCTGATCGGGGTCATCCAGGGCGACGTGCTGCCCTACGCCTCCTACTACCGCGAAGGCGGCCTGATGGAAGCATCACTGGTCGCACTGCGCCGGGATCTCAAGGCGCTGGGCATCCAGCGCTCTGCCGACGTCTCGGAGCCGGAAGATCATCTGGCGGCAATGTGCGAGGTCATGGCGATGCTGATCGGCCAGAACGATCAGCGAGCCGGCAGCTTCTTCCATCGCCACCTGGCACCCTGGGCCAGCCGCTGCATGCACGATCTTGCCCGGGTCGACACCCCCTTCTATGCGGCGCTGGGTGAACTGGCGACGCTGTTTTTCCAGCGCGAGAGCGCCATCCTGATCGACAACACTACCCTTGGAACCCCTGTGCCCGGCACCAGCGTCCACGAGGACCGAGGCCAGGCCCTTGGAGCAGGAGAATGAGCATGAGCACAACGCCCAACACTCAACGCCGTCGTCTTCTCAAGGCCCTGGGGGGCGGCACCGTGGCCGCCGGTGCCGCGGTGGTGGTCGGCCAGGCCTCGGTAGCGGTTGCACGCGATGACAGCGCCACGACCGCCACCGAGAAAGCCGATGACAGCGCCGGTTACCGCGAGACAGAACACGTACGTGCCTTCTACGCATCCCTGCGCGACTGACAACAAGGAGAGCCTGCCATGCGACTGACACGTACCTCCACCACACCCAAGGTCTCCGGTCTCGGCATTTCCCGGCGCCAGTTCCTCAAGCGCAGTGGCGCGGCGACCAGCGGTGTCGCCGGTCTTGGACTCTTCGGCTCACCGATGATGCAACGCGCCGAAGCGGTCGAGAAGACGCCCTACAGCGATGCTCCGGTGGAAACCCGCCGCACCATCTGCTCCCACTGTTCGGTGGGCTGTGGCGTCTACGCCGAGGTCCAGGAAGGGGTCTGGACCCACCAGGAACCAGCCTTCGATCACCCGATCAATCGCGGTGCCCACTGCGCCAAGGGCGCTTCACTACGCCAGCACGGCCACTCCACCCGCCGCCTCAAGTACCCGATGAAGCTGGTCGGGGGCGAGTGGCAACGTCTGTCCTGGGACCAGGCCATCGACGAAATCGGTGCCAAGGTGCTGGAACTGACCGAGCAGCATGGCCCGGACAGCGTCTACTGGCTCGGCTCGGCCAAGTTCAGCAACGAACAGGCCTACCTGATGCGCAAGTTCGCGGCGCTGGCCGGTACCAACAATACCGACCACCAGGCGCGCATCTGCCACTCCACCACCGTGGCGGGCGTCGCCAATACCTGGGGCTACGGAGCGATGACCAACTCGCTCAACGACCTCCAGAACAGCCGCTCGATCATGTTCATCGGCTCCAACCCCAGCGAAGCGCACCCGGTGGCGATGCAGCACATCCTGCTGGCCAAGGAGCGCAGCCAGGCCGAAATCATCGTCGTCGATCCGCGCTTCACCCGCACGGCGGCCAAGGCCGACCACTACGTGCGGATCCGGCCGGGTTCCGACGTGGCCTTCATCTGGGGCCTGCTCTGGCACATCTTCGAGAACGGCTGGGAAGACCAGCAGTACATCGACCAGCGCGTCTACGCCATGGACGAGGTCCGCAACGAGGTTGCCAACTTCCCGCCGAGCGAAGTGGAGCGCATCACCGGGGTGCCGGAAGCCGCCATGTACGATACCGCCAGGCGGCTGGCAGAAAACCGTCCCGGCTGCATCGTCTGGTGCATGGGCGGCACCCAGCACACCACCGGCAACAACAACACCCGGGCCTACTGCATCCTCGAACTGGCGCTGGGCAATATCGGCAAGTCAGGCGGCGGCGCCAACATCTTCCGGGGGCACGACAATGTCCAGGGGGCGACCGATCTCGGCCTGATGTCGCATTCGCTACCCGGCTATTACGGTCTGTCGGAAGCCGCCTGGAAGCACTGGGCGCAGATCTGGGACCTCGATTACGAATGGCTCAAGAGCCGCTTCGATCAGACCGAGTACGCCGACGGCTACCCCATGCACTCCAGCGGCATCACGGTATCGCGCTGGATCGATGGCGTCCTCGAGGAAGACCAGGACATCTCCCAGCGCACCAGCCTGAAGGCGATGTTCTACTGGGGTCACGCGGTCAACTCCCAGACCCGCGGCACCGAAATGCAGAAAGCCATGCAGAAGCTCGAGATGATGGTCATCGTCGACCCCTATCCTACCGTCGCCGGGGTCATGCACGATCGCAGCGATGGCGTCTATCTTCTGCCGGCGGCCACCCAGTTCGAGACCTACGGCAGCGTCACCGCCACCAACCGCTCTCTGCAGTGGCGTGACCGGGTGGTGGAACCCGCCTTCGAGGCCAAGCCCGACCACAGCATCATGTACCTGCTGAGCCAGCGCCTCGGCTTCGCCGACGAGCTGTTCAAGAACATTCAGATCAACGGCGAGGAGCCGCTGATCGAGGACATTACCCGGGAGTTCAACCGCGGCATGTGGACCGTGGGTTACACCGGGCAGAGCCCGGAGCGGCTCAAGACCCACCAGCAGAACTGGCATACCTTCAGCTTCCGCGATCTGCGTGCCGAAGGCGGCCCGGCCGACGGCGATTACTACGGCCTACCATGGCCCTGCTGGGGTACCGCGGAGCTCAATCACCCCGGCACCCCCATTCTGTACGACACCAGCAAACCGGTGTCCCAGGGCGGCCTGACCTTCCGTGCGCGTTTTGGCATCGAGCACGAAGGCACCCCGATTCTCGCCGACAACTCGTTCAGCGCCGGTTCCGATCTCGAGGACGGCTACCCCGAGTTCAGCGCCCAGATGCTCAAGGACCTGGGCTGGTGGGATGAGCTGACCGACGAAGAAAAGGCCGCGGCGGAAGGCAAGAACTGGAAGACCGACCTGTCCGGCGGCATCCAGCGCGTTGCCATCGCCCATGAATGCTCACCTTTCGGCAACGCCAAGGCGCGCTGCAACGTCTGGACCTTCCCCGACCCGATTCCCAAGCACCGCGAGCCGCTCTATACCTCACGCCGGGATCTGGTCGAGGACTACCCCACCTGGGATGACGTCGCCTCGCACTACCGCCTGCCGACGCTGTACCAGAGCATTCAGCAGAATGATGCCAGCAAGAAGTACCCGATCATCATGACTTCTGGCCGCCTGGTCGAGTACGAAGGCGGCGGCGAGGAAACGCGCTCCATGTCCTGGCTGGCCGAGCTGCAGCAGGAGATGTTCGTCGAGATCAACCCTGCCCTGGCCAACGACCTGGGGGTCAAGGACGGCAACATGGTGTGGGTGGAAGGCGCCGAAGGCGGCCGTATCAAGGTCAAGGCCATGGTGACGCCTCGGGTAGCGCGGGAAGTGGTGTTCATGCCCTTCCACTTCGGCGGCATGTTCCAGGGCGAAAGCCTGGCCGATCGCTATCCGGATGGCACCACGCCTTACGTGATCGGTGAGGCGGTCAACACCGCCACCACCTACGGCTACGACTCGGTGACCCAGATGCAGGAAACCAAGTGCACCCTGTGTCGCATCGAACTCGCCAGCTAGACACCGACGTCACCGAACCAACAGGAGTTTCGACATGGCCCAGATGAAATTCATGTGTGACGCCGAGCGCTGCATCGAGTGCAATGGTTGCGTCACCGCCTGCAAGAACGCCAACGAGGTCGAGTGGGGCATCCAGCGCCGCCGGGTGGTCACCCTGAACGACGGCGAGCCGTCCGAGGTGTCCATCTCGGTGGCCTGCATGCACTGCGATGACGCACCCTGCATGGCGGTCTGCCCCACCGACTGCTTCTACAAGACCGACGACGGCATCGTGCTGCACGACAAGGATCTGTGCATCGGCTGCGGTTACTGCCTGTACGCCTGCCCCTTCGGCGCGCCGCAGTTCCCCCAGCAGGACGCCTTCGGCGAGCGCGGCAAGATGGACAAGTGCACCTTCTGCGCCGGTGGCCCCGCCGACAGCCCCGAAGAAGAGTACGAGAAATACGGCGCCAACCGCATCGCCGAGGGCAAGCTGCCGCTGTGCGCCGAAATGTGCTCGACCAAGGCGCTGCTGGCAGGCGATGCCCAGACCGTTGCCGACATCTTCCGCGAGCGGGTGGTGCGCCGTGGTCACAAGGATGGCGCCTGGTCGGATATCGGCAATGGCTCGCCCTCGGCGATCGACGCCATGGCCTACGACGCCACACGTAACCAGTGAGGAGGCCCCATGAACCTTCGTGATGCCTTGCCTCGACCGGGTGGAGCCCTGGGGCTGGTGCTGCCGGCACTGCTGCTGTTGCTGCTGGCCTGCGCCGCTCCCGCCATGGGTGCCGATCCCAATGCCGAGATCGCCACCGCCGTACCCAGCGCCGACGCCGACACCTGGCGCCAGGTGAAGGATGGCGAGTCCTTTATCGATACCCGCCATGATTCGACCTACAGCCTGATCAACCAGAGCGGCGAGAGCTGGCGCCAATGGCGCAACAAGTGGGTCTCGCCCTTCGGGCTGATCGCCGTGGGCGGCATGCTGGCGATGATCACCATCTTCTATCTGATCGTCGGTCGCAGCCGCCTCGATGAGCCACGCACCGGGCGTAAGCTGTTGCGCTGGTCGGTACTCAGCCGGGCGCTGCACTGGACCCTGGCGACGCTGTTCATCATCCTGGCGCTGACGGGCCTCAACATTCTCTACGGCAAGTTCGTGTTCAAGCCAGTGTTTGGCGACGCCTTCTGGGCTGCGATGATCAGCGGCACAAAGTTCCTGCACAACTACATCGGTCCGTTCTTCGGTCTGCTGCTGATCTTCGTGCTGTTGCGCTTTCTCAAGCACAACTGGATCAAGGCCCACGATATCGAGTGGTTCAAGCAAGGCGGCGGCATGGTCGGCGACAAGCATCCAGACGCCGGCTTTGCCAACGGTGGCGAGAAGGCCTGGTTCTGGCTGTTGGCCACGGCCGGCATGGTTGTCTTCGTCAGTGGCCTGGTACTGGACTTCCCGAACTTCGACCAGAGCCGGGACACCATGCAGTGGGCCAACATCATCCATGCAGTGGGTGCCCTCGCGCTTACCGCCGTCTCCTTCGGTCACATCTATATCGGCACCCTGGGGACCGAGGGTGCGCTCGAGGGCATGACCACCGGCTACGTCGACGAAAGCTGGGCCAAGCAGCACCACAACCTGTGGTACGAAGAGGTCAAGGATCAGGCCGAGGCCCCGGCTGACGTCGAGGCAACGGACGATACCAAACCGGAATCTCCCAGCCCCTCCTGAGCGCAGCCCCACCCACGGTGACCGCTATCCCTCTCGCCGCCCCGGGCTCACTCGGGGCGGCATTCTTTTGCCGCTGTTCTTGTGACGGTCTTGCGTTACCATCGTGGGACAGTCGCCCGACTGATCGTTTTCTGTTACTGGAGTCCCCCATGCAGCACCTCGATGAGGCCACTCGCACCGAACTCGAGGCGGCCGCCTTCCGCCGCCTGCTTCGCCACCTTGACGACAACAAGGATGTGCAGAACATCGATTTGATGATTCTGGCGGACTTCTGCCGCAACTGCCTGTCCAAGTGGCTGGTCGCCGCCGCCGAAGAGCGCGGTGAGACGCTCGACTACGAAAGCGCCCGTGAACACGTCTACGGCATGCCCTACAGCGAATGGAAGGACATGTATCAGGCCAAGGCCACCCCCGAACAGATGGCGGCCTTCGAGGCTCGCCAGCAGGCCAAGCAGCAGCGTACCGGTGACAAGGAGTGACGCCAGTGAGTCAGGACACCATGATCGGGTTGAAGGTGGCGGTGCTGACCGTCTCCGACACCCGCACCGAAGACACCGATCGCAGCGGTCAGGCGCTGGTGCAGCGGCTCGAGGCCGCCGGCCACCAGCTCGCCGACAAGCAGATCGTGATCGACGACATCTATCGTATCCGCGCGGTGGTGTCAGGCTGGATCGCCGACCCCGAAGTGCAGGTGATCCTGACCACCGGCGGTACCGGCTTCACCGGACGGGATTCCACCCCGGAGGCGGTATCGGCCCTGCTCGACAAGCGCATCGAGGGCTTCGGCGAGCTGTTCCGCCAGCTGTCCTATCAGGAAATCGGCAGCTCCACCGTGCAAAGCCGCTGCCTGGGAGGCATGGCCAATCACACCGTGGTGTTCTGCCTGCCGGGCTCCACCGGCGCTTGCCGCACCGCCTGGGACGGCATCCTTGCCGAGCAGCTCGACAGCCGTCACCGGCCCTGCAACTTCGCCAATCTGGTGATACCGGAGCGGGGGCAGCATGACGTCTAGCCACGCAGCGTCACTGGCGCCCATGGAGGACGCCCTGGCCACCCTGCTCGAAGGCGTCGCGCCGCTGCCGGTGGAGCGCCAGCCCTGCGAACAGGCCGAAGGCCGTGTGCTGGCAGCCCCGGTCGTGGCGGCCCTGGATGTACCGCCGTTCGACAATAGCGCCATGGACGGTTACGCCCTGCACCATGAAGACGCCGGACAACGCCTGCCGGTGGCCCTGCGAGTGGCCGCCGGGGCCCCGGGCGAGCGACTGGAGCGCGGCCGCTGTGCCCGCATCTTTACCGGTGGCCAGCTGCCCGAAGGCGCCGACTGCGTGGTGATGCAGGAGAAGGTCCAGCGTGAAGGTGATGAGGCCGTCATTCCCGCCGACATCCCGGCGGGCGACAACGTGCGCCGGCGCGGCCGCGACGTACGCGCAGGCGCCCCGCTGCTGGACGCCGGCACTCGGCTGGACGCCGCCGCACTTGGCCACCTGGCAGGCCAGGGTATCGTCGAAGTGGACGTCCACCGCCGACCCAGGGTGGCCTTGCTGTCCACCGGCGACGAGATCATCGATCCGGGCAAGCCCCTGGCAGCTGGCCAGATCTACAACTCCAACCGCCCCATGCTCAAGAGCCTGCTGGAGCGCTTCGGCGCCGAAATAGTGCTCACGCGCAGCGTACCGGATAGCCCGGAGGGTACCCGCGCCTGTCTGAAGGAGGCCGCCGAGGTAGCGGACCTGGTGGTCTCCACCGGCGGCGTCAGCGTCGGTGAGGAAGATCACGTCAAGGCGGCGCTGGAGTCACTGGGCACGCTGAACCTGTGGCGCCTGGCCATTCGTCCCGGCAAGCCGCTGGCCCTGGGCCAGATGGAAGGTCCTGGCGGCACGCCGGTGCGGTTTGTCGGCTTGCCCGGCAATCCGGTGTCCAGCTATGTCGGTGCCTGGCTATTCTTGCGCCCACTGCTGGGTGCCCTGCAGGGCTGTGAGTCCATGGCGGAGTTACCGCGGCTGTGGGCCCGCAGCGACTTTGCCACCTCCACCGGTCCGCGCCAGCACTACATGCGGGTGCGCCTCGCCTTCGGCCCACAGGGCGTCAGCGCCCTGGCGTTTTCCGACCAGAACTCCGGGGTACTGTCATCCTGCATTGATGCCGACGCCCTGGCGGTGATCCCGCCCCATTGCGAGATAGCGCCGGGCGACAAGGTGGAATGCCTGTGGCTGCGTACCTGGTAGCGGTCCGCTGAAGCAGCGCGGTAGTCGCTAGGCGCGGTCCGAAAAGTCGACGAGCGAAGGTTAGAGCCCTAGGAACCCGAGGTCTCGAGTTCCGCGCGGGTATCGCGCCACAGGGTCGCAAAGTCGTCGTCCAGTTGACGATAGTCATCGCGCAGATGCGGTACCAGTTCGGCCAGTCGGTTGGGCCCGGACAGGCGTGAGCCAATGCCGGCGATGGCACGGCAGGTGAAGGCGAGGCTGGCGTAGCGGCGCAGCCAGTCCTCACGCACCAGTACCGGCACCATGGTGGCCAGCCGCTGCGGTGCGCCGTGGTACTCGAACAGTCGATAGCATCGCTCGATCACGACCTCGCGCTCGTGCGGGTCGCTGGTAGCCAGATCCCGAGCGAGAAAGTGGTCCCACATCAGATCCAGGGCGATACCGGCCACACGACGACTCGCCGCAGGTGCCCGACGTCGAGCGGCAAGTACCGAGGGATGACGATCGACGAAGGCGTCTACCCGCCGGTGATGATGTATGCCTGCTGCGACGCCTTCGGGCCACTGGCCGAGATCGCGCCCCTTGACGCCGTCGGCGATCAGGTTGCCGAGCAGAAAATCGTCGTCACCGGCACGAGTGAGCCAGGCGTGGGCGAGAAAGTTCAACGCCGCACGTCTACAGGCAGTTGGTTGGTTTGGGCAGGCCCGCCAAACGGGCGCCCAGCTTGGGGGGACTGCCGGGGAACAGCTTCATCAGGTACAGCGAGCTCCCCTTGTCCTTGCCCAGCGCCTGGCCCACCGCCTTGACCAGCGGGCGCATGGCCGGTGCCTGCTCGAAGCGCGCATAGAAGTCTCGCAGGACGTCGATCACCTGCCAGTGTTCGTCGCCGAGGGTGATGCCCTCTTCCGCCGCCAGCGCCTCGGCGACGGCGGGACTCCAGTCATCGAGATTGACCAGATAGCCTTCCGGGTCCAGGGGGACGGAGGCCTGGCCGAGATCCAGGGTTCGTGCAGTTTCAGTGCTTGCCATCGTGTTACCTCAGTACCAGCTGACCACTTTATCGGCCTCTTCGGTGAGCCTGACAAAACCGTCCACGTCGACGACTTCGATGCCGGTGGCACAGTGTTCGCTCAAGCCGCGCGCCTCGAGATCTTCGGCCAGCGCCAGTAGACGACCGGGTAGAGACGACCACAGCGCCTGCTGGGCCGGCAGAGCGCCAAGCACGGCGTCTTCGATCAATAACAGCTTGTCGTCTTCTGCCAACGCCCGTAGCGCCTGCCGATAGACCGTCGACTCCAGCGGTGAACGATTGAGGGTGTGCAGTATCATCCCGATTCCTGGTATTGGTCGTGGGTGAGTCCAGTGGCTGACGTCGATGGGTGAAACCTGGTGGGAGCGAGCCCCGACAGAGACGCGGTCTCGAGTCGTCTGTGACGCCGATTCAGAAGGTCAGCACCAATGCGTGCTCCGCCATCAGGGCGGCAATGGCGTCACCCTCGATGACAGTGGCATCCGGCGTCAGCGTCTCGGGCGCCACGCCCAACTCGGCAAGTCCTGCCCCATCCACGAACAGCCGGTCGATGTCGTACATCTCGAGCATGGCCAGCGTCGGCTGGGTGCCCTTCTGCCCCAGCGGACCGGCGCCCTGCCCCGGCACCAGTGCCGCCACGCCACTGGCCATGAACAACAGTGATACCCGGCGCCCGAAGGCGGCGGCCACCAGCGCCGTGTCGAGACCTTCTTTCAGGTAGCTGGTGCCATGGGGGCCATGACGAAGAATCACCAGCAGATCCCCCGAATCGTCGTTGGGTTCCTCAATCATCGACCTTCCACTCTTCTCTCGGTTCAGCGTTGCCCTGCTCGGGACCCATTGCCTGGCGGCAGTCGGCAGCAGCTCGGTGTCGTTCAGGCACCAAAGGTTACCAGCCTGTCACACTCGAGGCCCAGGTCCACCAGCTGCCCGAGGCCGGTCAGCTCGAACGGCGCCTGGGCACTGTGGCCTTGCTTGCCGTGCCTGGCCGCCTCGTCGGCGTCGACGATGCCTCGGCGCAGTGCGGCGGCGATGCATACCTCGAGACGCACGCCATGCTCCTGATTCAGCGTGGTCCAGCCGTCGACCAGATGAGGCTCGTCCTGGGGCGGCGATGCCAGGCGCGCGGCGTTGTGAACGCCATCGCGATAGAAGAAGACGGCCTCCAGGTGGTGACCGCGGGCGATCACCGCACGAGCGAAGCGCAGCGCGCTGTGTGCGGCCTGATGGCTGTAGGGGGCACCCAGCAGCAGGATGGCATAACGCATGGTATTCCCTTGGCTCCCGCCAACGTCGGGAGTTGAACAAAGCGGGTCATCAAAAACACGTCGGCCCCGCCAAGGCGGGGCCGATAGTGTACGACAGTTGTGCCAGAACGTCTTGCGACGATCAGTCCTGGCTTACCACGCCCAGCAGCGACAGCAGGCTGATGAATAGGTTGTAGATCGACACATAGAGAGTGATGGTGGCGAGGATGTAGTTGGTCTCGCCGGCACGGTGCACGATCTCGCTGGTCTGGTACAGGATCGCCGCGGAGGAGAACAGCACGAAGCCAGCCGATACCATCAGCGACAGCGACGGAATGTTGAAGATCAACGCCGCCACCATGGCCAGGATCAGCACGATGGCGCCAGCCATCATGAAGTTCGCCAGGAAGCTGAAGTCCTTGCGAGTGATCAACGCCACCGCCGACAGACCAAAGAAGGTCAGGCCGGTCATGCCCAGTGCGGTCATGATCAGCTCGGGACCGTTGGACAGCGTCAGATAGGCGCTCAGGATCGGGCCGAGGGTGAAGCCCATGAAGCCAGTGAAGGCAAAGGTCGCCAGCAGGCCGAGGGCGGAGTTGGCGGTCTTGTGGACCAGGAACATCAGGCCGTAGGCGCCGATGAAGAACACCAGAATGTTCATCTGCTGTACACCGAGGGCCACGGCGGCCCCTGCGGTGATGGCAGAGAACAGTAGTGTCATCGCCAGCAAGCCGTAGGTGTTGCGCAGAACCTTGTTCGTCGCAGCGACCTGCGTCTGGGTCTGACGATTCACCTGTGACTCTTGATAAGCCATGTATCCAGAGCTCCCTGTTGGTTGACATGCATTCGACACAGCATGCCCCCAGCAAGTTCCCGACGCAAGCCGCCTGGCGACGGGGTTTCAACGCCGTTCAAGCGATCAGACTGGCCCATGGGCCCGCCATGGGCAGCGCGAACACTGTTTCCTATCGGCGACAAAAAATTGCTTAGCTGCACAATTTTTGCGCAGTCACCCTATTGCAACAGCTCCCTTGAAGGCATCAGGGAGGGGTGTCGCTCTCTCGCGTAAGACATTGATCGCACAGAAGTGTTGACGTGAGGAGAAAAGCTGGTAAAGTACACCGCCGTGAGCCGGAGGGATGGCAGAGCGGTTGAATGCACCGGTCTTGAAAACCGGCAAGGGTTAACGCCCTTCCAGGGTTCGAATCCCTGTCCCTCCGCCACTCGAACACTAGGCCCTGAGGAATCAGTAACATACTGTCCTCGGGGCTTTTTCTTGCTTGGCTGTCCCATTGAAGTGTTACATTGGGAGGCCATGAAGACCGTGAAAGTCACCGGACATCCTCGCCTGTATCGCCGTGGCGCTCGCTACTATCACCGGGCCGCCATCCCACAGGACATCCAGGCCAGCTACCCCAAGGCTGAAGAGACCTTTTCCCTCAAGACCTCCGACTATCAGGAGGCGCTACGCCGTGTCCGTGAGGCAGCCGCCGAGGTGGACCGGAAGTTCGACCATCATCGTCGCTGGGTGGCAGCCCAAGCCCAGCCCCTCGACGCCCTCACCAATGAACAGATCGAGCACCTTGCAGCCCTCTATCATGCGTCCCTACTGGAAGCCGACGAGGAGATAAGGACGGAAGGCATCTTCGAGGAGGAGCCCGGCGAGCCCGGTACGGACTGGGAACGCTGGGACTTCGATGAGTACGCCGAGGAGCTTGAAGACAGCATAGGCCATACCCGCCACCTCTACGCCCGTGGTCGGATGGACACCTTCTTTATGGACGAGGCCGAGGACATTCTGTCATGGAATGGGGTAGAGCTTGCCCTGTCGCCGGACTCTCCAAGCTGGCGTCCGCTGGCTCGGGCACTACAGGCCGCCTACATTCGCGCCGGTAAGGACCAGCAGTCGCGCAACGAGGGCGAGATAGTCCCGACACCCACCGTGGACTCGCTGCCATCACAGGCCACCGCCCCAGCGTCGGAAGCTCGCCAGAGTCTCGCGGACGATGGACAAGGCCCGCTGCTCTCCGCCGTGGCCAAGGAATGGATCGCGGAGAAGTCTCTGAGCTGGGCGCCGAAGACCACCAACGATCACCGGACCACCCTCGACAACTTCATCACGGTCGTCGGCGACAAGCCGCTGGACGCCTACGCGAAGGCCGATGGTCGCGCCTTCAAGTCGGTCCTGATGAAGCTCCCCAGCAACTGGACGAAGCAAAAGCCGCTCCAGGGACTGGCCATCGACAAGGCTGCCGAACGAGCCGACGAGCTGGGCATGGCGCCGATGTCGGGCAAGAACGTGAACAAACTGATCGGCTACGCCGCTGCCTTCTGGAACTGGGCCGCCAAGCACTATGACGAGTGTCCGCCCAATCCCCTGAACGGCTTGAAAGTGGCCATCAAGAAGCGTGCCCGCGAAGAACGCGATCCCTTCACGCTGGAGGAGCTGCGGGCCATCTTCCGCGCCCCTGTCTTCACCGGCTGCAAGTCGCTCCATCACTGGCGCCAGCCCGGTACGCTGGTCCCTCGGGACTCGGGCATGTTCTGGGTGCCGCTGGTTTCGCTGTTCACCGGGGCCCGGATGGGGGAAGTCCTGCAACTCTATGTCTCGGATGTTCAGCACGAGCACGGTATCGACTTCATCGACATCAATGGCGACGGCGATGACAAGTCGCTGAAGACCACCAGTAGCTGGCGCCAGACGCCCATCCACCCTGAGCTGAAGCGGCTGGGCTTCCTCGATCACGTCGAGAAGATGCGCCAGCAAGGGAGCCAGCGGCTGTTCCCTGACATGCCCATGGGGAACGACGGCTACTACTCGTCCGTCTACTCCAAGCGGTTCCGGGCGCTGCTCGACTCCCTCAAGATCAAGCACGGGCAGAACGCCTTCCACTCTCTACGGCACAACTTCGAGGACGCTTGCCGGAACTCGGGCGTTGATAAGTATGTGATGGACGCCCTGCAAGGCCACGCCGAGGCGGGCATGTCAGCACGGTACGGGTCTGGCTACGAGCTGGAGACCCTAAACGACTCCATCTGTCGCCTTGAGTACCGGGGCCTTGACTTGAGACACCTGCATCAAAGTAAATGACCTAACGGTACAGCAACAACTGACCATTTAGGGAATGGCGCCATAGACCGCCTTCTCAAGTACGTCGACTATTAGCGCGGGACATCTATGAAGCAACTGACCTTGGCCATACTCATCGCTGCAAGCCTGTCGGCTGGAACGGCATTCGCTCATGATCGCTGGGGCGCAGATCATTCCTGCTCTCAGCCCATCAAGCCCTTTGAGTTCACCAGCCAGTGGCAAGTCGATCAGTTCAACATGGAGGTAGATAACTACCGGATGTGCATCCAGAACTTCGTGGATGAACAGAATGACGCCATAGACAACCACAGCAGTGCAGCCGAAGAAGCTATTAGCGAGTGGAATAATTTCGTGGACTTCGAGCTGAACTAACCAGCGCATCGCCATGCGCGCCCGCTCACGGATCTTTTACCGTTGGGCGGGACTCACCCCCCCATAAGCGCTCACAGCGCCACACAGCGCCAAATTGATTGCGGCCCACCTATGGAGAACCAACCGTTCTCTGGGGACCGCTCTAAGAAGGCTAGGCATACTGCGACCGACTTCGACGCCCCTGCTCACCGTAGCTTAATCGCCTTCGAGATGACGCTAGTAACTGCCCCGCTTGTCGGGGTGCTTGGGAACGCGGAGATGCTCGACGTAAGGACACCGGGGAGGTGGTAGCCCCCGGCGCAGTCCGGGCGACCTGTCGCGCCAGCGACGGGCTGCCTACGGGTAGCAGGGGACATCTAGAAGACTGGCACCTGCGCCCTTCCGTAGGTCCTTCTCTTCTAGTCCATCTGTAAGACGCACCCCCTGAGCACACCCGGCGCCATCGCTGGCGTCGTTATCGTCCATGATCCACCCATGACAGACTAGGGCCGTGGACCTCTTCCAGTGCTCCCGGTCGGCTGCCCTTGCTGACCACCTATCGGCTTTCCCCTTGGGCCGACGTTCCGACACTCCCTCGCTGCTCAATGCGTGGGCGCGTGTCTGGGATACATCATCACCATCATCGAACCCAGCACATTCTCGAAGGCAGTCGGGCAGTCAGGCGGTATCGTCCGTCTTGCTGGTCCGCTTGGCTGAAGGGGCCGACTGTCTCCGACAATGAGGACGAACGATCACCATGGTTCAACCGACCACACCCACCGACGACACACGGCCCACCATCTCCATCTTCACGGACGGCGCTTGCAGCAACAACGGCCAGAGCAACCCGCAAGGCGGCTGGGGCGCTGTCCTGATGAACGGCCACGGATAACGCCTGAAGATCGCCGGGAAGCTCCAGGGCGACACGATCACCAACAACCGGGCCGAACTGACGGCAGCCATCAAGGCATTGGAGGCCCTGAAGCGGCCCGCCCATGTCGAGCTGACGACAGACAGCGAGTATGTCCAGAACGGCGCGACCGAATGGCTGAGCGGCTGGAAGCGTCGAGGCTGGAAGACGGCCAGTAAGGCCCACGTCAAGAACGCCGATCTATGGCGCCAGCTTGATGCCCTGCTTCAGACCCACGCCGTCCGCTTCCACTGGGTCCGTGGCCACGACGGACACCCGGAGAATGAGCTGGCGGACTCGCTCGCCGTGGCTGGCGCTGAAGGCGCGTCGGTGAAGGAGTACGGCTAACCCGAGAACCTGAGAACAAGGACAAGGATGGAGGACATGTCACACACGGATACGAGGAACTCTGAAGCCTCACGGAAGCCCGGCCCGAAGCCCAAGGTAGATAGGCAGGAGGTCATCCAGTGGCGACAGCAGAACGGAGCCACTCGACGCGCCACAGCCGAACACTTCGGTATCAGTGACACGCAGGTCAAGGCCATCTGGCGAGAGGCTGGTCTGTCCTACACGTCCACCGTGCCCTCAGGGGCTATGCCCAAGATCGACCCGAAGACGGTCGCCGATTGGCGCTGGACCCGGCAAGCATCCATCGCTGAGACTGCCCGACACTTCGGCATCGGGAGAACGACCGTGTGGAGGGCCTGTCGGGCGCATGGCGTGGATCTGAGCCATCGCTGGGAAGAAGGCAAGTTCCGACGCACAAGACGATAGAGAGGCATGCACCACCATGGCCATCGAGGTTCACACTGTCCGCCAGCTCAAGGGTGCCAGCCCACGGACCAAGCTCCACCACCTCCACAAGACCGTCTGTCGGCGAGGGATCAATGTCCATCTGACCAATGATGACATCCACGTCACGCCCGCTGTCATGTCGATCCTTCTCCAACGTCGCCCCGAAGACCTCGACAAGGGCGACTCACAGGCCCTCCGTACGCTGCTCGGCCTCAGGCACGACCGGGAGGCCAGCCCATGCCTTGCGCCAGCGAGTGAGACTTTCAAGGCGCAGTCACGGGACATGGAGGCAGCGGCGGGCCTGTTCTATCTGCTCGTCGGGGGACCTGCGGCTGAGGCTCAGTGACCATCTGGTCGTATGCACGGATCACCTTCAGGTGGAACGCGGGGCTGATCCACATGGCATAGGCGTAGACCAGCTCCTTGACGACGAAGGTGCCACCATTGCGGCCGGCCCGTGAGACGCTCGGCTCGAAATTCTGCGAATCCGCAGAGTTTGCGAGTTCAGCGATAAGGGCATACGTCTCCGTCCGGCGGTTGAAGAACGCGGGCTGGTCATTCGGATTACCACCGGCTGCCTTGTGGAGGTCGTTGAGGTTGAAGCGGCATGGTTCGGCAATGCCTCGCCTTCACTGTCCAAACCAGACGCAGCGCCTCGGCGAAGGACTGCGGAACTTGCGGCTGGGCCACTTGCTTCTCCAGCTCTTGCCAACGGTCCACCAAGCGGGCGGTGAACTCCGGGGAAAGCTGGGCGACGATCACATAACTGTCGCGCTTGTTGACGTAGTAGACAGACGCGGACTCAGCTCGGCGGGACTGCTGAATGCTGACTTCCCCCCATTGGGGACGTGAAATGACACCATGGGATGCCAGTCGTGAGATGGACAGCTTCACCTTGTCGTGACGTTTCTCGACCACCTCCGCGATCTCGCGGCTGCTCCTGGTGGGCTCGGTGGTGGCGCTGGCGCTCTCTCGCGAAATCTGGAGGACCATCAAGGCATTGGCCCTGCCGAGTTGCTCACATGGCTGCATTTCCAGTGGCCACGCCGAGGAATCGCCACGGTGGCGCGGACAGCAGACACGCAGGAAGATGATCTACCTGTGTTCGCCTGACTCCGTGTGTCCGTCGCTGAGCCAGAGGAACGGGACTCCGAGGGACTCCTACAGGCGACCACCCCGGCCATTTTGTGGCGCACATCTGAGCCGGTAATTGAGTCTATAAAGGGAACGCGCTTCCCCGTGCCCCGCCCCGAGCGGGCGCATGGTGGCGGTTGGAAGTCGATCTTCATGGCACCCACGGGGGGATGAACGAAGCAAGGCACCCATCCCCCATGGCTGAGCGTCAGCGCCTAAAGCACCGGCTCATGCTTGGCATCTGCCCAGCGATCCGGGGACAGGCCGCACTGATTCCAGGCCAGTAGCCCGACCATCGGCATCCGCAGGAAGACATCTCCCGCGACCAACCTGACGATCAATCCCATGATGGCCAGCTCTATGCCCCAGCGAGCGAACTCAATACGCATTGCGTCGTCTCCTTGCTGTCTGATGGTAGTCCTTGGCGCCCGGCTCTGAGCGCCAGCACCGGGCACGCTACAGGCCATGCCATACATAAATAAATAATTAATTAATTATAAAAGGATTAACCCGCTTTCGGGTCTGGTTCGGCAGGGGATGAATGGACTTCTCTCAGGCTGCCCGCGCTGACTGGCTCCCGGTGACAACCGATTCACCAGGGGATGGCTTCAAGCCGACACAAAAAAGTAGGACCGCCAGGCCCTGCCTCGATGTCACACCGCATGTTGTCCCTCACTGAGCGGGCTGCTCGGCTCGCTTCATGGCGCGTTGGACGGTGCTGACACCACAGCCCACGATGTCGGCAGTCTTGCGGACACTGAAGCCTTGCTCCCGAAGCTCCATGACCCGCCGATGTAGTTCCTCGTTCACCGGACGGCCCTTGTAGCGGCCATCCTGCTTGGCCTTCTCGATGCCCTGGGCCTGACGCCTACGCCTGTCCTCGTAGTCCTTGCGGGCGACTGCCGCCAGCATGTCGAGAAGCATGGCGTTCACTGCATCAAGCATCCGCCCGGTGAAGTCGTCACCGTTGCCCACGGTCAGCGCCGCATGGCTCGTCGGTAGGTCCAGGGAGACGACCCGAAGGCCCGCGCTTTGGATGGCGCCCTTGAGCCTGTCCCAATCGCCTTTCGTCAGGCGCGTCAGTCGGTCCACCTGCTCGACCAACAGCACGTCGCCGGGGTGGGCATCGTCAATGAGTCGCGCCAGCTCAGTACGGTCGGCCTTGGTCCCGCTGGCGTTCTCGATGTACCACGACGCGACTGTCACTCCCTTCTCGCTGGTGAAGCTGGTCAGCGCCTCACGGGCACGGCTGGCGTTCTGGTCATCGGTGGAGGCGCGGAGATAGGCACGGATGTAAGCCATCGTCGTTCACTCCCTTGTCGAGCAGCGTGTTCACTTGGATGTGTTCACAGTAGGTGTGCTCGCTAGGGTCGTCAACCCATGTATGTGAATACGGATACAGGACGCCTTGAGACGTGCTCGCTGAGGTACACCCTAGTGGTCACGGATCGACGCCGCACTGACAGCAGACCGACGCGAGCCGAAGGATGGACGCCGGGTACGCACAGCTTGTAGATTATTCGTTCACCTGTGTGCCTTGGTTTATTTTTGCGAAACGCCCTAGACATGTCAGGCACTCGATCTGGAATGGACATGAATCATCAAAATAAGAAGGAATAATCGATGTGGGATGAGATACCTCAGAGTGAGCATCACAATGCTTCAGAACTTCTGAAACACTTTATTGACAACCAAAGTGCGGGCATTATTTATAGAGGGCTAGGCCATCAGTCCTGGACTCTCAGTCCATCAATTTCAAGGGCCACAGGGTCTCGCAAGTTGAATGCCATCTATGCTGATGACTCAAGAGCATTTAAGGAAATTGCGTACTTAGCAAGATTTGTAAATGCTTGCGACGATGCTGGGATAAAAGTGGCTGGAGATAGCGACCAGCTAAGAGATTTTCTGTTAGAGCCAAGAGGGACAAACAGTTATGGGCGCGTCGTAGATTTATTTAAGTACCCAAGCCTTTGGCCGTCAGACGACAATGCTGTATTTCACTTTCTCGCACAAGCACAGCACCACGGGGTTCCTACAAGACTTTTAGACTGGACAACTTCACCATTAGTTGCTTGCTACTTCTCTGTTTCTCAGGCCATACATGAAAGGGGAAGGCTGCTTTCACAGAGAGAAGATGCAAATCTTTCAGAGTGGATGCTTGCCGTTGTAGAACTTGACACAATGCAAGCAGCAGGATTCAAGGAAACCTTTAGGATTAGAAATGCTCCAGGCTCCACCAGCCAGAACTTAGCCGCTCAGAAGGGGCGCTTTACGTTCATCAAAGGCTTTGATCTTGGCGATCTTGATCTTTTGAATCATAGACATTCCCGGAGCTATCTAAAAAGGCATCTTCTTCCTCTTTCGGAAGCATACAATCTGATGCGACAGATAGAAATGTTAGGAGTGACTACAGCGACACTCTTTCCAGGTCACGACGGTGCTGCGAAAGACTCAATCGAAACCATGCTTCTGGAAGATTTAGATCAGGAAATTAGGGATTTTTCCTTACCTCGAGTGTAGCAATCAAAAAAGCAGCCATGGTTCCCGCAAGGTTGACTGCAAATTCAGCATGTCGAGGACTCGGCTTAACTGGCCGAGGCCCTTGGCCATGAGCATCTCCAACTTTATTACGAAGCTCACCAAGACCAGTAACTATGTTAGAGCATCCTCCAAGAATACGCTTGAAGGTTGGCGGTCTCAATGAGCAAGTGCAACACCTGATCGATCAGGTACGCTATCGCTATGACTCATTGCTACCACCACCTTACTACTGAAGAACGTGCCACCATCATGCTGATGCGTGAAGGTCAC
>NZ_RRCU01000007.1:0-330764 GCF_003856855.1 Halomonas sp. YLB-10
CCAGGCCTAGAGAGACGTTGAACGCCAAGACGCCTCTGGAGGTATACGCGGAGGTTCTCCAGAAGTCAGTGCCCGGATCTCCGGCACTCCAATAGTGTTGCGCTTGTAGGTTGAGACCGCCGGTTTCCTCCATGTGTTGTTCTGGAGCAAGGTTCAGTGCTTGTGATGCCTTACGATATAAAGCTGGCAGGTCATCGCTTCTGCCCGAGCACTCCTCTCCATCCACCTCTTCTATGATGTGCTTGCAGACACTTTCAATTAGGGACTTGGCCATTGTGATAGCACCCTCAGGGTCCGATGTTCTTCGAGACAACGTCTTCTGCCATGCTATATGAACATGGGTTGAGTCAAAGTTTTCGAGTGTATCGGTAATAGCCATATCAGATGGAGCACCTACTTGCTCCAGCTTGTCGAGGAGGGGCCTAAACTCGCTCCAGATGAACTGTCTTCTCGGTTCATACTGCTCGATTTTCTTGATGAAGCTCCAGAGCTGGCTTGGTGAACGGCATGTCTTAACCATTTGAGGAACAAGCTGCGCTATGCTTGGGTCATCTAGCAAAGCGGCTCGAATCTGAGAGTATTCGAAATCGCTAGCATCACCACCTGTGGCACGGGCCACCATCATGTTTTGCATCGATTCAGCATGTTCCAGCAAAAGCTGTCTATCCATGTTCTTGTCCTTCAACCCCATTGATCCGACGTCTAGCTTTCTCCCAGAGGCACTGTTATGACCTCTCGCTCTACGCGAATACCTACAGTAGCGCTGGACGATGGTTACCGCCAAGCTCCAAGTACGAACTCATTGCTTCTGTTACAGGAAAACGCTACATTGAGGAGGAATCAACACAGCCAAGCTGCTGATTTTAAATGGGTTTTCGGGTTGATGAGGGCGATCCCTGTCCCTCCGCCACCTCGAATCCAGAAGGGGATCAGTCGAAAGACTGATCCCCTTCTTCGTTTCTGCCCTCTTCCTTCAACAGCTCCCTGCCTGTCGGCACGCCAGTCCTTCGACGGTCTCGAGGCGCTGCCCCGCCATGGTCCTGCACACATGGTTCTTCACACCAGTGACTGCACACCAGCTACTGCACATCTGGTTCTGTACACCAGGCCCCCCAGCAGCAAGGTGTGTTCACCGGTTGTCGTGAAAAGGTCACCGATTGTCGTTGATGGATTGGCGACAACGCCGCAAATCGTGCACCCTGCTTGCATCTGTTGCTCCAGGCAGCACGACAGGGACGAACCAGACACGATGCATCAAGGCGCCAGATAACTACAGGTGGTGCAACGTGCATGTCGGAGGAGCTAGCATGAGGTCTCTTTCCAGCACCGGTTTTGCGATTTTCGGCGCGGCCCTGGTCGCCATCAGCTACGGACTCGCCCGTTTTGCCTTCGGCCTGTTTGTCCCCCAGATTCGCGATGAGCTGTCGCTGACGCCTGATGCCATCGGCATCATCGGCGCCCTTCCCCTGATCAGCTTCCTGCTGTCCACGGCGGTGGCGCCTTACGCCACCGATCGTCTTGGTGCCCGCTACGCAGCGGTACTGTCCGGGCTTTTCGGTATCGTCGGCCTGGCACTGATCAGCCGTGCGGCCGATGCGACCATGCTCAGCATCGGGGTGTTCGCCTGCGGCATCTGTACCGGCCTGATGATGCCCGCACTCACCGCCGGGATGCAGGCGCTGGTGAGACGCTCACTGCATGCTCGTGTCAGTTCGGTCATGAATGCGGGAACCAGTATCGGCGTGATCGTCGCCGTGCCAACGGTACTGTTCATGGCGGACGCCTGGCGACTGGCCTATCTGTCCTTCGCCCTGCTGACGGTCATCGGCGTGTGCGCTACCTGGCTGTACCTACCCTCGGTGTCGCGCATCACGCCTTCCAACGCCGCCGACCCACCTGCATTGCGTGAACTGCCGTGGTCACGGCTCGTGAGGCTCACCCTGTTTTCCTACGCGATGGGCTTCATCTCGGCCGCCTACTGGATCTTTGCTCCGGACCTGGTGGTGACCCTTGGCGGTCTGTCACCAAGCGCCACGGGGTGGCTGTGGCTCGCCGTCGGCATCGCCGGTCTCGGCGGTGCGGTGGTGGCGGATCTGGCCGACCGCAACAATCCGCCCATCACCCAGGCCTTAATGCTGACCATGCTGGCGGCAAGCCTGGCATTGCTTGCCGCCAGCCCCGCCCAACCCGTGCTGGCGGCATTCTCCGCTCTGGTCTTTGGCCTCGCCTACATGAGCTTGACGGGTCTTTACCTGATGACCGGCATTCGCCTGCTGCCCGGGCGCCTGGCGATGGGGCCGGTGCTGCCTTTCATGGCCGTGTCGCTCGGCCAGGCCACCGGCTCGCCGGTCATCGGCGAATTGCTCAATGTCTTCAGCTATGCCGAGGGGTTCGCCATCTTCGCGTCAATCGGCATCCTGGTTGCCCTGCTGTCGCCCTTGTACCCAGGCCATATTCATCAGGTGGGCGATGAAGAGGTGGAAGATCCTCCGGGCCTCCAGTCCGCCTACGATCTACAGCTGCAGAACGAAGCGGGCGAGCCACTGGAGGACCCTGAATACTTGGCTGGAGAAGACCCACGAGATGAGCCGACCGCCGGTCTTGAACACAGCCATAAAGAAGAACGGGGCTGACCCAAGACGCAGCTCCCAAATAGCGCCAAGCCCGGCATAAGTCATGCCCCTGCCAGGACCATGCGGCAATCCTGACCGGGGTCAATCACCCTAGATAACGTCGCGTCATCTCTCCTCGGTGTTATCGCCGCCGATAGCTCGGCCTGCTGTGATGAGTGACCCATAATTTCGGAACGAGTCGCCACCGAAACACAGCAACGATTGTCGCCAGGGACACGCCCGTCGAGCCAGCGTTTCCATGCGCAGCAATCCGCTATCGAGGAAGGTGTGTCATGCAGAGGTCCGTGCAAAGGTCCATGCAAGTCATGGTCGGCGTCCTCGCCGGCCTGGTGCTGCTCTCTCCCGTATCGGGCCCGGTTGGGGCAAGCCAGTCCGAGACCGGTCAGCCCGAGACGGACGGAGCGTTATTACCCTTCGCCCCCGCCCCCATGCCGAGCGATGTACCACCTCGCCTCCAGGACGCCACCATGCAGTGGCCGGACGAGCCGTCCCACCTGCCGGAAGACGCCCCCAATGTTCTGATCGTCATGCTGGATGATGTGGGCTTCGGGGTGTCCGAGGTCTTCGGTGGCGAAATCAGGATGCCAGCGCTGTCGCGCCTGGCCGATGAAGGCATCGAGTACACCGGCTTTCATACCACGTCCATCTGCTCTCCCACGCGGGCGTCCCTGCTGACCGGTCGCAATCATACCCGGGTGGGCTCCGGTACCATTGCCGAACGGGCGGTGGCCTTCGACGGCTATACCGGCGTGATTCCGAAGAATGCCGCCACCATGGCCGAGGTGCTCAAGCAGTACGGCTACCACACCGCCGCCTTCGGCAAGTGGCACAACACCCCGGCGGTCGAGACGACAGCGATCGGCCCCAAGGATCGCTGGCCCACCGGCTATGGTTTCGAGCACTTCTACGGCTTTCTGGGGGGCGAGACGTCTCAGTGGGAGCCACGCCTGACCGTGGACACCCTGCATGTCGAGCCCCCCGAAGACGATCCCGACTACCACCTGACCGAGGACCTGACCGACCAGGCGCTCGCGTGGCTCGCCGACTACCGGGCCTTCGATCCGGACAAGCCGTTTTTCATGTACTGGGCGCCGGGTGGGGCCCACGGCCCCCATCACGTTGCACCGCAATGGGCCGATCGCTACGACGGCCAGTTCGACGATGGCTGGGATGCCTACCGCGTGCGCACCCACCAGCGACAGCTCGAGATGGGCATCATTCCGCCGGGCACAGAACTCACGCCACGCGACGACAGCCTGCAAGGGTGGGACGAGATTCCCGAGAGCCAGCGCGACTTCCAGACTCGCCTGATGGAAATCTACGCCGGCTTCGTGGAGCACACCGACAGCCAGGTCGAGCGACTGCTCGAGGGCATGGCGGAAATGGGGCTTAGAGACAATACCCTGGTCATCTACATCGTCGGGGACAATGGCTCCAGTGCCGAAGGCCAGCACGGCTCGATCAGCGAACTGCTGGCCCAGAACAATATCGGCAGCAGTGTCGCCCAGCAGCTAGAGGTACTGGATCGCATGGGCGGCCTCGATGTTCTCGGCAGCCCCCAGACCGAAAACATGTACCACGCCGGCTGGGCCTGGGCGGGCAGCACTCCCTTCAAGGGCACCAAGCTGCTCGGTGCCTATTTCGGCGGGACCCGCAACCCCATGGTCATCTCCTGGCCCGGCCATATCGCACCGGATGAGCAGGTACGTCACCAGTTCCACCACGTGGTGGATATTGCCCCGACCCTCTACGACATTCTGGACATCCCGCTGCCGGACGTCGTCAACGGCTACCCGCAGATGCCGATGGACGGTATCAGCCTGGCCTACACCTTCGACGACGCCGATGCCCCCGGACGCAAGCACCACCAGTTCTTCGACAATAACGGCAGTCGAGGGCTCTACCTGGATGGCTACTTTGCCGGTACCTTTGGCCCGCTGGTTCCCTGGGATACCTCGAGCGCGGCACAGCGGATCGCCGACTGGGATTCCGCCGAAGATGTGTGGGAACTCTACGACCTGCGAAGCGATTTTTCCCAGGCCAGAGATCTGGCCCACGCTCAGCCTGAGCGACTGGCCATGATGAAACAACGCTTCATGGATATCGCCGAGGACAACAAGGCCTTCCCCACCGGTGCGGGCAACTGGCTTCGCGTCCACCCCGAGGACCGGGTCAAGACGCGCTACGATCACTGGACCTTTACCCAGACAACTCAACGCATGCCGGAATTTTCGGCCCCCGGCGTTGGTCGCCAGAGTACCCGGGCCAGCCTGCGTATCGACACTGGCCAGGGCGATGCCGAGGGCGTGCTGTATGCCATCGGAGGTGCCGGCGGCGGGCTCAGCGTCTATCTTGATCAGGGCAGGCTGACCTACGAGTACAATATGCTGCTGATGGAGAATACCCGCATTCACACAGCCGCCCTGGCTCCGGGCAGCCACGACATCGTCATCACCACCCGGATCCCGGTGCCCGGTAAAGCCGCGCAGGTGACGATCGAGGTGGATGGGCAGACCGCGGCGGAAGGTCAGGTGCCCACGACGGTTCCCCTGGCCTTCAGCGCCAGCGAGACCTTCGACGTGGGCCGCGATCTGGGGTCCCCCGTCTCACGCCACTACGCAGAGCGACGCCCTTTCGCCTTTGGCGGCAAGATAGAAGCCTTTACGATCGAGCTGCTCTAATTGGTGAGGCTTTCGAACTTTACGTCGGCAATCAGGGTCATACCCGTGAACTATGCCGAGATGGATGGACATGAAGCATTATCGTGTGGAGAGTTATCAGACAAGAACGATGAAGCGCACTCGCTGGGCGGTGGTGGCATTTTCGGATTCCTCTCCCAACGCCTCACGGCGGGTGGTCTCTCGCCACGATGGACAGGACGAAGCCAGGGCCGCCGCCGCGGCCCTGGCCTTTGAAGACAAGCTCGGTCGAACGCCTACCAACGTCTGACCCACCTGTTGATCTGATTTTCACGCCGTATTACCGAGCGCAGGCACTTTTCAGACAAGCCCTAGCAGCGGCTGGGCGAAACGCCTCTGTAAACCTCCTTGGCCTGCACCATCTCGGCACGCAACCCTTCGATACGTGACTGATGCCCCGGATGGGTGGACAGGATCTCCGGCGGTTGATCACCGCCAACCGATGCCATGTTGCGCCAGAGGGCGACGCTCTCGCCGGGATCGAATCCGGCGCGCGCCATGATGGCCAGCCCCATCACGTCGGCTTCGGACTCATGGGCACGACTGAACGGCAAGGCGATACCGAGCTGGCTGCCGATGCCCAGCGCCTGGAGCAAGGGCTCCTGACCCACGTCGCCCTCGCTCATCAGTCCTACCACCAGCAGCACGGCCTTGATGCCCAGTTGCTGGGTCAATCGTTCGTTGCCATGGTCGGCGAGCACATGGGCGATCTCGTGACCGACCACCGCCGCCAGCTGGGCGGGCGTCTGAGCGACCTGCAACAGCCCCGAGTGCACGCCGATGCGCCCTCCCGGCAAGGCAAAGGCATTTGGCGAGGGATTGTCGAACACGACCACCTGCCAGTCGTCAGGCATCTCGACCTTGGGATAGACGAGCCGCGCGGACTTGATCAAGGCGTCGCTGACACATTGAACCTCGGCCTTGATGGCGGCATCGGTGGAAAGCGGTAGCTGGCTTCGCATCTGCTCAAAGGCGTCACCCCCCATGTCGCTCATCACAAAGCCAGGCACCAAGGCAAGTTGGCTACGCCCGGTGGGTGTCTCGTCGCAGCCCCCCAGCCCGACGGCCAGCAATAGCGTCAGTACCACGGGAAAATAGGATCGTTTCATCGAGCCTGACCTTTTCATGAAAAGCTGCTGGGCGACCATCGCCCTATCGTCTGAATGATGCCGTTTGTCACGGTGTTTGACTACGGCCGACGTCAGACGCATCTGGAATTCGCCATAAAGCGCATCCTGCTGTCTGACCAGCCGCCCCACTCCTATAGTGAACGAGCCAGCGACGGCACAACGCCGAAGGAAGCCTCAAGAAAGGAGACGCGGCCGTGGATTACCTGCACAACACTCTGGAAGGGCTGAAAGCCACCAGTCCCGCCCAGGCGGAGTTCTATGCCGCTGCAGAGAAGATCCTGGCGTCCCTGAGGCCCCTGCTCGAGTCAGACGCCCGCTACCTCGAGCACGCCATCATCGAGCGACTGGTGGAGCCCGAGCGCCAGCTGATGTTTCGCGTCTGCTGGACCGACGACAACGGCAAGATCCAGGTCAACAAGGGGTATCGTGTCCAGTTCAACTCGGCTCTCGGCCCCTACAAGGGGGGCCTTCGCTTTCACCCCAGCGTCAACGCCAGCATCATCAAGTTTCTCGGGTTCGAGCAGATCTTCAAGAACGCTCTGACCGGGCTCGCGCTTGGCGGCGCCAAGGGTGGCGCCAACTTCGATCCACGCGGACGCTCCGACGGGGAAATCATGCGCTTCTGCCAGGCGTTCATGACCCAACTGGTGGATCATCTTGGGCCCACCGTGGATGTCCCTGCTGGCGATATCGGCGTCGGCGCCAGAGAGATCGGCTACCTCTATGGCCAGTACAAGCGACTGACGCGACGTCACGAAGGGGTGATTACCGGCAAGGGGCTGGACTGGGGCGGATCGCTGGGCCGCAAGGAGGCCACCGGCTACGGCGCCGCCTACTTTGCCCAGCACATGCTGGCAGCCCGGGGTGAAGAACTGCGCGGCAAGACCTGCCTGGTCTCCGGCGCGGGCAATGTCGCCATCTATACCATCGAGAAGCTCCATCAGCTGGATGCCCTGCCGGTCACCTGCAGCGATTCCGGTGGCTGCCTCCACGACCCGGACGGCATCGATCTGGAGGCTCTCAAGCGCTTGAAGGAGGTCGAGCGCGTCTCGCTTGAAGGCTACCTGAAGGATCACCCCCGGGCCCGCTTCATTGCGCTGGACGACTACCCCGCCGACGGCCACGCCGTCTGGCGCATCCCTGGCCAGGTCGCCTTTCCCTGCGCGACCCAGGGCGAGGTCACCCTGGCCGACGCCGAGGCGATGCTCGCCAATGGGCTCGAGTGTCTATGCGAGGGGGCCAACCTGCCGACCCTGCCGTTGGCGGTGGACCGTCTGCTGGAGGCCCGCATCGCCTACGCCCCCGGCAAGGCGGCCAACGCCGGCGGCGTCTCCACCAGTCAACTGGAAATGGCGCAGAACGCCAGCATGCAGATCTGGCCGCTGGAGAAGGTCGATGCCCACCTCCAGGCGATCATGGCCAATATCCATCGCTGCTGTGCGTCCACCGCAGAGGAATTCGGCGAGCCCCACAACCTGGTGCTGGGCGCCAACATTGCGGGATTCAGGCGCGTCGCCAATGCCATGATCGACCAGGGGGCCTGGTAAATCCTGGGACAGGTTTGTCCGGGGGACGGTTGGCAACAAGGCCCCTGCCGATCTAACCGCCGGCAGATAAGCACAAAAGCGCATATTACATGCAAGACCGACTACACTATGCCGAAATAGCAATCGAGCCCGCGTTGCAGGGGCTCTCTCATCGGCTGGGGGAATGTCGGGATGCATCAGGGAAGAGTCAGGATTCGGGGCGGCGAGCTCTGCGAACAGAATGGCCTGAGGGTGAACGTTCCGTTAGCCAGCAGATCCGTTGGTGCCGCGCTGCTGATCGGCACACTGGCGATCAGCCCCGGCGTCCTGGCCGAGCAGGAACTCGGACAGGCCGCCTCCGACCCCACTGCACCACTGATGAACTTCCAGCTACAGAATTCCTGGAGCCCGGAAGTCCACGGCACCAATGATTCACAGAACATCGTCCAGTTCAGAACGGCGCTGCCCTACCGGCTGGCGGGCCACCAGCACATCTTTCGCCTGACGGTGCCCTCACTGACCGAGGATCCCGGCGGTTCCACCGGCCTTAGCGATTCTACGGTGTTCGACCTCACCACCTTCGAACACTCCTGGGGTCGTTCTGGCTTCGGTGTGGTCGCCCTTCTGCCGACCGGCGGTGAGCATCGTGGCGCCGAACAGTGGGGTCTGGGTCCGGCGGTCGGGTTTGCGGCCTCGCGGGGCTCCTTCCTGTATGGCGCCTTCAACCAGAACATCTTCAGTGTCGCCGGTGAGGACGATCGCGAGGACGTCAACCTGAGCATCCTGCAGCCCATCATCAATCTCGGGCTCGGCCAGGGCTGGTCAGTGGGCACTTCGGAGATGAACATCACCTACGACTGGGAGCACAGCGACTGGAGCAGCCTGCCCGTGGGTGGCCGACTCAGCAAACTGGTAAAGCTGGGAGACTCCCCGCTGCAGATCAGTGGTCTGTATGAACACAACTTCGCCGACGACTACGCCGTGCCCGAAGACCAATTTTCGCTGCAGTTCAAGTTGCTGGTGCCCTGACGGGCTCTTCCAGGGCATCTTGGCAAGGGGCTTTCTCGACAGACCCCGCTCGATAATTTCCGCCCGGTTATTTCCGCTCGATGCTTTCCGCTCGATTCTTTCCGATACTGGAACGCTGCGCCTCAGTAGAGGCGCAGACCCACACGGGTGATATGGTTGCCTTCCATCTCGCTCACCACCCAGTGGATGCCATGCCAGTCGACGTCGTCGCCTACCACCGGATGCCCGCCCAAGCGTAGTCCCATGAATTCACCCAGTGTCAGCGAGGCCTCGCCGGGGCTCAGGGTCAACGCATAGGCATCGGCCACATCGCCCATCCTGGCGTCTGCATCCAGGGTGAAGGTGCCGAAGAAGGCGCGCTGCTGGCGATGCTTGGCGTCGCCGTTGAACAGCCGGTTCAATGCTGGCAGATCGTCGCTCTTGCCGATGACACAGATGATATCGTCGATGCGCAACTGTGTACTGCCCTTGGGGTGCAGCATCACGTGCTGGCGGAACAGGGCAGAGATCAAGGCACCTGAGGGAAAGCGCAGCAGCCGAATCGGGACGTCTTCGAGATCGGCATTTTCGACCTTGTAGACGAACATCTCGAAGTCGTTTTCAGGCAGGATGCCAAGTGGCCCCCGATGATTGGGAGTGGCACTGTCCGGCACCATGACCTTCATGCGGCGTGCCATCCAGGGCAAGCTTCCGCCCTGGATCAACAGCGACAGCAACACCACCGCGAAGGCCACATTGAAGTAGAGGCCGGCTTGCTCGACGCCACCGATGACAGGAAAGATCGCCAGCACAATGGGAACGGCACCGCGAAGCCCCACCCAGGAAATGAACCCTACCTCTCGCCAGCGGAAATGGAAGAACGGCTTGAGCGTCAGCACCACCGCCAACGGACGCGCCACGAAGATCAGCGCCAGGGCCACCACCGATGCAGGCAACAGCACCTCCAGCAGTGCCGAAGGTGTCACCAGCAAGCCAAGCACCAGAAATAGCCCGATCTGACTTAGCCAGGCCAGTCCGTCATGCACCGGCAAGATGAAGTTGAGGTGCCGCCCCGGCTGATTGCCGATCATCAATCCGGCCAGATAAATCGCCAGGAAGCCGCTGCCCCCCAGGGCACTGGTCAAGCCAAAGACGCAGAACCCCAACGCCAGGGCCAGCAGCGAGTAAAGTCCCGGTGCAAGATCCACATAGCGCAGCAAGCGACCGATCAGCCAGCCCGCGCCAAGCCCGATGGCGATGGCCATGGCGAACTGCTGAACAAAGAACAGCAGCATGTCCATGGGGCCACCGAGGTCCCCCACCAGCGCCTCGACCAGCACCAGGGTGAGAAAGATCGCCATGGGATCGTTGGTGCCGGACTCGATTTCCAGGGTGGCGCCGACCCGTTCATTGAGGTTGAGCCCTCTGCCACTGAGCATCGAGAAGACCGCCGCAGCGTCGGTAGAACCGACGATGGCCCCGACCAGCAGGCCCTGCAGCAACGATAGATCGAAGACCCACATCGCCAGCAGACCGACCAGACCGCTGGTGATGAAGACCCCGACGGTAGCGAGCCCCAGGGCGGGTTTGAAACCGACACGAAAGGTCTTGAGCCGTGTCCTCAGGCCACCATCCAGCAGGATCATCGCCAGGGCGAGATGGCCGATGACAAAGGCCAGCGAGTAATTGTCGAAGTCGATACCCAGCAGGCCGTCTTCACCCGCCAGCATGCCGAGTATCAGGAACAGCACCAGCAGTGGCACACCGGCCAGAGCGGAAAGCCGACTGGCCAGCACACTCAGCGCAATCAGCGTTCCACACAGAAGAAAGAGACTATTGATCGAATCCATGCGCATCCCTTGCAACGTTCATCATGATTGTCTCACGCCCGGCCCCACGCCGCGATCTGTCGAGTGTAACGTGATTCATCGAGCGCACTTCGAATTACCAGGATGTTGATGGATGCCGCTGGTGAACGAAGCTCGCCCTTGGATACACTAGCGCGCTGGTACGAATGCCTGACCCATGGAGATTGTTGATGCCCAAGTCGTCGCCCAGGCAACACCGGCTAATCCGGCTTGCGGGCTTGAGCTTGCTGCTGGCAAGCCTCGGCGCGTTGCCCCCTGCCCTGGCCGAGCCGGAGGCGCCCGCTGAAGCCGCAGCGCAGCAACAGGCAGCGCCGCCCCTTGCCCAGGAGCAACAGGTCGAGACTTCTTCCGAGCAGATTGGCGGAACGCCCCCTACAAGCGCCGAAGCGGCGGTGGTGAGCGATATCCTCGAGCGCTACCGTGGATTGCCTGGTGGACCCGGTATCGACACGCCCGCGATGCCGGTGGCACCGTCGGCCACGGCGGCTCCTGCCGATCCGATCGCACCGCCACCGGTCACCGAGCTGACTCTAGTGCTGGAATGGTCACCCGGGCCGCAGCACGCTGCCTTGCTGGTGGCTCAGGAGAGGGGGCTGTTCTCGCGGCGCGGACTGAACGTCGTGCTGCAGACCCCCGCCGATCCCGACGTACCTGCCAAGCTGGTGGCGGCATCCCAGGCGGATCTGGCACTGACCGACCAGCTGACCCTGCACCGGCTGGTGGACCAGGGGCGCCCCATCATCAGGGTAGCCACCTTGAGCGAATTGCCACTGTCGGCGCTGCTGGTACGCGAAGATGCGGACATCGACTCGGTGCTGGGACTGATCGATCACCGGATCGGCTACGCGCAGCGCGCGGGACAAGACGTCTTGCTCAGGGCCATCCTTCAACACGAAGGATTGAACCTGTCCCATGTCGAGGCCAAGGACGTGCACTTCAGCGTGATACGCGCGATGAACGAAGGCTGGATCGATGCCTTTATCGGCGGCGCGGCACTGTCTCTGCCGCGAGAGCTCGCCGATCTCGGCATCGCTACCCGCGCCATGCCGACCGAGACACTGGGTATCCCGGTGCATGACGGCCTGGTCGTCGTGGCCAACCAAGACCACTTTCAGGCACAGAAGGACGCCATTCGCGCCTTCGTCGACGCACTGGAACAAGCCACACGCTGGATCATCGACCATCCCGCCGCGAGCTGGGAGATCATGACTCGACTCGAGCCGACCATGGACAGCCCCGCCAATGCCGAGGCCTGGCCCGACATCAGGCGCCGACTCAGCCTGCGCCCCGGCGCCATGGATCACGGCCGCTATCGTCGCCTGGAGCGCTATCTACATGACCAGAAGATCGTCGAACGCTTGACCCCGATCTCGCGCCTGGGCAAGGACCCCGGCTAAACCACAGACGCCTTGATTGCAGTGGCTAGTCGTCCAGAGAGGCCAGAAACTCGGCCACTTGCTCCTGAAACTCCTGCGCCCGCTCGGTGTGCAGCCAGTGACCAGCGTCCAGGGTCTTGACTTCGGCCCTGGGCAGGACGGCGCGCAGCGACTCAAGCAGGTCATCGGCGACGTAGTCGGAGCGACTACCGCGCAACACCAGCGTCGGCACATCGATGCTTCCTTCGCCACCGGGCGGTGCCATGATCTGGCCGTAGCCGGCTTCGATCGCATCGAGATTGACCCTTAGGCGTAGTACGCGATCGTCGTCGCGCACCAGATTGGTAGCCAGAAACATGCGGGTGGGCTTGTCGTCGATCACCTCAGCCATCAAGGCATCGGCTTCTCGCCGGTCGGTGGGCTCACCCTGCTCGACACGCCGCAGTGCGCTGAAGACGCTATCGTGCCGGTGTTCATAGGCGACCGGCGCGATATCGGCAACGATCAGCGACGCCACCAGCTCAGGATGCAGCCTGGCCAGGGTCATCACCACCTTGCCGCCCATGGAGTGGCCAAGCAGGTGCCCTCTGGTGACGCCGCAGCGGTCCATCACCGCTGCCACGTCCTCGGCCATCTGGGCATAGTCCATACCCTCGGCATGAGGAGAACGGCCATGATTGCGAAGATCCAGGGCGATCACACGGCGCTCGCCCGACCACTGTTTGACATGGGAGCGCCAGTTGTCGGCGCTACCCAGCAGGCCATGAACGATGACCAATGGCTCTCCCTGACCACCACTGTCCGTATATTCCAGGGAAACCGTCATAGCTGCACTCCTTTGAGCGATCGAAGGTTGGTAGAGAGCCGGTAGAACGTCGTGCTTCACGACACCAGCATAGTACTGAACGTGCCAGGCGGGGCGCGGAGCCAGGCAGCAAGCACAGCCAGAGCAAACCAAGGCGGGGCTAGATCGGGACCAGAGCAGAACCAGATCGTAACACCGGCCCAGCAGGCTCAACCGCCGGGGATCGAGGCCCTTATCAGCGTCCCTCTCCCCGAGCGACCTGCTCCGGCCAGACGTCCTGACTGCCGGTCACCGCCACCAGTCGCTGGCTCAGATAACGCAGCAGCACGCCGTACAGGGGCAGGAAAAAGACCAGACTGATCGCAAGTTTGATGGCGTAGTCGACCGCTGCGATTTCTGGCCAATGCTGCGCCATGAACGGGTCAGGACCAGCCTCGAAGGCGATGGAGAAGAACGCCACGGTATCCACCAGATTACCGACCAGGGTCGACGCCGCCGGCGCCACCCACCAGTGCTTGAGTCGCCTGAGCCGGTCGAAGACCTGCACGTCGAGCAATTGTCCAAGCAGGTAGGCCATGAAACTGGCCAGTGCGATCCGGGCGACGAACAGATCGAAACCATCGAACGCGGCAAGGCCAGCGAAGCCGCCCTGCGGGAAGACCACCGAGACAACGTACGACACCACCAGCGCGGGCAGCATCACGCGCATCACGATAGCGCGCGCCGGCCCCTTGCCGAACAGGCGTACCGTCAGATCGGTGGCCAGGAAGATGAAGGGAAAGCTGAAAGCGCCCCAGGTCGTGTGCAAGCCAAACACCGTAAACGGCAACTGGACCAGGTAGTTGCTGGCGGCGATAACGACGATATGGAAAACGACCATCAACGCCAGCAGACGACGGCGCTGTTCGAAGGACAGAGTGAACATCATGATTCCTTTTTCGCAAGGGGTGAGGGAACCCTGGGAACAACCACAATACGGCTACAGGCACGCCTGGCTGCGATACCTCTGGATGGCGCAAGATTTCGAGCCGTATGGCGATAAGTCTAACGCCACCGCGCGGGATGCAAATTTTGCGGCAGAAATTATACGAGACAAGCCTGCGCCTTGCCAGCACTCCCTTGCTCGCCCCCTTCCCCTTTACCCACAGGCCACCCCGGGTAGACGGGCAAAATCAGATAACTGCAGATCCAGGCACCAGATGTGCCATACAGGATACCTAGAGAAACCTGATATTGCACAATATTGTCAGTCTGCTAAATACAAATACAAGAAACAACGCGATGGACACACTTTGAAAAACTTATTATCTAATTCTGCCGAAACGGTCACAAACACGCGTTTAAGACGCGTTTACTTCAACAATGCGCTATTATTGAGAAGTTTCTTAATCACTAACGGAAAGAAAGGCTTCGGCTTTCATCAGCGACCAAATGAAAGGAGTCCTGCGCCCCGGACCAACACTATTCCGAGGAGCCGGATACGCCGAATCCGACTAGCGGATCTCTTCGATGAGGATGACAAGCCATCCATGCACAACACCTCGATCCCTATTGCCGTCCATCTCGGGTGGCGCCTAGCGCCACGACGTCCAACGGGTGAAATTCGTGTCAGTCACCGCTGCAAGGGAGAGTGCTGATGAACAGCTCACAACGTGTTGCCGGCCGCCTGCTTGAGGGTGGAGATGCCGTGGTAGACAGAGCGAGCGGCCTGCTGAAAGCCATCGCCAACGACAATCGCCTAAGAATCCTGTGTCTACTTGAAGGCAACGAGCTGTCCGTGACAGAGCTCAATCAACGCCTGAGCCTGAGCCAGTCGGCCCTATCCCAGCACCTTGCCATCCTCAGGCGAGCCGAGCTGGTCAGCACTCGGCGCTCCTCCCAGACCATCTACTACTCACTGCAAGGCGACAGCGCGAGCATCATGATCGCCGCCATCGTCAAGATGAACGCAGCCAACGACGACTGAAGCGCGACCACAGACTCTGGTCAGGCGCTTCGCACCCGATAGCCCTCGCTGGAGGGCATCGGGCTCGCTCGATGGACAGAACGACTTGGACAGGCGGAGCTGGGGCGGCTCAGGTCAGGCAGTATTGCGATCCAATATTGCGATCCAATGTTATGAACCGCGACGCACGCTTCGCCTACCGATGCTCCCAGCCGGACGCATCGACACGCTCTTCCACCCGGTCGAGCGCCTGCTCGACCATGCCAGAGGCGGAAAAACCAAGACGCTCGGCCAGTGATGGCACCGCCGCAAGCCTCAGGCTCAGCACCTTGCCACGCTCCATCGCCTTGCTGAGATAAGCTTCGCTGGTGGTGACCTCATCCGCCAACCCTCTGGACACGGCCTCTTCTCCGTACCAGACCTCGCCGGTGGACACGGCGTCGATATCCACGCCGGAGCGGCGCTGGTCGACGTAGTCCTTGAACTTGGCATGGATGGCGTCGAGGTCCGCCTGCAGCTTGTCTCTGCCTTCCTCGGTGTTTTCGCCCAGCACGGTGAGCGTGCGCTTGTAGCGCCCGGCGGTCACCAGCTCCACATCGACGTCATGGCGCTTGAGCAGGCGGTGGACATTCGGGATCTGGGCCACCACCCCGATGGAGCCGATTACCGCAAACGGGGCCACCAGGATGCGTTGTGCGTTGCACGCCATCAGGTAGCCGCCGCTGGCCGCTACCTTGTCCACGCAGACCGTGGTCTTGAGCCCCCCCTCGGTGAGCCGGTGCAGTTCCGCCGCACCCTGCCCATAGGTGTGGACCAGGCCTCCGGGGCTCTCCAGCCGAATGACCACCTCGTCCCCTTCCTTAGCCACACCAAGCAGCAAGGACACTTCGCGAGCCAGGCGGTCCACGCCGCTGGCCTTGAGGGTGCCATGAAAATCGATCACCCAGGTGGTGGCGTTCGATGCCACGCCTTCGTCCTGCCTGGGCTTGGTATCCCGACGCCACGGCCAGCGCAGACGAGACCGCTTTTCTGTGCCTGTCCTGGCTTGTACCAAACGCTCACGCCACTGACGCTGACGCTGACCCAGGTCCTCGATCCTGAGTTGCTCCCTGGGTACACTGCCGCCACCCTTGGCCCGGGCAAGCACGATCAGCGCCAACAGCACGACCCCTGCCACCAGCAGCAGCTGAACAAAAAAGGTCAGGATCTCACCCAGCCAGTCTTCCATCGCTCTCTCCCTGTCAGCCGGCACGATTCTGCAAAGACCTGGACCTTGACGGTCATAGGCCCTGAACGGCGCCCGGCCTTGATTGAAACATTCGTTTGAAATACGCTGCCTGACAGCGACTCACACAACTGCAAGGAATTCTCATGTCACAGACACTCGATACGCTACGCTCTCGCTTCAATCCCGACGCTGCCCAGGGCATGCACGAGATCTTCCAGTTCCATTTCAGCGATACCGAGGATCACTATGTCGTCATCGACGATGGTGCACTGGACATCCAGCAGGGCGAGCACGACGATCCCTCTGTCAGCCTGAGCATGAGCAGCGACACCCTCAAGGGCATCATGACCGGTGATATCAACGGCATGACAGCCTTCATGACCGGCAAGCTCAAGGCGACCGGCAATATCATGCTGGCGACCCGCCTGACCGAGCTGTTTCCCGAGAAGTAATGCTCAAATGGGCAGTGGCTCCTCCTCCCGGCGACTGCCCGTCAGGACCGACCGTCACGCACCTCAGACAGGTGCAACTCGATCAACTCCCGCGAGATCGAATAAAGCGGCGGCAACTGCGGTAGCTGCCGTGGCGAGAACCAGGCGGCGTCTTCGATCTCGTGGCCGTCGATCACGATGCGTCGGCTTGCCGCCTCGACCAGATAGCCCAGCATCAGGGAGTGGGGAAATGGCCAGGCCTGACTGCGAATATAACGCAGCCGCCCCAGCTTCAGACCGACCTCCTCGTGGACCTCGCGATGAACCGCCTGCTCCGCCGACTCTCCCGGTTCGATGAATCCTGCCAGGGTGGAATAGCGTCCGGGTGGAAAACGCGGGCTACGAGCCAGCAACAGCGACTCCCCATGGGTCACCAGGGTGATGATGCAGGGCGAGATGCGCGGGTAGTTGCGATGGCCGCAATTGTCGCAGTGCATCGCAAACTCGTGTTCCAGACGCCTCGCTTGGCTGCCGCAACGCCCGCAAAACCGGTGATTGCCCATCCAGGCACCCACCTGCAGCGCCGTTGACACCAGCCCGTACCATGACTCGGGCAACCTCGACAGCCAGCTACGGCCGTCTGGCCAGTCGGCGCCTGGGCTGTCTTCAAGACGCAGCCCCACCGGCTCGTCCGACCACCAGCACAACGGCTGAACACGCTCATCCCAGGGCTCGACCGGCCCCAGCGGCGTATTGTCCAGGCCAGGCGCCATACAGCCTTTCGACAGGCGAATGATACGCCCCGACTCGACACCTCTTGGCAGCTCCCGATGCAGCATCAGACACCGTCCTGCGTGGCGCTGCCGGGGCCGGCGTAGACAGGGTCCAGGTCGTCCCAGCGACACTCACCTGCCTTGCCACGCACCTTGTCGAGCTTGGCCAGATGGGCAGCCATCTCCTGCTCTGTCGGGCGTACCACACTCAGCCGCCCCGGCTCCAATGACAGCCGACGCACCGAAAGCTCGCCGGGCACCGCCGCCTGCTGGTCGCTGTCGTTGCCCGCATCCAGGGTCAGGGCGGTCTGCCCACCGGTCATCGCCAGATAGACGTCTGCCAGGATCTCGGCATCGAGCAAGGCCCCGTGCAGCACGCGGTGACCATTGTCGATATCGTAGCGCTTGCAAAGGGCGTCGAGGCTGTTGCGCTGCCCCGGGTGCAGTCCCCGTGCCATGGTCAGGGTATCGAGGATACGACAGTGATCCTTGACGGGCCCTGCATATAGCTCGGGGTGGGTGGCCTTCAACAGCTTGAATTCGTGGTCGATGAAGCCGACATCGAAGGGCGCGTTATGGATGACCAGCTCGGCCCCGCGAATAAACTCCCAGAAGTCGGCCGCCACCTCGGCGAACACCGGCTCATTGGCGACCCGCTCGTTGGTGATGCCGTGGACACCGATCGCCTCGGCATCGATCTCACGCTCGGGGTTGATGTATTGATGGTAGGAATTTCCGGTCAGACGCCGGTTTATCATCTCCACGGCGCCGATCTCGATGAGACGGTGGCCGTCGCGCGTCTCGATACCGGTGGTCTCGGTATCCAGTACAATCTGTCGCATTCTGGGTCCCTGAAGTCGGATGGGCTGTGGGGTGTGGGCCGACGGCGTCAGGCGCCTTCCAGCAACTCGTCGATGGCCTCGTTGACCAGGGCGTCGGCGGCCTCGTTTCCAGGGTGGCCGCTGTGCCCCTTGACCCAATGCCAGCTGACCTGGTGTCGGCGTGTCTGCTCATGCAGCTCGCGCCACAGATCGGCGTTCTTCACCGGCTGCCTGGAAGCCGTCTTCCAGCCACGCTTGATCCAGCCATGGATCCATTCGGTGATGCCCTTGCGCAGATACTCCGAATCTGTCCAGAGATCCACGTGACACTCGCGCTTGAGCGTCTTCAGCGCCATGATCGCGGCGGTCAGCTCCATTCGGTTGTTGGTGGTATCACGCTCGGCGCCCTTGAGCGACTTGCGGTGATCCCCGCTTTCCAGCAGCGCTCCCCAGCCGCCGGGTCCGGGATTGCCGCGGCAACCCCCGTCGGTGTAAATGGTCACGACAGGGAGTGAATCGGGAGTGGTCAACGCATTGCTACCTTCTTCTGCTTGGGGGTCTGCCGCACACTGGGCTCGAGCCTGGTGGTGCCGAGTGCGGTGTTACCGACCGGCAAGCCGAACAGCGGGCGTTTTCCCTGGGTACAGGCCAGCTGCGAGCGGCAGCGAGCCTGGATGATATAACAATCGCCCAGGGGCAGGTTGTGGCGCCGGCCAAGGGTCTCCAGCATGCCATTGCCACCGGCGAGCCCCGGCAGGCGAAATCGGCAGTAGTCTACCCGCTCGATCTCGAAGTCGACAAACTGAAGCCAGTCCTTCATCGTCCGCGGCGTTCGCCATACGCCCTGCCCCGGCAGCTGCCGCCGGCGGCGAGGCCGAACCCTCATCAAGCCCGACGATGACAGCGGAGACCAGCCGAGCAGCACCAGTCGCCCCTGCGGCGAGACCACCCGGGCGGCCTCCTGCAGAAGCTGGTGGGGGTGGGACACCACCTCCAGCAAGTGATTGAGCACCACCACGTCCATCGCCCCATCGGGCAGAGCCAAGCGCTCAGGACGGCAAACCAGCGTGCTGGAACTTTCCGCCAGCTCCCTGGTCGGAGACCACCGTATCCAGTGGCGCACCGCGCTCATGTCGGCCAGTGGCTCGGCCAGTGACATTTCAAGACCGTGCTGGCCGCACCAGCGTTCGGCCAGCGGGCCCAGGCAGGCTCGTTCGGAACGCCGCACGGCGCATCCGCTGTCACTGGACCAATAGCGTCGAGCGTGCCGCACCAGGCACGCGAGCTCCATCGGCTCCGACGCATTTGACATAGTGGACCTGTGCCTCCAAAGTGTCTGATTTTGCAAGGCGAAAAAACGAAGTTTACTGAAGTCTGCGCCGGCCGCCCAGCTAGATGCTGCCCGCTCAAGGCTCGCTCCGAGGACCCTGCCGACCATGTTAAGCGTGACACCGATTCCAGCCTTTAGCGACAACTATATCTGGCTGCTGCGCCAGGATTCGAGTCAAGAGGTCTGCGTCGTGGATCCCGGTGACGCCGAGCCTGTTCTGCGCTTTCTCGAACGTGAAGGGCTGAGCCTGGGATGCATCCTGCTGACCCATCACCACCATGACCACACCGGCGGCGTTGCCGAACTGATCCAGCGCTATTCGCCCCGGGTGATCGGGCCGGACAACCCCGAGATCGCAGGCGTCGACGAGATCGTGCGTGACGGTGACGAGTTTCGCGTCATGGGCCGCCTGTTCGAGGTGATGGCGGTGCCTGGGCATACCTTGGACCATCTGGCCTTCTTTACCGCAGGCATCCCGCCGCTGCTGTTCTGTGGGGACACCCTGTTCAGCGGTGGCTGCGGACGCCTGTTCGAAGGTACCCCGGAGCAGATGAAGGGGTCCCTCGACCGACTGAATTCCCTGCCGGCGGATACACTGGTATTCTCCGCGCACGAATATACATTGGCCAACCTCGCTTTTGCGAAGGCGGCCAACCCCGGCAACCCCGACGTTGCCACCGCCTTCGACGAATGTCAGAAGGCACGAGATCTGGACCGACCCACGCTGCCTACAACGATGGAACGTGAGCGCCGCATCAATCCCTTCCTTCGTTGCGATGATGAAGATGTCAAGCGCGCTGCCTCAGCCCATGGGTCGACCGATAGCACGGACGCCACCTTTGCCACGCTAAGAGCCTGGAAGGATTCCTTCTGAACGGCTCGGCGTCCTGAACCATCGTCCCACAGGACGCCCGCGATAAGCATCGCGGGCCAGGAGTTTCTGTACGCATGACATTTCACACGACCCGTAGACGACTTCTTGGCGCGGCCAGCAGTCTGGCCCTCCTTGGCTCGTTGATGGCCGGTGCCTATACATCCCAGGCCTCGCCACTCCCCCCCGGTGGCGCCATGCCATATGGCGGAACCAGCGCTGACGCAAGCGCCGCGCCTTCGCATCAACACCTGACTCGCCACTTCTGGGATGCCCTGGAACTCGAGCCGCAGGATGCCTGGACAAGTCTGAGGGCGGATTTCCAGTGGCAGGACCAGCCGGTCAATGCCCGCGTGCAGGAATGGATCGACTACTACCAGGACAGCCCCCATAACGTGGCGGAGATCACCGAGCGCGCCCGCCCCTGGCTCGCCTGGATCACCCAGCAGGTCGAATCACGTGGTCTGCCGGGCGAGATCGCGCTGATCCCCTTCGTCGAGAGCTCCTTCGATCCCAAGGCACGTAGCCACTTTGGCGCCGTCGGACTGTGGCAGATCATGCCGCGTACCGGTGACGCCCTCGGCCTCAAGCGCAATGGTGCCTGGGATGGCCGCAATGATGTCGTGGCCTCCACCCGCGCCGCCCTGGACTACATCGAGATGCAGGCGGATCAGTGGTACGAGGGCGACCTCCAGTTGTCACTCGCGGCATACAACGCCGGCGCCGGCACCGTCAACAATGCCCGCCGTGCGGCGCAGGCCCGCGGACTCGCCGGCGACTACTGGGATCTCAACCTGCCCTCGGAGACCATGGCGTACGTGCCGAAGCTGATGGCCATCTCGCGGATCATCAATGATCCCGAGCGCTATGGCGTCAACCTTCCGGAGATCAGCGGCTCGGCGGCCTTTGCCAAGGTCTCGGTCACCGCACCGATCTCGTTGAACAAGGCAGCCGCTCTGGCCGGAGTGACCACCCACGAGCTGAGCGAACTGAACCCCGGACTCAAGTCGCGCAACGTCAACCCGCGTCACACCCGTCAGATTCTGGTGCCGGCAGAGAGCGCCGCCACCCTGCGCAATGCCTTGAGCAACCTGGGGCAGATCGAAGTGGCCAGCGCCTCCGACGAGACCCATGTCGTCGAGAGCGGAGACACCTTGAACCGCATCGCCATGCTTCATTCCATCTCGCCTCGGGACCTGGCACGCTGGAATGGCATCGACAACCCGCAGGCTCTTCAACCCGGTCAGCAACTGACACTTTCCGGTCGGTAAAGCGGGCGCCACGGTGGCGCCCCTCAGGACAAGGACTCCACCGCCATGCGACAGGTGGCAATTGGCGCCTGCCTGCTGGGCGCCCTGCTGGCGACCGCCAGCGAGGCCGCAGACGTTTCCAGCGTGCCCACCGTGCACGCCCTTCCGCTCTATGGTGAGCCGGCCCTGCCGGCTGACTTTCGCCACTTTCCCCATGCCAATCCTGATGCTCCGTCAGGCGGTGATTTGATTCGCGCCGCCCAGGGCAGCTTCGATTCGACCAATCCGTTTATTGTTCGTGGCACGCCAGCCTCTGGCCTTACACAGATCTACGACACCCTGCTCGAATCGAACCCGGGAGAGCCCTTCACCATGTATGGGCTCCTGGCCGAGGGTATCCGCCTGGACCCCGAACGGCGCTGGGTCGAGTTCGACCTGCGCCCCGAAGCGCGCTTCCATGACGGCGAACCCGTGGACGCCCAGGACGTGGTATTCAGCTTCGAGACGCTGACCACCAAGGGGCAGCCCTTCTACCGCGCCTACTACAGCGATGTCGACAGCGTCACCGCCATCGACAGCGACACCGTGCACTTCGACCTCGGTGACAGCGAAAGCCGTGAACTGCCGCTGATCCTGGGCCAGATGCCGATCCTGCCCGAGCACTACTGGCGTGATCGCGACTTCGAGGCGGTGACCCGCGATTCGCTGCTCGGCTCCGGCCCCTATCGGATCGCCGAGGTCGATCCGGGCCGCCGCATCGTCTACGAGCGCGTCGACGACTACTGGGGTAGCGAGGTACCGGTCAACGTCGGCCGACACAATATCGGACGGCTGATCTACGACTACTATCGCGACCAGACGGTGGCACTGGAGGCCTTCAAGGCCGGCAATCTCGACTTCCGTCTCGAGAATTCCGCGAGCAACTGGGCCACGGCCTACGACTTCCCTGCGCGCGAGCAGGGCTTTGTCAGGCAGCTTCAGGTCCATGACGGCCAGCCCGCCGGCATGCAGGCCTACGTCATGAACCTGCGCAAGGCCAAGTTTCAGGATCGCCGCGTGCGCGAGGCGATCACTCTTGCCTTCGACTTCCCGTGGCTGAACAGAAACCTGTTCTACGACGCCTATGCGCGCACCGACAGCTACTTCGAGAATTCCGAGATGGAAGCCACCGGCTTGCCGTCCGAAGACGAGCTGGCACTGCTCAAGCCCTTCCGCGACCAGCTGCCGGAGAGCGTCTTCAGCGAGCCACTGCCGATGCAGCAGCCCCAGGAGATGCGTCCACGCCTGAGGAAGGCCCTGGAACTCCTGCGTGAGGCCGGCTACGAGGCCCGTGACGGGGTAATGATCGACCCCGAGAATGGCGAGCCACTGCACGTCGAGATCTTGCTTTACAGCACCCAGTTCGAGCGCATCGCCCAACCGCTGCTGCGAAGGCTGGCCCGACTGGGGGTGCAGGGCAATATCCGTACCGTCGATGTCAATCAGTACCTCAATCGTCTGCGCAGCTTCGACTTCGACATGGTGGTGGGCAGCTTTCCGCAGTCCTTGAGTCCCGGCAATGAACAGCGTGAGTTCTGGGGCAGCGAGTATGCCGAACGCCCCCAGAGCCGGAATCTGATCGGCCTTCAGGATCCCGTCATCGACGCTCTGGTCGATCGCCTGATCGCCGCCGACTCGCGCCAGGCACTGGACACCGCCGCCCAGGCGCTGGACAGAGTGCTGCGCTGGGGCTTCTACGTGGTCCCGCAGTTCCATCTGGCCGCCCACCGCATCGCGGTGTGGGACAAGTTTGCCTGGCAGGAGCCCTTCCCCGAGTACACGCTGGACCTGAGCGCCTGGTGGGTAGACCCTGAACGCGAGGCGGTCATCGAGGATCGTCAGCGTAGCCGTTGATTCAACGGCGGCCAAAGGGCGCTGTGCTGTGGTAAGAAGGTCAAAGATTCAGAGGGCAGGCGCACGTGTCCAGCCCGAACGGCAGGCCCGACCACGCCGGCGGCCCTGATACAGAAAATGTTTCTGGTGGTGCGAAGCGTCGTGCGAAACGACGCTTCGCCTTGGCAAACCCAATCCTCAAGGAAATGCCGTGGGTGCCTACGTACTGCGCCGTCTGCTGCTGATGATCCCCACCCTGCTGGGGATCATGCTGCTCAACTTCATCATCGTCCAGGCCGCGCCGGGCGGGCCCATCGACCAGTTGCTGGCACGTTTCGAGGGCTTTTCCAGCGAGGCCAGTACCCGCCTGCAGGGCGGTGGCGGCGAGACCATCGATAGCGGCGAGTCTCGCGGCAGCCGCGGGATCCCCGAGCAGTTCATCACCCAGCTTGAGCAGCAGTTCGGCTTCGACAAGCCGGCCCATGAACGCTTTATCGACATGATGGTGGACTACGCCACCTTCGACTTCGGCGAGAGCTTCTTTCGCGGCGAGGCGGTCACCACCCTGATGTTCGAGCGACTTCCGGTGTCGATCTCGCTAGGTCTGTGGACGACCCTGCTGGTGTATCTGGTGTCGATCCCGTTGGGGGTACGCAAGGCCCTGAGACACGGCTCCGCCTTCGATGTCTGGACCTCCGGCCTGGTCATCGTCGGCTACGCCATTCCCGGCTTCCTGTTCGCTATCCTGCTGATCGTGCTGTTCGCCGGCGGCAGTTACTTCGACGTCTTCCCGCTGCGAGGGCTGACGTCACCGGACTTTTCCGAGCTCAGCGCCTGGGGCAAGGTCAAGGACTACCTGTGGCATATCGTGCTGCCGGTCAGCGCCTCGGCCATCGGCAGCTTCGCCACCCTGACCATGCTGACCAAGAACAGCTTTCTCGACGAGATCCACCGCCAGTACGTGCTGACCGCCCGTGCCAAGGGTGCCAGCGACAGGCGGGTGCTCTATGGCCACGTCTTCCGCAACGCCATGCTGATCATCATTGCCGGGATGCCGTCGGCGCTGATCGGGATCTTCTTCACCGGCTCGCTGCTGATCGAGGTGATCTTCTCGCTCAACGGGCTGGGCCTGCTCGGTTTCGAGGCGGTCATGCAGCGTGACTATCCGGTGATCTTCGGCACCCTCTACCTCTACACCCTGATCGGCCTGATACTCAAACTGGTATCCGACCTGACGTACGTCTGGGTGGATCCGCGCATCGACTTCGAGACACGGGAATCCTGATCGTGCCTAGCCTTTCTCCCATCACCCGCCGTCGCCTCGCCGTCTTTCGCCACCAGCGCCGTGCCTGGTGGTCACTGTGGGCCTTCGGCCTACTGTTCTTGCTCAGCCTCGGGGCCGAACTCATCGCCAATGACAAGCCGCTGCTGGTGCAGTATCAGCAGCAATGGTACTTCCCGATGCTGGTCGACTATCCGGATACCGTCTTCGACGGCTTTCTGCCGACCGCGGCGGACTATCACGATGACTTTACCCGCAACGCCATCGAGTCGGATGGCTGGATGCTGTGGGCGCCGATTCCGTTCTCCTACGACACCCTGGACGAGTATCTCGACCACCCTGCGCCGTCACCCCCGGATGGCCGCCACTGGCTGGGTACCGATGACCAGGGTCGTGACGTGCTGGCGCGGGTGATCTACGGCTTTCGCCTGTCGGTGATCTTTGCTCTGGTGCTGACCGCCGGGTCGCTGGTGCTGGGGGTGCTGGCCGGTGGGGTGCAGGGCTATTTCGGCGGCAAGGTCGACCTGATCGGCCAGCGCCTGACCGAGATATGGTCGGGGTTGCCGGTGCTGTTCCTGCTGATCATCCTGGCCAGCCTGGTGGAACCCAATCTGTGGTGGCTGCTCGGGATCATGCTGCTGTTTTCCTGGCTCGGACTGGTGGATATCGTGCGTGCCGAGTTTCTGCGTGCGCGCAATCTGGAGTATGTACGGGCCGCCAAGGCCATGGGGCTGCCGTCGCATCTGATCATGTGGCGCCATGTGCTGCCCAACGCCATGGTGGCGACCCTGACCTTCATACCCTTCCTCTTCACCGGCGCCATCACCACCCTCACGGCGCTGGATTTTCTCGGTTTCGGGCTGCCGCCAGGTTCGCCTTCCCTGGGCGAGCTGGTGGCCCAGGGCAAGAACAACCTCCAGGCGCCATGGCTTGGGATTACCGCCTTCATGACCCTGGCGGTCATGCTGTCGCTGCTGGTGTTCATCGGCGAGGGGATCCGCGACGCCTTCGATCCGCGCCACGTCCAAAGCGCCAGCGGCAACACGACACCGCAAGGAAGCCCCGCGCATGAACAATGACACCCTGCTGTCGCTGGATCGGCTGTCGATCGGTTTCGGCGACACCACCGTGGTCAAGGAACTGTCGCTGGACGTCAGGCGCGGAGAGACCCTGGCGCTGGTGGGTGAGTCGGGGTCCGGCAAGTCAGTCACCGCGCTTGGCGCGCTCAACCTGCTGCCGCCCAACGCCACAATCAAAGGCGGTAGATGGCTCGGCGACACCGACCTGTCGCGGCTGACGCCGCGCAAATGGCAGGGGCTGCTCGGCAACCGCGTCGGTTTCGTGTTTCAGGAGCCGATGACCTCGCTCAATCCGCTGCACACCATCGGACGACAGCTGGCGGAGACCCTGCGCCTGCATCAGGGCCTGCGAGGCCGTGGGGCTCGCCACCGCTGCCGCGAACTGCTGGAACAGGTAAAACTGCCGCGAGCCGAGGAACTGCTCGATGCCTGGCCCCACCAGCTGTCCGGCGGGCAGCGTCAGCGGGTAATGATCGCCATGGCCATCGCCAACCAGCCTGAGCTGCTGGTGGCCGATGAACCCACCACCGCCCTGGACGTGACCGTACAGCAGGAGGTACTCGCCCTGCTGGCCGAGCTGCGTGATCACCACGGCATGGGCATGCTGTTCATCACCCACGACCTGAATCTGGTGCGTCGGCACGCCGACCGTGTGTGTGTCATGCGTCATGGCGAGCGCCAGGAAACCGGGACCGTCGAGCGGGTCTTCCAATCGCCCCAGAGCGCCCACGCGCGGGAATTGCTGGACGCCGAGCCGGAAGGTGTCCCGGCCCCCTGTGGCGATGCCCCGACCCTGATCGAGGCCCGCCAGCTAAGCGTCACCTTCGAACGACGCCGACGCCTGTTCCAGCGTCGCCAGCCTGGCTTCGAGGCGCTGGCTCCGCTGGACTTGCACATCGCCGCCGGCGAGACCCTGGGCGTGGTCGGCGAATCGGGATCCGGCAAGACCACCCTGGCCTCCGCTCTGCTGCGCCTGAACCAGGCCAAGGGAGTCATCGACTTCGCCGGCGCCAGGCTGGATCAGCTATCGGGCAAGGCGCTGCGCCAGCAGCGCAGAAATCTGCAGATCGTGTTCCAGGACCCCTATGGCTCTCTCTCTCCGCGAATGCCGGTGGCGGATATCATCAGCGAGGGACTTCGCTATCATCAGCCTGAGCTTTCCGAGCAGGAAGTCAGCGCTCGGGTCCGTGCGACCTTGCGTGAGGTGGAGCTCCCGGAACACGTCGCCCAACGCTATCCCCACGAGTTCTCCGGCGGCCAGCGCCAACGCATCGCGGTGGCCCGAGCGATCATCCTCGAGCCGCGCCTGATCGTACTCGATGAACCGACCTCGGCACTGGACAGGACAGTGCAGAAACAACTGATCGCCCTGCTCAGGGACCTCCAGGCACGGCGCGGACTGAGCTATCTGTTCATCAGCCACGACCTGGCGGTGGTGCGCGCCATGGCCCACAGGGTGATGGTGCTGAAGGAAGGCCGCCTGATCGAACAGGGGGCCTGCATGGACGTACTTTCCCGGCCGGCCGATCCCTACACCAGGGCTCTGGTCAAGGCGGCGGGGCTTGAGCCCCAGGGATGAAGCAAGGCTGACAGGAGGTGTCCCGACAGGGGGGCGGTAGAAGGCATGGCATCTGTGCGCGGTTGCCGCCAAATGCGCTCCATGGCGGTTCATGCCGGTACTGGGGCCGTCCAGGCCCCAAACGTTTATTCTTTCGACTATGCCGTCGAATGTTGTTATTGCCACCTCGTTCTATACTGGCCGGGTTACCGTCCATAGGTCTCGCCATGTTCCGCTGCATCACGCTTCTTGTACTCGCCCTGCTCTGGCTGCCCGGCAGTCAGGTACTGGCTGGCGAGCTCGCGTTGAATGATGACTGGCAATATCGTTGGGGGGACTCGCCCCGCACTCCTGACGGAGAGCTTGAGTGGCTCACCGCCGCTGAAGGGGAATGGAAGTCCCTGGAGGGCATCGGCAATCCCCCGGGTCGTGACGGTCGCGACAGCCTCTGGCTGCGTCGGGAGTTGCCCGCCGGTGACTGGCTTCAGCCGGCGCTGTTCGTCTCAAGCCTCAACTTGGTGGCCGAAGCCTACGTCGATGGGCAACACGTCTATCGCCACGGTCAGCTCGAAGGACCGGACGCCGGGGCCTTCGCCGGCTGGACCTGGCACGCCATCGAGCTGCCCTCGCCCACCCAGGGCAAGACCCTGTACCTGCGCCTGAAGTCGTCCTACAAGGACATCGGGCTTTGGGGCAAGGTCGTGATCATGGAACAGTCACGGATACTGCCCTCGATTCTCGAGGCCACCAAGGGCGAACTAGTGATCGCGCTTGCCTGCCTGATCGTCGCAGCCCTGGCGCTCGTGTTGATCCTGACCCAGCCCGAACGCTGGCGGCTGGGTAGCCTCGGGCTCTTCTCGCTGGCGGTCGGACTCATGGTGCTGGCCGAGAGCGACGCCAGCCAACTGATCGTGTTCGCGCCCCTGGCGTGGGACTATGTCGCCGCCATCGCCTATTTTTCTTTGCCGGTGGCCATGGCGCTGATCCTCGAGCACTGGTTTCCGCAGATCCCGCGACAGGGCATGCGACGTCTGTGGCTAGGCTTGCTGGCCTACGCCATCATCGCCCCGGCGCTGGCGATGCTGGACGTGGTATCGCTTCCTCCGACCTTTCCCTTGTTCGACCTGATACTGCTCGGGGCGCTGGCCTATATGGCACGCTGGCTGTTTCGCTATCGACGAGAGTTCGACAGCGACCAACGCCTGATCGTCGCGAGCTACGCCATCTTTGCTGCCATCGCCATCACCGACATGCTGGTGGCCCACGGCCTGGTGGGCTGGATCAGTGTACCGGTGCATCTTGGTGCCCTGGCCTTCATCGTCGCCATGATCGTCATCTCCACGCGCCACTATGCTCGCTCCCAACGCCAGTTGCAGCGACTCAACGATCACCTCGAGCAAGAGGTGGCCGAGCGTACCCGGCAACTGGAAAGCCTCGCAGAACAGGAGAGACAACGTGCCCTGGTGCTGGCCACCGAACACCACAAGACCCAGCGACTGGCCAGTCTGATCGACACGCTGCAGGCATGCACCAGCCTCGAGGAAGCGCTATGCCTGACCCAGCGGGCCATGCCGGAGATACTGGAACCGATGCAGGGCGCCTTCTACCGGCCTCAGGATCAGCCGGACAACATGACGCTGGAACTGTTCTGGCCCACCACCTATCGCCCCCCGGCTTGGCTGGACACCACCGCGATTCCGCCGCTTCGAACGCGCACGGAAGAAAGCCTGCCCGCCCTGGACGACCTGCTCACGATCTCCACCAGGAGGCCGCCCTCGGACCCTTCGGCACCTTCCCCTGCCGACAACCTGCCTCACTGGATCTTTCCGTTGGACTTGACCGGCCCGGATCGCCAGCACCGCCGACTGGGCGTGATCTGCGTCGTGCCCGACGGGCCACTGGTCAAGCGCCCGCAGTACTGGGATCGCACCCGCAGCTTCATCGAACTCGGCGTCAGCCGCCTGGCCCTGGTATTGTCGAGCATCGCCCTGCAGGAAGAACTATCGGCGCTATCCTATCGCGATGATCTGACCGGACTGCACAATCGTCGCTACTTCGATGAGCTTTTTGCCCACGAGACGGCTATTTCGTTGCGCAAGAAGAGCCCCTTGGCGGTGGTCATCCTGGACATCGACCACTTCAAGAAATTCAATGACCGCTATGGTCATGCGGCGGGTGACACGGTGCTTGAAGGGGTTGGCAGAATGCTGGCCAACAGCTTTCGTGACATCGACGTGGTCTGTCGCTTTGGTGGAGAGGAGTTCGTCGTGCTGCTGCCCGGCGCCGAGGCCGACGACGCTCACCATCGCATGCAGCGCATGTGCCACGCCCTGGCCAGCGCGAGCTTCCGCCACGAGGGCCAGAGCCTGGGTACGGTATCGGTATCCTGCGGCATCGCCAGCTTCCCGGCCACCAGCGACGATCCGAGCTGCCTGCTGGCGATGGCAGACAGCGCCCTATATCGGGCCAAGCACGCAGGGCGGGCTCGCATCGCACTCGCCACGCCTCACGAGAACGACTAGCCGGCCGGGGAAGCCGCCTGGAGGGGCCTGAAGCGCTCTCGCTACAGCGCCCGGCCCCGCGCAGTCAATCCAGCGCCCGCTGCTGCGATCCAAACCAGCGCTGTCACACCAGCGCCCGCTGCTGCAATCCAAACCAGCGCTGTTAAAACAGCTCGCGTTCCTCGGCTGTCAATTCGCGCCATTGGCCGGGTTCGAGTGACGCATCCAGTGTCAAGGGTCCGATCGTGTGGCGATGCAGCGTTTCGACATGGTTGCCGATGGCGGCGAACATGCGACGGACCTGATGATAACGCCCTTCGACGATGGCGAGTTCGACCTCCCTCGGCCCGTGACAGGTCAGGGTAGCGGGACGCGTCGGGGTCTCCTCGCCCTCCAGCATGATGCCCTCGGCAAAACGTGCGACGGCCTCGTCAGGGTTGTCCAGGTCCCGTGCCAGCAGGGCCTGGTATACCTTGGCGCTGCGATGGCGAGGCGAGGTGATGCGGTGGGACCACTGGCCATCGTCGCTCAACAACAGCAAGCCAGTGGTGTCGACGTCCAGCCGCCCTACCGGCTGCAGACGCTCGGCCTTGGGCAGATCGATCAGGTCAACCGCCCGCGTGTAGAGTCCCCGTCTGGCCGTGCACTCCACCCCGACGGGCTTGTGCAGCATGATGTAACGAAGTCCAACCAGCTCAAGAAGTCGTCCCTCCCAGCGCACCTCGTCATCACTCGCCACATGTCGCGCAGCCTTCTTTTCAAGCTCGCCGTTGACCGTTACCTCCCCGCGCACCAAGGCTCGCTTGGCCAGGCTGCGCGTCAGGTCGGTGGTCTCGCTGAGAAAGCGGTCCAGACGCATCAGTTGGCCTCGTCATCGGCGAGTTGAAAGGCATCGGCATCCTGCCATGCCGGGAACTTCTCCCGGAATGCCGCCAATTCGTCGCGGTCGAGCACTCCGGTCTTGATAAAGGGCTCATCACGCGCCTCGTCGATCAGCGCCTCACCCTTGGCATCGATCAACATGGAGTCACCCGAGTAGGCGAGGCCCTTGGCGTCCTCACCGACGCGGTTGACACCGATCACCGGGGCCAGGTTCTCGATGGCACGCGCCTGCAGCAGTGTGCGCCAGGGATGGCGCCTCGGCGCCGGCCAGTTGGCAACACATAGAAGGGCGTCATATTCGAAGTGGGTCGATGGGTTCTGGCGTTGACGCAGCCATACCGGAAAGCGCAGGTCGTAGCAGACGCTCAGCAGGATGCGGAAGCCATTGAGCTCGACGATCACGCGCTCACGACCCATGTCGTAGCGTTCATGCTCGCCTGCCATGCGGAAGAGATGGCGCTTGTCATACCAGCTGATGTCGCCGTCCGGTCGCGCCCAGACCAGGCGGTTGAAGTACTCGCCCTGCTCCTCGATGGCCACGCTGCCGGTAACCACGCAGCCTCGTTGGCGAGCCTGATCCACAAGCCATGCCACCACGCTGCTGTCCGCCATGGGCTGGGCCATCTCGCGTGAGTTCATGGTGAACCCGGTGGCGAACATTTCCGGCAGCACGATCAGGTCGGTATCGTTGGCGCCCAGGTCCGCCAGGCTGTCCTCCAGCATCCGGCAGTTGGACTCGGGATCTTCCCAGTGAAGGTTGCACTGGACAAGCGTCGTACGCAGCTGTGTCATGGTAATCTCATCAATTGACGTCGTCCCCCTAGCCTAAACGACACAGCGCCTTGTCGCAGCAGGTGGCAACGGTCGAATGCCCCAGGCCCCGGAAAACCCCACCGTCATCCGGCCTGACGCGACGCGGCGATCAGCTCAACCTTCGCTATCAACATCGATACCAACGTCGACACCAACTTCGGCACCAACTCTGAACGGGAATTCGCGGCATGAAAGGACTCTCCACTCCCTCGGCCCAGGGCGTCGCCTTTGCGCTGCTGGCTTATGGCACCTGGGGTGGATTTCCCCTTTTCTTCGCATTGTTCGACGGCGTGGGTGCACTCGAGATACTCGCCCATCGCGTCATCTGGTCGTGCCTGTTTCTGGCACTGGTCATCAGTCTGCTCAAGCGCTGGTCGGTCATCGCCAATATTCGCCAGGCACCTCGGCAACTGCTGCCGGCGCTCGCCTGCGCTCTGCTCATCGGCGCCAACTGGGGCCTTTATATCTACTCGGTAGAGACTCACCGGGTGCTGCAGGCGAGCCTGGGCTATTTCATGACACCGCTGGTCAACGTGGCGCTGGGCGTGGTGGTGCTCAAGGAACGCGTCGCGCCGACGCAGCGCCTGGCCATTGGCCTTGCCCTCGGTGCCATCGTGCTGCAGCTATTCCAGTTGGGCACCTTGCCCTGGCTGAGCCTGTGCCTGGCGGTGTCTTTCGGCACTTACGGACTGCTGCGCAAGCAGCTTGCGCTGGACGGGCTGTCGGGCCTGTTCATCGAAACGCTGCTGCTCCTTCCACTGGCGCTGCTGCTGATACAACAGCTGCCGGTCAGCCACTTCGATGGGGCGCTATTCTTCACCGCTCCCTACAGCGCCGCGCTGCTGATGGCCTCCGGGGTGCTGACGGCCCTGCCGCTGCTGGCCTTTGCCGGCGCTGCGCGCCGGCTGACCCTCGGTACTCTGGGATTTCTGATGTACATCAATCCGACGCTGCAGTTTCTGATTGCGTTGTGGGTGTTCAACGAGCCCCTGGCGGTCGAGCAGCTTACTACCTTCGTGCTGATCTGGATCGCGCTGGCGCTCTACTCCTGGTCGAGCCTGCGTCAGCAGCGCCGAGTGCCCACCTGACGCAGTACCGTCGTCGGCATCGGGCCCGCTGGCTTCTCGCCATAGACCGCGACCAGATCCTCCAGCTCCATCGGTGGCGCGAAGAAGTAGCCCTGCCCTTCCTGGACCCCCAGGGTGATCAGCCAACTTGCGTCCTCGACGGTCTCGACGCCTTCCGCCACCACCGTCAGTTCCATGCGATGGCAGAGTCCCACCAGCGCCGCATAAGCCTGACGCGCCTGATCGAAACGCCGCGCGGCGTGAAGTAATGAATAATCCAGCTTGATCGCCGCCAGGGGCAGGCGCTGAAGCAGGTTGAAGGCGGTGTAGCCGCTACCGAAGTCGTCCAGGGCGACGCCAATACCGCGTTCGTGGAGCCGCCTCATCTGTCGCTGAACCCGCTCGACGTCATCGACATGCTCGTGCTCCACCAGTTCGAGTGCCAGGCAGCGTGGAGGCAGCCGACGTCGCGCCAGTTCAGTCACCATGAAATCGGGGAAGTCATCGGCCACGAGCGTCGAAAGGTGGACATTGACCGAGACGGTACCGAGCCAGGCCGCGCCTCGCAGTTCCATCAGCCAGTCGAGGGTGCGGCCGATCACCCAACGGTCGAAACGCTCCGCCAGGCCGAGCATCAGAATGACCGGAAGAAACTCCGGCGGCGGAATATTGCCCGCGTCGGGATGACACCAGCGGATCAACACCTCGGCACCGACCAGGGTTCTGCTCGAGGGCGCCATCTTGGGTTGGGCCACCAGACGCCATTGATTGCCGGGATTCTCGATCAGCAGACTGACCTGCCGGCACAGCCAACGCAGCTGAGTCTCGTGATAGGGACCCGCCGCGGTCACCCTGAGCACCGGACGTACCCAACCTTCGCTTTCCAGCCGCTGCACCCCCTCTTCCAGCGAAGCCAGACAGTTGCTCAGGTCCGTGGAGTGTCCGGGCACCACCACCACACTGGCATGCCAGCGCAGGACCCGTGCGCTGTCGCGCTGCTGAAACTGCCCCACCAAGGCCAGGTAGCTATCGAGCTGGGATTCCACGTCGGGTCCGTGGGCCTGGGCAGGGACCATGCCGATCAGCTGCTCTTCGCCCCCCAGATACAGCCGCCAGCCCTTGGGGAGGTGCGCCTTGAAGACATCGATACTGATCCGCAGAAGACCCTCCAGACTGCCGCTGCCAAAGCGCCTGCGATAGCTCCTGAGTTCGGGTGAGACCAGCACAAACAGCCACTCCACCTCCTCGCATCGACTGCCTCGATAGTCGCTTACCAACGCCAGCCTGGTAGGCAACCCAAAACGCTGATCGACCATCAACTTGCGACGAAGACGTCGCGACCTGTTGCGCGCCACCAGCAAGGCCCCCACGCCCAGCAGCGAGCCAACCGCCACCACCGACACCCCGTACAACGCCTGACGATACTCCCGCGCGACCTGCTCCAGCCGTCCGCGAACGCCGATCCACTGGAACGGGAGGTTGTCATGGCCCTCGAACAGACGGTACCAGCGGGCATCGATCAGGTGACGCTGGGCCATCACCGAGGAACTGGCCGGTACCAGGTCAAAGGCTGGCGTCAGCGCCAGTTCCACGGCGGCGTGGGCAAGGAAGTCGACATCGAGAATCGCCCCGCCGGCACAGCCTATCGCCATCTGGAATTCGAAATGGCAGAACACCGGATAGCCCTGGGCGGCCAGCGCTTCCAGTCGATGGGCGGTACTTCCCGCCCCTTCGGACCAACCGGAGTCCTGCCCCCCTTGCATGTACAGTCGAGTACCCGGCGGGCTTCGCGATAATCGCTCGATCACCTCTTCCGGGGTCCAGCCAGTGACCACATCGACCAGGGTCACATCGGCGACACTGCCGATCACCTCCACCATGTCATCGACGACATTGAAGGCGTGTTCGGAGTCTTCGGCCAGCAGCATCAAAGGCACCGGTGAGCCAAAGGTTTCCACCAGCATATTGAGCGACTGCGCCATGACCGGGTAGGACTTGAGCAGTTTCACTCCAAGCGCCTGGGCCTGCTCCCTGAAGCGGTCATCATTGAGTCCCAGTGCTACCACCTTGCGCGGCCAGGGGAGCTCGTCACGATACTCCAGATAGAAGGCCATGGCGGGGTCATCGGCAATGATCAGACTGCCGCTTTCATTCAAGGTGCTGGCGGTCAATCGCTGGAGCAGGGCCTCATGGGCCAGCGGCCGCGCCAGGCGCAGCGCATCGACATACTCCACCAGCAGTTGTCGGTCTGCGCTGGCTTCGTGACGAAAACGCGCCTCGACACTGCTGACCACATCGTCATTCCACCGGTACCCCTGGTGGTAAGAGGTCAACAGTGTCAGTGAAGCACCCTGCGACTCGTCCAGTTCATCACCCGATAGCATCGCAGAAGCGACCATGGCCACCAGGCCAAGGGTGGTCGGCACAAGTCTCCTGAGTCTCACCAGTAGCAGTGACCTCAACCACGGGAGAGGGCACGGCCCGAGCAGGATGTGCATGAGTAAGGCTCCCACGGGAGCGTCTGCTGGCGACGTTCGATCAAGTGCTGTCTCGCCCCGTAGATGAAGCCTAGAAGCCACCGATGTTCCCCTCGCGCTCCCTTTGGAGGTAGCGATGGACTGAAGATAGGGATAGGTCCAGCGCGCACCGTCTTTGACCTCGCGCATGTCAGCCGGGATGATCGCTACTCGCTTTCAGGATGACGGCCGCCCATGTCCTCGACCACCGCGCGATCCCGCCCTACCGCTATCGGCAGCAAGCCACGGCTGCTGCTGATCGGGGCAGGCCACGCCCATCTGCATCTGCTGCATCAGAGCTCCTTGCTGTCGCGCTTCGATGTCACCCTGGTCGACCCCGGCGCCTTCTGGTATTCGGGCCTGGCCAGCGGCGTGCTGGCCGGCGACCATTCACCTGCGACCGACAGGATCGATCCTGCGACGCTCTGTCATGGGCGAGGGGTTGCACTGGTCAGGGCGCGTCTTTGTGCGCTGAACACCGACGCGCGCCAGGCGCTGCTGTCCAACGGGACCTCTCTGGCGTTTGATCGACTGGGGCTGAATCTGGGCTCTGCTCCTGTGTTGCGGTCGAGCGATGATGAAGCCAGCAGCGATAGCGCAGCCTCGCTACCAGGCGACAAGCAGACACACTGGCAGATCAAGCCCATCCCCCATCTGGTCCGGCTGCGGCGCAGCCTCGAGCGTCGGTTTCAGCGCCGACAGTCGGTGAGCGTCGAGATTCTCGGTGCCGGCGCCAGCGGGGTCGAGATCGCCTGCGCCATCGAAGCACTCGGCCGCCGCCACCAGCTCACCGCTGGTGCTCTGACCATTCGCCTGCGACATCGCGGCTCTGGCCCCTTGCCAGAAGCGCCCGCGCGAGCCCGACGCTACCTGTTGGCAGCCCTGGAGCGTCGCGGAATCCTTGTCGTCGACAGCCGCCATGACCGACATCTGCCGGCGTCCGACATCGTCGACGCCACTGGGCTGGGTCCTCCGCGAGGACTCGAGAGGTTCGGCCTGCCGACGATCGATGGTCGCGGCATAGCTATCGACCCGTCGCTTGAGGTCCAGGGGACCGACGGCGTCTTTGCCAGCGGAGACTGTGCTGCACTGATCGACCATCCCTTGCCACGGCTGGGCGTCCACGGGGTTCGTCAGGGCCCCGTACTGGCCCGGAACCTGATCGCATCGCTGGACCCGCAGGCGTCACTGACCTCTTACCGCCCGCCTGCGCGGGCCTTGTCCATCGTCAATCTCGGCCACGGCGAAGCCCTGGCGCTCTACGGAAACGCCTGGTGGGGCGGACGACTGGCCAGCCGCCTGAAACGTCATCTGGACCTGAATTTCATGCAGCGTACCAGGCGTCTGCGCTGACAAGACTCTACTCGCTCACCGCTTTCGGCTAGGCTAGAGGTTTCTCGGCAAGCGCCTGCGCCAGGCCCTCCAATACCCTGACTAGGACGTCGGCATTTCCATGATCAAGCGTTACCTTCCGATTCTTGCCTGGTTGCCACACTATACGCCGCGTCTGCTGGGGGGCGATCTGCTGGCGGGTATCATCGTCACCGTCATGGTGATCCCCCAGTCGCTGGCCTACGCCATTCTGGCGGGTCTGCCTGCCGTGGTCGGACTCTATGCCAGTCTGCTACCGGCGGTGGTCTACGCCATGCTGGGCACCAGCCGGTCGCTGGCGGTGGGCCCGGTGGCGATCATCGCTCTGATGACTGGCGCCGCTCTGACCAAGGTGGCCACTCCCGGTAGCGCCGCGTACGTCGAGGCGGCGCTGGTGCTGGCACTGCTGTCGGGACTGATGCTGACCGCCATGGGCATGCTGCGCCTGGGCTTTTTCGCCAACTTTCTCAGCCACCCGGTCATCGGTGGCTTTCTCTCGGCCTCGGGACTGCTGATCGCCATCAGTCAGCTATCTCACCTGCTGGGCATCGAGGCCGGTGGCTATACCGCCCTGGCACTGATCTACAGCCAGCTATCCCACCTCGACCAGACTAACCTGATGACCCTGGCGATGGGCGCCTCGACCCTGCTTTTCCTGTGGGCGACCCGCCGCTATGGGCAACACGCTCTGACGGCACTGGGCCTGCCCAGGGGGCCTGCCAGCATGCTGGTACGCGCAGGTCCCGTGGCGGCGGTGGTCATCACCACGCTGATCAGCTGGCGATGGGATCTTGCCTCCAGGGGGGTTGCGACCGTGGGGCAGATCCCCGCCGGCCTGCCAGCCTTCGGTCTGCCGACATTCGAGCTGGGCCTGTGGCACGCGCTGCTGGTGCCGGCGCTATTGATCAGTGTGGTGGGCTTTGTCGAGTCCATCTCGATGGCCCAGATGCTGGCCGCAAAGCGCCGCGAGCGCGTCTCCCCCAATCAGGAGTTGATCGGACTCGGCGGCGCCAACCTGGCCGCTGCTGTCACCGCCGGCATGCCAGTCACCGGCGGACTGTCGCGCACCGTGATCAATCAGCAGTCTGGTGCACGCACCCCCATGGCCGGTCTGTTTGCCGCCATCGGTATCGGTGTGGTGACCCTGGCGCTCACTCCCCTGCTGGAACATCTTCCGATCGCCACCCTCGCCGCCACCATCACCGTGGCCATACTGACGCTGGTGGATATCCCGCTGATTCGCCAGACCTGGCGCTACTCCCGCAGCGACTTCTCGGCCCTGGCGGTGACCATGCTGCTGACGCTGGTGGAGGGCGTCGAAGCCGGCATCATCGCCGGGGTAGGTCTCTCGATTGCGCTTTTCCTGTACCGTACCAGTCGCCCCCACAGCGCCATCGTCGGTCGCATCCCTGGCAGTGAGCACTTCCGCTCGATCACCCGGCATCAGGTCGAGACCGTCAGCCATCTCGCCCTATTCCGGGTCGACGAAAGCCTCTATTTCGCCAACGCCCGCTATCTCGAAGACACCCTCTATACACTGGTGGCCCAGCGCCCCGAGCTGAGCGACGTGGTACTTATCTGCTCTGCAGTGAATCTGATCGACGCCTCGGCGCTGGAAAGCCTGGACGCGATCAATGCCCGTCTGAAGGACTCTCGCGTCACCCTACACCTGGCCGAGGTCAAGGGGCCGGTGATGGACCGGCTGAAGCATTCCGACTTTCTCGATGAATTGACCGGCCGCGTGTTCCTGAGTACCTATGCCGCCTGGACGGAGCTTCGACGCACCCGGGACTGATCCACCAGACTCGCCTCGCCGGACGATGCCTGGTAGCTGCCCGGTAGCTGCCCGGTATCTGCCCGGTAGCTGCCCGACAACCACCAGGCGAGGCTGGAGCCGTGTCGATCTTGCGGGTCAAAGGGCCCGCCTCGAGCCATCGTTGCCGCAGATAGAAAAGCCGGACCTGCTGCCATCGACACAACTGGGTGCCGACCGATGCCTTAGGAGAATATCGACATTGTCGGCATTGCGGTAAGATGGCCCGGTGATACATGGACGGGCCACGAGATGGAAGACTCACCCAAGCAGAACCTCGCCATCAGCGCTTACCGCTGGCTCAAGCAGGACATCATTCGTGGCGTCTTCGCCCCGGGCGAAAAGCTGTTGATGGCAAGGCTGAAAGAACGCTACGACCTGGGCGTGGGGCCGCTGCGCGAAGCCCTGTCCCAGCTGGTTGCCGACCGTCTGGTGGTTGCCATCAGTCAACGCGGTTATCGGGTGGCCCCCATGTCGCTGGCGGAGCTCGAGGATCTGTACGATGCCCGCGCCCAGCTCGAGGGGCTGATGCTGGAGTTGGCCATCCAACGCGGTGACGATCGCTGGGAAGCCGATATCATCGCTACCGCGCACACCCTGGCCAAGGTCGAAAGCGTCAGCTCTTCCGAGGAGCTGCTCGATATCTGGGACAGTCGCCACAAGGCCTACCACAGTGCCATCGTGGCCGGTTGCAACTCGCCTCATCTGATGCAGGTGCGCGACACCCTGTTCGACCAGGTCGAGCGCTACCGTCACCTGTGGCTTCGCGAGACGGTGTTTTCCAGCGAGGCCCTGGCGGTCAAGCGTGACGAACATGCGGCACTGACCGAGGCGGTATTGAGTCGGGACGCCGGCAAGGCCCGGCGCATGATGCGTGACCATCTGATGACGCCGGTACCGATCATCACCGAAGTGATGGCCCGGCGCGGCCTGGATTGAGTCACCATGACGGCGCTTACGCTTGAGCAAGGCAGTTGGCCTGCGCTCACCTGCGCTCAAAGAAGGGCCACACTCCCGCCTCGGCGCGCAGTGAGCTACTCCCCAAGGGAGAGCGACAGCGCCAGACGGATAGCTGCACACTTGGAAGTGCACCGGGCCTGGTCCTGAACCTCGATGGGCGCGGCACCGTCTAGACAGGGCCCGGGATTGTCACCGGACTGTCACCCGTAACACCTAGACTTTTCATAAATCTGATAGCCGTACGCGTTGCCACCGGAGGAATACCATGCCCCATCTACTCAGATTCTCGCGGGACCTGGAGGCACGCCTGGATTTCCTGGCCGAAAAGACCGGCCTGTCGAAGGCTGCACTGATCGAACGTCTGGTCAGCGAAGGCGCCGAGGTCCTCGAAGCCGAGCTGGCCCACGAGGGCGCCGGCAGCCAGCGTGCAGAGCGCTCCATCGATCAACTTCTGCGCGAAAGCGGGCTCGGCGCCTGACGACTCGCCTGAAAAGTGCCTGCGCTCGGTAATACGGCGTTAAAAATCGGCTGGTGCGCCAGCCCGGTTAAAATGCTCATTTACACCCCGTAAACTGCGCTTTCTCACCGATTTTTGCCTTGTCTAACCTTCGCTCGTCAACTTTTCGGACAGAGACTAGCGCTGCGCCTGGTGCAGACCTTCTCGCAGCGCTTCTGACTCCCCCCCGACCGGCTGCTCGGACATCGCTCTTGCCAGCGCCGCTCTGGGGTCGCGAGGATAGTAGCGTTCCGGCTGGCGTGCCACGTGGGGAAAGAACCGCGTGTCCTTGTAGGGCATCTTCATAAAGCCGGAGATACCCAGTCCCTCGATCAGCTTCACCGCATCGACGATGTCCTCGAGACAGTCATGGAACTCCTGCTCCCTTGAAGGATCGAGCAGCCGATAGTGGTGGTGAATCTTGAGATGCGACGGCAGCACCTCGAAGATGATCATGCCGGTGTGGTGGATATCATTGAGCGCCTGCAACGAGGTGATGATCGCCTCCGGCAGTATCAGCAATTCCTCAGGGTCGGGACCGTCCTCGAAATAGCTGTGCAGACGGGAACGATCCTCCAGTTCCGGCACCGCGCTGACCTCATAGGACAGTTTCAGCGACGGATCGACCACGAAGGGGTGATCCGGACTGGTCCGTTCCAGGTGCAGGGTATCGCGGGCATTGAACAGGCAGCTCTTGAAGATGCCCCGCCGATGGATCGCCCGCGCCAGGGTCACCATGTTGTTGACCGCCGCCACGAAGGCTCGCTTGAGCCCTGCATCGTGCAGATTCAATGACGAGTCGATATAGACGCCATCGGCCTCCCAGCGCACCGCCAGTCCTCCGACCACCGGGTACTTGCCCAGCCGGCTGACGGCGGCCAGAAAGGCCTTTTCGGTCTCCCCCATGCCCTGCATGAAGTTGCGATAGTAGCGGTCCAGCTGAACATCGTTGACGTCATTGAGCGTCTCCTCCACGCCCTCTTCCCTCAGAAATGCCTTGCGCGAGCTGTACACCACGGTATCGATCTCGCGACTCAGCGCGCGGCTCCACACCGGCACCTGTGCCACTTCCTGGGGCCGCGGCAGATCGAGCATCACCAACCGTCCCAGACGCGGCATTTCGGCAATGAAGTGGTCGCCGGCCCTCAATCGCACCTCGGGGTCGGGATCGAGCATCCCGTCCAGGGTCCTGGCAAACTCCATCGGCAGACCCAGCGAGGTGGCGGGAATGGCGCGATGTCCGAAACGGCAGGACTGCGCCGAGGCCAGCGCGTAGAGGGTCCCGGCGACGCCCTGCTCGTCGAAGCGCGGTGATGACAGCGCGCCCCCAAGCTGGTCCTCGCCGATGAAATAGACGTCCCCGAGCCTGGCATTGGTCTGCTGCAGATTGTCGGACATAAGCTCCATCACGTTGGCGGTGACGAACTGCAGCCGTGCGTCGAGCTGTGCAAATACCGACGACCCCCAGTCGATCAGCGCCACCGTTTCGTCGCGAGCGTCAAACACCAGATTCGACGGTTTGATGTCGCCATGGACCACCGGCTTTCTCGGGGCGCCGGCGGGGGTGGTTTCACGCCTCAGCTCACGCAGGATATCGGCCAGTTGGGTGGCGATACGCACCACCAGCCGTGGTGACAGCCGACCCTGACGCAGCGATACCTCTTCCAGATTGAGCCCCGGAGCCCGCTCCATCACCAGAATCGCCTGGTGGCGCACCCGCTGATAGGCGACCAGCGCCGGCACGCGGGGATGCACCACCTGCTCGAGCATGAAGGCCTCTTCCTCGAGGCGATCCTGCAGGTGCTGCGGCAACGTGACCCGGCTGAACTTGAAGACGTGATGGCGCTGGTCGGGACTGACCCCGGCAAACACGAAACCGTAGGCGCCCTTGCCGACCAGCTCGATGCGCCGATAGCCCAGCTGCTCGAGCTGGGTACGACACAGCGCGACCCACTCCTTGAGCTTGCGCGCGTCGTCCTGGCTGAGCAGGTAGATCGACTGATCTTCCGGGATGTAGAACTGCTGCAACGGGGCCTGGGGCATGGCGGTATCCTCCACCGATACACGATGCCACGGCGGCGCCTCGGGCGCACGCCGTCACAACCGTTCAGGACAGGTGAAGCAGCATGCTTTCAGGGTCCTCGAGATAGCCTTTCCAGGCATTGCAGAAACGCGCGATGGTGCCGCCATCCAGCAAGCGATGATCACCGGCCCAGGTCACCGTCATGATGCCCCGACGCACGACCTGCCCTGCCTCGTCGAAGCGCGGCAGCCACTGGGTCTTGCCGATGGCCACGATCGCCGACTCGGGGATATTGATGATGGGGGCTGCATAGGTCCCGCCGAGGGCACCGATATTGGAGATACTGATCGTGCCTCCCTTGAGGTCGCTGGCAGTCACCCGACCCTCGCGCGCGGCCTCGGTCAGGCGCTGCACCTCGGCGGCGATCTCAAGCAGGCTCAGGCGCTCACAGCCCTTGATATTGGGCACCATCAGGCCGGCCTTGCCGTCCACCGCCATGCCCACGTTGCAGTGGGGCGGATAGTGGATTTCGGTGGCCTCGTCATTGAGACGCGCATTGACCAGGGGATGTTCATCGATCGCCAGCGCCAGCGCCTTGATGAAAAACGGCATCAGGGTGAGCTTGACGTCCCTGGCTTCGGCCTGGGGCTTGAGCCGGCCGCGCAAGGCCAGCAGGTCGGTGACGTCGATCTCTTCACCGTACTGGAAGTGCGGCACGCTGCTGGCTGCCGCCACCATCTGGCGCGCCATGGCCGCCCGGACCCCGCGCAGCGGTTCCACTCGCACCTCTCCTTCGTCGCGGGCTGTTGCATCGGTGCCGGCGGGAGAGCCCGCCCCTGCTGACTCGACCCCGGAATCGGACCCGGAATCGGCCGCGCAAGCGGCACCGCTGTGTCGAGCGCCATCGAGAAAGTTCAGCACGTCTTCCTTCAACACGCGGCCCTGGCGACCGCTACCGGGAATGTCCTCGAGTCGCAGCTGGTGTTCTCGGATCAGTCGGCGTACCGCCGGGCTCGCCGGGATGCGCCCGTAGGGGCCCTTGCCCCCCTCGGACGCAGCCTTGTGCACGGGAGAGTCACTCTTTGGGGTCGGGGTCGGGGGCGACGCCTCCTCGACCGCCGGCGTTTCACCAGCGGCGGCACCCGCAACCTGATAGGCAAACAACGGCGCATGGACCTTGGCCATCTCGCCCTTGGCCACATACAGCTCGGCAACGACCCCGTCCTCCGGCGCAGTGATCTCGACCATGGCCTTGTCGGTCATGACATCGACCAGTCGCTGGTCTTCGCTGATCTCGTCACCCTGGGCCACGTGCCATTCGACGATCTCGCACTCGACGATGCCCTCACCGATATCGGGCAGAATAAAGTCTACCCGTCGCCCCGCACCGCCCTTTTCGCTGGAGCTCGACGGCGGCTCTACTGGCTCTGCCGGCTCCTGGACAGACGCCTCTGCGGCGCTCTCCGCCTGCACCGGCGTGTTGTCTTCGCTTTCAGTCTGACCCTCATCACGCTGGGCCTCTCCGCCCTGCCCATCGCCGCCCTGAGGCTCGCCACGATAGGCAAACAAGGGCGCATGGACTCGCGCCATTTCACCCTTCGCCACGTGCAGCCTGGTAACGACGCCGGCTTCCGGGGCGGTGATTTCCACCAGCGCCTTGTCCGTCATCACCTCGACCACAGGCTGGTCTTCGGCGATGGTATCACCCTCGGCAATCTTCCATTCCATCACCTCACACTCGACGATGCCCTCGCCGATGTCAGGCAGCTTGAACTCTGTCATGTCTTGGCTCCCGGCGCCGTCTCAGTAGTGGAGTGAGGTCTTGATGGCCTCGTAGATCTTCAGATGGTCGGGCAGATACTCCTTCTCCAGCGTCAGCGGAAAAGGTGTATCGATGCCGGTCACCCGTTGGATCGGCGACTCCAGGTAAAGAAAGCAGCGCTCCTGAATGGCAGCGGCGATTTCTCCGGCGAAGCCCCCCGTGCGGGGCGCCTCGTGGGTGATGACCAGGCGGCCTGTCTTCAGTACCGACTCGGCGACGGTATCCTCGTCCCAGGGCAGGATGCTGCGCAGATCGATCACTTCGCAGGACACCCCGTCCTTTTCTGCCATCTCCACCGCCCGATCGATCACCTCCATCTGAGCCCCCCAGCCCAGCAGCGTGATATCGGCTCCTTCCTTGGTCACCTCGGCTTCTCCCAGCGGCAGCTGGTAATCCTCTTCCGGGACCTCGCCGGTGGAGGCGCGATAGAGGCGCTTCGGCTCGAAGAACAGCACCGGATCTGGGTCACGAATGGCGGCCAGCAACAGGCCCTTGGCCTCGTAGGGATTGCGCGGCACCACGATCTTGAGACCCGGGGTGTGGGCGAAATAGGCCTCGGGCGACTGGGAGTGATAGAGGCCACCGGAGATACCACCGCCGTAGGGCGCGCGGATGGTCAACCCGCCGACGTTGAACAGATCGCCGGAGCGGTAGCGAAACTTGGCGGTCTCGTTGACGATCTGGTCGAAGGCCGGAAAGATGTAGTCGGCGAACTGGATCTCCGCCACCGGCACCGATCCCTGGGCCGCCAGCCCATTGGCGAAGCCGATGATGCCCTGCTCCACCAATGGCGTGTTGAAGCAGCGCGCCTTGCCGTACTTTTCCTGAAGGTGACTGGTCGCACGGAAGACGCCACCGAAGCCCCCGACGTCCTCACCGAAGCACAGCACCTTGTCGTCTTCGGCCATGGCGATGTCCAGCGCCTGGTTGATGGCCTGCAGCATATTGATGGTCGGCATCTCAGTCCCCTCCCTGGTCGGCATCGCGATGGCTCAACGCCGGGTCCAGCGACCTGGCCCCACGCGGATAGGCCTCCGGGTAGCGACGAACATGCTGCTTGAGAGCATCGAGCTGATGCTGCAGCGCAGGCGTCACGTCGGCATAGACGTCGGTGACCATGGTATCGATCGCCGGAGGTGGGCGCTTTTCGGCCCGTTTCATGGTTTCCAGCACCTCGCGACGCAGTTCGTCCTGCAACGCCTTTTCCTCGTCTTCGCTCCACCAGCCCTGGGCCTCGAGCCACAGCTGCATGCGCCGGATCGGGTCCTTGGCCCGCCAGGCGTCCTCTTCCTTGCGCGAACGATAGCCCGATGGGTCATCGGAAGAGCTGTGGGCCGCCAGACGGTAGGTCATGGCCTCGATCAGTACGGGCTTGTTCTCCTCCACCGCCAGACGTCGTGCCTTTTCGGTGGCCCGGTAGACCGCCAGCACGTCGTTGCCGTCGACGCGGATCACGTGCATGCGATATCCCAGCGCCCTGGGCGCCACGCCATCCGCGGCGAACTGCTCCACCGACGGCGTGGAAATGGCGTAGCCATTGTTGCGACAGAAGAAGATCACCGGCGCTTCGTGTACCGCCGCCATATTGAGCGCCGCGTGGAAATCGCCCTCGGAGGCAGCGCCCTCACCAAAATAGACGATGGTGCAGAGGCCCTCTCCCGCCAGCTTCTGGCCATAGGCATAGCCCGTGGCCTGGGGAATCTGAGTCGCCAGCGGTGATGAAATGGTCATGTAGTGCAGCTTGCGCGACCCATAGTGGATCGGCATCTGCCGGCCCTTGCCGTAGTCCAGTTCATTGCCGAACAACTGGTTCATGAACTCGTCGAAGCTGAAGCCGCGATAGGCCAAGGCGCCCTGCTCTCGGTACTGAGCCATGATCATGTCGGCGTCGTCCAGGGCGGCGGCGCTGCCGATGACCGCCGCTTCCTCGCCGGTGCACTGCATGTAGAAGCTCAGGCGTCCCTGACGCTGCGCCGCCATCATGCGCTCGTCCAGCACCCGGGTGGCCACCATGGCGTGGTAGATTCTCAGCGCCTTGTCGCGCTCGAGATCCGGCCCTTCGGCGCCGTCATGGAGGGTGCCGTCCTGGGATAGCACCGCATAGGTGGGAATGCTGTATTCGTCGCCGGACAGAAAGTCCGGGCGGTGGGTCTGTGCGGTCGTCGTCATCGTGCTGTTCCTTTGCCCCTTTTGAGGGCAGTGTTGTCTTTATTCCCGCCCCTTGCCAGGGGATTGCCCGTGGCGGGACCAACGCACTGACTTGACGTTAACGTAAACTGAGACGCCTGCCTAGCCGCGACTTTGGTCGAAAATTCGTCTCGAATTGCCTCGATGGACCGCTTTGCGGCGAGCACCATGGGACGCCCGAACCGGGCCACCGTGACGGGGAGACTGGCTGGTGAGAGACGCAGGCCACCACGAAGCCCCCCTCTCTGCACGGGGGGTTCGCGGATACGGAGATCAGGAAAGGGAAAGCGGACCAGGTCTCGGTGTTCGGACCCGGACGACGCCATCAGGCCCGGCGAGCAGGAGCCAGGCGCGCGAACACGCTGTCCACCGTCAGCGCCAGCAGTGCAATCAGCACTGCGCCCTGGACGATGTAGGCGGTGTTGCCATTGACGATACCGGAGATGATCGGGTCCCCAAGGTTGCTTGAACCAACGGTAGCACCCAGGGCGGCGGTGGCGATGTTGATCGTCACCGAGGTGCGAATACCGGCCAGGATCACCGGTGCCGCCAGCGGCAATTCCACCTGGAGCAAGATCTGGCCACTGGTCATGCCCATGCCACGGGCGGCCTCCCGCACCGAGGGATCGATACCCTCGATCCCGGCGAGAGTGTTACGCACGATGGGCAGCAGACCATAGAGCAGCAATGCCACCACGATGGGCAGGGTGCCGAAACCCAGCACCGGCACCGCCAGCGCCAGTACCGCCACCGGAGGAAACGTCTGTCCCAGCGATGCCACCTGGGCGACCAGCGGCAGAAAATCGCGTCCTCCCGGACGGGTGACGGCGATGGCGCCGCCCACCCCGATCAAGGTAGCCAGCACGGCGGCAACGCTGACCACCAGCAGATGGCGTCCCAACAACACCAGAAAGTCCACCCGCGAGAAGATCACGTCACGGCTATCGGGCTCGACCCAGCGAAACAGCGCTTCCAGCTGCCCCATCAACAGACAACCCGCCAGCAGCAACAGCCCCCAGATGACAGGAACCCGCCAGCGGCTGGCCCAGTGCTCAGTCATGGCCCCGGGCTCCCACCAGCCGACGAAAGCTCAGTTCGCCGATCGGAATATCATCGTCATCGACCACTGCCAGGCGCTCGACCCGGCGCCATAGCATCACCGATAGCGCCTCCCTGAGCGAGGCGCCCTGGTCGATCCGCTCGCGCGCCACGCCACCGGTGCCCAGAGGCATCATGCGCTCGCTGACCGGCAGTAGCGCTGCCTCCTTGAGGCCGCGATCCTCGCCCCCCAGCAACGAGGCGACGAAATCGTTGGCGGGGTCTCTCAGCACGCTCAATGGATGCCCCTGCTGCATGATCTGCCCTTCGTGCATCACCACCAGCCGGTCAGCCAGGGTCAGGGCCTCGTCCATGTCGTGGGTCACGAATACGATGGTCTTGCCCAGCCGCGCCTGAAGATCACGCAGCTCCAGTTGCAGGCTCTCGCGGGTGATCGGGTCCAGGGCGCCAAACGGCTCGTCCATCAGGAGGATATCCGGGTCCGCCGCCAGGGCGCGGGCGACCCCGACCCGCTGCGCCTGCCCCCCGGACAACTGGTCGGGGTACTTGCCGGCAAATTCGTCCATCGACAGCCCCAGCAAGGCCATCAGCTCCTCGACCCGTGCGTCGATCCTGGCCTTTGGCCACTTGAGCAGTCGCGGCACCAGGCCGATGTTGCGCGCCACGGTCCAGTGGGGGAACAGACCGGTGCTCTGGATGGCGTAGCCGATCCGACGCCTCAGCGCCTCTTCCCTGAAGCTGCGAATGGGCTGCTGGTCGATATGGATCTCGCCATCGCTGTGTTCGATCAGCCGGTTGATCATCCTCAGGGTGGTGGACTTGCCGCAGCCGGAGGTCCCCACCAGGCAGCAGAACTCCCCGCTCTCCACCTTCAGCGAAATGCTGTCCACCGCAGTGGTCGACCCGAAACGCTTGCTGATATTGATCAATTCGATCATGCGGCCTCTCCTCTCCCCAGTCGCCTCGACAGGTTGCCGAGTACCGCATCGGCGAGTATTGCCATCACCAGAATGGGCAAGGCCCCCAACAGCACCAGATCCATGGCGGCCTGACCCAGCCCTTGAAAGATGAAACGCCCGAGCCCACCGGCGCCGATCAGGGCCGCCACCGCGGTCAGGCCGATAGCCTGCACCGTGGTGATGCGCACCCCTTCCAGCAGTACCGGCACCGCCAGTGGCAGGCGCACCTGAAAGAAGATCTGCAACCGACTCATGCCCATGCCGCGCGCCGCCTCGATCACACCGGGGGAAACGCCCTCCAGGGCAACAAAGGTGTTTCTGACCATCGGCAACAGGCTGTAGGCCACCAGGGCCAACAGCGCCGGCGCCCAACCGATGCCGCTGATGCCGAGCGAATCGACCCAGGGGTAGCGATTGGCAAGCCACGCCAGCGGTCCGAGCAACAAGCCGAACAAGGCCAGACTGGGGATCGTCTGCAGGAAATTGAGTACCGCGAAGGCGCCCCGTTGCACTTCGGGGTAGCGCCGCATCAGCAGCGCGATGCCGGCGCCGAGGACCAGACTGACGCCGACGGTGGTAGTGACCAGCAGCAGGTGCTCGCCGATGGCCAGCCAGAAGTCATCGGCACGGCCCTGGTACTCCTGCCACAACGCCAGACGATTCAGCCCCAGCGGCAGGCAGACGGCGAGCAGCGCCAGCGGAGTCAGCATCAAGAGCCAGGACACCCCGGTCGACAGCCGCTGTCGAGTCCGCAGGTCCAAAAGCGCCAACATCAGCACAAACAGCGCACACCAGATGCCTGAACCGATCCCGAGCCGCGCCTGGGGCAGCTCAGGATCGATGAGCTGGTGCACCGCCAACACCAGCCACAGCGGCAGGCCCGCCAGCGCCAGCAGCACCAGCCCAAGCGAGCGCCAGCCGGGGTCAGCGCTACGCGCCGACAATGCCGCAAGGGCCATGGGCAGGCTGGCCAGCAGCGCCATGGCGGGCCCGGCCACCTCCCAGGCGTAGCGAGCCTCGCTGGGCACAATACGATTCGGTGCGACGCTGACCACAGGCAAGGCCCACCAGGCACCGAGCCCCACCAGCATCAGAGTCAACAATACCGTATTGCCGCGCTCACCGTTCACTGCACTCAAGAGACCGATGGCTCAGTCCTCGAGAGTCGACAGGTAGTCGGCGGCCACCTTCGCCGGGTCCAGACCGTTCACCGCCACGTCACCGTTGAGACGCTGCAGGGTCTCCAGATCCAGCGACTGGAACACCGGCGCCAAAGCCTCTTCGATCTCGGGGTGAGCCTCGAGCACCTCCTTGCGCACGACGGGAGCCGGCTGATAGACCGGCTGAACACCCTTGGTGTCGGTCATCACGGTAAGGTCCAGCGCCTGCAAGCCACCATCGGTGCCGTAGGTCATCGCAGAATTCACGCCGCTGGTCTGCTGGGCCGCGGCGCGCATGGTCGCGGCGGTATTACCCCCGGAGAGTACCAGCAGGTCATCATCGTCCAGAGAGAAGCCGTAAGCCTCCTCGAACGCCGGCAAGGCAAAGGCGGACTCGACGAAATCGGTACTGGCCGCGAGCTTGTATTCGCCCCCCTGGTTGATGAAGTCAGCCATGTCTTCCAGGGTCTCGAGCCCGTTGTCACGGGCGACGTCTCCGCGCACGCTGATGGCGTAGGTATTATTGGCCGAGGCCGGCTCGAGCCATACCAGCCCCTGCTCGGCGTCCTTGCTCTTCACCGTTTCATAGGCCTTGTCCGCGTCATGCCACACCGGGCTGTCGGTCATGTCGTGGAAGAAGGCACCGTTGCCGGTGTATTCCGGATAGATATCGATCTCGCCGTTGATCAAGGCCTCGCGCACGATGCTGGTGCCGCCAAGCTGAAGCCGATCCTCGACCTCGAGCCCTGCCGCTTCCAGGCGCTGCAGGATCATCTGACCCAGCACGGAGCCCTCGGTATCGATCTTGGAGGACACCACCAGCGGGTCCTGTGCTTGAACCTGCCCCGCCAGGGCAGAGGCGACCATCACGGCTAACACCAGGGGACGTTTCATATATCTCACCCAATTCCTTGTGTGTGTATGCTGAGTATAAGGAGGCAAGGCCAAGCCTGCTGAACGTTTCACCAACGTGAGTCCATCATGACCTCATGCCAAGGCGCAACCACCGCCGTCCAGCTCGGCGCAGTACCCAACCATCCCATGGTGCGTGATCTGGCATGGCTGATGACGGCTCCCGACCTGATCGACACCGACTGGCCCGGGCGTCCGAGTCTGACCCAGCTCGGGCTGGGCGAGCCGGAGCACCGACACGCCTATCTGGCGGCCATCGACGCCGACCCGAGCGCACTTGAGGCGATGGTGGGGCGCACCGCCACCACCCGGCTTGGACAATATCACGAGTTTCTTTGGCAATTTTTGCTCTCTACGGCACCGGCTACCGAGTTGCTGGCTCACAATGTGCCTATTCGAGAAGAAAAGCGGACCCTGGGCGAACTGGACCTGCTCTACCGCAACGCCGATGGGCGCCTTCAACACCTGGAAGTGGCGATCAAGTTCTTTCTCGGCCTCCCCTGCGGTCCGGGGGACTCGAGCGATACCTGTCGCTGGATAGGCCCCGGGGGGCTGGACAGCCTGGCGCTGAAGGTCAGCCATCTGTTGCATCATCAACTGCCCCTGCTGCAGAGCCAGCGCGCCCGAGAGCTTTTGCGTCTGGGCCTGAATGACAGCCCCGCCAACACGATCAAAGGGGCTCCCCTGGCGTCACTGCAACACGGAATCGAGGCCCACCTGGCGATGCCCGGGGTGTTGTTTCAACCCTGGCACTGTCCCATGGCGCTACCCCGCGGCGTGCCGGATTCGGCGCTACAGGGGCTCTGGTGTCACTGGCGCGACTGGTCGGCCCTGTGCCGACAGTTCGAGAACATGCGCTTCGGTACCTGCCTGGCGAAACCCCATTGGCTGGCCCCGCCACAACCGCGACACTGGAGCAGCCGTGACGACCTGACACGGGCGCTGGCGGCACATTTCGCCACCTATGCGACACCGGTACAGGTGATGCTGACCGAGGACCCCCTGCGCTTCGAGCGAGAGGCACTGGACCCGCCGCTGGATGGCTCATGGGTCCTTGGCCAGGATGCCGATGAGCCTGCCACCCCGGACATGAAAAATGCGCCGCCCGCGGCATGCGGACGGCGCATCTTCGTGGTCGGCGACGACTGGCCCCGACAGGTCCCCCTGCCGCCCCGTGCGGTGCACAAGCGACAGGCGACTACGGGCTGAGCTCAGCCCTTGTCGACCACCCAGGTGGTACCTTCGCGGGAGTCCTTGAGCACGATCCCCAGGGCGGCGAGCTCGTCGCGGATGCGGTCCGCTTCGGCGAACTGCCTGGCCTTCTTGGCCTCCGCCCGCGCCGCGATACGCGCATTGATCTCGTCTTCGGACAGCGCTACCGAACCACCCTTGAGGAAGGCGGCCGGCTCCTGGGTCAACAAGCCCAGGATACCGCCCAGACGCTTGAGCTCGAGCGCCAGGGCAGGAACGTCATCGCTGCCTTCCTTGCGCGCACGATTGAGCTCGCGTACCAGTTCGAACAGCACCGACAGGGCCTCCGGCGTGTTGAAGTCATCGTCCATGGCGGCGCTGAAGCGTGCGGCGTAGTCGCCCGGCCCTACTTCGATTTCCGCCGGCAGCGCGACACCGTCAAGCGCGGTATAGAAGCGCTCGAGTGACTTGCGTGCCTCGCCAAGCGCCTCCGGGGCGTAGTTGATGGCACTGCGATAGTGGCTTGCCACCAGCAGATACCGGACCACCTCTGGATCGTGGTGCTCCAGCACCTCGCGAATGGTGAAGAAGTTGCCCAGTGACTTCGACATCTTTTCGCTGTCGACCCGCACCGCTCCGGCGTGCATCCAGGTATTGACGTAGCGCTCGCCTGTGGCCGCCTCGCTCTGGGCGATCTCGTTCTCGTGGTGCGGGAAGGTCAGGTCCGGACCTCCACCGTGGATGTCGAAGGTGTTGCCCAGGCAGCAGGTGGACATTGCCGAACATTCGATATGCCAACCCGGACGCCCCTCGCCCCAGGGAGAGGCCCAGCTGGCCTCACCCGGCTTGGCACCCTTCCACAGCACGAAGTCCAGCGGATCTTCCTTGTGCTCGTCGACCTCGACGCGGGCGCCGGAGCGCATATCGTCGAGGTTACGATTATTGAGCTTGCCGTAGCCTTCGAACTTGCGCACGCGATAGTAGACATCACCGTTACCCGGCGCGTAGGCAAAGCCCTTGTCGATCAGCACCTCGATCATGCCGATGATCTCGGCCACGTGACCGGTGGCCCTGGGCTCCTGGTCCGGACGCTGGACAAACAGTCGACCTTCATCCTCGTGCATGGCGTCGATCATGCGCTCGGTCAGTTCACCGATGCTCTCGCCGTTCTCTTCGGCGCGACGCAGGATCTTGTCGTCGATATCGGTGATGTTGCGCACGTAGGTGACGTCATAGCCACGATGGCGCAGATAGCGGCTGATGACATCGAAGGCGACCATGACCCGGGCATGTCCCAGGTGGCAGAAGTCATATACCGTCATGCCACAGACGTACATGCGTACCTTGCCCGGCTCGATGGGCGTGAACTCTTCCTTGGTGCGGCTCAGCGTGTTGTAGATCTGCATGTCAGCCCTTCTTCTGCATCTTGGCCCAGGTGTCCTTGAGACCGACCGTGCGATTGAACACCAGGTGATCGGGGCGGCTGGCGTAGCGGTCGGCACAGAAGTAGCCGACGCGCTCGAACTGATAGCGATCCTCGTTGCCGGCATCGGCCAGGCTCGGCTCGCCGACACCCTGGACGGTCACCAGCGACTCGGGGTTCAGGTGCTCGAGGAAATCGGCGTCCTTGTCCTTGTCCGGCTGCTCGACCAGGAACAGATTGTCGTAGAGCCGCACCTCGATCGGCACCCCGTGGCTGGCACTGACCCAGTGGATGACCCCTTTCACCTTGCGCCCTTCCGGGTTCTTGCCCAGGGTGTCGAAGTCCACACTGCAACGCAGCTCCTGGATCTCGCCCGCCTCGTCCTTGACCACCTCGTCACAACGGATCACGTAGCTGTTGCGCAGGCGAACCTCCTTGCCCGGGGCCAGACGGAAGAACTTCTTCGGCGGCTCTTCCATGAAATCGTCGCGGTCGATCCACAGCTCTCGGGTAAAGGGGATACGGCGCACCGGCATGTCGTCACGGGCCGGGTGTCCCGCCACCTCATAGACCTCTTCGTGGTCGGCGTCGACATTGGTCAACACCACCTTGAGCGGCTTCAGCACGCACATGGCACGAGGCGCATTGTCCTCGAGGTCGGAGCGGATGGCATGGGTCAGCATGGCGATGTCCACCAGACCGCCGTCGGCCCGGGTCACACCGATCATCTCGCAGAACTTGCGAATCGACGCCGGTGTATAACCGCGCCGACGCATCCCGGAGATGGTAGGCATGCGCGGATCATCCCAGCCATCGACGATGCCGTTGTCGACCAGCAGCTTGAGCTTGCGCTTGGAGGTCAGGGTATAGTTCAGATTCAGGCGCGCAAACTCGATCTGCCGGGGCTTGGCCGGCACCGGCAGCTGCTCCAGAAACCATTCGTAGAGCGGCCTGTGGTCCTCGAACTCCAGGGTGCAGACCGAGTGGGTAATCCCTTCGATAGCGTCAGACTGGCCGTGGGTGAAGTCGTAGGACGGATAGATCTTCCACTTGTCGCCGGTCTGGTGGTGGCTGGCATGCCGAATGCGATACAGGATCGGGTCGCGCAGGTTGATGTTGGGCGAGGCCATGTCGATCTTCGCGCGCAGCACCTTTTCGCCTTCGGCAAATTCCCCCTGGCGCATGCGCTCGAGCAGATCGAGGTTCTCCTCTGCGCTGCGGTCGCGGTAGGGACTGGGGCGACCGGCTTCGGTCAGGGTACCGCGGTATTCGCGAATCTCATCCGGAGACAGATCATCGACATAGGCCTTGCCTTCCTTCACCAGATGCTGCGCCCAGGCGTAGAGCTGGTCGAAGTAGTCGGAGGCGAAACGAATGTCGCCCGCCCACTGGAAGCCCAGCCAGTGCACGTCTTCCTTGATGGCGTCGATGTAGGCCTGCTCTTCCTTGGCGGGGTTGGTGTCATCGAAGCGAAGATGGCAGTCACCACCGAACTGCTCCGCGAGTCCGAAGTTGAGACAGATCGACTTGGCGTGCCCGATGTGCAAGAAGCCATTCGGCTCGGGGGGGAATCGCGTCACGATCTTCTGTGACCGTCCGGCCTCGATTTCCTCGCGAATCTGATTGCGAATGAAATTCGGCGCGTTGCTGGTCTCGGTGGTCATGTTGATGAATCAACCTCTGGTGAAGTAAGGGCTTTGAAGGGCACAGATCCGCCCCCGGCTTCGCGCTGCGAAGCAAAACGGCTATTATAGCGTCACGCCAGGGCCCGGCGCCAAGCCGGGCCGAGAACGAGAAAGGCGCCAAGAGGCGCTGTAAACGCTACAGGACCACTCCATGATCATTCTGCAGACCAATTTTGGCGACATCTCGATCGAACTCAACCATGAAGAGGCGCCAAAGACCGCGGCCAACTTCGAGCAGTACGTCCGCGATGGCTTCTACGATGGCACCCTTTTCCATCGCGTGATCGACGGCTTCATGGTCCAGGGCGGCGGCTTCGACAGCAACTTCGAGCAGAAGCCCACGCGTGACCCCATCGAGAACGAAGCGGACAATGGCCTCAAGAACGCCACCGGCACCCTGGCCATGGCGCGGACCCAGGACCCTCACTCCGCCACCGCCCAGTTCTTCATCAATGTGGCCGACAACGACTTCCTCAATCATACCGGCAAGAACATGCAGGGCTGGGGCTACTGTGTCTTCGGTCGTGTGGTCGACGGCATGGACGTGGTCAACCGGATCAAGGACGTGGCCACCACCCGACGCGGCATGCACGCCGACGTCCCTGCCGAGGACGTGATCATCCAGCGCGCCTACGTCAAGGACGACGCCTGATCCTCCTGCCTTTCCACCGAGCACGCCCGCGCTGCGGGCGTGCTGCGTTCAGGAGACCATGAACACCATGACCACTCTGTTGATCGCTGACCTGCACCTGCATCCCGAGGCGCCGCAGATCACCCAGGGATTCTTCGACTACCTCGAGCGCAACACCGCCGAAGGCACCGATCTTTACCTGATCGGTGACATCTTCGACGCCTGGATCGGCGACGACCTGATGGATCTCGGCGCCGCGGATCCGTCTGGCCACGCGGCTCTGGCCTGCCAGGTGGCCGAACGCCTCAAGGCTGCCAGCGACGCCGGCATGCGACTTTTCCTGATGCACGGCAACCGCGACTTCCTGCTGGGCGAAAGCTTCGCCCAGCGGGCCGGCGCCACCCTGCTCGACGAACCACAACGACTTGACCTTGGCGGTGAGCCTACGCTGGTGATGCACGGTGACAGCCTGTGCACCAGCGACGAAGCCTACATGGCGTTTCGCGCCAAGGCCCGTGACCCGCAGTGGCAGGCAGGAGTCCTTGCCATGCCGATCCCGGAGCGTCTGGCCTTGGCAAGCCAGTTGCGTCAGCAGTCCGGCGAGGCCAACAGCACCAAGGCCGCTGACATCATGGACGTCACCCCCGAGGAAGTCGTCGACGTGATGCAGGCCCACGAGGTTCGCAGGCTGATTCACGGTCATACCCATCGTCCCGCCGTGCATGACTTGAGCCTTGCCGGCCCTCAGGGCGATCCCGTGTCGGCGCAACGTATCGTGGTCGGCGACTGGACCCGCGATCAGGGCTGGGAGGTGCGCATCGAAGACGGCGAGGCCCCATCACTCAACCGCTTTTCCTTCTGACGCAGCCTTTATCGACGCCCTGCCCGCCCTGGGCCTTCGGGCGTCGATGACACGCCGGACGCTCAGGCGTCCGGCCCCGCCTCACCCGACGGCCGACGTCGACACTGCTCGAGCGCCCGCTCCAGGCCATCGATATCGAGTTCCATATCCTCTGGCCAGATCATCTCGAGCCGCGAATCCTTGCGCCAGGACGCCTGAGCCTCCTTGCCGGGAACGGACGGAAGCGGGAAGGTGCGCCAGCCCCGGCCGGTTCGCATGACCCCTTTCACCCGCACGCCAGATGGCAGTTGCTTCCACCACTGGTCCAGCGCTGCGAGATCGAAGCACTCCTCGCGGTGCCAATGCCAGCTTGCGGAGCGATACCCCAGACCGTGTCCGTTCTGTCTTGCTGCACCACCGGCGATGGGCGCCGGGACCTCTGGCGTACCTGGCGACGAGTCGATCGTCTCGGCATGCAGCGAAGGCCGACGCAGCAGCAGACTCTGAGCATCGCCACGGACGTTCTGACGGCCTCGCGCCGGGGAGTCGAGCAGATGGCTGATCGGCAACCCTTTCGCGCCGCCTGGCACCATCCAGGATGGTGCCAAGCCACTCTCCTGGCGCCATCGTTCAACCCCTTGGCGATGCTCGTCCTCGAGCAGGTCCTGCATGGACAGCACCCATCCATCGGCCACTGCCAGCTGATCGATAAAGGTGGAGTGGTTAGTGACTCTGGGATCATCGAGACGGCGTGCATCGAGCACAGTGATGACCTGGCGGAGATCCAGCACCTGGGCAAGATCGCCGCCCCCCAGCACCTCCAGCAGGCCGGCCGGGTGGCCGAGCCCGGAGGGCTCGATCAGCAGTCGATCTGGCCGTTCGCGGCGCAGCAACTGCACCAGCACCGAGCGGAAGACCGTCGCCACCTGACAGCAGAGACACCCTCCTGGCACCCCCTGCACGGTGACGTCGTCGCGCTCCCCGACTATCGCTTGGTCGATGCCCACCTGACCAAATTCATTGATCAGGATTGCCCACCGCTCACCAACGGGTTTGCGATCGATCCAATGGCGGATCAACTGGCTCTTGCCGCTGCCGAGAAATCCGGTGATGACATGGGTGGGGATGCTGGCCAGTGGTTGCATGATGGTTCTTGGCTCCGGCTAGAAGATTGGCAGCAGATGACGACCAATAAGATAACGGTATAAATATAAACAGCCTATGCATATGCAGAGGCCTTGTGCGACGCTATACCCTGAACGCCGTATGCGCTTCACTAGAACGCAAGATAACGGTATAAAAAGAACCATCGAGCAGGCACGCAATACCCGAAACATCGCTCCAACAATCGTTCCAACAGGACTTCACAGGCCGGCGCCAACGAAAAGGAGCGCCAGATGGCGCTCCTTTTCGACAGCAGGGGGACCGCGACACGCGTGCGGCCCCTCTCCGCGCTGGCTAGACGAGTTGGCTAGTAACGCTCGATCTCGCCGGTATCGCGTAGATGGGTCAACAGGCCATCCAGCACCGCCTGGGCACGCAGCCGCTCGGCCATGCTGGCGACAAACTGCTCCATCTGCTGGTTACCCTCACCCTGGCCAATGCTCTCTAGGGCAATAAGACTGACATCGGCGCCATCGACCGCCCGGCCGTAAACCACCTGGCCCTCTTCAGGATGCGGCAGCTTGAACGCGGTGGTCAGCACTGCATCGGGTACGCTGGGCGCGTCCTGACGGCTGATGTTGTCAGCACGCTGCCAATCGATGTCCAGAGACTGGCCCCCCTGCAGCTGCGACACTCGCTCTTCAGCAAGCTCGATCAAGGCGTCGCGGGTCTTGGCTTGACGCACCGCCGCTTCGACCTGGTCCTTCACCTGCTCCAGCGGGAGCGTCGCCGCGTCGCGGTGATCGAGCACCCGCAGCACCAGACGCCGCGAGCCATCCAGCTCGATGACCTCGCTGTTGAACCCCTCTCCAAGCACCTCATCGCTGAAGGCCTGGTCCATCACGCCAGGTTCGGCCAGTACGCCTTCAGCGCCTTCACGACCGACCCAATCACTGGTCTGACGCTCGAGTCCAAGGTCGTCAGCCACACTCTGAAGATCGTCTGCAGCGAAGCTCTCGTCGATCAACTGCTGGGCCTTGTCATTGAAGGCGTCGCGCACCTGTGCCTGAGCAAGTTGATCACGCAGACGGTCACGCTCGGAGGCAAAGTCCGCACGATCGATCTCGGTCACCTTGATCAGGTGCAGTCCGTTGTCGGTCTCGACCGCCTCGGAGACCTGGCCCTCGTCGAGGGCAAAGGCGGCCTCTTCAAAGGCCTCGCCGAAGATACCCCGGGTGATCACCCCAAGATCGCCACCGTCGTCGCTGGTGGATGTGTCATCGGAGAACTCGGCCGCCAGATCGTCGAACGCGTCGCCATCGGCCAGTCGCGCCTTGATGGCTTCGATACGGGCCTCGGCCTCGTCTCTGCTGCGCTCGTCGCCGAAGGTCACCATGATGTGTGATATCTGACGATCGGCGTTCTCTGCCTGGGCTTCCCAGGCTTCGCGCAGGTCCTCCTCGCTCACCTCGATATCGGCGGCCATGGCCTCCTGGTCGAGCACGATGTAACCGAGCTTGACCTGCTCCGGCCGCAGGAATTCCTGCTGATGCTCGTTGTAGTAGGCTGTCATTTCCGCCTGAGACACCTCGACAGGCGCCTCGAGGTCCGCCTCGGTCAGCCGGTGGTAGCGGAAACTACGCGTCTGGCGCTGCAACTCGGCAAGCCGCTCGCGTTCACCTGGCAAGGTGAAGTCGCTGGCGATCAGGCCTTGCTGAATGTGCCCGCGCATGACGTCACGACTGAGCTGCTCGCGGAAGGACAATGGCGTATAGCCGACGCTGGAAAGACGGCTGCGGAAGAGCTCCTGGTCGAACTGGCCATCGGCATTCTGAAACTCCGGGCGACTGACGATCAACTGGTCGAGTTGATTGTCCGAAACCGCTAGTCCGCCGTTCTTGGCGTAGTCGATCATCAAGCGGTCACTGATCAAGCCTTCGAGCACTTCGCCGCGCAGCGCGCGCTCCTGGTCGGCCGGCACCTGGTTGGAGCGCATGGCGCGCTGGACATTCAGTTCGACCTGCTGGCGATTGATGGGCTCACCATTGACCGTGGCGACCTCATCGCCGGATTGTCCGAATAGACCAATCAACGACTCCACGCCAAACAGTGCCATGGTGACGATCACGGCACCAATGATGATCTTTGCGATCCAGCTCTGGGATCGGTCGCGAATACTCTGCAGCATGCATGCCTCTGCGAAAGGATGGGGATTCGTCGCGCACCAGTATACGCACCCGAGGGCCTGGCGCGACCTCCCCCAAACTCATGAAAAAGGCGCACCGCGATAGCGATGCGCCCTTGGCGAGTCCGGCGTAGGCGGTGGCCGCCAGACTCGTGTCAACGTGACGATGCTCGACGTGCCGCCGAGACCACGCGTCTTAGTTGACGGAATCCTTCAGAGCCTTGCCGGCCTTGAAGCTCGGCACCTTGGCGGCACTGATTTCGATCGGCTGACCGGTCTGCGGGTTGCGGCCGGTACGTGCAGCGCGCTCCTTGACGGAGAAGGTACCAAAGCCAACCAGTGAAACGCTGTCGCCCTGCTTCAGGCTCTCGGTCACGGATTCCACCATAGCATCCAGCGCGCGAGAAGCGGCGGCCTTCGGAATATCGGCAGACGCGGCAATGGCATCAATCAGCTCGGACTTGTTCACACTTCACCCCTTGACTATTACAGAAAAAATTCGAAACGGCGATACTTCTTGCCGACAGGCTCGATCGCAGCATGGCGATAATTTATAGCAATGCAGCAAAAGACCTGTCAAGCAACCTTCCTTGCCAATCCGCATGAACTCGGCATTCTACACCCAAGATCATGGAAAAAACGTCACTAGTGTGTGCTGACCATTGAGTGTGTCGCAGACGACTCTGTCGACAGTGAATCGTCGGTTTTTTGATCCACCTTTTGTGACAGAGCGAGCTCGAGCACTTCATCAATCCAGCGAACCGGATGGATCGTCAGAGCATCCTTGATATTTTCAGGGACCTCCTTGAGATCGCGACGGTTCTCCTCGGGTATTAGCACCGTCTTTATACCACCGCGCCTGGCCGCCAGCAATTTCTCCTTGAGCCCACCGATCGGCATGACTTCGCCTCTCAGGTTGACCTCACCGGTCATCGCAACGTCGCAACGCACAGGACGGTTGCAGAAAGCCGAGACCATGGCGGTCACCATGGCGATACCCGCGCTGGGGCCGTCCTTGGGGGTGGCTCCCTCCGGCACGTGGATATGCAGGTCTTCCTTCTCGAACCGCTCGGGATCGATCCCCAGCGCCTCGGCGCGGGCCCGCACCACCGTCTGGGCGGCACTCACCGACTCCTTCATGACGTCACCCAGTGAACCGGTCTTGTTGAGACGCCCCTTGCCAGGCGTCACCACCGACTCGATATTGAGCAACTCACCTCCCACCGAGGTCCAGGCGAGTCCGGTCACACGACCGACCTGGTCCTGCTGGTCGGCCAGACCGTAGCTGTAACGCCGCACGCCAGCGTAGGCTTCGATATCCTCGGCCGCCAGCGTCTGCGAGCCCAGGGCGCCTTCCTTGCCTTCCTTCTCGAGCCGCTCACGCAACACCTTGCGACTGACCTTGGCGATCTGCCGCTCGAGCTCGCGAACGCCGGCTTCGCGGGTGTAGTAGCGAATCAGCTCCAGCAGCGCATCCTCACCAAAGCTCAGCTCATCTTCCTTGAAGCCGTTAGCGGCCAGCTGCTTGGGCACCAGATAGCGCGTGGCGATGGCCAGCTTCTCATCCTCGGTGTACCCCGGGAGGCGTATCACCTCCATGCGGTCCAGCAGCGGCCCCGGAATATTCATCGAGTTGGCGGTACAGATGAACAGGGTTTCCGACAGATCGTAGTCCAGCTCCAGGTAGTGGTCACTGAAGGTGTTGTTCTGTTCGGGGTCCAGCACCTCAAGCAGCGCAGACGCAGGATCTCCACGATGGTCCATGCCGACCTTGTCGACCTCGTCAAGCAGGAACAACGGGTTCTTCACCCCCGCCTTGGCCATGCGCTGGATCGGCTTTCCGGGCAGAGAGCCGATATAGGTCCGGCGATGCCCACGGATTTCCGATTCATCACGCACGCCGCCGAGGGCCAGACGCACATACTTGCGATTGGTCGCCCGGGCGATGGACTTGCCCAGCGAGGTCTTGCCGACGCCGGGAGGCCCCACCAGACACAGCACCGGCCCCTTGAGCTTCTTGACCCGCTTGTGCACGGCCAGATACTCGAGGATGCGTTCCTTGACCTCATCCAGTCCATAGTGGTCCTCGTCGAGCACCTTCTGGGCATTGATCAGATCGTGCTTGACCCGGGTACGTTTCTTCCACGGTACCGACACCAGCCAGTCGAGGTAAGAGCGCACCACCGTCGCCTCCGCCGAGGAAGGTGACATCATGCGCAACTTGCCGAGCTCCTGGTTGGCCTTGTCGGCGGCCTCCTTGGGCATCCCGGAGTCCTTGATGGCCTGCTCGTACTTGTCGGCCTCGTTTGGCGCGTTCTCGAGCTCGCCCATCTCCTTCTGGATGGCCTTCATCTGCTCGTTGAGGTAGTACTCGCGCTGGGACTTCTCCATCTGGTCCTTGACCCTGGAGCGAATGCGCTTCTCTACCTGCAGCAGGTCGATCTCGGCTTCGATCAGCGCCATCAGGTGCTCGATACGATCGCGGACGCGATCCATCTCGAGCAATTCCTGCTTGTCGCCGATCTTCAGCGACAGATGGGCGCAGATCGTATCCACCAGGCGGCTGGGATCCTCGATCCCGGCCAGCGAATTCAGTACCTCGTTGGGCACCTTCTTCGACATCTTGACGTACTGCTCGAACTGGTTGAGCAGCACCCGCACCAACGACTCCTGCTCACGCTCGCTCAGGGGCTCGCTGGAACGCAGTATCACCTGGGCCGTGGAGTAACCCTCTTCGGCTACCGAGATCTCACCGATATCGGCGCGAGACTCGCCCTCGATCAGCACCTTGACGGTACCGTCCGGGAGTTTCAGCAGCTGCATGATCTCGGCTACCGTGCCGATGGCGAACAGATCTTCGTCATCGGGATCATCCTTGCTCGCCTCACGCTGGGCGACCAGCAAGACCCGCTTGTCATCCGCCATGGCGGCTTCCAGCGCTTGAATCGACTTCTCTCTGCCGACAAACAAGGGGATGACCATCTGCGGGTATACCACCACGTCACGCAGTGGCAAAAGGGGCAGACTCATAGTCTGTTCGGCGTTCTGCTGCATCGCAGACGTTCCTCAAACTTAGCGGGTGAAACCTAAGGGGATGGGGGCAGCCCCGAGGCATTGCAAGGGGAAACGCCTAGCCGAATCGCCATCGAAGGCTCCGGCAGACAAAGGGGCCGCGTCTGCGGCCCCTTTTGACGGCGTCGCGGGAAGCGCTGACGGACTAGCCGTCGGTGCCGTCCACGCGAGTGTCTTCCTCAGCGTCGCTGGCCTGGCTGTAGATCAGCAGGGGATCACTCTCCCCACCGATGACAGAGGCGTCGATAACCACCTTGCTGACGCCCTCGAGAGAGGGAATCTCGTACATGGTGTCGAGCAGCACCGACTCGAGAATCGAACGTAGGCCACGGGCGCCGGTCTTGCGCGCCATTGCCTTGTGGGCCACCGCGCGCAGGGCATCCTCGCGGAAGTCCAGCTCGACGCCTTCCATGTCGAACAACCGAGCGTACTGCTTGACCAGCGAGTTCTTCGGCTCGGTCAGAATCTGAATCAGTGCGTCTTCGGTCAGCTCGGTCAAGGTTGCGATGACCGGCAGACGTCCGACGAACTCGGGAATCAGGCCGAACTTGACCAGATCCTCGGGTTCCACGTCCAGCAGCAGATCGCCGACACCCTTGGTCTCATCCTTGCTCTTGACCTCGGCATTGAAGCCAATGCCACCGGTCTCGGCACGATCCCGGATAACCTTGTCGAGGCCGGCGAAGGCACCGCCGACGATAAACAGGATATTGCCGGTATCGACCTGCAGAAACTCCTGCTGCGGATGCTTGCGACCACCTTGCGGAGGCACCGAGGCCGTGGTGCCCTCGATCAGCTTCAACAGCGCCTGCTGCACGCCCTCGCCAGAAACATCCCGGGTGATCGACGGATTGTCCGACTTGCGCGAGATCTTGTCGATCTCGTCGATGTAGACAATGCCACGCTCGGCCTTGTCCACGTCGTAGTCGCACTTCTGCAGCAGCTTCTGGATGATGTTCTCGACATCCTCGCCGACGTAGCCCGCTTCGGTCAGCGTGGTGGCATCGGCGATGGTGAAGGGAACATTGAGCAACCGCGCCAGGGTCTCCGCCAGCAGAGTCTTGCCGCTACCGGTGGGCCCGATCAGCAGGATGTTCGACTTGCCGAGCTCGACCTCATCCTTGCCACTGTGACGCAGACGCTTGTAGTGGTTGTACACGGCCACCGACAGCACCGTCTTGGCGCGGTCCTGACCGATCACGTAGTCGTCGAGGGTGTGTCGAATTTCGCGCGGAACGGGCAGACGCTCCTCGTCGCTCTCGGCATCGGCATCGAGAACTTCTTCGCGAATGATGTCGTTGCAGAGATCGACACACTCATCGCAGATATAAACGGACGGACCGGCGATCAGCTTGCGTACTTCGTTCTGGTTCTTGCCACAGAACGAACAATACAGAAGCTTGCCGTTGTCGTCCTTGCCTTTGCCGTCGGCCATTCGCGTACCTCTCTGGCAGCGGTGGCCCCAGGGGCCACCGGTAATCACGTAGTCATCGCGCGAGCTATCACGCTATCAGGATGCCGGGCGCTTATCCAGCACTGCGTCGATCAGGCCATACTCCGCGGCCTGGGCGCCGTTCATGAAGTTGTCGCGATCGGTATCCTTGGCGATGGTCTCGATATCCTGGCCGGTGTGGTGCGCCAGGATCTGGTTCAGTCGCTCGCGGATGCCCAAAATTTCACGGGTGTGAATCTCGATGTCCGAGGCCTGCCCCTGATAGCCACCCAGCGGCTGGTGGATCATCATCCGCGAGTTGGGCAGGCAATAGCGCTTGCCAGCGGCACCACCGGCCAGCAGCAGGGCTCCCATGCTCGCCGCCTGACCGATACAGACGGTCGAGACGTCAGGCTTGATGAACTGCATGGTGTCGTAGATGGACATCCCCGCCGTCACCGAACCGCCGGGCGAATTGATGTAAAGGTGGATGTCCTTGTCCGGGTTCTCGGACTCCAGGAACAACAGCTGGGCGACCAGCAGGTTGGCCATATAGTCTTCGACCGGCCCCACCAGGAAGATCACCCGCTCCTTCAACAGCCGGGAGTAGATGTCGTAGGCACGCTCGCCGCGGGCGCTCTGCTCGACCACCATGGGCACAAGGCCGCCGGCAGCGTTGATATCGAACTCGGTGTTCATGAGGAGATGTCCTTGTTTCCTTGCGTGACAAAACGACGAAGCCGGCCCGACGGGGCCGGCCAGGAGAGGCGCCTCAAGCGTCCTCGCCTTCCTCCGCCTCGTCGCCCGGCTGCTGCTGCGCGGCAGCCAGGGCCTGCTGGTAGGACATTTCCACGTCCTTCACATTGGCCTGATCGAGCAAAGCGTCGACGGCCTTTTCTTCCAGCAGTGCAGACTTGACCTGGGTCTTCATCTGCTCGTTGCCCATATAGTACTCGACGACCTGCTCGGGCTCCTGATACTGCTGTGCAAGCTCCTCGACCTTTGCCTTGATCTCGTCGTCGGAAGCATCCAGCTCGTTGACCTTGATCACCTCAGCCAGCAGCAGACCGACCTGCACGCGGCTCTTGGCCTGTTCGGTAAACAGCTCGTTGGGCAACTGGCTGACGTCGAAGTCCTCGCCCAGACCAAACTGCTGCGCCGCCTGACGCTTGAGGCCATCGACCTCCTGCTGGACCAGCGACTCGGGAACGGGGATCTCGTTGGCCTGCTTGAGGGCCTCGAGCACCTGCTGCTTGACGCGATTCTCGACCGCCTGGTCAGCCTCACGGCTCATGTTCTTCTTGACCTCGGCGCGGAACGCCTCGACGTCACCACCTTCGACACCGAATTTCTCGATGAATTCCGCATCGACTTCCGGCAGCGCCTGGCCCTTGACCGCGTTGACCTTGACCTTGAAGGTCGCTTCCTGGCCGGCCAGCTGCTCTGCCTGGTAGTCCTCGGGGAAGGTCACGCTGATGACCTTGTCCTCACCCGCCTTGGCACCTTCGAGCTGATCCTCGAAGCCGGGGATGAAGCTGCCGGAACCCAGCACCAGATCGTGGCTCTCGGCGCTGCCGCCTTCAAACGGCTCGTCACCCAGGAAGCCCTGGAAGTCGATATTGACCTGATCGCCCTGCTCTGCAGCACGCTCAACCTCTTCCCAGGCAGCGTTCTGCTTGCGCAGCGTCTCGATCATCTCGTCGACGTCGGCATCGGTCACTTCAACCACCGGACGCTCGACCTCGGCGCCTTCAATGGTCGCCAGCTCGAACTCAGGATAGACCTCGAGGGTGGCCGTGAACTCCAGGTCCTTGCCGGTCTCGTTGACGGTGGCTTCGATCTGCGGGTAGCCGGCCGGATTGAGCTTCTCATCGGTAATGGCGCGAACATAGCGCTCACGCATGACCTCGCCCACCACCTCGTTGCGCACATCAGCACCATAGCGCTGGCGGATGACCGACATCGGCACCTTGCCCTTGCGGAAACCGTCGAGACGAACGTTCTTGGCGGCATCCTTGAGACGGGCGGCGACGGCCTCGTCGATCTCGGCGGCCGGCACCTGGACGTTGATGCGGCGTTCGATCTGGGAGGTCGTATCGACGGAAACTTGCATGAATAATCCTCTACCGACTGGGGGCGTACTGAAAAATTGAAAACGTCAAAGGGGAGATTCTAAGAATCCCGCCGGGCACTGGCAAGCGCCAACGCCCACAACATGGGGCCTGGCATGTCTTTTACAAGGGGCTATCGGAAAATTCGTGGCCACCGAATGACGACACGACCGCCGCCGAGGGCGAAACACAGGCACGACAAAACGCCGGACAAGCAACTTTGCCTGCCAGCTTCAGATTCGACAACGACTTGTTCAAGAAAGAAACTCGGGGAAGGAATCAGGTTGATGGGGTGGATGATGGGGATCGAACCCACGACCACCGGAGCCACAATCCGGGGCTCTACCACTGAGCTACATCCACCACAACCTGTCAGCTACCGAACCCACGTTCGGGCTTGACCACACTTGCATCGCCTGAATGGGGTGGATGATGGGGATCGAACCCACGACCACCGGAGCCACAATCCGGGGCTCTACCACTGAGCTACATCCACCATATCAGGACAATACCGCTACAACCTTTGCCCGAGCCTGTCAAAAGCAGCTACCAGCAAACTTCACTGGCGCGCCCAGCAGGACTCGAACCTGCAACCTACGGCTTAGAAGGCCGTTGCTCTATCCGGTTGAGCTATAGGCGCATTCTACAGAACCGAACTCTTCACCACAACCCGCTTTTCGAGAAAAACTTCTTCTCCAACAAGCTGTTGTGGTCGGGGTGGAGGGATTCGAACCCCCGACATCCTGCTCCCAAAGCAGGCGCGCTACCAGACTGCGCTACACCCCGCCGGCCAGCCGCTCGGCCATGCAAACCGCCGAAGCAGTCTCTGCAAGCGCTGCGTATTCTACGGAACTTTCCCGCCAAGTCAACAGGCTACCGAGACATTCCTGTTGTCATTCGGGCTCAAGCTTTGCCTGGATGGCGGAGCGTGCGAAAATCCGTGGCCGCCAATTTCATCCAGCACACCCACTTCTGACCGAGGGAACCCCATGACCGCCCAGCTCATCGATGGCAAGTCCATTGCCGCCACAGTACGCCAGCAGGTCGCCCGTCAGGTACAGGCGCGGATCGATGCCGGAGAACGCATCCCGGGGCTTGCTGTGGTGCTGGTCGGTGAAGACCCCGCCTCCCACGTCTATGTACGCAACAAGCATCGCGCCTGCGAGCAGGCGGGTATTTCATCTGTTCAACACGCCCTGCCCGCTTCCACATCACAGGCAGAGCTCGAAGCCCTGGTCGACCAGCTCAACGCCGACGCATCCATCGATGGCATTCTGGTTCAACTTCCGCTGCCCGACCACCTGGACGCTCGCCCTATCCTCGAGCGCATCCTGCCAAGCAAGGACGTGGACGGCTTCCATCCCTACAACCTGGGACGGCTGGCCCAACGTCTGCCGCTGCTGCGCCCCTGCACCCCCAAGGGCGTGATGACGCTGCTGCATCACTCGGGTCTGGCGGTGCGAGGCCTCGACGCCACGGTGGTCGGTGCCTCCAATATCGTGGGACGGCCGATGGCACTGGAATTGATGCTGGCGGGCTGCACGACCACCGTCTGTCACCGCTTTACCCGTGACCTCGAGGCTCAGGTACGCAAGGCGGAACTGCTGGTGGTTGCGGTCGGAAAACCAGGACTGGTGAAAGGCGAATGGGTACGTGACGGCGCGATCGTCATCGATGTGGGCATCAATCGACAGGAAGATGGGCGCCTGGTGGGCGACGTCGACTTCGACGAGGCCGCCCGACGTGCAGGTCACATCACACCGGTCCCGGGTGGCGTTGGCCCGATGACGGTAGCCAGCCTGCTGGAAAACACCTTGATGGCCGCAGACATTCATGACGGCCAGCATCGCGAAACTCCCGACGGCTGAACCTGCACTTGCGACATCCATGCGTGATGGACTCAATTGACGTAGCATCGCGCCCATCCAACACAGGATCACGGAGACACTCCATGAGCGACAAGAAGATGAATGTCGAGAGCTTCAACCTCGACCACACCAAGGTTCGCGCCCCCTATGTGCGTCTGGCAGATATCAAGACCGGCGCCAACGGCGATCGCATCCACAAGTATGACTTGCGGATTTGCCAGCCCAACAAGGAGCACATGGAGATGCCTGCCCTGCACTCCCTGGAGCACCTGTTGGCCGAGCTGTCGCGCAACCACTCGGACAAGGTTGTCGATATCAGCCCCATGGGCTGCCAGACCGGCTTTTATATCGCCATGATCAACCACGACGACTACGACGACGTGCTGGCACTGATCGAGGGTACGCTCAACGACGTGCTGTCGGCGACCGAAGTTCCTGCCTGCAACGAAATGCAGTGTGGCTGGGCCGCATCCCACAGCCTGGAAGGCGCCCAGGAGCTGGCAAAAGGCCTGCTGGCCAAGCGTGACGAGTGGCACCAGGTCTTCGCCTGAGCCGAGGCTCCACCTCAAGAGGAATCGCATGAAACGCATTGGCATCATCGGAGCCATGGCGCAGGAAGTCGCCCAACTGGCGGCCCAGCTGGAAGACGTCAGGACCCGCACCCACGTCGGCTCCACCTTCTACATCGGCCGCCTGCATGGGGCCGAGGTCGTACTGCTGCAATCCGGGATCGGCAAGGTCAACGCCGCCATCGGGGCGACGCTGCTGCTGGACAACTACCAGCCCGAGGCGATCATCAACACGGGTTCCGCAGGCGGGTTCGGCGAAGGACTGTCGATCGGCGACGTGGTGGTGTCCAGCGAGGTGCGCCACCACGATGTCGACGCGGTGGTATTCGGCTACGAACATGGCCAGGTGCCCAATATGCCGGCGGCCTATCTCCCGGATGAACGCCTGGTTCGGGTGGCACGGGACTGCGTCGAAGGCATGGCTGAGGTCAAGGTGGTCGAGGGCCTGATCGCGACCGGCGACGTCTTCATGGCGTGCCCCGATCTTGTCTCGCGCACCCGCAACCGCTTTCCCACCATGCTGGCGGCAGAAATGGAGGCGGCCGCGATTGCCCAGACCTGCCACCTCTACGGTTGCCCCTTCGTGGTGATTCGCGCCTTGTCCGATATCGCCGGGCAAGGTGACAACCACCTGTCCTTCGAGGAATTCCTCGAGCAGGCGGCTGATCACTCCAGCCGTATGGTGACGGCAATGGTGCAACGGCTGGCGTCACCGCAACCTGCCGTTGACCGACAGCAGCCGGCCTGACAACTCTGTCTCGCCAGAAAGCACTGCCGTCATCCTGACAGCACGCCCGGCTACAGCCGGGCGTGCTGCCACTCGCTCAACCGATATCCGGCTGTGAACTCTCCAGCAGCCTGACCAGAAAGTCGTCACTGCTTCCGTCCATGGACACCCCCGTTAGCGTCACCTGAACATCCGCATTGCTGCCGTCCTGCAAGAGCCCTCCATCGAGCTTCACGTGGACCACGGTGTCTTCGCCATCTGCGATGGCCAGGACCTTTTCACCACCTTCCAGATCACCAATGTCTTCGAGCAACTCTCTTAGATCCAGCATATTGCCCAAGACATCGACCGCAGTGGCGTAGGAGCTGTCAGCGCTGGACGCAGGCTCTCCCAGACTCCAGGCCAGCTCATCCTCTTCCGCCAACAGCGGTAGCGCGGCTGCTCGGCTTGACCCTGCCATCGCGGCCCCGAAGCCCTCCGGATCGATGCCGGTGATGGTTGGCGTATCGTCATTGATCACCACCTCAAGCGTCCCGCTCACTGTCGAGCCATCCTTGTCGGTAGTGGCGTAGCCCAACTCGAGCGACAGATCGCTTTCCTGGCCGCCCTTCGGGTGGTCGACATCCTTGCTCAGGTAGACCACCACATCACCGGCCTCGGCATCCACCAGACTAATGGTCAGGACCCGCTCGCCATCAGCATCATTGCCCATCACGGTGTAGCCGTCTGAACTCACCACAAACTCGACTGGAGAGTCTCGGCTGGTCAACTCAGGCAGCCCGTCGAGATCCCAGCGGAAAGCACCCTGCACGGCAGCACCATCAGCCCCAGCGTCGAACCCGAGGTTGGCGCTCGCGCTGTCGTTGCAGCCGGTGTTCACCACCTCGGTTCCCGGGGCGTCGCCGGGACCGCCGGCGATACCTTTGGGCAGGCTGTGCTCGTCGAGCAGGCCCTTTCCCCTATCTACTCGAGCCACTCGCGTCGGCACTGTTACCAGAACACTCCCCTCTTCAAGGCGATCTCCCGCCAAGGCCACCTTCAGATTTCCTTCGGCGTCTTTTATCCAGACGCCTCCTGAAGCGGCGACGATTACGGCATCTTCCATGACACTTTACCTGTCCCTAATGCGATTTCATCCATACAACACTAAAAATGACAGGCAAGGGAGCACACGCACCGTACTAAAGAACAATCCTCGCACAAACGAAGGAAGAAATAGCGAAGCTGCAAAGCAAAACATGACAAAGCGTCAGCAGCTGGATCATGCCTCCTTTCCCGGCTTCGCTCGGACCACCACAGCCATCTCTGGCTGCTTCTGAAGGAAAGTCCTGCTGTTGATACTCGAATGTGAACTGACGCATACAAAAAGGGCCTGGCATCGCCAGGCCCTTTTGCAAAACGCATCGTCACTCGACGATCAATTGTCCATCATCAAGCATCTGCTGCAGCACCTGTTCACCACTTCCGGCCACACCGAGGCCGCCCAGTTCGATGGTCAGATCAGCGTTGTTCCCGGACGCGTCAATCCCGCCATCGGTCTTGATTTTCAGGAGAATATCCTCGCCTTCGTCGACAGCCACCAGATAGCTGGACAGGTCCGACGCAGCGCCATCGATCAACAGACCGCTCAGATCGAGCTTGTCAGCTTGATCGGTGGTTCCGAGAGTGAAGTCCTCGATACGATCAACAGAAGGGACCTCGGCGTCTGCGGCATCCCATACAAATTGATCACTATCCAGGCCTCCCCACAGAACATCGTCTCCTTTACCGCCCACCAGAACATCCTGCCCTGCCCCGCCTATCAGGACATCATCGCCCTCTTCACCATATAGCTCATCGATACCACCGTCCTGGCGCTCAAGGTTCATCAGTGAATCTACGTTGGCCAGAACATACGCCTTGACCTCATCAGTCGTTGGCGCGGTGCCATTGCCAAAATCGGGAGACCACTTCAGAAACTCATAGAGGCCTTCATAACCTAGACCATTGTGCTCACCCGATGAAAACTCCTCCCCGGAATCGCCGTTAACCCATTCGAGATCATCGGAGTTGACCGTGTCACCGAATACAAGATCATCCCCCGCCCCGGCAAACACCTGGTCACTCCCCAAGGGTTCTAGATCCGAGGTACTTGACCCCGTATCAAGAGCAAGATTTAGATCTTCCTCGGTGTTGACCACGTTGATCTCACCGGCGGAGCCGGTATAGGTATTGCCGTCTTCCAACGCAGTCTCGACGTCACCCGCCAGGATGTCGGTATTGTCAAAATGGCGGATGTAATCAACCAGACTATCTTCCCCTATGCCGATCCCGTGGACCGAATCAGCCACTTCGAGCAGTGCTTCGAAGGACGCCACCGATTCCTCCACCGCCACAAGAGAACCGGGCTCCAGCGGTTCGGGTATCACCAGCTTGCCATCCTCGTCCAGCCAGATTGTCGGTAGCCCGTCGGTGACAAAGACCGCCGTTGACTCGAAGCTGTTGATATCCGACATGCGGGTGAAGAAGTCCGTACTGGCAACGAAGCCTGCATCGAAATTGGTGGATCCCTTGGCTTCCATACCGAGGATATAGGCCCTGGCCGCAGCCAGGTCAGCACTACTGAAGTCTTCGAACACGACAGGATTTCGTGCTACGCCGTCGAAATCGATCAGTTGAAGATTCAAGGTACCTTCGAAGTCTGCCAGGGTCTCGAGCTGTCGCAGCATTGCTGCCTTCAGCAGCTCGAGGCGGGTATAGTTGCCCGATCCATCCGGCCTGGGCGTATCGACTTCTGCATTCATGCTGACCGACGAGTCGAGAATAAAGGAGAGGTTATAGTTGCCTGCTGGGTCGATGATGATCGTTGCCCCACCCTTGTCCGCGATGACGACATCGTCGCCCCCACCCGTGGTGATAGTATTGTTGGCATTGTTGCTCACCACGAGCTCGCCCGGGCCTGACAGGATCAAGGAAAGCTCACCGGACGCCTTGTCACCGTCGCCATCGGCAGCCTCGAGGGGCAGCGGCACCGATGCGTCTCCTGGCGCAGCCCCACGGACGATGTCCACGCTGCCAAGCCCAAAGGGTTCACCGTTCCCGCCTTCGATGATGATGGCCTGGATGCCCTCGGCGCTGTTGATGACAAACGACCAGCCATCCTGCAAGCCTTCAACCTTGAGATCCCCATCGATGACATCGATCTGAACCTCCGACGTCACATCCACGCCCCGTTGATCGAGAATGCGCAGGTCCCCGGCCGACAGCGGCAGAGGCTCATCTTCCCCCTGCTGTGACGAGTAGGCCCGGGCACTGAGCAGCAGGGTGGCTCGCGCGTTGTCAGCGCCAGCCATCGAGATACTCTGGCGAAACTCGCCGACGCGCACATGTGAGTCCCAGGACACCACACCGCCGGTTTCCTCGGCCCCCGCGACCATATCGACACGCAGCTGGTCTCCTTCATCAATCTGTCCCGCCCCGACGATGAGTGATCCGTCGGCAATCGCAACGCCGGCCACCGCGGAGAACACCAGCTGCGAATCAAGACCGCCCTCGGAGACATCCAGCACACCCTGGGTCGCGCTCTGCGAAATGGCGGTCGCCACGATGTCACCATCAAGCCGAATGAAAACAGACAGCTCACCTTCCCCGACAACGAGACGGGCCTGATTGCTTGATTCATCCAGCACCACGCTGAAGCCTACCTGTCCGGTGGCTGTCACCGCCTCCAGCTCGACCCCATTGTCGGCCAGCCTCCAGGACAGTGGTCCGCCATCCAACATGATGGTGTTGCCATTGACGTCTTCCACCGGCGCCTCATCCAGCGCACCGTCGAAGCGGATCGGGGCCCCTTGCCCATCCGCACCATACCCGCCCGGAATTGCCAGTTCTCCAGTGCTGCCATTTTCAAGCAGTAAAGCTTCCGAGACGATGCCCTCCGGCGCATCATCATCGATGCGAATGTCGAGCTGGCCGGATGCCTCGCTACCGTCAACATCGGCGACGGTGTAACCGACCGACATGGCCAGATCGTCCTCGGTGGAATTTTCCGGATGGTCGAGCGGACGCAGCAGGCTCACCTCGAAGGCACCGCTGGCGAGGTCTGTCAGGGTGATGCGCAGCGCCTCTTCGCCCGCTGCCGTGGCCGCCACCAGGCTCAGGCCATCATCCGACACGGCAAAATTCAGCACCTCACCGCGGGAGCTCAACGCCGGCAGACCCACCTGCGACCAGGCGAAGGCGCCGGTGCCTGCCGGGCCGTCGTCGCCGAAGTCGTAGCCGAGCGCACCGGTGATGACCGTGGCCTCGCCCGCGACATCGCCATCACCGCCAGGGATACCGCCATCCAGGCCATCCTCATCGAGCACCACCTCGTCCGGTGCCGCATCCGGATCACCGCCATCCGTTGGGGTGGTAGGCCCCGATGCGTCCAGGATCTCGCCACTGATATCCAGTTCGACGATGTCACCGTCACCATCGGTCACGCGAAGCACGACATCGACGTTCTGCGGCGTACTGTTGTCGAGTCCGCTGGCTGCCGTAAAGGACCAGCTACCGTCACCTCTCAGGGTCAGGTCGCCCTGCGCCAGGGTCAACGTGGTCTGCTCGTCACTGCCAGGCAGACTGGAAAAGCTCAGGGGCGCCCCATTGATCAGTACGTCGATGACGGAGAGTCCATCCGCGCCGGGGCTCAGAGACCAGTTGCCTTCGACGGTGGCGCCCTCGGCCACCTGGATAACGCCTGAGCTGGCGTTGGCGTCGATCAGGGTGTTCCCCGTGGTCACCGACGCCACCGGGGTATCATCATCGATGCGAATGTCGAGCTGGCCGGAAGCCTCGCTACCGTCAATATCGGCGACGGTATAGCCGACCGACATGGCCAGATCGTCCTCGGTGGAATTTTGCGGATGGTCGAGCGGACGCAGCAGGCTCACCTCGAAGGCACCGCTGGCGAGGTCTGTCAGGGTGATGCGCAGCGCCTCTTCGCCCGCTGCCGTGGCCGCCACCAGGCTCAGGCCATTATCCGACACGGCGAAATTCAGCACCTCACCGCGCGAGCTCAACGCCGGCAGACCCACCTGCGACCAGGCAAAGGCGCCGCTGCCTGCCGGGCCGTCGTCGCCGAAGTCGTAACCGAGCACACCGGTGATGACCGTGGCTTCGCCCGCGACATCGCCATCACCGCCGGGGATACCGCCATCCAGACCGTCCTCATCGAGCACTACCTCGGCAGGCGCCGCATCCGGATCACCGCCATCCGTTGGGGTGGTGGGCCCCGATGCATCCAGGATCTCGCCACTGATATCCAGTTCGACGACGTCACCGTCACCATCGGTCACGCGAAGCACGACATCGATGTTCTGCGGCGTACTGTTGTCGAGTCCGCTGGCTGCCGTAAAGGACCAGCTACCGTCACCCCTCAGGGTCAGGTCGCCCTGTGCCAGGGTCAACGTGGTCTGCTCGTCACTGCCAGGCAGACTGGAAAAGCTCAGGGGCGCCCCATTGATCAGTACGTCGATGACGGAGAATCCATCCGCGCCGGGGCTCAGAGACCAGTTGCCTTCGACGGTGGCGCCCTCGGCCACCTGGATAACGCCTGAGCTGGCGTTGGCGTCGATCAGGGTGTTCCCCGTGGTCACCGACGCCACCGGGGTATCATCGTCGATGCGAATGTCAAGCTGGCCGGATGCCTCGCTACCGTCAATATCGGCGACGGTATAGCCGACCGACATGGCCAGATCGTCCTCGGTGGAATTTTCCGGATGGTCGAGCGGACGCAGCAGGCTCACCTCGAAGGCACCGCTGGCGAGGTCTGTCAGGGTGATGCGCAGCGCCTCTTCGCCCGCTGCCGTGGCCGCCACCAGGCTCAGGCCATCATCCGACACGGCGAAATTCAGCACCTCACCGCGGGAGCTCAACGCCGGCAGACCCACCTGCGACCAGGCAAAGGCGCCGCTGACTGCCGGCCCGTCATCGCCGAAGTCGTAGCCGAGCGCACCGGTGATGACCGTGGCCTCGCCCGCGACATCGCCATCACCGCCGGGGATACCGCCATCCAGGCCGTCCTCATCGAGCACTACCTCGGCAGGCGCCGCATCCGGATCACCGCCATCCGTGGGTGTGGTCGGGACTGTTGCGTCGAAGATCTCGATACGCTGGTGAGCATCGGCTTGATCACCGTCTCCGTCGGTCTGTACCAGACTGAACTCCACCGACGGTGATGCTCCCTGATCGAGTCCGACGGCAGCGGTGAATGACCAACTTCCATCAGCCTCCACGATCAACCGTCCTTCCTCGAGCACGATCTCCTGTCCCAGCGCAAAGGACTCATCGATGCCAGCGACCGACACAACGAGACTGGCCACACCATCGGCACCATCAACGGCGCTCCAGCTCCCCTCGATGGTACTGCCTTCCCCCACCTCGGCGGGACCGCCCAGCTCGATGCCGGGAACATCATCGAGAATCAGCACATCCAGGCTGGCAGTGCGGCCGTCACCATCGACATCCGTCACCGTCACTTCGATCTGCTCCAGGAAGCCGCCATCGGTGGCCCCCTGCGTCTCGTCATTGTCGACGGTACTGGTCAGCTCAAAGTGGTAAAGCACGGTCCCGCCAGTGGCGTCACCCTGAAAACCATCAAGCCAGAGGATGCCATGGGGCGTATCGAGGGACCTGGGAGTCCCCTCCAGGGCCTGAAGGTCCGCCAGCGTCAAGGAGAGCGTCCCTCCCAACGTCAGCGCGCCGAGACCATCGGGAGTGTCGAAGTTGAAACTGCTGGACTGCGCCAAGGCGTCCGCCGATGGACGACTACCCTGGGCTAGCGCAGACTCTCGTACCACGAGCTCGGCACCTTCCAGCCCCCCCGGAAGATCACCAGCGTCTGGGTCTATACCAGAGCCGTCTGGACCACCTTCCAAGCCGCCTAGGCTGACATCGTTGTCTTCTTCCTCTTCGCCACCGTCCTCGCCAGGGTTGTCGCCATCGACGATATCTCCCAGGAATAGTCGGGGTTCCTGTCCATCGGACGAGTCCAGGCCGTACTCGAAGGCGAGTGGAGAAACCTGCTCGAGAATACGCAAAAGACGGACGAAAGAATGCCCATTGTCGTTGCCGGGGCCAGCACCCGGACCCGCGTCAGGCTCGTCGAAGACATCGAAGAGGTCCCGGCCCGATTCCAGCACCTCGAACACCTCTTCCAACTGCTCGTCCTGCAGCAGCGAAGCCTGAATCAACTCGGACGGGACAGTCTGCGCAAGAAGCAAATCATCTGAGGGAAACGATTGGGCGTCGCCCTGGCCCAGCGGCATTTCCATTGTCTCGCCTGATTCAAGCACCAGCGGTAGCTGTCCTGAACTTGACGAAACAACCACTCGCCCGTCATCTCCGGCGACAAGTCGCTGGCCTGGCTGCAGCACATCGCCGGGCCTGGCCACCCGCTGTTCGCCTGCCTGGTCGACAATCCACACACTTCCTGCGGTAGCAATGATATTCATGGGTTTAGCCCCGTGCTTTCTGCTTATTGGGTTTCCACAGAAAATAGGGGCGGCCCCGTGCGGGCGATACTGTCTAATAGGTCAAGTGGGAGAGTTCTCCATCGGAACAACCCACAAATGCACAGTTAAGAAGTGTTTATTGCAAAATATAAAGATAATCTCTTACTTCAACCAACGACTTTCCCAGACCGAAAAGTAACGGCACTATTCCAGGGCTCTATTTCCGGAGTAAGGTGCAGAGGCCGAGACGCCAGCACTTGACGACATCAGATCAACCGTTCTACCACAGAAAAAGGGGGCAAAAAGCCCCCTTTAAACTGTCGCGCGGTAATGACCACTTCTTTCGCCGTCAACGATCCCTGGAGAGGCGCAGGATCAACTGCATCCGATCCTTGACCCCCAACTTGCGGAAGACTGCCCCGAGGTGGGCCTTGACGGTTCGCTCGGTAATACCGAGCTCTCGCGCCACCAGCTTGTTGCTTTGGCCCTCCGCCACAGCCAGCGCAACATCCTTCTCGCGCTCGGTCAAACCTTCCAGCAAGTCGTGGTGCACGGCAGGCGCCCCACCCATGGCCTTGAAGACACCGCCCACCAGGCTGTCCATCAACTCGGGCCAAAGCCAGATGCCCCGGTGCCTCACCACGACATCGACCTGACGCAGCACTTCGGGGGTAGAAAGCGCGTGGACATAGCCCCTGGCGCCAGCGGTGAAGGCTTCATACGCTTCTGCGGAATGCGGGTTGAAGGACAGCACCGACACCAGCACTCCCTTGCTGGCCAAACGCGTGCACAGTCCCGTCCAGTCGCCGCCTTCAACCACTACCCAGGCGAGATCGCCCTTGACGGCATGGTCGATGACACTGTGAGGAGCGACCACTTCCAGTTCACTGAAGGCATCATTCCAGCGCGGTACCTCGCTACTTCCTTGGTAGACCAGGTATCGAGTCATCACCGCTCTCCCATCGCGTTACCCCAGGCGCGCAGTACCGGCTTCAGCAGGAACTGCATCACCGTTCGCTTGCCGGTCAGGATATCCACCTGAGCGGTCATGCCCGGGATGACATCCACCGCTTCGGCTTCAGCGCTGTCTTCGGTTCGCACTCGAACCCGATAGTAGGTGTTTCCCTCTTCATCGGTAGTAGTGTCGGCGCTGATGTGCTCCAGCTGGGCATCCAACCCGCCATAGATGGAGAAGTCATAGGCCGTCAACTTGATGGTCGCAGGCAGGCCCGGGCGTAGAAACGCGATGTCCTGCGGCGCGATCTTGGCCTCGACCACCAGGGCGTCGTCTGTCGGGACGATATCCACCACCTCCTGACCGGGCTGAGCCACCCCGCCGATCGTATTGATCGCCAGACGCTGAACGACACCATCGACCGGCGAGCGTATCTCGGAGAGACGCACCCTGTCCTGAAGCCCCTCGCTGGACTCGTCCAGGGCCGACAGTTCACCCAGGGTCGCCGACAGCTCCTGACGCCACTCATTGCGCGCCTTCGCATCGACCTCACGAAGCTCACCCAGCGCCTCCTGAATCGCCGACTCCAGCCGCGACACCTGAGCCGTCGCTTGATTGCGCTCACCACTCGCCCTGGAGACCTCACGCTGCAAGCGCAGCACTTCAACCTCTGAGACCGCCCCGCTGGACAGCAGAGGGCGCGTCATGTTGAGTTCCTGACTGGCAAGATTCAGCTCGCGACTGGCTGCGTTGCGACGCGCAGTCGCCTCGTTGAGCTCCGCCCGGCGCTGTGCCAGTCGCTCCTGCAGTATCTGCTTCTGCTCATCCAGCGTTTCCAGACTACTGTGGTATAGCTCGCGCTCACGGGAGACGATATTGGGCGCCTGCTCGATCAATGCCTCCGACGGAGAGAAGTCCGACCCGGTAGCCAGCGCCCTCAGTCGCTCGGCCTTGGCTTGCAGGGTTTCCGCCTTCGCCCGGTTCTCGTTGAAGTTCGAGAGAAAACGCGTCGGGTCGATGCGCATCAGCAGATCGCCGGTGGAAACAAAATCACCTTCGCTGACGCGAATCTCCTGAACCACGCCTCCATCGAAGCTTTGCACCCGCTGAAGCTGGCTGGAGGGTATGACCCTGCCGCTACCGCGTGTCACCTCATCGATCGGCGCAAAGCAGGCCCAGACGATCACGCAGATGATCGCTACGACAACCATGTACAGCATCAGCCTGGCGCGCAGAGGATCCTGCTGCATTCGCGCCCAGTCTGCGTCGCTCGCCCAATCTCTGTTGAGATGGGATGCGCTGACGCGACGCGCAAACAACCGGTCGATAAAGGGGCGAAAGACTTTGCCACCTTTGCGTGATACGCGACCGACGCCTTCGAATCCCTTCTGTTCGGCACTCTTGCTGGACATCAGCTGGCCCTCCCGATCTGGCCTTTGCGCAGCGCATCCATGACGCTGTCACGCTCACCATCTGCGACCACCTTGCCAGAGTCGATGACCACGATACGATCCACCAGCGACAGCAGTGACGTGCGGTGCGTCACCACCACCATCGTCTTGCCCCCAGCGTAATCCTTGAGGTTGCGCTTGAAGGCCTCCTCGCTGGCGTGGTCCATGGCGCTGGTCGGCTCATCCAGCAACAAGATCGCCGGGTCGTGCACGATGGCTCGCGCGATCGCTACCGCCTGCTTCTGACCACCCGAAAGCATCTGTCCGCCTTCGCCTACCTGCAGCTCGACGCCCTGAGGGTGTGTGCTGACGAGTCCATCGAGCCCACTGATACGGATGGCCTTGAGCAGCAGATCGTCATCCACCCCTTCGCTGCCGGCACCGGCGATGATGTTGTCCTTCAGTGAGCCGTAAAACAGGCGAACGTCCTGAGGCACATAGCCGATATGTCGCCTCAACTGCAGAGGGTCGAACTGACGAATGTCCACATCGTCGATCAGCACCGCTCCCGACGTCGGCTGGTACAGACCGAGCAACAACTTCTGCAACGTGGTCTTGCCACAGCCAACTCGCCCCAGCAGCGCCACCTTCTGGCCTGGTGCTATCGACAGAGAGACGTCGCGAAGGCTGTCATTCTCGGCCTGGGGGTAGCGGAAGGTAACCTTGTCGAACTTCACCAGCCCCTTGACGGCGGGACGATCGATGTAGCTCTTTTCCTCACGTTCCACCGGCATTTCCATCACTCTATCCAACGACTCCAGGGCCGTGGCCGATTGATGATACTGAGCCAGCAGTGCGGCGGCCTGACTGACCGGTGCCAGCGCACGAGACGACAGCATATAGGCAGCGATCAGCCCGCCCTGGGAGAGATTGCCGTCGATGATCAGATAGACGCCGATAAGGATGACGCAGATACCGACGGTATTCTGGGTCCACTGGGCGATACTGGTGACCGAGGTTCCGAGAAACTTCAGCTGAGCGCCGGTACGCGAAAGGAAGGCACTGGCCTGCTCCCATTGCCCCTGAACTCGGCTCTCGCCCCGCAGCGTCTTGACCGTCTCGAGCTGGGAGACCGATTCCACCAGAGTGGCGTTACGTTGCGCCCCTACCTTCAAGGTCGTTTCCGACAAGTCGTGCAGCTTTCCCTGGGCACCGAGGGCGTAGAGCAAGATAAACAGCACGCCAACCACGATAGGAATGACCAGTGCAGGTCCTATCAGGCCAATGATGGCGATGAACATCAGAACGAACGGCAGGTCCACCATGGCGATCACGGTGGCGGAGCCGATAAAGCTCCGAACCGACTCGAAGGATTGCAGCATCGAGACAAAGGAACCGGTCGAGGCAGGCTTGGCCTCCATCCGCATCCCCATGACGCGAGACATGATACGCGACGAGAGCTTGACGTCAGCTCGACTGGCCGCAAGATCGACAAAGCTCGAACGCATCAACCTGAGCGTCAAGTCGAATGCCAGTACGATCAATGCACCGATGGACAACACCCACAGTGTCTCGGTGGCGTGATTGGGCACCACGCGGTCATAGACATTGAGAACGAACAGGGGCATCGCCAGCGCGAAGATGTTGATGGCGACGGAGCCCAGTATCACGTCACGGTAAAGGCGTCTGTTTTCCTTGATCACGCTCCAGAACCAATGCCCAGAACGTTTCTCGTTGACATCCTTCGACCGGGCGTCGAAACGGAACCGCGGCCGCGTATAGATCGCCGTCCCGCTGTAACGTTCGTGAAGCTCGTCCAGCGAGATTTCTACCGACGCCTGCCCCAATTCGGGGTAAATCACCTGAGCGGTACGCGCCTTGACATCGATATCGAGCAATGCGCAGGCGCGCCCCGGCTCCAGCAACAGCACGACAGGGAATAGCGCAGGATTCAACTGAACGAGGCGACTCTTGACGAGTCGCGCCGTCAGCCCGGCACGTTCCGACGCCCGGGGAAATATCCCTGGCGTCAGTGCACCATCTTCCAACGGCAGCCCGGCTGTCAGGGAATCCGCACTGACATCATGCTCGTGATAGTGAGCAATCGACAGCAGCACTTCCAGCAACTCATCCTTGACTGGGCCTCTGTCTTCGTCCTGCTCCTGCGCTTCAGGTGTTGTAAATTCTGCTTCATCCGCAACTCGTGAATCGTCCACGTAAACCTCTCTGTCGGCCGATGGCTGTACCAGAACGCCCTTTCCGTGCGACCCGGCCTATCATCCCTGCTGTCGTCACGGCTTCCTTTGCGGCAATGCAAGGACCAGAACGTGGCAGTTGCATCCATATTCCGGGAAATGGCGTCCCCGATAAGCGAGGACGCGATCATCCACTGAGCTTCTAGCCCTCCAGGCCGCGACCGTGTTCCCCTCGCGCCCAGGCAAGGGACACACTGTCATCACCGGCGGAACCAGGCAATGCCCCCATGTCCAGATTCTCGCCACTGCGTTCAAGTGTGATCTCCACTCGACGGTTCTGGCGACGACCTTCGACGGTGTCGTTGGACTGAACAGGCCGATGCGAGCCATAGCCCCGGGTTTCAATCAGCGAAGCACTGACGCCCTGGCTGACCAGGTACTGGCCCACCGCTGCCGCTCGATTACGCGACAGTGGATCATTGATGGCATCGGTACCCGAGATGTCCGCATGGCCAGCGATGAATACCCGGACCAGGTCGTTACGGCCACGGATACGGTCGGCCAACGCACTCAGTTCCTGCTTGGCGCTCGCGCTCAGCACGTAGCTGTTGATCTCGAACAGAGCGTCCGCAGGCATGACGACGTCCGGAGCCCGTGTGGAGCCGGTGAGCTCCTCGATGCTGTAGGACCGCGGACCTACCGCCGGACAGACGATATCCGGCGTGATCGACACACCGTTGCTGTCCAGCTCGGCGAGGCTCGGCAGTCCATCCTTGCGTACCTCCAGCACCTCCAGCAGGCTACCGGTGGCACGCAGGGTGCGCGCATCTGCCAGAGCAACGTCATACTGCGCGTTCACATAGGCACGACTCGCCTCGAAGTACTCATTCTCGATGTCCAGCAGGTCGAGCAGCGAACGCTGACCGATATCGAACTGCTGCTTGTAGGCTCCGCGTACGCGATCGGTCGTCTGACGGTGCTCGTTCAGGTATTCCAACTGGTCGCGCAGACGACGGGTGTCGTTGTAGGCGATGGTGGTGGTCTGACGAATGTCGACGCATGCCTTGTCACGCAGATTGACCGCCTGCTCGACGCGATCACTGGCGGCGCGGAACGACGCCAGGTCGCTGCCGCCGCGATACAGATTGAGGCTACCCACCAGTTCGATGCTGTGACGGTCTTCATGATCATTGTCGGAAATGAAGTCGCCGTCGGTGTCACTGCCCTTGTAGGTACCACTGCGGCCCACCAGGTCAAGCCTGGGATGGAAGGGCGACTTGGTGCCTTCACGCTCGGCGCGGGCGGCCTCGATGTTCTCGATGGCGGCATGGAAGTCCGGGTTACCCTCGTAGGCTAGCTGCAACGCCTGGGCGACGTCAGCGGGTAGCTGCTCGGCAAAGGTCGGCGCCGGCGCCAACGCTTCCGGCGGCAATTCGCCCACCAGACGCTGGAATCGCGCAGACACATCGTGCAGGTTGGAGGCTTCGGTGATCAGATTCGATTCGGCCAGTGCCAGACGACCGCTGATCTGCTCGAGGTCGACGCGACGACCGGCGCCGGACAGCGCACGGGCCTCGATCTGCTGGTAGACCTCCAGGTGCTTCTGATAGTTGTCCTGGGCCAGGCCCACCAGGCGGCGGTAACGCTGAACATCAAGATAGGCATTAGTTGCGTCCAACGCCGCGTCCTGACTCGCCCCCAGCAGCTCGTAGTAGCGTACCAGTTCTGCCCGGCTCAGACGCTCGACCTCGCTGGCGGTGGCGAAGCCGTCATAGATCATCTGGTTCAGCGTCACCTCGACATAGTCGGTGTCGTAGCTGCCCTGTTGATCGTTCTGACGATCCTCGAGGCCGACGCCTGCGTTGACGTCAATCTGAGGCAGATAGCCCCCAAAGGCCACCCGCTCATCGTGGCCCGCCGCCTGGAAACCATTCCAGGCGGCCAGCACCTCAGGATTGGTATTGATGGTCTGCTCCACGACGTCACGCAGGGTCGCCGCACCGGGCGATGTCGTGCCAGGCGGCAATGTCTGCGCGTCCTGGGCCATGACTCCTGACCCCATCAGCATTGACGTAGAGGCCAATGCGATGGCACTGACCAGCGGCCGCACCATGGAAGAGCGAGGTTCTCGGCGGATCGTTTTCATTCGTGTTCCCTTAATTATCAATGGCCGCAGCCAGTACAGTTGAATCTAGTACCAACGAACTAGCCCAACAACCCCGGATTCTGCAGGACCAGCCGTGCTGCTTCGGCGCTACCATTCTCATCATCCCCGGGATGGGCGAGCAGTTTCCCTGTAGCGCCGATTGTCGAGCGCTTCCCCAACGCTGCTAACATCCCATCCAGCCACAACTACTGTTACAACTACAATCCTCTCACATTCGAACACATTCGGTAACATCTCGTCATTCAATGTCATCATGGTCAGGCAAGGCACCACTTGACAGAATCCACAACATCGCCCTACAGCAAACCTGTCCCGTAGCAGTCCACAAACATGCTATCGTAATCCCTTGGATCAAGCGCCTAGCCAAGGAGTCACCGATGGCCTCATCCGAAATTCAAAAAACCCGTGTCATCAATGAATTGACCGGCTTTATCAAAAAGTTGCTGCAGGACCCCAAGGTCCTGGAGACCTCTCTAGAGATCGCCCGCCGGCACCTGGAGAGTGGCAGCGATAGTGGCGTCATGGCCGACATTGCCAACGAAATCTCGGACACCACCAGCATTCATATCCCTGACAGCGCCGAGGAGCACTCCGAAGCCGACCGGCTCTTCCTGGAGCTTCTCAAAGAGGTCGTACAGGAAGAAAAAGCGCTGTACTGACGCATTTTTTCCTCTTTTTTTCCTGCCCCCCGCCGATCGCCCCCCTGCCGTCGGCGGAATCTCGAAGATCTCCATCAAACTTGATCTGGATCAAGGTTACTATTCTTACATCGTAGTTTCGGCGTTCACACCATGGAATATCGTCTTTCCCTTTCTGCCGACATCGCCACCAAGTCCGCCTCGGTGAGACGCCACATGGGTCGCTGCCTGGCCACCAATCTGCGCAATGCACTCAGGCGCCAGGAGCCCAAGACCAAGGTCGTTGCCCAATGGGACCATCTTGTCGTAAGACTTCCGCGGGAGCTTTCTCGCGGGGATCGTCTGGCACTGGAAGCAAGCATGACCCGGATACCGGGCGTTCAGCGCGTGGCCAGGACACGTAACAGGCCGCTTGGGGACTGGCGGAACACCATCGAACAACTGGCACGCGAACGAGCATCGGAGCTCGAAGGCAAGCGCTTCAAGGTCAAGGTCAAGCGCAAGGGACATCACGACTTCGGTTCGGTGGAGGTAGAGCGTGCGCTGGGCGCAGCGCTGCTCGCCCATGCTGCTGATGCCAGGGTCGACCTGAGCACCCCGGAGGTAGTGATGCCACTGCGGATCGATGGCGACACCTTGATCGAGGAAGTCGACCTTGGGCCGGGCCTCGGTGGCTTTCCACTAGGCACCCAGGGAGAGGCACTGGTACTGATGTCAGGGGGTTATGACTCCCCGGTGGCGGCCTATCGGATGCTCAGGCGCGGCATCAAGTGTCACTTTGTCCTCTTTCGTTTTGGCGGACAGGAACAGGAAAGCGCGGTCAAGGCGCTGACCCGAGACCTGTGGCAACGATACAGCGCCTCCCACAAGGCCAACTTCATCACCGTTCCCTTCGAGGAAGTGGTCGAGACACTGCGTCGCGAGGTACCTGATGGCCTGGTGTCGCTGGTGCTCAAGCGCTTGATGATCGAGGCCGCCGCAAGAGTCGCGCAACGCGCGCGCATCCCCGCCCTGGTGACAGGAGAGGCGATCGCCCAGGTATCGAGCCAGACACTGACCAATCTCGGCCTGATCGACCGCGCCAGCCACCTGCCGGTGTTGCGACCGCTGCTGACCGATGACAAGCAGACCATCATCGATGAGGCCCACCGGATCGCTACCGCTGAGGCGTCGAGCCGAATGCCCGAGTACTGCGGCGGGATGTCCAGCCGCCCCAGGGTCAAGGCGCCGCTGAAGGAACTTCAGGCGGCAGAGGCCAGGCTACCGGCCGACCTGCTGGATCGCGCCCTGGCCAGCGCCACTCGCCAGCCTGTCGATGCGCCAGTATCCAAAGGCGTCAGCGCACCCTCCCAGGAGCCTCTGGCAAAAGTCTCCTTTGGAGGCCTCCACGACTTCGCCCGAACGGCGACCCGGGTCATCGATGTGCGGCCCCCGGACGACGTCGAGCGCCGTCCGCTTGGGCCACTCGCCTGCCCCGTCGATCATATTCCCTTCTATGAACTGGCGACCCGCAGCGATGCGCTTGATCCCGACACCCGCTATCTCCTCTACTGTGACCAGGGTGTCATGAGCCGCCTCCAGGCGCTGCACCTCAAGGACCGAGGCCTTGAGCATGTCGGCCTGCTGGTGGCGTCCTCCTGACAATGCACCGTCTGCGCAACGGCTTTTTCATGGCTGCGCCCAAGCACGATAGCGGATGCACACGACCTCGATCCTAGCTACAATCGTCGCCTGATTTTCAACGGGATATCACGTCACACCATGTCCATCACCGCACCCGACAAGCGCCAGATTCTGGTCACCAGCGCCTTGCCCTACGCCAACGGCGCCATTCACCTGGGCCACCTGCTGGAGTACATCCAGACGGATATCTGGGTGCGGTTCCAGAAGAGTCGCGGCCACCAGTGCCACTACGTCTGCGCCGATGACGCCCACGGCACCGCGATCATGCTGCGTGCCGAGCAGGAGGGCATCACCTCCGAGGCGCTGATCGACCGCGTATCCCGCGAACACCAGCAGGACTTCGCCCGTTTCGGCGTGGCCTTCGACAACTACCACTCGACCCACTCCGAGGAAAACCGCCACTTCAGCGAGCTTATCTATAAGCGCCTGCGCGACAAGGGGCACATCGCCACCCGTGACATCGAGCAGATGTACGATCCGGTCAAGGGTCTGTTCCTGGCCGATCGTTTCATCAAGGGCACCTGTCCCAAGTGCCACACCGCGGATCAGTACGGCGACAACTGCGAGGCCTGCGGCGCCACCTATACCCCTGCCGAGTTGATCGATCCGGTATCGGCTATTTCCGGCGCCACCCCGGAAGTCCGCAGCTCCACCCACTACTTCTTCAAGCTGCCTGACTTCGCCGACTTCCTCAGTGCCTGGATCAAGGACGACCATGTCCAGCCGCAGATCCGCAACAAGCTGATGGAATGGTTCGAGTCCGGATTCAACGAGTGGGACATCAGCCGCGACGCGCCCTACTTCGGCTTCGAGATTCCTGACGCGCCGGGCAAGTACTTCTATGTCTGGCTGGACGCTCCGATCGGCTACCTGGCGAGCTTCAAGAACCTGTGCGAGCGTGAGGGGCTGGACTTCGACAGCTACTGGGAGCGCGACTCAAAGGCCGAGGTCTACCATTTCATCGGCAAGGACATCGTCTACTTCCACGCCCTGTTCTGGCCGGCGATGCTGCACGGGGCCGAGATGCGCACCCCCACCGCAGTCAACTGCCACGGCTTCGTCACGGTCAACGGCGCCAAGATGTCCAAGTCACGCGGCACCTTCATCAAGGCCGCGACCTACGCCGAGCATCTCAATCCCGAGTACCTGCGCTACTACTTCGCCGCCAAGCTCACCTCCCGTGTCGATGACCTCGACCTGAACCTCGAGGACTTCGCGCTCAGGGTCAATGCCGACCTGGTGGGCAAGGTGGTCAACATCGCCAGCCGCTGCGCTGGTTTCGTCAAGAAGCTCGGAGGTGGGCAGCTGTCGACTCACTGCGCCGAGCCGGACATGCTGGCACGCTTCATCGCCGCCGGTGACGAGATCGCCGACTACTATGAACAGCGGGAGTTCGGCCGCGCCATGCGCAAGGTGATGGAACTGGCCGACGAGGCCAACAGCTACATCGCCGACCAGGCCCCCTGGGTGCTGGCCAAGGAGGCAGGCCGCGAGCAGGAAGTGCTCGACATCTGCTCCATGGGAATCAACCTGTTCCGTCAGCTGATGGTCTACCTGGCCCCGGTCGTACCGGCCATGGCCGAACAGGCCAGACTGTTCATGAATCTCGACACCCTCGACTGGAACAGCCGCGAGACCTGGCTGGGCGATCACCCCGTCAACAAGTTCAAGCCGCTGATGACCCGGGTCGAGAACGATCGTATCGATGCCATGATCGAAGCATCGAAGGAGGATCTGGTGGAAGAACAGAAGCTCAAGGAAACGCCCAAGGGACCGCTGGCCGAGACGCCGATCGCCGACGAGATCAGCTTCGACGACTTCGCCAAGGTGGACCTGCGTATCGCCCGAATCGCCAAGGCGGAATACGTCGAAGGGGCCGACAAGCTGCTCAAGCTGTCGCTGGATCTCGGCGGCGAAAGCCGCCAGGTCTTCGCCGGCATCCGTCGCGCCTATTCGCCGGAGGCTCTCGAAGGCAAGCTGACCGTCATGGTGGCCAACCTGGCACCGCGCAAGATGCGCTTTGGTGTTTCCGAAGGCATGGTGCTGGCGGCTGGCAACGACGACGGCATCTATCTGCTCGAACCCCACAGTGGCGCAGAACCCGGCCAGCGGGTCAGCTAAGGGGTTCCATCAAGCCCATGCGCCGGCGGGACCCTGCCCGCCGGCCGTTACCTCGTGCATTCCATGACCGACGTTCTTCTCGTCCTCGTCAGTACCGCCCTGGTCAACAACTTCGTGCTGGTGCAGTTTCTCGGGTTATGCCCTTTCCTGGGGGTGTCCTCGAAGCTGGAATCGGCGCTGGGCATGTCCCTTGCCACCACCTTCGTACTGACCCTGTCATCGGCGGCCAGTCACCTGCTGCACCGTTATCTGCTGGTGCCGCTGGATCTTGAGTACCTGCGCACCATCGCCTTTATCGTGGTGATCGCCGTGGTAGTCCAGGCCACCGAGGTCATGGTCCGCCACCTGAGCCCCCTGCTGCATCGGGTGCTCGGCATCTTCCTGCCGCTGATTACCACCAACTGCGCGGTGCTGGGCGTGGCGCTGCTGAGCCTGGGTCGCGACGGCGGCTTCTTCGATGCGCTGCTGTACGGATTCAGCGCCGCTCTGGGCTTCTCGCTGGTGTTGATCCTGCTGGCGGCCATGCGCGAACGCCTGGCGGGCGCCGATGTACCCCGCCCGTTTCGCGGTGCAGCCATCGCCATGATCACCGCCAGCCTGATGTCGCTGGCCTTCATGGGCTTCACCGGACTTGCCACCGGGGGCTCCCCATGAGCCTGACGAGTCTTGTCGGCGTGGTCCTGATGGTCGCGCTGATCGGCGTCTGCGGCGGACTGCTGGGCTGGCTGAACCGTCGCTTCAAGGACGGCGAGGATGGCCTGGTGGAGCAGATCGACGCCCTTTTGCCCCAGACCCAATGTGGCCAGTGTGGCTATCCCGGCTGTCGGCCCTACGCCGAAGCCGTCGAGCAGGGAGAGGCCATCAACCGCTGTCCACCGGGCGGCGAGGCAACCATTCTTGAGTTGGCCGAACTGCTTGGTCGGGAACCTCTGCCGCTCGACGGCGACGCCGACGATACCCCCCGGGTGGCCTTTATTCGGGAAGATGAATGCATCGGCTGCACCAAGTGCATCCAGGCCTGCCCGGTGGACGCCATCCTCGGTGCCTCGAAGATGATGCACACGGTCATCGCACACGAATGCACCGGCTGTGATCTGTGTATCGCTCCCTGTCCGGTGGACTGCATCGACATGCTGCCAAGAGAGCCACAACCCCGCTGGACCGCCGGCATCATCGCCAGCGACCGTACCACGGAGACGCTTCATGGCAGTACTTGAGCGGCTCTGGCGATCACTGGCGACGGGTACCCGGCCCGCTGGCGGCGTGCTGCCTCCTACCCGCAAGTCGCAGACCCGTGACCTGGGCATACGCACGCCGCCGCTACCGGCCAGGGTGACATTGTTGCTGGAAGATGGCCGCGACCAGCCCTGGCGAGAGGTCCAGCCCATCGTCAAGCCAGGCCAGTACGTGCGTGCCGGCGAGCCAGTGGCACGCGCCGTCGGCCACCTTGCGCTGCCGGTGCACGCCAGCATCTCGGGCCACGTCAGCGCGCTGTTCATGCACGACGAGGCGGACGCCGGCGGACAACACCCGCCCGCCGTGGTGATCGAGGCCGACGGCGCTTCACAGCACCACTGGCTGCCGCCGCTCGACTGGCAAGGCGCGGCCCCCGACGAGATCATCCAACGGATTGCCGACGCCGGCATCGCCGGCATGGGCGGCGGCGGATTTCCGGCGCATCTCAAGGTCCGCGCGGCACGCCAGGCGGGCATCGATACCCTGGTGGTCAACGCCGCCGAGTGCGAACCCTACCTGAGCGCCGATGACCAGACACTGCGCCAGCACACCGACCGGGTGCTGCTCGGTGCAGCAATGGTGGCCCATGCCACCGGGGCCGCCTCTATTGTCATCGGCATCGAAGACGACAAGCCCGAGGCGGCCAGCGCCGTGCGGGCCCGGCTAAACGAGTTGCCCTGTCCGGCACGACTCGAGGTGATCCCCACCCGCTACCCCAGCGGCGGCGAGCGCCAGCTGATCGAGCGCCTGCTGGGCCGCCGTCTCACCTCGGACCAGCTGCCGGTGGACGCCGGCGTGCTGTGTCACAATCCCGGGACCCTGGCGGCCATCCACGACGCGGTGGCGCTCGGCAAGCCGATGATCGAGCGCACCCTGACCCTGGCGGGCCGAGCACTGGCACGCCCCGGCAATGTCACCGCGCGCCTGGGCACCGCCATCGACTACCTGCTGCAGGACGCCGGCCTCGATCGCGCCAGATTGTCTCGGGTGATCGAAGGCGGGCCGATGATGGGCCAGGCGATCGAATCGCTTGACCAACCCATCACCCAGACCACCAACGGCCTGATCGCCGCTGACGCGGCAGAACTGCCGACGCCGCCCCCCGCACGCCCCTGCATCCGTTGCGGCGACTGCCAGCCGGCCTGCCCGGCGGGCCTTGCCCCTCAGCAGCTGTGGTGGCACGCCCAGGCAGGCGAAGACCACAAGGCCGAGGCAAACGGCCTGTTCGACTGCATCGAGTGCGGCGCCTGCGACTACGTCTGCCCCAGCCATCTGCCGCTGGCCAACGGCTTCGGCGAGGCCAAGCAGCGCCTGCGCACCGCGCGCACCGAGAGCGCCCGGGCCGACCAGGCCCGCCACCGCTTCGAGGCACGCCAGGCCCGCGAGCAGCGCGAGGCGGCCGAGCGTGAAGCACGTCGCCAGGCCCGTCGTCAGGCCGCCACCCGGCGCGGCCAGGAGCGTGACGCAAGCAGCGCCGAGGATAGCTCAGCCGGTGCAAAAGGCGCTGCCAGCGCCCCGGACGTGCGTGGCCTGCGCATCGCCCAGGCAGCCGCCAAGGCCGCGGCACGCAAGGCTGAGAAGGCGCTGGAGCGCGCCGCCCAGCAGCAGCAATCGGCGGATGTCCTCGCCGACCTCGAGACTCAGCTGGATACCGCCAGACAGCACCTCGCCGCCGCCGATGCACGACTCAAGGCCGCCCGTCAGGAGGAAACCCGGCCATGAGCCACCTTCACCGCCACACCAGCGCAGACAGCGCTCGCCGTGGACACGACAGCGCTACCTTGATGCGTCGGGTGACGCTGGCCTGCCTGCCCGGACTCATCACCCAGAGCTGGTTCTTCGGCCTTGGCGTCGTCACCAACGTCATCACCGCAGCGGCCTGCTGTGTGCTGATCGAGGCGATGATGCTGGTGGCGCGTCGGCGGCCCGTCTCGCCGACCATCGCTGATGGCAGCGCCCTGTTGACCGGGGTACTGCTGGGTGCGGCGCTGCCGGCGGGCACCAGCCTGTGGCTGATCCTGATCGGCTCGCTTGCCGCCGTGGCGGTGGCCAAGCACCTTTACGGCGGGCTCGGCCAAAACCTGTTCAACCCCGCCATGGTGGGCTACGCCCTGCTGCTGGTGTCCTTCCCCACCCAGATGAGCCTGTGGCCCGCACCCTCGGGGCTATTCGGCCCCGACGCCGTCGAGCCCTCGACCTGGCTGGCACGCTGGCTGGGACAGCACCCGCCAGCCGCACTGGATGCGCTGAGCGGTGCCACACCGCTGGACGCCTACCGCCATCGCGCCGCAGCCGAGCTAGTGGCACCAGCGGCGCTGGAGGCCTGGCGCAACGTCGCCCTGGCCTGGCTGGCCGGAGGTCTTTACCTGCTCTACCGCCGGCTGATCGACTGGCGCCTGCCGCTGTCCATGCTCGCCTCCATGGCCTTGCTCGCCTGGCTGTTCGATCAACTGTCGGCCAGCGGCGGAGTCGGCTTCCACCTGCTCGGGGGCGCGGCCATGTTCGGCGCCTTCTTTATCGTCACCGACCCGGTCAGTGCCGCCAGCGGTCGTCGTGCACGCCTGGCTTATGGTGCCGGCATCGGCGCCCTGACGATGATCATCCGTGCCTACGGCGGCTACCCTGACGCCGTGGCCTTCGCCGTGCTGCTGATGAACCTGGCCGCCCCCCTGCTCGACCAGCTGGTGCCCGACCGGTCATCGAATGCTCGAGCCACCCGGAGGCACAACGATGACGGCTAGCCAGCGACACCGCCCTGGTCAAGAACGCTGATGGACGACCGCCTCACTTGGAAAGCACTGATAAACTGCGCTGATGAATAGCCCTGATAGCAACACGTCGGCTCCGCGAACACTGGCCGTGAAACTTGCCCTGTTCGCCCTGGTAACCCTGGGTGCGGTCAGCCTGACCCAGGCACTCAGCGAGGGGCGTATCGAGGCCAATCGCCAGGCCCACCAGGACGCCCTGCTGCAAAGCCTGGCGCCTCAGGGCACCGCCAGGCTGGTGCCGGCGCCGGCCGGTGACCAAGGCTGGCAGGCGCTGGACGAAAGCGGCACGCTGCTCGCCACCCTGCAACCCTCGTCAGCGCTCGGCTACGCAGGCCCCGTCGAGGTGCTGGTAGCACTGACACCGCAGCGGCGTGTCACGGCAGTGCGCGTCGTCGATCACCGCGAGACGCCGGGTCTCGGCGACGCCATCGAGCGCCGCAAGGGTCCCTGGATCGATCAGTTCGAAGGCCTCGCTCGCCACCAGCTGGACCTGGCCCCGCAGGGCGCCATCGAGGCCCTGACCGGTGCCACCATCACCTCTCGCGCCGTCATCCAGGCAGTGAACGAAGCGGTGCTGACTGCAGGGTCGCCGCGTGATACGCCAGACGCCAGTAACCAGGAGCCCAGTCCATGACCCGCAGCGACGCTCGTGACATCGCCATCAAGGGGCTGTGGAGCAACAATCCCGCCCTGGTCCAGTTGCTCGGCCTGTGTCCGCTGCTGGCCGTCACCGGCAGTGTGGTCAATGGCCTGGGGCTCGGGATCGCCACCCTGGGGGTGATGCTCGGCGCCAGCGCCTCGGCCTCGGCGCTGCGCCACCAGGTACGCCCTGAGGTACGCCTGCCCGCCTTCGTGTTGATCATCGCTGCCTTCGTGACCTGCGTCGAACTGGCCATGGCGGCGCTGGCCTACGAGCTCTACCAGGTGCTCGGTATCTTCCTGCCGCTGATCGTCACCAATTGCGCCATCCTGGCTCGGGTCGAGGCCTTTGCCTCCCGCCAACCGCTCAAGCCGGCCCTGTTCGACGCCCTGATGAACGGCCTCGGCTTCTCTCTGATGCTGGTGTTGATCGGGGGTATCCGCGAACTGCTGGGGCAAGGCACCCTGTTCGCCGGCATGGACCTGCTGCTGGGCGATGCAGCCGGTGATTGGACACTGCACCTGCCGGGTGATGGCGGCATGCTGTTTCTGGTGCTGCCGCCAGGCGCCTTTCTGGTCACCGGGCTGCTGATCGCCGCGAAGAACGCCATCGACGACGCCGTGAAGCGCCGCCGCCCGGCGCCGACCCGGACGCCCAGGGACGAACGCCGGGTGCGGGTTACCGGAGTCGTGCGCTGAAGATCCGCCCGGCCTGGCCCGCTGTCGATTCAGCCCCTGGCTTGCCAACCAAAGAGACGAGCATGAACGCTGCCAAACGCCACGAGATCTTTACCCGCCTGCGGGCCCACAATCCCGAGCCGACCACCGAGCTCAACTGGAGCACACCGTTTGAACTGCTGGCCGCGGTACTGCTGTCGGCGCAGGCCACCGACGTCGGCGTCAACAAGGCCACCGCTCGCCTGTTCCCGGTGGCCAACACACCCCAGGCGATCATCGATATCGGGATCGACGCGCTCAAGGAACACATCAAGACCATCGGCCTTTTCAACACCAAGGCCGAAAACCTGATGAAGACCTGCCATCTGCTGATCGAGCGCCATGATGGCGAGGTACCGGCCACCCGTCCGGCGCTGGAGGCCCTGCCCGGGGTCGGACGCAAGACCGCCAACGTGATCCTCAACACCGCCTTCGGCCAGCCCACCATCGCCGTGGACACCCACATCTTCCGGGTCTCCAACCGCACCGGCATCGCCAAGGGCAAGAACGTGGTGGAGGTCGAGGAACGGCTGGTGCGCCACGTCCCCCGCGAATTTCGCCAGGACGCCCACCACTGGTTGATCCTCCATGGTCGCTATACCTGCGTGGCACGCAAGCCACGTTGCGGCAGCTGTGTCATCGAGGATCTGTGCGAGTTCAAGGACAAGACCGACATCTAGACCTTGCATGGGCCGCGACTGCACCCAGCGACGGTTTTCGCCCGTCCTGGCCCCCAGCACCACAGACAAAAGCGCTCACCGACGAAAGCGCCCATCACCAAGGATGCGTGCCGGAAGCCGGAAGCCGAAAGCCAGGCGAATTACGCCAAAGTTCAAGCGCAGCCGGCGGCCAGACGCGTTAGCCTGTGGGCCCAAGTCTCAACATGAGCGGTTAACGATGCAGGAAGTGCTACAGCAACTCTGGATTCCGCTGGCCATGGCCGTGAGCTTTGGCGCCTTCACCGGCTCGCTGTTCCGGCTAAGTGGCCGCCCGGGCTCCGAGCGGCCACTGATGTTCCCGGTGCTTGGCCTGCTCGGCGGCCTGACCGCCTTCATGATCCACCAGGTGCTGGTGTGGACGGTGGGCGCGCCGACCTGGCTGTTACCGATCCTGGTGGTGCTCCAGGTCTGGCTGTGGCTCGGGCCGCTGGGGCCGAAGATCCCCCGCCGCGAACAGGACCCACGAGAATGATCGCCTCCCCGTCAGACTGACGACCACAAGAGGCGCCCCTGCCATGGCAGGGGCGCCTCTTTGTTGGCCAATACTGTCCGACGAACAGTGCCTGGACGGTAGAACGTCACCGAGCGCAGGCATAATTCCAGGCTTTCTACGAAAAGTCGGCGAGCGATGGTTAGACAAGGCAAAAATCGGTGAGAAAGCGCAGTTTACAAGCCGTAAATGAGCATTTTGACCCGATTTTTAACGCCGTATTACCGAGCGCAGGCACTTTTCATGCAAGCCCTATTGGCGAGTGGACGGGCACGGCGCCCCACAGGGCGCACAGGCGCTGGCGTCACGCTGGTTCAGCGAGGTGCGAGCGTGGCCGTCGCCCATGTTGAAGGCGAAGGTGGGACTGGCCAGGTGGTCGGCCATGATCAATACCAGAATCGCCAGCAACAGACCGATGACGCGGCTTCGATGATAGGCGGCTTTCATGGGAATCACCTTGAACAATGGATCAGTGGGTCGGTCGATCAGTTGGGCAGCCGGAACCAGGGGCGCAGGCGAATCCCCACCAGCGAACCGACGAAGGCGCAGGCGAACCACACCCAGGCGTGCAGGCTGCCCGAGGCCAGTCCCGAAAACAGCGCGCCGATATTGCAGCCGAAGCCCAGGCGGGCACCGTAGCCCAGCAGCAGGCCGCCGATGATCGCCGCCAGGAACTGACGTCCCTCGATGGGCTTGCGACTGGCTTCATTGAAGCGATTGGCCAGACCCGCCGCCAGCATGGCACCCAGCAGCAGACCGAAGTTCATCACCGAGGTGATGTTCACCAGCACCGAATCGGCCAGCGCCATGGCCGGGTAGTCCCAGGTCCAGAACTCGAACTGACTCATGTCCACGCCGATGGCCTGCAACGCCTTGGCGCCCCAAAGATTGAAGGCGAAGGTGATGCCCCAGGGCGCCCCGCCGATGGCCAGGGTCAGGGTGTTGCCGATCGCCAGCACCAGGATCGCCCAGACGAAGGGCCAGCGTCCCTGCACCAGGGTGCGCAGCACCCCGCCTTCGGCAGGTGCCAGGCGCAGCTCGGAACGTTCCAGCGAACCATGGGCGCGGCGTTCTGCGCGATTGACCCACAGCATCACCAGCGCCAGCCCCGCCCACTGTACCGCGATGGCTCCGATGACCCCGACACTGTCGATCAGGCTGATCGGGTCCAGGCTCGGCAGGTCGAGCCACCACGGCAGGTGGATCGAACCGACCACCGCACCGATGATGAAGAACGCAAGTGTCACCAGCATGCGCAGGTTGCCGGCGCCGACGGTAAACAGCGTGCCTGAGCCACAGCCTCCACCCAACTGCATGCCCAGGCCGAATAAGAAGGAGCCCACCACCAGCGAGGTGCCGATGGGCGCCACCGCCCCCACCATGCCGGACTCACCGCTGCCGAGCAGCGGAATCATCAGCGCAGACGTCAATGCAAACAGGATCAACTGGGCACGCATGCCGGCGCCGCGACGCTTGGTGACCAGGTTGCGCCAGCCGGCGGTAAAGCCAAAGGCCCCATGGTAGAGCGCCATCCCCAGCGCGATACCGACGCCGAACAGCGCCACCAGGAAAGGAGCGGTCTCGAGCCACACCAGCCCGCCGAGGATCAGCATCCCGGCCAGGGCCACGCCGACGACGAAACGATCGACAGGAAGGCGGCCCTGGACGGGGGCCGCAGCGGAAGTCTGTGTCATGGTAGTGATCTACTCGTGATGAGAGGGCCACGCCGGCGACCCGGGGTCGGCGGCGTGGCGATAGCATCAAACCCTGCCACCCAGCAACAGGTCCGGCACGGACGCAGAAGCGAGGCAACGACAACGTAGCAAAGGCGCAGCAATTGCGCGAAATCGACGCTTTAACAAGGCGCCAACCGGAGCCTCAGGGCGATCAGTCGTCACCAAGGCCCAGGGCGTCGAGCACCTTGCCCAGTCCCTGCTTGGCCACCGCCAACGGGCGTGACTCGTCCTGGGTCCACTCGGCCATGGAGCCGTCATACAGGGCCACATTGTCGAAGCCGGCGATTTCGCTGAGCACGAACCAGTCGGTGGCGGCCCAGTGGCCGGTGTTGCAGAAGGCCACGGTCTTGGCGCTGGCGTCCAGCTCGGCCGCCTGTATCCGCGAGGTCACCTGGGCGGTGTCGAGACGCCAGGCGCCGCCATCGTTGGCCAGCAGGCTCTGGTGAGGCAGGTTCAAGGCACCCGGGATAGTGCCAGGGGCCGCCGCCGCCGGCGACTGATTGTCCCCCTTGAAGTAATCCTCGGGGCGAGCGTCGACCAGCTGTCCCTGGGACTCCCGTGCGGCCTCGACCTCTTCGGTGGTGGCCAGCAGCGACTCGTCCAGTTCGCCCTCGAAGCGCACCGGGTCGGGATATTCGACGGGGTCACTGGCGACCTCCAGCCCCTGTTCCTTCCAGCCCGCAAAGCCACCGTCGAGTATCGCCACCTGGTCATGGCTGAGTACCTTGAAGGTCCAGTAGACCCGTGCCGCGCTGCCGAAGTCGGTGGCACCCGTGCCCGCCGGCACCAGCACCACGGTATCGTCGTTGTCGATACCGAGCCCACCGATCAGCCGCTGTAGACTCGACACCGGCGGCATCACCCCGGTGACGCCGTCACGGCTCTCGCGCCAGCCGTCTTCGGTATAGCTCGAGTACAGGCTGCCCGGGATATGGGCGCCTTCGAAGCTCGAGCGATCGCCGCCATTGTCGATGCTGGAGCGAATGTCCAGCACCACCAGATTATCGTTGTCCAGATGCTCCCTCAGCCAGGCGGGGCTGACCAGCGGATCGACCTCAAGCGCCTGGGCGGAGCCTGCCACCAGCAAGGCACCGGCAAATGTCAGGGACCTCAGCATGATCTTGACCTCCTAGGTGGGTGTTGACGCCCATTATCCCGCTCGGAGCAGCAAACTCAATATGCTTGTAATGAATAATAATTTTCATGCTCATAACTTGCCGACATGAATATTCGCTCCAGCGAATGCCGCGCAACGGAGCAGGCGCAATGCCTTGTCAGGCAAGGCGCTTGGTAACATACCCCTCGTGCACGCCCCTACTGTCACGCTCCTCATGCAAGGTCCTTCCCAGACGGTCTCTCCCACAAGGTCCTTCCCAGACGGTCCTTCGGCCATACCCACAGGATCCTTTCTGCCAGACGATGCGCGAGCGTCCTTCCGCACCAGGTTACAGCGACAGTTCGCCTCCCCGTTCGACGGCGCGGACATAGCCGGGCCGTTGGCGACAGCGCTCGACAAAGGCGCCAAGCTGCGGGTGGTCGCCCAGCTGGCCACGACCTTCCAGCGCCAGCAGCGGGAAGCTCATCTGTATGTCGGCGGCACTGAAGCGCTCGCCCGCGAACCATTCTCGCCCTTCCAGGCTGTGCTCCCAGAAGTCCATCAGACGGAGGATCTCCGGCCCCAGATACTGCTTGCGCACGCCCTCGGCAAAGAGCCGGCCCAGGGGCCGCATCAGCGCCGGCACCGGCGGTTTGCCGAGTCGGCTGAACACCAGATTCATGACCAGTGGCGGCATGGCCGAGGCCTCGGCGTGGTGCATCCAGAACACGAAGTCGGTGGTGTCGGCGCTTGACGGCTCCGGCCACAGTCGATGCTCGGTATCGAAGCGCCTGAGCAGGTAGTCGATGATGGCGCCGCTCTCAGCCACCACGCGGCTACCTGCGTCTTCATCGGTGATTACCGGGGACTTGCCCAGCGGGTGCACCTGCTTGAGTGCGGCGGGTGCCAGCATGGTCTTCGGATCTCTGGCGTACTGGCGGATCTCGTAGTCCACGCCCAGCTCTTCCAGCAGCCAGACGATACGCAGTGAACGCGAATTTTCCAGATGGTGCACGACGATCATGGGACTCTCCTTGGAACGAGTCATGCCTTGAGCCGGGTCTTTCCCTGAGACAGGCAATGGCCTGAGGTGCGGCTCTCCCCGGCATGGGCCGGGGCGTATTGATTGGGCTGACGGGTGCGGCGGCGACCTGCCTGAAACAACCGCCCCACAGACACAAACGGCGCCCCGGAGGGCGCCGTTGTCGCGGTGAGCAATCAGCGCGGTTCGAACATCTCGTCGCCGACTTCATCGATGTAGCGTTCGGCCTTCTGCCGCATCAGGGCGTCACAGGCTTCGCGCCCCAGCACCAGGTCGGATCGCTCGAACCGATGCTCCAGGGTCTCGCCGCCCTCGATGGGCTTGCGGATGACACCGCTGACGCGGAACTGACCGCCCTGCTCCTCGGGTTGCGAGATGATCAGGTAACCACGGTACTCGACCGCTTCGGCCTCGGGCGCGACCCGGGACGACGACTTGCCGTCCCCCTTGAACAGCGCTCCGAACAGTTGCTTCAGCATGGGAACTCCTTTGGCCTGTCGCGCGACGTTACCACTCAGTCCTGACGACGACCCTTGCCGGCAGCGATGCGCAGACGCAGGGCGTTGAGCTTGATGAAGCCTTCGGCGTCCTTCTGATCGTAGGCGCCCTGGTCATCCTCGAAGGTGGCGATGGACTCGTCGAACAGCGACTCGTCGGAGCGGCGACCGGCGACGATGGCGTTGCCCTTGTAGAGCTTCATGCGCACCACACCGGAGACGTTCTTCTGGGTCTCGTCGATGGCCGCCTGCAGCATGCGGCGCTCGGGGCTCCACCAGTAGCCGTTGTAGATCACCTCGGCGTACTTCGGCATCAGCTCGTCTTTCAGGTGGGCCTCTTCGCGGTCGAGTGTCAGCGACTCGATGGCGCGGTGAGCACGCAGCATGATGGTGCCCCCGGGCGTTTCGTAGCAGCCGCGGGACTTCATGCCGACGTAGCGGTTCTCGACGATGTCGAGACGGCCGATACCATTGTCGCCACCCAGCTTGTTGAGCTTCTCGAGTACTTCGTGGGGCTTCATCGGCTCGCCGTCGATGGCCACGATGTCACCCTTGTCGAAGGTCAGCTCGACGTAGGTCGGGGTATCGGGAGCGGCCTCCGGCGACACGCTCCAGCGCCACATGTCTTCCTCGGCCTCGGCCCAGGGATCCTCGAGGATGCCGCCCTCGTAGGAGATATGCAGCAGGTTGGCGTCCATGGAGTACGGCGACTTCTTCTTCTTGCTGAAGTCCACCGGAATATCGTGCTGCTGGCAGTAGGCCATCAGCTTCTCGCGGGAGTTGAGGTCCCACTCGCGCCACGGGGCGATCACCTTGACGCCGGGCTTGAGCGCATAGCCGCCAAGCTCGAAACGCACCTGATCGTTGCCCTTGCCGGTGGCGCCGTGAGAAATCGCGTCGGCACCGGTCTGGTTGGCGATCTCGATCAGGCGGCGGGCGATCAGCGGACGGGCGATGGAGGTGCCCAGCAGGTACTCGCCCTCGTAGATGGTGTTGGCGCGGAACATCGGATAGACGTAGTCGCGCACGAATTCTTCGCGCAGGTCCTCGATGTAGATTTCCTTGACGCCCAGGGCCTCGGCCTTGGCACGGGCAGGCTCGACTTCCTCGCCCTGACCGATGTCAGCGGTGAAGGTCACCACCTCGCAGTCGTACGTTTCCTGCAACCACTTGACGATGACGGATGTGTCCAGTCCGCCGGAATAGGCGAGCACGACCTTCTTTACATCGGACATGCTAGGGGCTCCTTCTTGTAACCAACCATGGTGTGACCAACGCATTCGCGGCGCGAATAACGCCCGAAGAGCGCCGATTATAGCGTGCATCTGGGGTGCCGAATACCGGCCACGGGACGCCGCTGCCCCAAACTGCTAGACTTTCGCCGTTTCGGCCTGCCAACACCAGGCCCCCTGACCCCACACGGCCCGACTAAGGAGAGGTGCATGAGCGAGCTGATCGCCCGCGAACTCATGGCGCAACGTTTTCGCAGTTTTCTGCCGGTGGTGGTGGATATCGAGACCGGCGGCTTCAACCCGGAATCCGACGCCCTGCTGGAGATCGCCGCCGTCACCCTGACCATGGACCCGGAGGGCAACCTGTTGCCCGACGCCACCTTCGCCTACCACATCGAACCCTTTGCCGGTGCCAATGTGGAGCAGGCAGCGCTGGATTTCACCGGCATCCGCCTCGATGACCCGCTGCGCAAGCAGGTGGCGGTCAGCGAGGCCGAGGCGCTTGGCGAGATATTTCGACCGGTGCGCAAGGCGATCAAGGCCCACGGCTGTACCAGAGCCATCCTGGTGGGTCATAACGCCGCCTTCGACCACGGCTTTCTCAACGCCGCGGTCAATCGCTGCGAGATCAAGCGCAACCCCTTCCACCCCTTCTCGAGCTTCGACACCGCCTCGCTTGCCGGCCTGGTCTACGGCCAGACCGTGCTCGCCCGAGCCTGTCGCGCCGCCGGCATCGAGTTCGACAACAACGCCGCGCACTCGGCCCGCTACGACACCGAGCGCACCGCCGAGCTGTTCTGCGCCATGGTCAATCGCTACAAGGACCTGGGAGGATGGCGGCTGGCCCAGCAGGAGCAAGGCATGGAGGAGGATTGATCCCCTTCGGCCGCCAAAGTCTCAAGACGATAAAGGCCCCGATGGTCGATGACCATCGGGGCCTTTATCGCAGGTGCGAAGCTTTCGCGGCAGCCGGTCGACGCGGTCCCACCGGACAACGCCTTATGGAAAGGCGTTGGCCTGGCGGGCGCACGGCCACCAACAGCGCTCTTTAGTCTGCAGCGCCTTCCTCGTTCTGGCGGGCACGCTCGGCGGCCTGCTTGACCAGCGGCTCGAGTTCGCCGTTGTTGTGCATCTCGACGACGATGTCGCAGCCGCCGACCAGCTCGCCTTCCACCCACAGCTGCGGGAAGGTCGGCCAGTTGGCCACCTTGGGCAGCTCCGCGCGGATGTCGGGGTTGTCCAGCACGTTGACGAAGGCAAAGCGCTCGCCACAGGCCATCAGCGCCTGCACGGTCTGGGCGGAGAAGCCGCACTGCGGCAGCTGCGGAGACCCCTTCATGTAGATCAGGATGGGATTTTCGCTGATCTGGCGCTGAATATTCTCGACGGTGGTACTCATCACGGCTCCTCGTTGAAACGGGCTTGGCTTGCTCGCCCTTGCTAAGTGACGCAGACCGGGACAATGGGGGCATCCCGCCCCATTTTCAATGCGGCCCCGGCGGACTACCTCGCAGGAGGCAATACCCGATGGCCACACTCGGCCTTTGCATGGCCGCATTGTACGGCCCGGCGGCGCGTTGCGCATCCCCTCGGGGCTGGCTAGGATGGTCGTTTTTTACCTCGTTGGAGAGATGCCATGGCCACCCGCCACTTCCTGACCCTACTGGACCTGAGCCAGGATGAACTGCGCTACCTCATCCAGCGCGCCATCACCATCAAGAACGGCCTCAAGGCCCACGGCCCCACCTACACGCCGTTCACCAACCGCACCCTGGCGATGATCTTCGAGAAATCCTCGACCCGTACCCGGGTGTCCTTCGAGACCGCCATGGCCCAGTTTGGCGGGCACGCTCTGTTTCTGTCACCGCGCGACACCCAGTTGGGGCGCGGCGAGCCCATCGGTGACACCGCGCGAGTGCTCTCGGAGATGGTCGATGCGGTGATGATCCGGACCTTTTCCCACCAGGGTCTCGAGGAATTCGCCGCCGCCAGTGAAATACCGGTGATCAACGCCCTGACCGACGACTACCATCCGTGCCAGCTGCTGGCCGATGTCATGACCTGGACCGAGCTGCGCGGCAGCGTCAAGGGCCGCACCGCGGTGTGGATCGGCGACGGCAACAACATGTGCCACTCCTGGATCAACGCCGCGCGCCAGTTCGACTTCAAGCTGCGTATCTGCTGCCCCGAGGGCTACGACCCCCGCGAGGACATCCTGGCCGCCGCCGGTGATCGGGTGGTGATCGAGCGCGACCCGATGACCGCCGTGGCCGGCGCCGACCTCGTCACCACCGACGTCTGGGCCTCCATGGGTCAGGAGGAAGAGCAGGCTCGTCGCGAGGCGGACTTTGCCGGTTTCCAGGTCACAGAAGCGATGCTCGACGCCGCCGCCAAGGACGTGCTGTTCCTGCATTGCTTGCCGGCCCACCGCGGTGAGGAGATCAGCGAGACCCTGCTCGACGATCCCCGCGCGGTCGTCTGGCAGGAAGCCGGTAACCGCCTGCACGCCCAGAAGGCGCTGCTGGAGTTCTTGATGCTGGGTCAGGTCAACGGCTGAGATCCTGGTCGACGCGCTTATAGACTTTGGTCTAATTCGACGATTGTCGTATACTGGTCCCATCTTCTTATTCGGGATGGGACCATGGCCCTCACCGCTGATCACAACGACACCGCCCAGCGCATCGACCTCACCGCCTTCATCGAGGATCTCTACCGCGATGGCGAGGTGCTGGAGGCGATCACCCAGCCCAGTCGCGGACTCAGCGCCGAGCGGCTCGATTCCCTGACCCGCTCACGGTCCCAGGCCTCGCGTCTGCGCCGCCTATTGCGCCAGGCGCTGGTGGCACACAATAGCCAGGGGCGGCTGGTGCTCACCACCACCGGACGTGAACTGGCCTTTGATCTCTATGGTGTCGGCGCTGCCGACCTTCACGCCAGCGCCTGAGGTCTAAAGCGAGCGACCGACGGTGCTGTCTGGATATCTCCAGCCATCAACAGCCAGGCGGTAAATAGCCAGGCGGTCTCTGACACCAGCCAGATAAGCCAAGGGCGCCCAGCGGGCGCCCTTGGTGCTTCTGCTATCGGCTCTTGGGCATATCGGCTCTTGCCACTATTCGTTTTTACCAGTAGCGGCTCTTGCCAATATCCGTTGTTACCCTTGGCCTTTTCCAGCGGCGGTCGTTGTTGCCTACTGCCTATGCAAACAGCAGTCTGCCGCTTGGCTGCCCGCCACTGCGTCGCCGGTGAAGGCCCCCTCGATCAGGCCGCCGCGTCGGTACCTGCAACCCCCTTCGTCCAGGCGTGGCGCTTGAAGGCGTCGTCGATGGGCGTGTCCGCCAGGTGATTCACGTAGTTCGACAGAATCTTCTGGCTCACCCCCAGCACGATGTCCAGCAGCTGCTGGCGGGTGAAGCCCGCCTCGATGAAGTGCTCCACCACGGCCGGATCCGGACGTCCGCGATCACGCACGATGGCCAGCGTGGTCTGGCGCAGCAGCTCCAGACGAGCGTCTTCCAGCGGCTGCTGGTCGCGCAGCGCCTGGGTGATGGCGGGGTCCACCTTCATCATGCCGGCCACCGCCGTGTGCACTGCCACACAGTACTCGCAATCATGCTCGACGTTGATCGCCTGCCATACCACCGTCTTCTCGGCGGCATCGAAACTCGAGGCGAGAAACAGCTCATGCAGTCGCTGGTAGGCCTCCAGCACGCCCGGCGCTTCGGCCATCACGCTATACAGGGCCGGGATCATGCCCATCTCCTTCTGCGCCTTCTCGAGCAGGGGGCGGCTTTTTTCGGGGGCGCTGGACAGATCGTGCTGAGTAAAGTCGGTCATGGGTCTCTATTCCAATACAGAGGTGAAGGGATACGTCGATGAACGTGCTACTTGGTGGCGCTCGTTGCCGAATCCTTTCCTCGCACTCTCCCTACCCTCCTCATCACGCCGGTTCTGGCACAGATTGGCAGCGACACCAAGGATGTCGCATGACGTCAACAAAACGACGGTTGGCGCCAAGTGACAGGCCGTCATCTTCGCCACACTGCGCCCATTCACGACGAGGAGAGCATCATGAACCGCAACGTCATTCTGACCTGCGCCGTGACCGGCGCCGGCGACACCACCGCCAAGAGCGACAAGGTACCGGTCACCCCCGAGCAGATCGCCAACGACTGCATCGAGGCCGCCAAGGCCGGCGCCAGCATCGCCCACATCCACGTGCGCGACCCCGAGACCGGTGGCGTCAGCCACTCGCTGGATCACTTCCGCGAGGTGATGGAGCGGGTGCGCGAGGCCGACACCGACATCGTCATGAACATCACCGCCGGCGGTGGCGGGGACTGGATTCCGGACAGCCAGGATCCGACCCGTGGCGGCCCCGGCACCGACATCCAGACCCCGGCCCAGCGCCATGAGCCGGTGGGCGAGCTGCTGCCTGAGCTGTGCACCCTGGACTGCGGCAGCCTCAACTTTGGCGACATGATCTACGTCAACTCCGCCGACTGGCTGCGTGAACACGCCCGCCTGGTGCAGGCCGCCGGGGTCAAGCCGGAGCTCGAGTGCTTCGACCTGGGCCATGTATGGTTCGCCCGCCAGCTCCAGGCGGAAGGCCTGATCGACGGTGACCCGCTCTACCAGCTGTGCCTGGGCATCCCCTGGGGCGCCGAGGCCGACACCGAGACCATGCTGGCCATGCGCAACAAGCTGCCGACCAACGCCAACTGGGCGGCCTTCGGCATCGGTCGCCACCAGATGCCCATGGCCGCCCAGGCGGTACTGCTCGGCGGCCACGCCCGCGTCGGCCTCGAGGACAACCTCTACCTGGAAAAGGGAGTACTGGCCTCCAACGCCCAGCTGGTCGAGAAGGCCGGTCGGATGATCAACCACCTTGGCGCCAACGTGATGACCCCGGCCGAAACCCGCAAGTTCCTCAAGCTGCGCGACCCGTCCACCGGTCAGATCGCCGGCGACAGCGCTGGAGGTGATGCATGAAACAGCTATCCGTCATCGGTACCGGCGTCATCGGCAACGGCTGGATCGCTCGAGCCCTGGCCAACGGCTGGCGTGTTGCCGCCTTTGACCCCGACCCCAAGGCCGAGGCACGCACCCGTGCCTTCGTCGACAATGCCTGGCCGTCACTGGAAAAACGCGGCCTGGCCAAGGGCGCAAGCCCCGACAACCTGCGCTTTGCGACCTCGCTGGAAGCCGCAGTGGACGGCGCCGACCTGATCCAGGAAAACGTGCCCGAGCGCCTCGAGCTCAAGCGCAGCATCCTGGCCCAGATCGACGCCGCGGCGCCGCCTGAGGTGCTGATCGGCTCCTCGACCTCGGGCTTCAAGCCCAGCGACCTGCAACAGGGCTGTCAGCACGCGCCCGGCCGGGTCATCGTCGCCCACCCCTTCAACCCGGTGTATCTGCTGCCGCTGGTCGAGCTGGTCGGCGGCGAGGCCACTCAGGCCGAGCACACCGAGCGGGCCCAGGCGCTGTACCAGGCACTCGACATGCGCCCGCTGGTGGTGCATCGCGAGATCGAAGGGCATATCGCCGATCGCCTGATGGAGGCGCTGTGGCGGGAGGCCCTGCATCTGGTCAACGACGGTGTCGCCACCACCGAAGAGATCGACGCCGCCGTGGTCTACGGCTGCGGCCTGCGCTGGTCACTGATGGGCACCTTCCTGACCTTCCATCTGGCCGGCGGCGATCAGGGTATGCGCCACATGCTGGAACAGTTCGGCCCCGCCCTGAAGCTGCCCTGGACCAAGCTCGAGGCCCCGGAGCTGACCGACGAGCTGATCGATCGGGTGGTCGAGGGCTGCGAGCACCAGGCCGCGGGTCGCAGCGTGTCCGAGCTGGATCGCCGTCGTGACGACTTTCTGGTCGAGCTGCTCGGGCTGGTCCAGAAGTACTGGCCGGAGGCGGAAGGCCTCGAGGGGCGCATCTGATGGCGCTGCTCGACACCGACGTCAAGCCTGACTGGGTCGACTACAACGGCCATATGAACGACGCCGAGTACGCCAGGGTGTTTTCCCTGGCGGTCGACACCCTGATGGAGCACATCGGCCTCGACGAGGCCGGGCGCCACCGGCACGGCTACACCCTCTACACCCTGGAGACCCACCTGCGCTACCTGCGCGAGGCCCACCAGGGGCAGCCCCTTCAGGTCGAGGTCGCGCTGGTCGATCGTGACGCCAAGCGCCTGCATCTGTGGTTCGAGCTGTACAGCGGCGAACAGCTGCTGGCCACCAGCGAACAGATGTTGATGGGCATCGACCTCGACAGCGGGCGCCCGGGACCTTTCCCCGAGGCGGTGGACACCGCCATCGCTGCGCTGCCGGTCATCTCATCGCCCGCTCCCGAGGGACTCGGGCGGCGTATCGGCATCGTCCGACGCTGACGGCGCCATCAGCGCAGATTCGGCCAGGGAACACCAGACCATGACCATCGATGACTTCGCCGAACGTTTCCAGGCCGGGCTCGACGCCATGGCGACGATGCCGATGAACCAGGCGAGGCGCCACTACGACGAGCTCTGCGCCAGCTTCGCCGGCCCCGTACCGGCCACGATCGCAGTTACCGACGAGGTCATCGACGGCGTCGGCGTGCGCCGCTATCGACCGCACCTCGGCGCCGAAGGCGTCGTGCTCTACGCCCACGGCGGCGGCTTCACCATCGGTTCGGTAGAGAGCCACCAGGGTGTCGCCGCCGGTCTTGCCCAGGCCCTCGGGCGAGAGGTCGTCAGCCTGAACTACCGGCTGATGCCCGAGGCGTGCTATCTCGCGCTGCTCGACGACGTCGAGGTGGTCCGTCGGCGGCTTGCGCCTGTTGCCCTGGTCGGCGACAGCGCCGGTGCCCGGCTGGTGCTGGACGCCGCCAGGCGTGCCGCCGACGACAGCCCCCTGGGCCTGGTCTACCCGCTGCTCGGCACGCCAAGCGACACAAGCCTCGGACCGGACGCGCCGCTGCTCAGCCGTCAGGACGTGTTGGCAGCCTGGTCAATGATCGCCGAACAGGCTCGCCGGATCGGCGACGACCTGCCCGCCAGCCGGGCCATCGAGTGCCTGGCCGTGGAGCATGACCCGCTGACGCCCCCCTTGCTGGCAACACTGGATGAATGGCGCCGCTGCCACCACCAGGTCGGTGTGCATATGGCCGAGGGCATGTTGCACGGCGCCCTGCACGCGCGCTCGTCACTGCCTGCCATGGAGGCTGCCTGGCGAGCATTCTGCCGTGCGCTTGCCGCACATCTTGACTAGAGTCTTTTCTCTAAACGCCTTGTTTTTCAAGTGCTTGAATCGACTAACCGGCACATTTTCGTCGCCTTTACCCTGCCCAACCGAGGACACCGCCGACCGCCCGCCCCTCCAAAACGACAACGAGACGCCAATGAACCAGAACATCACCACTTCGGTCGCCACCGTGGCCACCGTCATCGCCCTGATCTCCTTTGCCGCCCTCGCCCCAGGCCCCTTCCAGACGCTGCTTGACGCCATCAAGGTCAACGTCATCGGCAACTTCGGTTTCATCTTCACCTACCCGGCCTTCGCCGCCTCCATCGTCTTTACCGTGCTGATGTTCACCCCCCTGGGGCGGCTCCGGTTCGGCCAGGGAGATCCCGAATTCTCCACCCTGGCCTGGCTCGGCATGCTGTTCGCCACCGGCATGGGCATCGGCCTGGTGACCTGGGGCGTGCTGGAACCGCGCTACCACGTCGATGCCGGCCACAGCACCGACCAGGCCCTGCTGTACGCCTTCAACCACTGGGGCCTGCTGGCCTGGGCCGGCTATCTGGCGATCGGCGTGATCTTCGCTCACGCCATGTACAACCTGAACATCGACAAGCCCGCCGAGACGCTGCTTGGTGGCGGCTTTCTCAGCAAGCTCAACCTGGTCAGCCTGGTGGTGTCTACCGTCATCGGCCTGTCGCTGACCTTCTCCTACGCCACCGATCCGCTCAAACAGAGCCTCGAGCAGTTCTTCGGCATCGACGCCAGCCCCACCCTGATCATACTGGTGCTGTCGCTGTTCGCGATCGCCTCCAGCGCCTCGGGGCTCCAGCGTGGCATCAAGTGGCTGAGCAACTACAACACGCTGTTCGCCCTGTTTCTGATGGTCAGCGTCTTCGTGCTGACCTCACCGCTGGACATCCTCGGCACCTTCACCCGACTGTTGCCGGAATACCTGGTGAAGTACCCGGCGATGGCGACCGATATCGGCCTCGGCGATCCCGAGCACAAGGCCTGGCTGGCGGATTGGCTGTACGCCTTCGAAGCCGCCTGGTACGGCTGGTTTGTGTTCACCGGCGTATTCATCGCGCGTATCTCGAAGGGCCGCACCTTGCGCCAGCTGGTACTGGGGGTGATGCTGGTGCCGAGTCTGTTCTCCTGCCTGTGGTTTACCACCTTCGGCCTCGGCGGACTCGAGACCGGCTCCGAGGACGTCTTCGCCCTGATGGCGACCCTCGACAGCCATGGCGTGCTGTCGGCCGTCCTGGCGCTCAACATCCTGCTGTTCTTCGTCACCAGCGCCGACTCGGCGGGACTGGTCTGCGAGATGCTGACGGTGCGCCGCTCACGAGCCTTCTGGATCGTTGCCATGGCCGCCCTGGCGGTGGTGATCAACTGGCTGGAAGGCGACATCTTCAAGGTCATTCTGACCCTGATCTCGGTCGCCGCCGTGCCTGTCGCCTTCGGAATCTTCGCCCTGGTCGCCGCCTTCCTGGTGCGCATCCGAGGCAGGCACGATGATCTGAGCGACAGGCAGGGCCAGGACTCCTGAGCCGCATTGTCGAGTGCCACCCCAACGACCAACGCAGACAAGGCCTGGAAACAGGCCCTGTCTGCGTCATGACCAGGTGTGGTTGGCGGACTTACGTCCAGGGGCCAGCGTCGGCAGACGCCGGCCCCTTCACGCTAGCTCTGGGATGCTAGCTCAAGGGCAGTTCCATCAGAACTTGCCCAATTCGGCCTCCAGCGGGAACATCGCCGCCGACAGCTCGCCTACCGTCATCACCGGAGACTCCGGCGCCTTGGCCGTCGGCCAGGCCTCGAGCAGCCCGTCGTAGCCCTCGACCAGGGCATCGTAGGCACCCGCCTGACGGAACATGTCGGCGTGGCGCTCCAGCGACTCCCGGGCGGTCAGCACAAAGCCACGACCGTCCTGATACTCGACCACGTTCTTGAACTCGCCGTCATCCACGGCTTCTTCGTACTCGTGCAGCGCGGTCTTCAACAGCGCCAGCTGGACCTTGGCCTGAAAGCCCGCATCCTGCTCGAGGCCATCGTCGACGTCGGCCATGGCCGAGAGGATGGTCTCGCGAAGCGATGCGTAATCCTGTTCGACCTCGCTCCAGTCACCGCCCTGCTGCACCTTGCCGGAGAAGGCTTCCAGCTCAGTATCGAAAGCGTCAATGCCACGGCTTTCCAGCGCAGGCGCGATGCCGGGGTACACCTCGTGGTAGGGATGACCAAAGTGGGGGTAGGACGCGGTCTTGGCCCCCTCGGTGTAGAGCTCCTTGGCGACCTCAAGGTGGCCGAGCATCAGCGCGAGCTCAGTGGTGTAGACGCCAGGGTTGGCCGCGTCGACGTGGCCACCTTCGCCGCCTTCGCCACCTTCGCCACCTTCACCGCCTTCACCACCTTCGCCGCCTTCGCCGCCTTCACCGCCTTCGCCGCCTTCACCGCCTTCGCCGCCTTCACCGCCTTCGCCACCTTCACCACCGGAAGACGCCGTCAGATAGGCAAAGACCGCATAGGGATCGCTGGCGAGGGAGGCACTTTCACCGCCTTCACCGCCTTCGCCGCCGTGGCCGTGCTCGCCGCCTTCACCGCCTTCACCGCCGTGGCCGTGCTCGCCGCCTTCGCCGCCTTCGCCGCCTTCGCCACCGTGGCCGGATTCACCACCTTCGCCACCGTGGCCGGCTTCGCCACCTTCACCGCCTTCACCACCGTGGCCCTTCTCGCCACCTTCACCGCCGTGGCCCTTCTCACCACCTTCGCCGCCTTCACCTCCGTGGCCGCCTTCACCACCTTCACCACCGTGGCCGCCTTCGCCACCTTCACCGCCGTGGCTCTGTTCGTAGGCAGCGTCGTCCTTATGCATATCGTCGCCATCGCCGTGATGGTCGGCCCAGGCGGCGCTGGATCCGAGCAGGATGCTGGCGCCAACGCCAATCCACAGCTTGGTACGGGTCTCTTGCGTCATGGGGTGCTCCTTCCTTCTACGTCTACTTGGGGCCAATTTCTTGTTCAGGGCTCGCGCTCGATGGAACCAGGGTCCACTTGCCGCAACCCCATGTCCGATCTGGCAATGTCTGCGCCAGTCAAACCATCAGGTGCCTGCCCACTAGACTGGCGTGTCACGAAGTGTAATGCAAACGATTAACAGTCGGGTATACTGACGGCCATTTGCGGGAGCCTCCGATGATTCTGTGTATCGACAAGGTGCTGACCGACGACCAGCTCCAGCGTATTCGCCAGACACTGGACGCCAGCGACTTTCGTGACGGACGGGAGACCGCCGGCTGGCATGCGCGCACGGTCAAGCGCAACCAGCAGGCGAGCAGCCAGGAGCCCGCCATCGCCGCCCTGCGTGACGAGGTCATGCAGACCCTGTCCGCACACACCCTGTTCCAGATCGCCGCGCGCCCGCGCCGAATGAAGCCGGTCATGTTCAGTCGCTACCAGCAAGGCATGACCTACGGCAATCACGTCGACGACGCGGTGATGCCCACCCCCCAGGGGCCGATGCGCACCGACCTGTCCTTCACCATCTTCCTTGGGGATCCGGACAGCTACGAGGGCGGAGAGCTGGTCACCGAGACCACCCAGGGCGAACAGCGCTTCAAGCTGCCGGCGGGTTCGATGATCCTGTACCCGTCCTCGACGCTGCATCGCGTCGACCCGGTCACCCAGGGGCAGCGACTGGCCGCGGTGGGCTGGCTGCAGAGCCAGGTACGCCAGCCTGAACAGCGTGAAGTGCTGTTCGACCTCGACACCACTCGCCGCCAGATCTTCGAGCGCGACGGCAAGACCGCCGAGTTCGACAGCATCTCCAAGAGCCTGGCCAATCTGCTGCGGATGTGGGCCGAGATCTGACCTGAGGCCCGGTCAGCCGTGGTGTCGAAAGGCCTGCGGCGCCGTTCCGAACGCCCTGCGGAAGGCGCGACTAAAACTCGACGCCGAGCCAAATCCACAGCTGAGCCCGATCGCCAGCACATCGAGGTCGGTATCCTTGAGCAATTGGGCGGCACGTTTGAGGCGCAGCGACAGGTAGTAGGCACTGGGAGAGGTGCCCAGCACATCGGCAAACAAGCGCTGTAGCTGGCGACTCGACACGCGGCTGCGGCGTGCGATCTCGGCCAACGGCAGGGGCGTTTCCAGGTGCGACTCCATCAGCGCTACCGCATCGACCAGCCGCGGCTGGTGGGTGCCAAGACGCCTGACCAGGCTCATTCGCTGCTGGTCGGTGCGCGAGCGCAGGCGGTCGTGAATCAATTGTTCGGACACGTCCACCGCCAGCGCCATACCGTGGCGACGGGCGATCATCTCCAGGGTCATATCCATGGCCGCCGCGCCGCCGGCACAGAAGAAGCGCCGCTCCTCCAGCAGGAACAGCTCGTCGCAGGTGCGAATCGAGGGATAGCGTTCGTTGAAGGTGGGCAGCGTCTCCCAGTGCAGGGTCACCGTATGCCCCCTGAGCAAGCCGGCCTCCGCCAGCACCACCGCGCCGGTGTCCAGCGCGCCGATGCAGCAGCCCCCCTGGTCGAGCCGGTTGAGCCAGGCGCTGAGCCCGTGGCCGATCCACAATTCCGGATCGAAGCCGCTGCATACCGCCAGCCACGGCAGATTGCGGACGTCTTCCATGGGGTGGTCCACCAGCAGGGTCATGCCGTTGCTTGCGGTCACCGGCCCTCCGCCCAGCCCGATCAGCGTCCAGTCATAAAGAGCGCGACCGGCGATACGGTTAGCGATGCGCAGCGGCTCCACCGCCGAGAAAAACGCCATCATCGAGAACTGCGGCAGCAGCAGAAAACCCAGCCGCTGTTCGGCCTGCTCGATTTCACCGGCGCTCGCCTCCAGGCGTTGACCACTGAGCTCTACCATCGCTGTCCGCCTCCTTACCGACGCCCGTGACTGCGGCGCAGCATAGCATGAGGGCATCGACGATAACGTCCAAAGGCTGAGTAGAGTGGGGCCGCGCCTCCTGGCTGGCCGTGTCTCGCCTGCGCCCTGAGTTGAGAGCAGCGTACGAGGGTGGCACCCTTGCAGCGCGGTGCGGACCGAGCCGATCGTGAATCCGCTGCCGCTGGTGCGCCGATACCCGAACCACCGATCCTGGCGCGGCCAGCGCCGTCCCGCCCCCGCCATCCATGAGGCCACCATGCGTCTGACCTACCAGGGCCCTGTCCCGGAACCCATCGGCTTTCTGCTGCTGCCGCGTTTCTCCATGGTGGCGCTGTTCTCGGCCATCGACCCCTTGCGAATCGCCAATCGTCTGGCCGGACAGCCGCTGTTTCGCTGGCACCTGATCAGCCGCGACGGCGAGCCGGTCACCGCCAGCAACGGCATTCCCCTGAGCGTCGAGCATGACCTGGACAATGCCCCCTGGCTCCCTAGTCTGGCGGTGTGCGCAAGCTTCGAGCCGATGGCCGCAGTGGACCAGCCGCTCAAAGACTGGCTGACGCTGCGCCGGGTTCAGGGCGCCTGTCTGGGGGCGCTGGACACCGGTGTCTTCTGCCTGGCCGACGCCGGGCTGATCGAGGACACCGTGACCCTGCACTGGGAAAGCCTGCCCGAGTTTCGCCGTCGCCATCCCGACATCGAAGCGGTGGAGTCGCTCTACGAGGTCGGCCCGGTCGGCTTCTACGGCGCCGGCGCCAGCGCCTCCATTGACCTTGCGCTGGATACCATCCGCCGCCGCCACGGCGATGCCCTGACCCGGCGGGTCAAGCAGCAACTGGTGCACGACCATCGTCGCCTGCCGGCCAGTCGCCAGCGTGACGCCAGCGAATTCGAGCGGCTGCCCGAACGCCTGACCAGGGTCATCGGCCTGATGGACAGCCACCTGGAGTCCCCCTTGGCCATCGCCGAACTGGCCGCCCAGATCGGCCTGTCAGAGCGTCAGCTCGAGCGCGACTGTCAGCACCACCTGGCCCGTACCCCGAGCCGGCTGTATCTGGAGCGCCGCCTGGCGCTGGCCCACCATCTGGTGACCAGCACTCGTCACGGCGTCATGGACATCGCCCTGGCCAGCGGCTTCGCCTCCGCCTCGAGCTTCACCCGCGCCTTTCGCCAGCACCACGGCGCCAGCCCCCGGGAGCTAAGACGACGCCTCCTTTAACACTGGCCCACCAACTTCTGTCTACTACACGCCACGGCGCCAGCCCCCCGGGAGCCAAGACGACGCCTCCTTTGACACGGGCCACCATCTGTCGCCCTGTTCGCCCTGGCCAGTTGGCATACCTGGCGTGCCCTGAATGTCGGCTTCTGCACGATACCTGTCGATTTATGCACGACTTCGGTGCTGCCTGACAGGCAAGCTGGTCCCCACTTGAGCGCCAGCCGGCGCTGCCATCCATGACGCACAGCACGGGCGCTGTCATCCATGACGCACCACGCGCCCGTCCCAGCTTCGACGGAGTCCCGATGAACCAGCCACAGCACACCAGCGAACACCAGCAGTCCGCGTCGGTCGATCTACCGCGCACCCCGGACTATGACGCCTGGCCCATCGAGGTGCCCATCGCAAGCGTAGCCTCGACGCCAAGGGTGCTGACCGTGAACTGGCAGGACGGCCGTGTCAGCCGCTATCACAGCGTCTGGCTGCGCGAAAACGCCGCCGACGACAGCACCATCAATCCAGCGACAAGGGAGCGCATCCTCGATCTGTCGAGCCTGGACGCCTGGCCGGAAATTGCCCAAGCGACGCTGGACGCCAGCGGCGCCGTCGAACTGCTGATGACGCCGGAACAGCGCAGCCTGCGCTTTCACCCCGGCTGGTTGAGAGCCCACGACTACGACAACACCGAGGATCCGCTGGCGCCGCTGGTACCGGTCGAGACCTGGCTCGGCGGCCAGGACAAAGAACCGGTCACCCTGGACGCCGGCGGCTGGACCGCGACGCAGACCGACAGCCCCGAAGAAGAGACGATCCTGGCCCCGGCGCTTGACGCGCTGCTGCGCCATGGCCTCGTGCGGCTGCGCGGCCTGCCCACCGAGCCCGGCACCCTGGAGAACATCGCCGAGCGCTTCGGGCCGTTGCGGGCCACCAACTTCGGCACCCTGTTCAACGTTCGCGCCAAGCCGGACCCGGACTCCAACGCCTACACCTCGATTGCCCTGCCGCCCCACGTGGACCTGCCGACCCGCGAGTACCATCCCGGTCTCCAGTTCCTGCACTGTCTCGAGAACAGCGTGGCCGGCGGCCAGGCGGTAATGCTCGATGGTTTCGCGGTGGCCGAGGCACTGCGCGAGGAAGACCCCGAGGCCTTCGCTACCCTGACTCGCGTCCACTGGCGCTACGCCAATACCGCGAAGACCACCGACTACGTCTGGCACTCGCCGATGATCGTGCTCGATGAACAGCAGCAACTGCTCGAGGTGCGCATCGCCGACTTCCTGCGCGGCCCGCTGATGACCGATTTCGACCAGGTCGAGGAGGCCTACCGGGCACTGATGGCGCTGCAGCAGCGCCTGCGCGAGCCCCGCTTCGCCCTGCGCTTCACCTACGCCCCCGGCGACCTGGTGATCTTCGACAATCGCCGCCTGTTGCACGCTCGTGACGCCTTTGAAGGCGACTCCGGCCACCGCTGGCTGCAGGGCTGCTACCTCGAGCGCGACGAGGTGCGCTCGCGCTATCGCATCGTCCAGCGCCGTCGCCGCGAGCGGGAACTGGGCGAGGCCGGACAGACCTAGCAGCGAGGCAAGGCCACCGGCTAGCCTTCCGCCGGCGCCGGTGGCCGCAGCCCACGCCGGGCGGTCACGCTCGGCGCCTCGCCAAAGCGCTTGCGGTAGGCCCTGGAGAAGTGCGCCAGGTGGCTGAAGCCCACCGCCACCGCGGCCTCGGTCACCGCAATGCGACTGTCGGCCAGAATGCGCTGGGCCTGGTCCAGCCGCATGTTCAGATAGCACTGCTTGGGCGTCTCGCCGAACTCCTGCACGAATAGCCGGGTCAACTGGCGCTGGGACAGGCCCGCCAGACGACAGACGTCGGGAATCGGCAGCGCCTGGGCGAGATTGGCCTCCATTACCGCCAGTGCGCGCAGCACCCCACGCGGCAGCTCCCTGGGCGAAGCCCGATCCGCTACCCAGCCGGTGCTGGCCCCAGCCCTCCCTGCTGCTTGCTGCGCTGTTGCGGCTCCCCTCGCCTCCGCCGGTCGAGAATGAACAATCTGTCGCCCCACCGCCTCGGCCAGCGAAGGACCATAAAGGGTCACGATCCACTCGAGCATCATGTCGATGCTGGCGGCGCCGCCGGAGCCGGTGAGACGTCCGCCTTCCCAGACGTAGCTGTCCGCTCGCACTTCCAGCTCAGGGAACTCCTCGCGAAAGGCCGGCACGCTTTCCCAGTGCAGCGCCACCGGATAGCCCTCCAGTACGCCCGCCCTGGCCAGGATAAAGGGGGCGGTGTCCACCCCCCCAAGCCAGACGCCATGGGCCGCCAGTCGCTTGAGCAGCGCCAGATCCTCGGCACCGATACAGGCTTCCGGCTCATAGGACGACACCACCATCAGACGCCCCTTCGACGCCAGCCCCTGGTACCAGTCGGCCTCGGTAACTTCGGACAGACGTCCATCGACATCGATGCGTACGCCATTGCTGGCCGTCACCGCCTCGCCATCGGCGGACAGCAGGCGCCAGGCAAACAGATCCCGACCAAAACGGTTGGCCACCCGAAGCGGCTCGAGCAGGCAGAACAGCGTCAGCATCGAAAACTTGGGCACCAGCCACACGTCCAGGGTGTGTTCGGCCTGGTCGGGCGACAACAGCGGCGGCGAGTCCGGGCGCGGATAGGGATGGCTGTCGGGCCAGCGGGCCTCGCTGTCTGCCTGGCTTTTGGCGTGGCTGTTGGCGTGGCGGTTGGCGTGGCTTTCTGTGTCACTGTGCAAGTGGTGATCAACGTCCGACATGGGGCGAATTTTATCAAGGCTATGGCGAATTTGATCAAATTGTATCCCAAATAGCACAGTAACCTGTAACCCAGACAGCGACGCCAGGTGTCGAACCGCCCTTCCTCGACCTGGTGAGCCTTTAGCAACGCCAGACCGATCGAATCCGGAGAGAGCCTCGACGATGACCCAGCAGACGCCCCCGCAACTGACCGATGACGGCCGCCAACTGGCGCTGACCCTTGGTGAAGGGCATCACCATCTTGATGCCTTGTGGCTGCGCGAACGCCTGCCCGATGCCGAAACCCTGGACCCCCAGACCGGGCAGCGTCTGATCGAGGCCGCCGAACTACCGCTGGATCTGAATCTCACCCAGGCAGAAATCCAGGATGAGCGGCTGGTCGTGGCCTTCTCCGATGGCCATCGAGGCAGCATCACGATCGACGAGCTCGAGGATGCCGTGCGCTGCCAGCGCTCGGACGACAACGCCTCACGGGTGTACTGGGACTCGACGCTCGCCACACCCCCGCAGGCCAGCTTCAAGCAAGCACTGGAAAGCGATCCGGCGCTGCTCGATCTGCTCGACCAGCTACATCGCTTCGGTTTCGTGCGCGTCACGGACGTACCGGTCAGCGAAGACGGCATGCAGCCGCTGATCGACCGTATCGGCCCGCTGCGCCGGACCAACTGGGGCGGCATCGCCGACGTCAAGTCGGTGGCCAACGCCTACGACCTGACCATGACCCAGCGCGGCCTCGAGCCCCACACCGACAACCCCTATCGCGATCCGATCCCCGGTTACATCTGGCTGCACTGTCTGACCAACGCCGCCGATGGTGGCGACAGCACCCTGGTGGACGGCTTCGAGGCCGCTCGACGCCTGCGTCAGCAGGATCCCGACGCCTTCGCCTGCCTGACCGAAGTGACCCCGCGCTTTCGCTACCACGACGAGACCACCCGTCTGGAGAGCGAAGGTCCGCTGATCGAGCTAGACGCCCGGGGCGAGGTGACGCGGGTACGCTACTCCAACCGCACCGAGCGTATCGACCTGATGGACAGCGCCCTGCTGCGCCGCTACTACGCCGCCCGCAAGGCCTTCTACCAACTGATTCGCTCGTCCGAGCTCACCCTCGAACTCAAGCTGTCCCCTGGCGAGATGCTGATCATGGACAACTACCGCCTGCTGCACGGGCGTACCGCCTTTCAGCTTGAAGGCGGCGTACGCCACCTGCGCCAGGGCTACGTGGACCGTGACAGCACCGCCAGTCGACGCCTGTTGCTGAAGGATCGGCTCAAGCCCGCACACGACTCGGAAGCCGGTACCGCCGACAACCTCGCACGAACCACCCAGGGGGCCAGCGTATGAGCACCAGCGATCTCGCACTGACCCAGGCCCGCTTCGCGCGCTTTGACCAGAGCACCGCCGAAGAGTGGCGCCTGATCGACCGCCACTTTCGTGCCTACCAGAGCGACGCCTGCCGTCGTGTGCTCGCCCACCTCGAGCGACTCAAAGGCGACACCCACGGCTATCCGGTGGACCGCTACGAGCACTGTCTGCAGACCGCCACCCGCGCGCTGCGTGACGGCGCCGATGAAGAGACCGTGGTCTGTGCCCTGCTCCACGACATCGGCGACGACCTGGCCCCGGCCAATCACGCCGAGATCGCCGCCGCCATCCTCGAGCCTTTCGTCGACCCGCTCAATGTCTGGATGATCCGTCACCACGAGCTGTTTCAGGGCTACCACTACCGCCACTTCTTCGGCCAGGATCGCCACGCCCGTGAGGCCTATCGCGACCACCCGGCCTACGCCCGCACGGTGCGCTTCTGCGACGACTGGGACCAGACCAGCTTCGACCCCGACTACGACACCCTGCCACTGGACGCCTTCCTGCCGATGATCGAAAACGTCATGGGCCGCGAACCCTTCGGTGGCCTGCCGAGCGTGGTGGAGGACAGCGACTCGAGCCCCGAGCCCCTGGCGAATGCCCAGGAGGCCTCCCGATGACCACCTGCGCCCAGCGCCTGATCGAGCTGCTCGAGGCCCAGGGAATCGACACCGTCTTCGGCATTCCCGGCGTGCACACCGTCGAGCTGTACCGGGGCCTTGAGCATTCGCGACTTCGCCACGTCACGCCACGCCACGAACAGGGCGCCGGTTTCATGGCCGACGGCTACGCCCGGGCCAGCGGGCGACCCGCCGCCTGCTTTATCATCACGGGCCCGGGCATGACCAATATCGCCACCGCCATGGGCCAGGCGTTGGCCGATTCGGTGCCGATGCTGGTGATTTCCAGCGTCAATACCGTGTCGACGCTTGGGCGCGGCCAGGGCCGTCTCCACGAGATGCCCCATCAGGGCCAGACCCTGGCCGGGGTGGCGCGCTTCAGCCATACCCTGCTCGATCCCGAGGCGCTGCCCGAAGTGCTGGCCCGCGCCTTCGCCGTGTTCCAGGGCGCACGCCCGGGGCCGGTGCATATCGAGATCCCCATCGATCTGTTCGCCGCCCCGGTCAAGGCACCGATGCCTGCGGCGATGCGCGTCTTTCCCCCGGCGCCAGCGCCCCAGGCCGTCGCGGCCGCCAGCCGACTGCTGGGCGAGGCACAGCGCCCGCTGGTACTGGTGGGAGGTGGCGCCTGCGCCGCCGCCACCAGCGTCACCTCCCTGGTCGAACACCTGGACGCCCCCACCCTGACCACCATCAATGCCCGCGGGCTGCTCGGTGCCGACCATCCGCTGGACCTGGGCGCCACCGCCAGCCTGCCGGCGACACGCCGACTGGCCCGGCTGGCCGACGTCATCCTGGCCCTTGGCACCGAACTCGGCGAAACCGACTACGACCTGGTGTTCGACGACGGTTTCAAGCTCGAGGGCAGCCTGATCCGGGTCGATCTGGACGCCGAGCAGCTGGCGCGCAGTCACATCGCCGACCTGGCCCTGGTGGCCGATATCGGGCTGACCGCCGAGGCCCTGCTGGTCGCACTGGAACGCGGCGAAGATGAAGGCCGGCCGCAACGAGAGGTCGGTCGCGAGCGCTGCGAGCGCGTGCGCAACGAGCTGGCCCTCGCCGATGACCCGGAGCTCGCGCGGTATCGGCCGCTGTTTGCCACCCTCGACGAGGTGCTGCCCGAGGCGATCATCGTCGGCGACTCCACCGGCCCGGTGTACGCCGGCAACGTGGTGGTCAGGCGCCCGGCGCCACGTCGCTGGTTCAACGCCGCCACCGGCTTCGGCACCCTGGGCTACGGCCTGCCTGCGGCCCTGGGCGCGGGGCTGGCACGACCGGATCTGCCGGTGGTGGCGCTGGTCGGCGACGGCGGCCTGCAGTTCGTGCTGGGAGAGCTAGCCACCGCCCGGGATATCGCCCTGGAGGCCGACCGCGCTCGCGCCGAGCAGGGGGCAATCGACCGTGATTCGAGCGATGCGGCCTGCGCCGACACCGCCCTGGCAAGGCCCTTGGCGATCCTGATCTGGAACAACGACGGCTACGACGAGATACGCCGTTACATGAGCGCCGACGGTGTGGCTCACGTGGGTGTCGATCTGGCGCCTCCGAACTTCGCTGCTCTCGCCCAGGCCTTCGACTGCCGCTATCGTCAGGCCGCCAGCGCCGACGACCTGGCGTCGGCGCTTTCAAGCCTGAATGATGCCGGTTCACCGCTGATCGTCGAGATCGACGCCCTGGCCTGGTGTCGCCAGCTCGAACACTGAGGCAGGACGCCGGCACCGAGCGGATCGACGGCGTCCCGACCATGCATCACTTATGCATCAGTTATGCATCCATAAAATAACGAAGGAGTTCCCCGTGACTCGATGTTTCTCGCACAAGCCCCGTTCGATCGCCCTGGCAGCCGCGCTCGGCCTTGCCGCCGCCTCCGCCCAGGCCGCTGACCGCGACGATGAGCTTAGCCTGGTAGTCCCGCCCTGGCCCGGGGTCGCCGTCAAGAGCGAGATCCTGGCGCAGCTCGTCGCGCCCCTGGGCTACCAGGTCGAACGCCAGGAGCTCAGCTCCACGGTGGGCTACAAGACCCTGACCACCGGCGACAGCGACGCCTTTCTGGCCGGCTGGCTGCCGGCCCAGCAGGAAAGCTACGACGCCGCCATGGCGGCGGACGCCATCGTCGATCTGGGCAACAACGTGACCGGCGCGCGCATGGGATTCGCCGTGCCCGGCTACGTGGCCGAGGCCGGTATCACCGACGCTTCCCAGTTGGGCGAGGCGCAGAACGCCGAGCGTTTCGAGCACACCTTCTACTCGATCGAAAGCGGCTCCACCGTGACCGACTTCATCCACGCCGCCATCGACAGCGACACCCACGGGCTCGGTGACTGGGAGGTCATGTCCTCCTCGACCCCGGGAATGCTGAGTGAGGTCAAGGCGGCGGTGAACGAACAACGCTGGATCGTCTTCTACGGCTGGACGCCTCACTGGATGATCCCCGAGTACGACGTGCACATTCTCGACGACAGCGAAGGCGTGTTCGGCCCCGACAACGGCCGCAGCGACGTCAAGACCATCGTCGCCAGCGAGTTCGCCGAGGCCAATCCCAACCTGACCCGACTGCTCGACCAGTTCGTGTTCAGCGCGCATGAGCAGAGCGAGTTCATCAAGGCCTTCAGCCTCGAGGAGCGTGACCTCGATGAGGTCGCCCGAGAGTGGCTCGAGCAGCATCCCGACAAGCGCGCTGCCTTCCTCGAAGGCGTCACCACCCGCGACGGCGATGACGCCCTGGCCGCCCTGGAGGCGAGCCTGTGAGCGAAGACAGCCGCCAGCAGCGCATCCGCCGCGACCTGGCCGCCGCCTACCGGCTGATGGCCATGGATGGCATGGATGACGGCATCTCGACCCATATCTCGGCACGAGTCGCCCCAGGGCGTTTCCTGCTCAATGCCTTCGGTCTGCGCTTCGAGGAGGTCACCGCCGACTCTCTGGTGACTGTCGACGAGCACGGCCAGGTGCTCGACGATCCCACCGGCCTCGGCATCAACCCGGCCGGCTTCACCATCCACAGCGCCATCCACGCGGCGCGACCCGACGCCCACTGTGTACTGCACTCCCACAGCGTCGCCGGGGTCGCCGTGTCCTGCCTCGAGCAGGGCCTCGCACCGCTGAACCAGTGGGCGATGCAGTTCTATCGACGCATCGGCTATCACGACTACGAGGGCATCGCCCTCGACCTGGGCGAGCGCCAACGGCTGGTACGTGACCTCGGCGAGCACATGAGCATGATCCTGCGCCAGCACGGCCTGCTGGTGGTCGGCAAAAGCGTCGGCGACGCCTTTCTGCGCATGCGCGACCTGGAGCGCTCCTGCCAGGCCCAGCTCGCGGCCCAGGCCACCGGGGCGGCGCTGGTCAGCGCCAGTCCTGAGCTTTGCGAAAAGGTCGCCCGCCAGTACGACGACTGGGCCGCGAGCCCCCAGGGCACCGAGCTTGCCTGGCGGGCGGAACTGCGCCGCCTCGGCATCGACGCTCCCGCCGCTTCCGACAACAAGGACCCTTCACCATGAAAGTCTCCGCCCTGACCCAACGCATCGCCGGCGAAGGCGCCGCCGCCTGGGACATCCATGTGCGTGCGCTGAAGCGCCAGGCCAGCGGTGAAGACATCACCGTACTGTCGGTGGGCGATCCCGACTTCACCACCCCCGCCCCGATCATCGAGGCGGCCAAGCAAAGCCTCGACCGCGGCGCGACCCACTATGCCGACGTCCAGGGCAAGGGTGAGCTGCGCGAAGCCATCAGCCGCCACTATCATCGCCATCAGGGAGTCGAGGTGTCCCCCGAGCGACTGATCGTGATGGCCGGCGCCCAGTGCGGGCTCTACGCCACCGCCCAATGCCTGCTCGACCCTGGCGACGAGGTGATCGTGCCGGAGCCGAGCTACGTCACTTACGAGGCGGTGATCCAGTCGACCGGTGCACGACTGGCCCGAGTGCCGCTGCGGCCAGAGGCCGGCTTCCGACTCGACGTGGCCGATATCGCCGCCGCGATCAACGAAAACACCCGAGCGATCCTGCTCAACAGTCCCCACAACCCCACCGGCCAGTCGATGACCCGGCAGCAGTGGGAGCAGATCGCCGAGCTGTGTCACCGCCATGACCTGTGGCTGATCTCCGACGAGGTCTACGCCGAGCTGATCTTCGAGGGCGAGCACCACAGCCCGCTGGCGCTGCCCGACATGGCCAATCGCAGCGTGGTGATCTCGAGCCTGTCCAAGTCCCACGCCATGACCGGCTGGCGGCTGGGCTGGGTGGTCGCGCCCAAGGCGCTGATCGAGCACCTGGACAATCTGGCGCTGTGCATGCTGTACGGCTGCCCGGACTTTATCCAGGACGCGGCGATCACCGCGCTCGACAGCGACCTCCCCGAGCTTGCCACCATGCACGCCGCCTACCGCGAGCGCCGCGACAGCGTCTGCCGCGCCCTCGATGGTGCCGACTCGGTCAAGGCGATCTGCCCGGACGCCGGCATGTTCGTGATGGTCGACATCCGCGCCACTGGTTTGTCATCGGCCGAGTTCGCCGATGGCCTGCTCGACGAATGCGGCATCTCGGTGCTGTCCGGTGAGGCCTTCGGCCCCTCGGCGGCTGGCTTCGTACGGCTGAGCCTGACCCAGCCCCCGGAGCGCCTGAGGCGCGCCGCAACACGGCTTCGTGAATTTGCCGATGCCTGTCTTGTCACCAGCCCCTGAGTCGCCTATGCCACCATCCGTCACCACCAGCGACGACTTGAGCCCGACCTCCCCCGTGGTCGAGGCTCGTCACCTCGTCAAGCGCTACGGGGACACCAGCGTGCTGCGCGACGTCTCCCTGAGCGTCGCCGAAGGCACCGTGACCACCATCATCGGCGCCAGTGGCTCCGGCAAGAGCACCCTGCTGCGCTGCATGAACCTGCTGGAGCGGCCCCAGCAGGGCAGCCTGTCCATCGCCGATGAACGCATCCGCTTCACCGAGCAGGGCCCCCGCAGCAGCCATACCGACATGCCGCTCAGTCGCCATCAGCTGCAACGCCTGCGCGGCAAGGTCTCCATGGTATTCCAGCAGTTCAACCTCTGGCCGCACCTGACCGTGCTCGGCAACGTCAGCGAGGCCCCGGTGCGGGTCAAGGGAATCTCACGCAGGAAGGCCAACGCCCTGGCCGCCCACTATCTGGAGCGCGTCGGCATGGCCGAGCGCGCCGACGCCTACCCGGCGTTTCTCTCCGGTGGCCAGCAGCAGCGTGTGGCCATCGCCCGAGCGCTGGCCATGGAGCCCGAGATCCTGCTGTTCGATGAGCCTACCTCGGCGCTGGACCCGGAAAGGGTCAACGAGGTGCTGGGGGTCATCCGCGGCCTGGCCGACGAGGGGCGCACCATGCTGATGGTGACCCACGAGATGGCCTTCGCCCGGGAGGTATCCGACCAGATCGTGTTTCTCGACCGCGGCGTCGTCGGCGAAGCCGGCCCCCCCGAGCGCATCTTCGAACACAGCGACAACGAACGCTGCCGGCGCTTCATCGCCCCCGCAGCTTGACTGCCAGTCACACAACAACCAGGAGTTCCCATGACCGTATCCCATCCCCTGCGCCCGTCAGCCGACCTCGCTCGTCGCCTTGCCCTGGGCGTCGCGCTCGCCACGACCCTCGGCGCCGCCACCATCGGCAGCGCCCATGCGACCGACCAGGAAGCCAACCAGGACGCTGGCGAGCCCCTCAAGATCGGCATCTCCGCCGAACCCTATCCGCCCTTCACCTACACCTCCTCCGACGGTGACTGGACCGGTTTCGAGGTGGAACTGGCATCGGCCATCTGCGACCAGATGGGCCGTCAGTGCGAGATCACCCCGACCGGCTGGAGCGGTATCATCCCCTCGCTCAAGGCCGGACGCATCGACATGATCATGAACTCCATGTCGATCACCGAGAAGCGCCTGCGAGTCATCGACTTCAGCTCGCCCTACTACTTCACGCCCGGTGCCTACGTCGCCGCCCGCTCCCTGGACATCGAGCCGCCCGAGGGCCTGGACGGCAAGGTGCTGGGGGTGCAGAGCGCCACCACCAACGCCACCTACGCCCGTCGCGCCCTGCGCGATAGCGGCGTCGACATCCGTCTGTACGACCAGGCCGAACAGGTCAATCGCGACCTGCTCTCCGGCCGCCTGGACCTGATCCTGGCCGACGAGATCGCCATGACCGAGCTGGTCGAACGCGATGAAGCCGCCGACTTCGAGATCAAGGCTACGGCGCCGCACCACGAGGCCTACGGTGAAGGCGTCGGCATCGGCCTGCGCCAGGAGGACGACGCCCTGACCGAGGACGTCAACGCCGCCATCGAGGCGGTCAATCAGCAGGGCATCTGCAGCGAGCTGTCCGAGCGCTACTTCGGCACCGACGTCTGCGTGGGCTAGGGCCTGTACGAAAATGTCTGCGCTCGTGTGAACGACGCTTCTGCCTGAGGCCGTGGCCTGGTCGAACGCCGGCAACAGCCGCCGGATGCGCACCAGGCCCGCTGCCATCGCGACTTTCACCCACGACGAGAATGCCCCATGAACAACGCTTCTCAGGAGGGGCTGGCCGACTGGGCCGGACCGATCCTCGACGGCGCCCTCACCACCCTGCAGATCGCCTGCCTGGCCTACGCCATCGGCGTGCTGCTTGGCTTTGTCGGTGCCGCCTGCCGGTTGTCTCGACACGCCTGGCTGCGCGGAATCGGCGGCGCCTACTCCACCGGCGTGCGTGCGGTGCCGGAGCTGTTGCTGATCATCCTGCTTTACTATGCCGGCTCCCAGGCGCTGACCGCCCTGACCAACGCCCTGGGCCTGCCCGGGCAGGTCGCCATCAACGGCTTCGTCACCGCCGTGGGGGTGCTGGCCTTCGTCCAGGGCGCCTACATGACAGAGGTGTTCCGCGGCGCCATCTCCGCCATCCCCAAGGGCCAGCTCGAGGCCGCCGACGCCTTCGGCTTTTCTCCCTGGGCACGCTTTCTCCACATCACCCTGCCGGCGATGCTGCCCAACGCCCTGCCAGGGATGTCGAACCTCTGGCTGATCCTGATCAAGGACACCGCCCTGATCAGCGTGATCGGCTACAGCGAACTGTTCTTCACCATCCAACAGGCCGCCGCCAGCACCCGTGCGCATTTTCTGTTCTACGCCGCCGCCGGTGTGCTCTATCTGATGATGACGCTGTCGTCCAACCTGGTCTTCGCGCTGATCGAGCGCCGGGTCAGGCGTGGACAACCCCAGAGCCAGGAGACCTGATATGCGCTGGTGTCATTTCATTGCGCCCTTTGGTCGTTCACGGCGTGTCAAACGCGGCCAGCCCCACTCTCACCTCCAGCCCCGGGAGACCTGATATGCGCTGGTGTCATTTCATTGCGCCCTTTGGTCGTTCACGGCGTGTCAAACGCGGCCAGCCCCACTCTCACCTCCAGCCCCGGGAGACCTGACATGGACTTCAGCTGGTTGAGCGACCCTTTCTATCAGGAATACCTCATCGAAGGCCTGATCAATACCCTGTGGCTGCTGCTGGTATCGGCCATCGCCGGCCTCACCCTGGCCGTCGGCATGGCCACGGCACGCATCAGGGGCCCCCGACCGCTGGCCTGGACGGCCACGGCGGTGACCTCGGTCATTCGCGGCACCCCATTGCTGGTGCAGCTGTTCTTCTTCTACTACGGCGTGGGTCGACTGCTGGAAGGCATCCCCGGCATCCAGGACAGCATCTTCTGGGGCTTGCTGCGCGACCCGTTCTTCTACGCCACCCTGACCTTCACCCTCTCGGTCGGCGCCTACAGCGGCGAGATCCTGCGCGGCGCCCTGCTCAGCGTACCGCCAGGCGAGCGCGAGGCCGGGCGGGCCTTCGGCCTCAGCCCGTTCCAGGTATTCTGGCGTCTGTGGCTACCCCGCGCGGTACAGTTGTGTCTGCCCACCCTCACCGGCGAGATGATCCTGCTGCTGAAGTCGATCCCGCTGGTCTCGACCATCGCCATGATGGATCTGCTCCAGGCGGCCAACATCATTCGCGACGAGACCTTCCTGACCTACGAACCACTGCTGCTGATCGCCGCCGTCTATCTGCTGCTGACCATCGTGCTGACGCTGTGCCTGCGTCAGGTCGAACACCACTTCCCGGGGGTACAACCGGTACGTAGCGCCTGGCGCCCCTTTGGACAACCACGTCGGGTGTAACGTCGCTTCGCCATCCGCACCGGCATCGACGCCCATGTCGATGTGACCTTCCCGCCTTTCCCTGTGCCGGCAATGGACCACCATTTGCTGGCACACCTCTGTCGATGCCCCTCTACCAGATGCTGGCTCACGGTTGTCCGCCCCGCCAACCAGGTAATCGTCTTTGCGGGCCGCCTGTGATTTGCGTTGATTTTTGGTGCCAAAGCTTACTTTATATGCTGAAAAGTTATTTTCGCATCCACTCTACCTCGAAAAAGGTAGCCGCCAGCCCTCAGGTGAAGGGCTAAGTGCCGGATCACTGTCCCCTACCATAGTCCTGCCCCCGACGTTTTGACTTGAGCATTTGCCTCCCCAATTTTCCGGCACAGAAAGAGATTCAGCGTCTATGTTTAGGGTACTGTGCAGATATGTTAGCCAAAGCGTCATCTGCCATCGATACAGTGACAACAAGGAAAGGCAGGAGTCGGTATGAAGGGAACTCGTTCACGGCTGATCGCGCTGGAGCCACGCCTGCTGTTCGATGGCGCCATGGCGGCCACCCCCGACCCCGCCAGCGATGGCGACGGTGGGCAACCCAACCAGCAGTCAACGGACGGCGACGGCCAGGCACCGGCCACCCAGGGCGACAGCGACAGCCCCCGTGGGAGCGGAGCGCCGGCTCGCCACCTGGTGGTGGTGGACACCCGCCTCTCCGACGCCCAGCGCCAGACGATCCGCGAGGGTCTTGCCGACGACGCCGAACTGCTCGAGGTCGACGCCGACGAGAACGGTATCGAGGCCATCACCGCGGCCCTGGCCGGCATGGACCAGGTCGAGAGCGTGGAGATCTTCAGCCACGGCGCCTCAGGCCAGTTTCAGCTCGGCGATACCCGGGTCGGCAACGACACTCTCACGAGCCTGACGGCGAGCCTCGGCCAGTGGCGCGAGGCACTGACGGCCGACGCCGACCTGCTGCTCTACGGCTGTCGCATCGGCGCCACCGACGCAGGGCTCGAACTGGTGGAAGGTCTCGCCAGTGCCACCGGCATGGACGTGGGCGCCTCCACCGATGATACCGGCCACAGTGGCCTGGGCGGCGACTGGGAACTGGAGCGTCAACAGGGGCAACTGGCTGACGACCGTGGCGTGGTACTCGCCGCCCTGGCACCCTTGGATGGCCTACTGGCCGACGCCGAGCCGACGGCGTCGCTCGGCGAATCCGCCACGGAGGTGCCGCTGGGCGAGGAATTTCAGTTCACCGTCAGCGTGTCCAATGCTTCCACCGCCCAGGAGGGCTACGCCCCCTTTGTCCAGCTGATCGTGCCCGCCACCGGCAAGGACGGCGCCGGCGCCGAGGTCGACGATGGCATTGTCATCAGCTCGGCCAGCTACCTGGGGGGGCAACTCGACCTCTACCAGGTGACCTTCGACGCCAACGGCGAGGCGGTGCATCCCCTGGCGAAAGACGCCAATGGCGATCCGATCACCGTGCTGGCCTCGACCTATGGCGCCCAGGCCGGCGACACCCTGGTGGTGGTGGCGCTACCTTTTGCCAGCCTCACCAGCGACCAGCCAAGCATCGACGTCACCTTTACCGGCCAGCTCAGTGAGCTGGCTGACACCGCCGAGACCAACGGCAGCCCGGACCTGGTCATCCAGGCCATGGCCGGCTTCGAGCTTGGCAACGATGCCCTGTCCAACCCGGAGCAGGACCCCAGTCTGATCGGTAGTGCGGTCGCCTTCACCATCACCCCCACGGTCATCACGGTGGAGCGGAGCCTCGACATGAGCGAGGGCGACACCACCACCGGCGAGAACTACCCCCACAGCCTGGTCACCACGGTGCGACCGGCCGGCGCCGGTGCCACCGCCCAGACCCTGACCGACGTGGTCATCACCCAGCCGGTGCCGACCAACGTTCAGGTCACCGCCATCGATCCCGGCAACGGCACCCTGACCTCCATCACCCTGGCCAGCGGCAAAACCTACACCGGTGATCTGACCATCCAGGCGCTGATTAACAGCGATGCCTTCATCACCTCCTACACGGTGACCTACGCCAACCTCACCGAGGCCCAGTCCAGCCGGGTAGACTTCTATGTGCCGGAGACCGATGCCAACGGCGACCCTGTCCTCGACCCGGTGACCGGCAACGACAAGACGATCACCTTTGGCGCGCCGACCGGCAGCGGCGTCTGGCTGCCGCTGGACGATCGCGACCGCAATCCCGACGACCCCGACGGCAAGGTCAGTTTCGAGGGGACCGGCGATGCGCTGAGCTTCGTTGCCAAGTCGATCACCCTGGAAAAGACCGCCACCCTTGCCATCGATACCGGCACCAGCGACCTGACCACGGGTGATACCCTGGAATACCAGCTGGAGATGGCACTGTCGGACTACTTCGCCTTCGGCGAGGACACCCAGCTCGACGGTCAACTTGTCGTCACCGATACCCTCGGCAATGGCCAGACCCTCACGGGTACCCCGACGCTGATCCTCTACAGCGGTAATGACGCCACCACCATCGATCTGGTGGTCACCACCAGCGTCAATGCCGATGGCACCACCACCCTTGGCTTCGATATCGCCCAGTCGATCCAGAACGCTCTGGGTGACCAGGCCTGGCTCGCCGGCGACGCTGCCTTCGATGGGGAGATCGACGCCGGCGCCACCCGTGCCGTGATCGGCTATCGCGCGGTCATCGATGACGCCTACGCGAACGTGACCGACCACTCTGCCATCAACGAAGGCGACAGCCTGGGCAATGCCGCCGAGGTCGATGCCACCCTGCTGCTCAACCCAAACAACCTGACCGGCGAGAGCGAGACCGACGACTCCAGCACAGAGCTGACGGTGCCCACCGGCCAGGTGGACATCGCCATCGAAGGAGGCGTCAGCGAACTGGCCCCCGGCGACCAGGTGACCTTCACCCTGCGCTACGAGCTGGTCACCGGCGACCACGAAAACTTCCAGTTGATCGCCTACCTGCCGCTGCCGCTGCTCGACACCTCGGGCATCAGCTGGTCGGAAGGTACTGGCCCCGGCCAGTGGTCCATGGCAGCGGACAACAGCTGGGCGGGCGATATCACCAGCGTAGCGAGCGGTCCCGGCAACGCCATCATCTTTACCCTGGCAGACCTGACCACGACAGAGGCCAGCACCATCGCCCTGAGCTTTACCATGACGGTGGGAGATCAGCCCTTCGCCGATGGCCGCTCGCTTGATGTGCTGGCCGAATCGCGCCAGACCACCACTCTCGACAAGACAGAACTGGTGACCCAGGACGTGGTCAAGGTGCAGTCGGTGGCCGAGCCGGTCGTCACCATCACCCATGGGGTGGTGTCCTCGACCAACGGCAGCGTCAGCGGCACCAGCGGCAGCTGGAATGCGCCCGGCACGGCGGGTGCGCCCTTCACCGGCAGCATTACCGACCCGGCGGCGGTGGACGGCGACGTCACCGACATCGACGCCGGCGACACCCTGCGCCTGGCCACGCTGCTCGAGAACACCGGCGGCGGTGGTGCCTTCGACGTGACGACCGAGATCGCGCTGCCCACGGACCTGGCCTTTGTCGGTGGCAGCCTGGGCGGTGCCAACCTGACCCTGACGCTCGGTGACGGCAGCGTGCTGATTGAGGGCACCGACTACAGCGTCAGTGGCAACACCATCACCCTGCTCGACGACAGCGGCCAGGCCACCCTGCAGGCCGGGCGGGATGGCAGCGCCAGCGACGCCGCCGGCACCAACATCATCGTCATCACCTACGACGTGACCGTGGCCGCGGCGGTCAGCGCCAGTCGCACCCTCGGCACCACGGCAACGCTCACCAACTACGCCAGTGTCGACGGTGGCAGCGACTTTACCCCGACGGACCTCGATGACGACGCGACCCAGCAGGTGGCGGCGCCAACCATCACCACCACCTTCGCGGGCGGCGGCGCTGCCACTGATGACGACTCAAGCGCCAGCCACACCGACGGCGCCGACCTGGTGGTCGGCGAGTCGATGCTCTACGACATCGTGGTGATCCTGCCGGAAGGCACTACCCAGAGCCTCGCGATCAATGACCTGATACCGCCGGGCATGGCGCTGGATACTTCCTACGACGGCTCCGGCTATCGGCTGATCACCCTGGCCGCCGACAGCGACAACTTAAGTGCCGACTTCGCTGGCAGCGTCTCCGTCAGCGCGCTTGCCGGCAGCGGCGGCACCCTGGGCGCTGACGGCGTCGATGCCCAGTACACCTTCAGCGCCGCCAGCGCCACCGGCGACAACGACACCGGCAACAACACCTTCGTGCTGCGGGTACGCCTGATCGCCAGCAATACCCTCGACAACCAGCAAAGTACCGAGCACGAACACAAGGCCAGCCTGACCTACCAGGACGACGACGCTGACCAGGTCAACGGCAGCACCGCCATGGATCGCGACGTCAGTCAGCCCGGTACGGGCCCGACCACCACCCTGGTGGAACCCACGGTCACCATCGAACAGGCGCTGACCACTCCTTCCGATCCGGGCCTTGGCGTCGATGCCGATGACCCCGTCAGCTACACCATCACCTTGTCCAATACCTCGGGAGTCGATGCCTTCGATCTGGACGTCAACGGCGACATCTCGCCCGAACTGGTGTCACCCACCATCAGCCAAGTGACGATCAATGGCTCCGTCATTAACGTCAGCGGCGCCGACAATCCCTTCGAGATCACTGGCAACGCCACCGACGGCTATCAAGTCAGCGTCAAGAGTGGATTCGATCTCGACCTGGCGGACGGAGACGTCGTCACCCTGACCATCGAGGGGACGGTATCGGCCAATGCCCCCAACCAGGTGACGCTGGACAATTCGACCAGCGTGCAGTGGACCAGCCTCGACGGCGACCCGGCAAGCCCAGTGGTCGAGCGCACCGGCGCCGACGGCGAGCCTGGCGTCAATGTCCTCAATGACTACCGGACCAGCGATACCCTGGCGATACCGGTGGCGAGCTATCTGGATATTTCACGCATCGGTGGCCTTGCCAGCACCGGCGATGCCAGCGACAGCCAGGCCGCCAGCAACGACGTGGCGGTGGGCGAGATCATCCGTTATAGGGTGGTAGCCCTGGCCCCCGACGGCGACAACCAGTCCTACAAGCTTGAGGTTACCCTGGATGCGGGCCTGTCCTTTGTCGACTTTGGCGATAACCGCATCAACCTGGCACTGATCTCCGACGCCGGGGGGCTGTCGAGTTCGGCACTCGACATTCGGGGCATCGGTGATGACTTCAACGAGGCCGGCGACGAGACCAGCGCCCTGGCCCAGGCACTGACCCTTGGCCAGGCGGTGTCACCCACGGCAATACAGCTGCACGCTGCCGGCATCCTGACCATCACGACCGTTGGCGGCAAGCAGGTGCTCACCTTTGACTTCCGCCGGCTCGAAAACAGCGAAACCGCCGACGCCAATCGCGAAGGCATCTCCATCGACTTCAACGTGCGCGTCGACAATGCATCGGGCAATCAGTCAGGTGACCAGCTCGCGGTGGTGGCAAGGGAACTGATTGACGCGAGCGGAGGCGGGGCCGACACGGTCCGGGGCGAGAGCGCCACCCTGATCGAACGTATCGTCGAGCCGTCCTTTACCGACATGACCAAGACGGTGGTGGGCTTCGATCCCGCCCCGGATGAGGCCACCGGCACCGCCAGCGTCACCGTAGCCTTTACCCAGAACGGTGGTATGCCCGCCTATGACGTCAAGCTGACCGACGCCTTTCCCTCGGGCAGCAATTACGTCATCGACAGTGTCACCATCGATGGTCAGAGCTATACCCCCGCCGGCCTGCCCGCCGGGGTCGTGGCCAGCGCCAGCGTCTCGGGCATCGAGGTCACCTTTGCGCAACTCGACCCGGGCAGCGAGGTCAGCGTTTCCTATCGCCTCGAGGTACCCAACAATGCGGTGGTGACGGCCACCGCCGCCGAGGCCCGCCTTGGCTGGTCCAGCCTGCCCGACGACGGCAGCTTCGATGGTTTTGGTGGCAGTGATGTCGGCACCGATGGCTCGGCAACCGGCGAGCGTACCGATGCCGACGGCAGCGGCGGGCTCAATGACTATGTGTTGACCGCCGGGGCGAGTCTCGGACTTGTCGAAGGCACGCTGTGGAATGACACTCTTTCCGCCGACGCCAGCACCGCACCCGATGGCGATGGCCTGGCCGGCGTCAGTGTGACCCTGACCTGGGCAGGCAGCGATGATACCTTCGGTAACGCCGACGACGTCAGCTACACCACGCTCACCGACGCAAACGGCAACTACGCCTTCGGTGTGCTGCCCAAGGGCAGCTATCGCATCTCGGCCAGCGAAAGCCTCACCGACGCCGGTGCCGGCGAACTAAAGGCACGTATCGACTCCGACGGTGGCACCTTCGGCGACGGCAGCCTGTCGTTGATCACCCGCAACGTCGACGGCGCCACCTACGCCGCCGATATCGGCTATGTCGAACTCAACGATGCGCCGGTCCACACCTTGCCGGCCTCGCCGGTATCCGTTGACGAAGACACCGAATTTGCCATCACCGGCATCTCGATTGCCGACCCCGACGCCCTGACACCCGGTACCAGCGGGGCCCAGAACCTGACCACGACCCTGAGCGTCAACAACGGCACCCTGAGCGCCTCCGGGGCCGGTGGCGCCACTTTGTCAGGCAGTGGCACCAGCGAGCTGATCCTCACCGGCAGCGTCACCCAGATCAATGCTGCCCTCGCCACCCTGACCTATACCGGCAACGCCAACTTCAACGGCAACGATACCCTGACCATCGTCACCAGCGACAACGGCAACTTCGGCGACCACCCGGACACCGGCAACGGTACCCCCGGCGAGAGCGCCGACGCCCTGACCGACCGCGATACCCTGGCCATCGAAGTGATCGCGGTCAACGACGACCCCATCGCGACCAACGACAACGCCATCGCCGTGGAGGCCGGGGGACGCTTCAATCTCGGCGGTATCGATCCCAACGGCCTGGTCATCCTCAATGATACCGACGCCGACCTCAATGACGCCGACCCCGACGTGCTGACGGTGGTCCGGGCGGGCACCACCGCGGGCTCACTGCAGGCGGTCAACAGCGACCCCGCCTCGCCCACCCTTATCGTCGGCACCTACGGCACCCTGGTGATCTCCTCGAGCGGCTCGGCGGAGTACCAGCTCGACAACGACAACCCCGCCGTAGAGGCCCTGAGGCTGAGCGGCAATACGCTGCCCGAGTCCTTCGTCTATGAAATCAGCGATCGCGCGGGCGTCACCTCCCAGGCCACCATCACCATCACCATCGAAGGCGCCAACGACGCCCCGGTGGGCGTCGACGACAGCAGCGTGGCCATCGAGAAAGGTGGCATCAACAACGCTACCGCCGGCCAGGACGCCAGCGGCAATGTGCTGACCAACGACACCGACGTCGACCTCAACGGCGAGAGCAAGGCGGTGTCCGGGATCCGCGTTGGCGATGAGCCTCTCGGCGTCTTTACCAACGTAAGTGGCGCCACCGACGTGTTCGGCAGCTACGGCATCCTGACCATCACCCCCGATGGCAACTACCGCTACGTCGTCGAGGACGATACCGCGACGGTCGAGGCCCTGGCGGCAGGCGAGACCCTGAGCGAGACCTTCAGCTACCGGATCACCGACGCCCTGGGACTCGATGACATCGCGGTGCTGACCATCACCATCGAAGGTGCCCAGGACAACCCCGTCGCCACCGACAACACCACCAGCGCCCAGGCACCGTCCACCGACGGTGCCACGCCAGCGGTGGACGGCACCGGCAATCTGATCGGCGATAACGACGGCGATGGCGTCGACGCCGACGTGGATACCATCGACCAGGGTGCACTCGCCGTCGGTGCCATTCGCCCCGGCAGCGAGGCGGCCGGCGGCGCCATGACCAGCCTCGGCGGTATCAGCGCCAGCGTCGATGGTCAGTACGGGCGCCTCACGGTAAACGCCGACGGCAGCTACCGCTACGTGGTCGACGGCGACAACGCCGCCGTCCAGGCACTGGCGGCAGGCGCCACCCTGAGCGAGACCTTCACCTATCGGCTGATCGACACCGCCGGCAATCCGGACCTGGCCGAGCTGGTCGTCACCGTCACCGGCGCCAACGATCCGCCAAGCCCGGTGGCCGACCAGGCCATCGCGGTGGAAGCCGGGGGTACCGCCAACGCCACCCCAGGTGACGACCCCAGTGGCAATGTCCTGACCAACGACGACGACGTGGATGGACAGACACTGAGTGTCGATCAGGTCCGCTTCAACACCACCACGGTAAACGCCGGCCAGCCGCTGGCCGGGCGCTACGGCACCCTGACCCTGAACGCCGACGGCAGCTTTTCCTATGTGGTCGATAACAGCAATCCGGCGGTGGAGGCCCTAAGAACCGCCAACGATACCCTCACCGAGGTCTTCGTCTACCGCAGCGTCGATCCCCTGGGTGCCAGCACCACGGCGCGTCTGACCGTGACCATCGAGGGACGCGACGATGCCCCGGTGGCCGCCGACAACGTCGCCCTGGCGGTGGCCGACAGCGATCAGGGCACCGGCCGTGATCCCAGCGGCAATGTGCTCGACAACGACAGTGATATCGACGCCGGTGACCAACTGGCCGTGAGTGGCGCCCGCCCCGGCACCGACGCCGCAGGCGGGGCCCTGTCCACCCCCAGCGCCGGCACGATAACCCTGACAGGCCAGTACGGCACCCTGACGCTTGCCACCGACGGCAGTTACAGCTACGCGGTCGACCAGACCAACGCCGAGATCCTCGGGCTTGGCCCGCTGGAGTTCCGCCGCGACGTCTTTACCTACGAGGCCCGTGATCTGGCGGGACTGGTGGACCTGGCCGAACTGACGGTGTTCGTGCGCGGCCAGAACCAGGCGCCGGTGCCCGGCGCCGACGATGGCCTGGCGGTGGAGGCCGGTGGCCGGGACAACGCCACGCCGGGGGCGGACGCCGTGGGTAACGTGCTCGACAACGACAGCGACGTCGATGGCGACATCAACCTCGGCGTCAACCTGCTCGGCCCCAACCTGACGGTGACCGGCGTTCGCACCGGCGATAACCCAAGTGCCGGCGGCACCGAAGGCACCCTCGGCAAGGCACTCAAGGGCCGCTACGGCAGCCTGGTGATGGAGGCCGACGGCAGCTACCGCTACCAGGTCGATGACGACAACCCGGAGGTCCAGGCGTTGCGTCAAAGCGGCCAGACCCTGGTCGACGTCTTCACCTATGCGCTGGAGGACCGCTGGGGCGGTCCCGCCAGTGCCAGCCTGACGATCACCATCGATGGGCGTAACGACGCACCGACGGCTCGCGACGACAGCGGCGACGCCGTGGACATCGGCGGAGGCGCGAGCCGCCCCGACGCCACCGGCAATGTGCTGCCCAACGACACAGACGTCGACGCCGAGCGCTACGGCGAGACCCAAAGGGTCACCCTGGTAACCCAGGATGGCGTCACCGCGGCGCCCGGCGAGCGCCTGGCGGGCCGCTACGGCACCCTGATCATCAAGGCGGACGGCAGCTACCGCTACTTTATCGACCGCACCAACAGCGAGGTGCTGCGCGCCAGCGGCCTGGGTCCGCTGTTGCAGGAGGTCTTCGTCTACACCCTGACCGACCAGGCCGGCGCCAGCGACACCGCCACCCTGACCCTGACCCTGGATATCGCCGCACCCTATATTCCGATCAGGGATGGCGCCGGCCCCCATTTCCTGCGCCCGGACGATGGGAGCCAGTCGCGCGCCACCCTTGGCGATGTCGACCCGGTGGTCTACGTCACCCCGGAAGTCGAGCGCAACAGCCGCCAGGTCTTCGACTACCTGCGCCTGTCCCACGGTGCCCAGCCCTGGCTGGTCCGGCCGCTGGAGACGCAGATCCTGTCGCTGGCCAACGGCCTGGGTGAGGTGCCGGGCCAGTACGTGCTGCGCGGCGTAGCCTTGAGTCGCCTATATGCCGAGCAGGATCAATTGCTGCTGCTGGGCCGCCACGGCCGCACCGACCTGACGGCGGATGGCCTGCTGGCCGATCCATCGGTCTACGCTCCCACCCGCGAACAATTGCTGAACAACGCCTCTGGTGCCGATGGCGAACCGAGGATTCCGACGCGAAGCTCGACGCCGGGCGACGCTCAACCTGGCACGGCCGAGGCGCCGAATCGCGACGCGACAGATGACGGCCGGCCTGAGCTGCCGCCGGGGGCCGAATGGATCGCCGATGTGGACCAGGACGATCGCCTCGCGCCAGCAGCGCTGGCCCAGGACGGCTGGCGCGGGCCAGACGAGACCTCCGGCGCCTCTCCCAGGGTCGCTGCAGGCTTTCGCGCACAACTGACGGCCATGGCCGGCTCCACCGCGCCGCTGCGAGGGGAGCACGACCTGTGAGATTCGAACGACAAGGACACCGCATGCATCGACTACCGCTCACCACGCTGGCGGTCACCGCCGGCCTGACCCTGAGTGCCTGCTCCAGCCTCGAGCCCCAGCCCTTCGACGCCACCGAGATCCGTCAGCGGGCGATCAGCGACCAGGCCCAGATGTATCGCCTGCAGGAGCCGCTCAATCAGCCGGTCACCTTCTACGAGGCCGCCGCCCGGGCACTCAAGTACAACCTCGACTATCGCCTGAAGCTGATGGAAAGCGCCCTGGCCTCGAACCTGCGTGACGTCTCGCGCCATGAACTGCTGCCACGCATCGTCGCCGAGGCCGGCTACAGCGATCGCAGCAACGACTCCGGCGGCACCTCCATCGGTATCGAGGACGGCGAGGAAAGCCTGCGTCCCTCCACCTCGGAGCAGCGCTACCGTTCCACCGCGGGCCTTGGCCTGTCCTGGAGCCTGCTCGACTTCGGCCTGGCCTACTACGAGAACCAGCAGAAGGCCGACCAGATGCTGATGGCCGAGGAACGTCGGCGCAAGGTCGCCCAGAACGTGCTGCGCGACGTGCGCAACGCCTACTGGCGGGCGCTGGCCGCCCAGCGCCTGATTCCTCGCCTCAATGTACTGCTGGCGCGCACCGAGGTGGCCCTGGACGCCGCCCGTGAGGCCCAGCGCCAGGGACTGCTGCCACGCCAGGAGGTGCTGGCCTACCAGCGCGCCCTGCTCGACTCCACCACCCTGCTGACCGCGCGCCGCCAGGATCTGGAGCTGGCCAAGACCGAGCTGGCCGCGCTGATGTCGCTGCCACCCGGTACCCGCCTGATCCTGGCCGAAGAACCGGAACCGGATCTTCCCCCGGACGTCAGCGATATCGAGCGCCTGGAACAGCTGGCGCTGCAGCACCGCCCGGAGATCATGGAGGAATGGTACCGCAAGCGGGTCAACCAGAACGACCTGGAAGCCGCCAAGCTCAGGCTGTGGCCCAACGTCACGGTCAGCGCGGGCGTCGAGTACGATTCCAACGACTACCTGTACAACAACGACTGGACCGAGACCGGCGTCAACGTGTCCTTGAACCTGTTGAAGCTGTTGTCCTATCCCGATCTGAACGAAGCCCAGGACACCCAGGGTGACGCCGACGACCTGCGCCGTACCGCCTTGTCCATGGCGGTACTGACCCAGGTTCGGGTGGGCGCCCTGCGCTACCACCTGGCCCGCGAGGAGCTCGAGTACAGCGACGAGAGCCTCGAGGTGGACGAGGACCTGCTGGCCTACGCCAAGGCCGCTGCCTCCTCTTCCATCGGCTCGGAACTTGAGGTGATTCGCGCCGAGAGCCGCTATCTGCTGTCCCAGTACCAGCGCGAGGCGGCCTACTCCCGCGCCCAGGCCGCCTGGGGTCGGTTGTTCAACTCGGTGGGCCTGGACGTGCTGCCCGAGACCGTCGCCCAGCACGATGTACAGACCCTGGCCGGCGAGATCGAGCGAATCATGACCACCCACGAGCGCCAGGGCATCATTGCGCCTCACCCGGGCCAGCCACCGGCGCCAGCCGGCGGGCCCACCCTGGAGCCGCGCCGCCCGCAGCCGGGGACAGGCGCCGATGAGGGGGGCACCGATGCCGTCTAGTCGTCTTCGCCCGCGCTCGGCCGGGATGCTCCTCGTCCTCGCACTGCCCCTGTTCGGGCTTTCGGCGCTGGCATCGGCCCAGCAGCCGATACAGGAGAACCGGAGCGAGCTGACCATGCGCGCCCTGCTGGCCCCGCAGCAGGAGGCGACCCTGTCGAGCCGCATGGAAGGCACCCTGGACGAGCTGGCCGTGTCGCTGGGGGCTACGGTGGCCGAGGGCGATGTACTGGCCCGCTTCGACTGTCGAATCGAACAGGCCCGGGTCAACGTGGCCAATACCGAACTCGGCGTGGCCCGGCTCAACAGCCAGGCCAAGGACCGCCTGCGCCGCCTGGACGCGGTGGGCGATCTCGAGGTGGCGCTGGCCCGCGCGGAGGTCGACAAGGCCCAGAGCGCCTTGAACCTTGCCGCCGTCCAGCGCGATCGCTGTACCTTGAAGGCGCCCTTCGCCGGGCGCATCGCCGCGGTTCACGTCAAGCCCTTTCAGACCATGGCCGCCGGCACGCCGATCGTCGATCTGGTCGGTGATGGCCCTCTCAAGGTCCGGCTCAATGCCCCCTCGGCGCACCTGGCCGAGCTCGGCGAAGGCCAGTCGCTCAGTCTTGACGTCAGCGAGACCGGCAAGCGCTACGCCGCCACGCTCAGCGCGGTGAGTGCCCGCATCGATGCGGTAGCCCAGACCGTCGAGCTCGAGGCACGCCTCGACCAGGCCCATGACGAGCTGATGCCGGGCATGACCGGGCGTGCCACCCTGGTGGCCGAGTCGTCCGCCACAGAGGACAGCGACGAAGGCACGCCATGAGCGCCAGCGAACACCCACGCCCGGCGTCGCTGGCGTCATTGAGCCTGGCCCTGCGAGATCGCGCGCTGGACGCCGACTCGCGCACCACCCTGGCCTTCTCCATCGCCAACGACCCCTATCCGCTGCTGCGCTTTCGTCAGGCCCTGGTGCTGGAAGGCCGTGCCCGGGGCGCGCTCAGGCTGCGCTGTGTCTCGGGGCTGGCCACACCCACCGAGCGCACCCCCTTCGTCAACTGGGTGGAAAGGCTCGGCGCCTGGCTGCTCGATCAACACGACGTCGATGGCCCCAGGCTGCTGCTGCGCGATCAACTGGAACTCCCCGATGACCTGGCCGAGGGCTGGGCCCAGTGGTGGCCAGAGGTGCTGTGGCTGGTGCCGCTGGGTCCCGGCGGCGCCGACGTCGACCGAAAGTCGACCACCGACCATGCCTGGGCGCTGTTTCTGCTCGAGCAGCCACCGCCCCAGGCGCTGCGCCAGCAGCTCGGTGGCCTGGCCGCCACCTGGCGCTACTGCTGGCAGGCCCTGGCGCCAAGCCGACGCGCCTGGCAGCTACCGCGTCGTCGGCTCGGCTGGCTGTTGCTGGTCGCGGTGATCGCCGCGATGTTCCTGCCGGTGCGCCAGTCGGCCCTGGCCCCGGCCGAGATCGTGTCGCTGGACAGCGCCGCCATCACCAGCCCGCTGGACGGTGTGGTGGCCGAGATGCTGGTAGAGCCCAACTCACGCGTCGAGGCCGGCACCCCCCTGTTTCGCCTGGATCGTAGCGAACTCGAAGGCCGCGCCGAGGTACTCAGGCGTCAGCTCGAGGTGGCCAGCGCCGAGCTCGACGCCGCCGGCAACCTGGCCTTCGACGACCGCTCACGGCTCGCCGACATAAGCCGCCTGAGGCGCCAGCAGGCACAGCGCCAGGCCGAACTGGAGGCACTGGAGGCCAGGCTCGAACGCACCCTGGTGACGGCTCCGACGGCGGGAGTCGCGGTCTACAGCGACCCCGACGACTGGGAAGGACGCCCCGTCGCCACCGGCGAGCGCATCCTGCGCCTGGCCGACCCCGATCAGCCGGCGGTGGAGATCCAGCTGGCCGCCGCCGACGCCATCACCCTGGCACCCGGGGCCGAGGTCAAGGTGTTCCTCAGCGCCCGGCCGCTGGAACCGATCGGTGCGCGCCTCACCCAGACCAGCTACGAAGCCTCGACCGACGCAGATGGCGTCGCCGCCTATCGCCTGCTGGCCGAGCTTGCGCCGACGGACGCGGAAGACAGCGCTGGACAGAGCCTCGACCAGGGGACCGATACCCAGACCGACTCGGCGGCGACCAAGGTACGCCTGGGGCTGCACGGCACCGCCAAGGTCTACGGCGAAGAGGTCAGTCTCGGCTACTACCTGCTGCGCCGGCCGCTGTCGGCCCTGCGCGCCTGGACGGGGTGGTAGCCATGGCCTCAGCTTCACCCGCAAGCCATGGCACGGGGGCTTCCCATAGTGCGGCTGGCTCACCCACGGAAGCCAACGCCAGCCCCTTTTCCGCGACGATGGACCATCACACCGCCGGCGTCGATGAACGGGCGGATCGTCCGCCGCCACCGCTGCGCGAGGACCTGGTGCTGGTGGATGCGGGTCGTGATCGCGATGGCGAGCCCCAGTGGTCGATCCAGGACCCGGTGACCAATCGCTTCTACCGGATCGGCTGGCTCGAGTTCGAGTGTCTGGCGCGCTGGGGGGCGAGTCCAGCGCGGATTCGCGACGAGATCGCCGCCCAGACGCCGATGCAGCCGTCGCTCGAACAGGTGCTCGAACTAGTGGACTTTCTCGAGCATCACCGTCTCTTGCGGGCCGGGCCCGACGCTACCGACCGATTGGCCCGCGAGGCCGCCACAGGCGCCGCCTGGCGCAAGCTGTCCTGGTGGCTGCATCACTATCTGTTCTTTCGCCTGCCGCTGGTGCGCCCGCAGCGCTTTCTCGGCGCCGTGGTGCGCGCCCTGCCCTGGCTGTTCAGCCGTGGCATGGTCACGGCGGTGCTGTTGCTCGGACTGCTCGGGCTGGTGCTGGTGGTGCGCCGCTGGGACCACTTTACCCACGCGGTGATGGACGCCTTCTCGCTGTCGGGCATGCTCAGTTTCGCCTGTGCGCTGGTGGTCGCCAAGGCCTGCCACGAGCTCGGCCATGCCCTGGTGGCGACCCGTCTGGGGGTAAGGGTGGCGCATATGGGCGTCGCCTTTATCGTGCTGTGGCCGATGCTCTACACCGACACCGGCGAGAGCTGGAAGCTCAGGCGCAGTCGATCGCGGCTGGCGATCTCGTCGGCGGGCATGCTGGTGGAGCTTGGCCTGGCAGGCCTGGCGACACTTGGCTGGGTGCTGACCGAGCCGGGCGCCGTCAACTCGGCACTTCTGTACCTGGCCACCACCAGCTGGGTGCTGAGCCTGGCGATCAACGCAAGTCCCTTCATGCGCTTCGACGGCTACTTCGTGCTGACCGATCTGCTCGACTTCCCCAACCTGCACGAGCGCGCCGGCGCCCAGGCCCGTGTGTGGCTGCGCCGTCGACTGCTGGGGCTCGACGAGGCCTGGCCCGAGCCCTTTCCCCGTCATCAGCGACGTTCGCTGGTGCTGTTCGCCTTCGCCACCTGGCTGTATCGACTGGTGCTGTTCCTCGGCATCGCCCTGGCCGTCTATCATCTGTTCTTCAAGGCGCTGGGCATCGTCCTGTTCGCCGTGGAAATAGCCTGGTTCATCCTGATGCCCGTCACCCGAGAATTGCAGCACTGGTGGTCCCATCGCCGCGCCGTCCCCCGGCGCTTTCGCCTGGCCTGGCTGTTGGCCCTCGGCCTACTGCTGTTGCTGGCCTGCCTGCCCCTGCAGACCCGCGTCAGCGGGCCTGGCGTGCTCCACGCCGAGCGCGAGCTGACCCTGTACTCGCCGTTTCCCGCACGCCTGGAGACCATCGCCGCCTCCGGGCGGGTCGAGCGAGAGGCGGCCCTGGTGCGGCTGAGCGAGCCGGATATCCGACGTCGCGAGCTGGCCCAGGAAAGCGAGCTCGACCTGCTGGAGGCCGAACTCGCGGGGCTGCTCGACGCCGACGATGGGCGTAATCGCGACAGCGCTACCCTGGCGCTACACCGCGTCAGCGAAAGTGGACGCCAGGCCGCCCGGCGGGAGCAGCAGCGACTGGTCATCAACGCCCCCTTCGCCGGCGAATGGCAGCGCTTCGATCGACAACAGACGCCGGGGCAATGGGTCGCGACCCGAGAGCCGCTGGGCGTACTGGTGGACCCCTCGACCTGGGTCATCGATGCCTACGTGCCTCAGGACGAGGTCCACCGCCTGAGTCCTGGCGCTCGGGTGCGCTTTCTGGTGGAAGGGCACACCCGACCACTGGCCGGACACGTCACCAGCATCGGTGCCACCCGCGCCGAGCACCTGAGTCACCCCCTGCTGGCGGCACGCCACGGCGGCCCGTTGTCCACCTACGAGGACCCGGAGGAGCGCGGCAAGTTGCGTCTTGAACGCGCGCTGATCGCGATCGAAGCCCGCCTGGACAGCCCCTGGACAGGCGGCAGGCAGGCCGCTGGCCAACTGCACATCGACGCCGAGCGTCAGAGCCTGGTCGGCCAGTTCACTACCTGGCTCGCTTCGGTGGTGATCCGCGAGAGCGGCTTCTGAGAAGACGGTTCCCTCTAGACTGCCTGCCCGCGAGCCCACCAGCGCTGCCACTGTGCCCCGTTGTCGCTGTGCCCCGTTGTCGCTATGCCCCGTTGTCGCTATGCCCCGTTGTCACTGTGCCCCGTTGTCACTAAGGCGCATTGTCACTATGTTGCACATTCGCTAGCATCGTCACTGCATTCGCCAGGAGCAAGTCAGTGGCCGTCCCATCTCGCAGCAACAGCAAACGCCCCAGCGTGGCCGACTACCTGGCCGAGGCCATCTTCGGCGGACGCTATCGCCCCGGCGACTTCGTGCCCAAGGAGGTCGACCTGGCCGAACAGTTTGCACTGAACCGTTCGGCGGTCAGGAGCGACCTGCGCCAGCTGGTGGACGTGGGCATCATCGAACGCATTTCCGGCCACGGCTCCAAGGTGCGCGAGGTCGAGGCCTGGAACATCCTCGACCCGTCGGTCACCGACTGGATGACCCGCTACGCGGCTCCCAACCCCGAGATCCAGCGCGAGATCCTGAGCTTCCGCCTCGACGTCGAGCCCTACGTGGCGATGACCGCAGCCCGCCGCGCGACGGCCCGCGATCTGGTCGCCATCGAGGAGGCCTTCGAGGGCATGGAAAGCGCCATGAACGCCGCCGAGGGCGACGCCAAGCGCTTGCACAGCGATCACGACATCGCCTTCCATGTGGCCATCTTCAAGGCCACCCGCAATATCGTCTGGTCCCAGCTCTCGCATATCCTGCGCCCCTCGATCTACCTGCTGATTGAGACCTCCAACGAAAGCGCCAGCGACCCCGAGGACAGCCTCGAGCGTCACCGCGAGCTGATGGAGGCGATACGCACGCGACGCCCCCAGGACGCCTTTCGCGCCGCCCAGGCGGTGCTGGCCGGTACCGCCGACGCCCTGGGCATCAAACCCGGCGACTCGGTGCTCGGCAGCGACCTGGAATTGCCACCTACCGGCTGAGTCAAGGTCCTGTGGGAGCCGCCATGCTATGCTGGCGGCCTGGCGCAGCCCACGCACCCGCCAGCCCCGTCCCCCTCGCCTAGCCCGTCAAAAAGGACCTTTGACATGGCCTCCGTGTATGATTTCAAGCCTCGTTTTCAAGCCCTGCTGCGTCCCTTGGTGGGCCGCCTTCACCAGCGTGGCGTCAGCGCCAATCAGGTCACCCTGCTGGCCGCCGTGCTGTCACTGCTGGTGGCGGCAGTGGTTGGCCTCAACGTGCAGACGCAGCTCTGGTTCGTACTGATCGCACTGTGGCCCCCCCTACGCATGGCGCTCAACGCCATCGACGGCATGCTCGCCCGTGAACACGGCCAGCAGACGGCCCTGGGCGGCTACCTCAACGAGCTGTGCGACGTGGTCTCGGACGCCGCCCTGTTCGTCCCCTTCGCGCTGCTGCCCGAGACAGGCCCCGGCGCCGTCCTTATCGCCATGGTGCTGGCGATCATCGTCGAGTACGCCGGCGTCATGGGCCCCCTTGTCGGGGCGACCCGACGCTACGACGGCCCCATGGGCAAGAGCGATCGCGCCCTGGTCATCGGCATACTCGCCCTGGTGGTGGCGGTGGGCCTGGCGGCAAGCTGGTTTATCGCAGCAGTTTTCTGGCTGATGGCGGCGCTGATGCTGGTCTCGCTGTACCATCGCGTCCAGCGTGGCATCGCCGAGGTCGCTACCCCAGGCGACCGGGATGAAAGACCATGACGCGCCCGCAGGAGGCCCTCGATTTCACCACCCACGACGGCCAGCGCCTGCACTATCGCCACTGGCCGGCGACGGCAGACAACCGCAACGGCGCCATCGTGCTGTTTCATCGTGGCCACGAGCACGGCGGCCGGATGGCCCATCTGGTCGATGAACTCGACCTGCCCGGCGTCGCCTTCTTCGCCTGGGACGCGCGTGGTCACGGCGCCTCCGACGGGGTTCGTGGCGACGCCCCGGACTTTGCTACCTATGCGCGAGACGTCCAGACCTTCTTTGACCACCTCGCCGCCCATCACCGTCAAGCCGCCGCCGATACCATCGTGGTCGCCCAGAGCGTCGGTGCCGTGATCATAGCAAGCTGGCTTCACGACTACGCCCCCGACATACGCGCCGCGGTACTGGCGGCGCCTGCCTTCAAGGTCAAGTTGTACATTCCCCTGGCGCTGCCCTGTTTGAGGCTCGCCACCCGACTGTCCGATAGAGTCTTCATCAAGAGCTACGTGCGTGCCTCGCTATTGACCCACGACCCAGAGCGCCAACGCAGCTACGCCACGGACCCGGCCATCAGTCGCCAGATATCGGCGCGCATCTTGATCGGTCTTGCCGATACCTCCCGGCGCATCGTCGATGACGCCGACACCATCGATACTCCCATCCAGTTGCTGCTGTCTGGTCGTGACCATGTGGTCGACCGACGACCTCAGCTCGACTTCTTTGCGCGACTGCCCCACCCGGACAAGGAGTGCCACCTGCTCGAGGGCTTTTTCCACGACACCCTCGGCGAGCGCGACCGTCATCTGGCCCTGGCTCCCATGCGCCGCTTTATCCTGCGCCAGCTTGAGGTGCCCGCTCTACCGCTCACTCGCCTTGCCGCCCACCTCCACGGACAGGGCTGCGCCAAGGCTGAAGCGCTGGGCCGCCCACTTGCAGCAGGCTCGCTGAAGGCTGGCTACTGGCGTCTGATGCGGGCAGCTCTCGGGGTCGGCGCGCGTCTTTCCAGCAGTCTCAAGGTAGGCATCGAACGCGGCTTTGACTCAGGAGCAATGCTCGATCAGGTCTATCGCCACCGCGCCGAGAGCTCGAGCCGCCTGGGCCGGCTGATCGACCGCGTGCACCTCGACGCCATTGGCTGGCGCGGCATTCGCCTTAGACGCCGCCACCTGGAAGAACTGATTTCCCTGGCTGCCGGATGCCTGCGTGACGAAGATCGCGACCTGCACCTGCTGGATGTTGCCGCCGGTCACGGTCGCTACGTTCTCTCTGCGGTGGCAGCCATGGACCCAGCGCCCGACAGCGTGCTATTGCGCGATTACAGCGAGCACAACGTCGCTGCCGGCAGGGCCATGATCCAACAAATGGGCCTTGCCGACCGCGTTCGCTTCAACGCCGGCGATGCCTTTGACCGCGCTAGCCTCGCCCGCATCTCTCCCGCCCCCACGCTGGCCGTAGTCTCGGGACTCTACGAGCTTTATTGCGACAATGATCGGGTCATGGACTCCCTGTGCGGTCTGGCCGACAGCATGGCCGAAGGCAGTCGCCTTATCGTCACCAACCAGCCCTGGCATCCACAGCTCACCTTTATCGCCAGGGCCCTGTCGTCTCACCGCCAGGGCGAGCCCTGGGTGATGCGCTGTCGCAGCCAGTACGAGATGCGCCAGCTCCTTCACGCCAGCGGATTCGTGGTCGAAACCCTGCGTATCGATCCCTGGGGGATCTTCTCGGTGATGCTCGCCCGCCGGCTCCCGCAATGAGCGCAAACAGCGACAACCGCTACCACGCCTGCTTCGCCCTGCGCGTCAGGGGGGCTCTCTCGCTGTTGGTGCTTGGGCTGATATTCTTTGCCAGCTACACCGCCTGCAACCACCTCAGCGCAGCGCGCGAACCGCTGCCGAGCATGATGTTTGCGTGGGAATCGGCGATCCCGCTATTGCCCTGGACCATCGTGCCCTACTGTTCCATCGACCTAATGTACGCCCTGGCGCTGCTGTGGCTGCCGCGCGATGGAGGGGAGCTGTCGCGGCTGGTCAAGCGCCTGCTGAGCGTGCAGCTGCTTTGCGTCATCGGCTTTCTGGCCTACCCACTGCGCTGCGGCCTGGTGCGACCAGAGCTGGACGGCGTCTTTGGCTCGCTCTTCGATATCCTGATGGGCTTCGACCTGCCCTACAATCAGGCGCCGTCGTTGCATATCGCGCTGCTGGTGGTGCTCTGGCACGCCTATGCCGCGCACCTTGACCGCCGCTGGCGCTGGCTGTTACATGGCTGGTGCGGCCTTATCGGCGTCTCGGTGCTGACCACCTGGCAGCACCATTTCATCGACGTGCCGAGCGGCGCCCTGGTCGGTGCACTGAGCCTCTGGCTATGGCCCTCCCAGGCTCGCTCGCCGCTGGCTCTTCTCGCGTCACGCCGGTCACTTCCCTCGGCGAACCACCAACTGGCCTGGCGCTACGCCCTGGCGGCGGCGGCCCTGTGCGGACTGGCCCTGGCCATCGGCGGCGCCGCGCTGTGGCTCGCCTGGCCAGCGCTGTCCCTGCTGCTGGTCGCGCTCAACTACGCCTGGCTCGGCCCGTCAGGCTTTCAAAAGGACGCCACAGGGCGGCTCTCACTGGCGGCGACGCTGCTCTACGCCCCCTACACACTGGCCGCCTGGCTCAACGCTCGTGTGTGGACCCGTCGACGCCCGCAACCCGACGTGGTAACCGACGGGGTCTACCTCGGGCGACTCCCCTGGCACACCATGCCCTCACCGACGATGGCCCTGGTCGATCTTTGCGCCGAGCTTCCAGCGCCGTCCGGGGCAAGAGACTATACGAGCCTTGGCGTCATGGACCTGACAGTGGCATCGCCGCAGACGCTGCGCCTTGCCGCCGAGACCATCGAACGCTATCGCCAGGAGGGCCCGGTGCTGGTGTGCTGCGCCCTCGGAGTCTCGCGCAGCACCAGCGCCGTTGCTGCCTGGCTATTGCTGACCGGGCGTGCCGGTGACGTCGAGGAAGCCATCACCCAGGTTCGCCGCGCCCGTCCCATCAGCGTGCTCAAGGCCCACCATCGTCAGGCGCTAGGAGCCCTTGCGGGGGAGCTGCCGTCAGCAAACGCCGACACCCCGACATGATCAGGCCCCGTCGAGTGAGACTCGACGGGGCCTGATCACTACTGCTCGGACCGGTCTGTGGCCTGGCGTCCTTGTACCTGGACCAGGACCTGGACGCGGACCTTATTCATAGGCCATCTGCTCAAGCTCCCGTCCACGGGTCTCCTTGACCCACTTCATCACGAACACCACTGAGCAGGCCGCGAAGAAGGCGTAGACACCGTAGGCCCCGGCAAGGCCGATTCCCGCCAGCATGATCGGGAAGGTCATGGTGATGGCGAAGTTGGCCAGCCATTGGAACAGCCCCGAGACCGCCAGTCCCGAACCGCGCACCTGATTGGGGAACATCTCACCGAGCATCACCCACATCACCGGCCCCCAGGACACATTGAAGAACAGCACATAGGCATTGGCCGCCAGCAGCGCTAGCACCCCCATGTCACCGGCCAAGGCCAGCTTTCCGTCGACCATGCTGGCGGTGGAGAAGGCGTAGGCCAACAGGCACAGGGTCAGCGCCATACCCACTGAACCTGCCCACAAGAGCGGCTTGCGACCGATCCGATCGATCAGCGCGATGGCGATCAGACAGGCGCCGATCGACACCGCACCGCTGATCACGTTGATCAGCAGGGCATCACCCTCGGAGAAGCCCACCGCCTGCCACAGCACCGCACCGTAGTAGAACACCACGTTGATCCCGACCAGCTGCTGGAACACCGCCAGCCCGATACCGACCCAGACGATGCCGTGCACCTTGCCACTGGTGGCGTTGATCAGATCCCTGAGGCTCGGCACATGGTCGGCGTTCAGCGACGCCTTGATCTCGGCGACCTTGGCCTGCCCCGCCTGCTCGCCGAGCAGGGTGACCAGCACCCGTGTCGCCTTGTCGTCGCGTCCGCGGCTGATCAGAAAACGCGGGCTCTCCGGGATACCCAGCAGTGCCAGCAGAAAGATCGCCGCCGGCAGCATCTCGATCCAGAACATCCAGCGCCAGGCGTCGAAGCCGAACCACAGACTGGCGGTGGAGGCGCCGGCGATCTTGGCCAGCACATAGTTGCTGACGAAGGCGATAAACAGCCCCGAGATGATCGCCACCTGCTGGATCGTGGCCAGCCGTCCGCGCCGCTCGGCCGGCGCCACCTCGCTGATGTAGGCCGGCGTCATCACGCTGGCCGCGCCCACCGCCATGCCGCCAAGCACCCGGTAGATCACGAACTCCAGCGAGCCGGTCGCCACCCCGGAGCCCCAGGCGCTGACCAGAAAGAACACCGCCGACACGATCAGCAGCGCACGACGGCCGTAGCGATCGGCCAGGCGGCCGGCGAAGAAGGCACCGATGGCGCAACCCAGCAGCATCGAGGCCACGTTGAAGCCGGTGCCGACGCTGTCGGAGTCGAAGGCCGTCTGCAGACCATCGACGGTGCCGTTGATCACGCCGCTGTCGAAGCCGAACAGAAAACCGCCGATGGCGGCGATACAGCAGATGGCGAACACATAGCGTTGTCGCTTGAGCGAGGCGGCGTCCGCCGGTGAGGATACGATAGGCATGCTGAACTCCTTGTTGTTGTGATATCGCAGTTGAAAAAAGGCTGGGTCACAGCCAGCCGGCGTCCACCCAGTGGTTGTGCGCGGTACAGCCGCTGGCCGCGTCGGAAGCGAGAAACACCACCATCGCCGCGACGTGATGAGGCTCGAGGCGCACCTTGAGCTTCTGCTCGGCGACGATCTGGGCCTCCTGTTCGGCGCTGTACCAGCGTGACTGGCGCGGCGTCTTGATGTTGCCGGGGATCACGCAGTTGACCCGGATGCCCTGTTCACCCAGTTCCTGGGCCAGCGCCCGGGTCAGCCCCTCGATACCAGCCTTGGCCGTCTCGTAGAGCGCCAGGCCTGCCTGGCCCAGGTGCCAGCTGATCGAGCCGAGGTTGATCACCGCTCCGCCGCCACGCCTGGCCATGCCCGGCGCCACCGCCTGGGTGGCGAACACCAGGTGGCGGAGGTTCACGGCGATGCGTTCGTCGAAATAGGCCGGGGTGATGTCCGCCAGACGATGGCGATCGTCGTTGGCCGCGTTGTTGACCAGCACATCGACATCACCGATCGCGCTCAGCACCTCGTCGAGACGCGCCAGATCGGTCAGGTCACAGTGATGGAATTGCAGCCGATCGCGGCCGGCACCCTGCTCGGTCAGACGCGCCACCAGCGCCTGTGATGGCGCCTCGGCGAGGTCGAGAAAGTGCACCTCGGCGCCCTGCTCGACAAACGCCTCCACCAGCCCCTCTCCGATTCCCGAGCCGCCACCGGTGATGACCACCCGCCTGCCCGCAAGGCCTGGGTAGAGCGCCACCGGTCCTCTGTGTTCCATCGTCATGTCAGCGTGACTCCCGTTGCTGTTGTAGGGGTTGTACCTAAGCCATCCAGGACTTGCCTGGAAGCGCCTGCGCTCGTCGACGTATCGGCTTGGCCTGTTGGAGGCGGCGTCTGTCACCGCTTTCGCCTTTCGATTGGCGAAGTCTTTCGATTGGCGAAGCCTTTCGTCTGGCGAGATCCGTTGGTTCGACGAAAGATGTTTGTTACTTCTCTTTACTAATATCTCGTTAGTTATTTGTCCTAACTAAGTGCACAGTCTTGTCGAGTCGGACGCCTTGTGCCATTGCACTTATGTCGAACAGAAGCCTCCCAGCGGAAAGGTGCTTGATGGCGCCCGGTGCTCTTCTGAAATCCAGTGCTCTTCTGAAAAGCGGCACAGGCGTCGCACGGATTCACTCAGGATCCTTGTTCGGCCGATGTAGCCGGGCGATGCAGTCGGGCGATGCAGTCGGGCGCTACTGTACGGCGCTAGGCGCTGTCCGAAAAGTCGACGAGCGAAGGTTAGACAAGGCAAAAATCGGTGAGAAAGCGCAGTTTACGGGGTGTAAATGAGCATTTTGATCCGATTTTTAACGCCGTATTACCGAGCGCAGGCACTTTTCAGACAAGCCCTAAAGTCCGGCGCTGCGGCTCGTCGCCCGCCTTGGTACACTCGACGCGACCTTCCCCATCCCTGACAGGGTCGGAGACTTTCGTTCATGACCGCCTCTTCCACCGCCGGCGACCTCGGTGCGCTCAAGTCACGCAACCGCGCCTCTCTGCTGGAGTGGCTGCGCCGCCAACCCGGGCTGACCCGTGCCGAGCTTGCCCAGCGCACCGCCCTGACCAAGGTAACCGTCGGCGCCGCCGTACAGACGCTGCTGGACCAGGGCTGGCTGGTCGAAGGCGATCTGCTGCGTGGGGGTAGCGGTCGCCCCGGACGGGCGCTGTCCCTCAATCCCGACAGCCATGCCATCCTGGGCATCGAGATCGGGGTCCATGGGCTGCACGTGCTGGCCATCAACTTTCATGGCCAGATCCTGGCCCAGCGACACCAGGCCGTGGTGCCGACCCGGCCAGACGATACCCTGGATCAGATCGTGCCCATGGTGCGCGAGCTTATCCGGACGGCGCTTTCACACAGGACACTGCTCGGTGTGGGACTGGCGGTGCCGGGGCCGACGTCGCCGGAGCAGTCGCGGCTTAGCCTGGCGCCCAACCTGGGCTGGCGAGACGTCCCGCTGCTCGAGATGCTCAGGCAGCGCCTGCCGGAACTCGACGATGATTCGAGACGATTCTGGTGCATGGACAACGAGGCCAAGGCGGCGGCCTTTGGCGAGCTCTATTGCAGCCTGTCCAGCGGCCAGGAGGCCGCGACGCCGTCGTCACTGTTGTACGTCAGCGCGGCTACCGGGATCGGCAGCGGGCTGGTGGTGCAAGGCACGCCGCCCCGGGTGATTCGCGGCGTGCATGGGCTGGCCGGCGAGATCGGCCACACACTCCTGGCGCCGGGGGGCAAGCCGTGTCACTGCGGTAACCACGGCTGCGCCGAGACCCTGGTCAGTGGCTGGGCCCTGCGTGATGCCCTGGGTATCGAGGCCGGCGCCTCCTTGAGCGAAGGCATCAAGCATCACCGCGACCCCGACCTGGTGGCCGAGACCCTCAACCAGGCAGGGGAAGCCCTGGGCCTGCTGCTGCTCAATCTCCACCTCACCCTGAATCCCGAACGCATCGTCATCGGTGGCTCGCTGGTGAAGCTGGGTCCAGCGCTGCTGGACCCGGCGCTTGCGTTCTTCACTCGTCATCAGAACCATCTGCTGCCGCAGGCGCCGCCGATCCCGGTGCGCATCCTCGACGACAGCCTGGCGACCGCCGCCCGCGGCGCTGCCGCCCAGGTACTGTGCCAGCTGCTGGCTCGCCACGACGAATTCGCCACTGACGAGTAACCCGCTGCTTCTGGCGGGTTCAGCTCACACCAAGTGAGCGACGACGTCGTGGGTCATCGAGAGATCGACGCGAAGTGGCGTGTTCAGGCGCTGCCATCATCGTCGACGAAGGCCTCGGTGGCCTGACGATGCCCCAGCATCAGGGCGTCGGCCACCTGCTGCAGCGGCGTGATGTCCATATCGCGCTGGCCAGCCTCGAGCAAGCTGTGGAAGTGCGCGTAGACCCCCTGGTATTCGCGCTCCGGCTCATCGATCAGGGTCTTGCCATCGACGATCAGGCGGGCGCCCCCCGCCTCCAGGGTCAAGCTTCCCCCATCGGTGACGAAGGTCATCTCCCAGCACGGCGGATCCTCGTGGCGGAAGTCGAAGTCACCGCTCAGCAGGACGCCATCGGCGGTACGCCATTCAAGCGTCGCCGCGATGGGTGTCTGGGCGTTGGCGGGCACCACCAGATTGGCCCGCTTCAAGAAGAACGGATCGGGCAGCAGTGCGGTAACGATGGACAGGGCGTTGATGCCCGGATCGAACACCCCCATGCCGCCGGCTTCCCACAGCCAGGCCTGGCCTGGATGCCACACCCGCACGTCCTCGTGCCAGCGAATATCGACGCTCTCTACCCGGCGTCCAGCGAGCCACTCGGCGGCCGCGGCGATGCCCGGGGCAAAGCGCGAGTGCCAGGCGGCGAACAGCGTAAGTCCCGCCTTTTCGGCCTGTGCCTTGAGGTCCTGCACCTCGGCCAGGGTGGCACCCGGCGGCTTTTCCAGCAGCACCGCCTTGCCACGGGCCAGCGCATGACTGGCGAGCCTGTGGCGCAGATGGGCAGGGGTGCAGATCGCCACGGCGTCGATATCCGGCGCGGCGTCGAGCATCTCCTCGAGACTGGCGTAGGACGCCACGCCCTCCAGGCGCGAATGAGGGTCCGCCGACGCCACCAGCTCAAGTCCTTCGGTGGCACGGATGGCGTCCAGATGCTGGTCTCGGACGATCTTGCCGGCGCCGGCCACGCCCAGTCGAAACGGCTTCGCTTTCATCTGCTCCATCTCTCCCCTCTCCTCCAACTTTTCCCCTCATCCATCTCTTCCATCTCCATCAGCGCCCCCGTCTTCTTTCCTGCCTCTCTTGGCTCTCTTTCCTCTCTTTCCTCTCCCCCCTCTCTTGCCTTCCTCCCGTCGACGCACGCCACCGTCAGGCGGGCCGACGAAAGGCCGCCAGCTTATCGCAAGAACAAGGGCAAGAGCAGGTGCCAGGGCCAGGCCAGACGGTCTGCCGCCGGACCAGGGATTTCAGCCACCCAGGAGGCCGGGGCGGTGGGCGCCGGAGCTTGACCACTGCTTGAACGCCGAGGCCACTTCTTCGGCCAGGGCGTCGACCGCAGCGGTTGCCCCTGGTGTTCGCAACAGCACCAGTTGATAGTGCCCCAGGGGCGGCAGCCCTTCGGACTCTGCCAGGGTGACCAGTGGCGGCTCCACCAGGCTGCGAGGCAAGGCGGACACCGCCAGGTCGGCGTCGAGTATCGCCAGATGGCCGGCGCAGTTCTCGCTGACGTAGGCGATGCGATAGTCGACATTGGCCCCATCCAGCGCCGACAGGGCAAGCTTTCGCCAGGCACAGCCGGCGTTGGCCACCGCCAGCGGCAGCGGTCGCCGCTGGTGCGCCGCCCCTCCTCCGCGTCCGACCCATGCCAGCGCTTCCCGGTGGACCACCTCACCCCGGGCGCCAGCCAGGCCTTGCGTGCCGGCGGTGATCAGCGCCACGTCGACCTCGCCAGCGTCCAGCCGCGCCACCAGATCCTCGCTCGGTGCCACGGTCACGTCCACCTGGACCTCGGGAAAGCTCCGCGCAAACCGCGAAAGCACCCACGGCAGTACCCGGGTCCCGACGTCGTCAGAGGTGCCCAGGCGAACGCCGCCCTGCAGCGGCGCCTGCAGAAACTGGGAGACCGTCTCGTGGTTGAGCTGCAACAGACGCCGGGCATAGCCCAAAAGCTTTTCGCCCTCGGGCGTCGGCACCACTCGACGCGCATGGCGCAGCAGCAGCCGCTGTTCGAGCGTCGCCTCGAGGGTCTTGACCTGCATGCTCAGGGCAGAGGGTGTGCGATGCACCTGTCTTGCCGCACGGGAAAAGCTGCCATGTTCCACGATGGCAACGAAGTTGCGGACGATGTCGAGATCCAGCAGCGGCAACGGACGTGCGCTCAAATGGTCGCTGTGCATGTCACTACTATTTTCAATTTATCTGAAAATAAAGTGTAGAGACTTTCGCTGGAATGAACCAGAGAGGACGACCATGCTGGCAGACATCCCGATACTGATCGGGAAAGGACGCAAGGAGGTGCGCCATGCGCTTCCTGCGAGCGCGAACAGCGACGACGTCTCACCGCCTGCCCGCGCGCCAACGTTGCGAACTGGCCACCCCGTGCAGACGGTGGTTGAACCACACTCTGGAGGTAGACCATGCGCCCTTTTGATCCTCCCCTGCACCAGCATGATCGCAGACGCAGACGTTCGACTCGGCTACCCGAGATCGTGCTGCCATGCTCTCCGCCGCTGGGCTTGATCTCGACCCTGGAGCGCTGGGTCAGGCGAGCCTTGCGCCGGCATGACGAACGAACCTGATCCGACACCCTGCCCGTCAACTTGCCCGGGCACCCACCGACAAAACAGCCCGCCCCCGTCAACGACGGGGGCGGGCTGGCTGGGGGTATCAGCACGGGTTGACGTGCGTCGTTCAGTGATTGTCCCTGGGCGGACTCTGGCGCGCCACGTCACGGTAGGCGTCGGCGCCGCGCAGGGTCATGCCGCGATCCAGTGGTTCGATCAGGGTGCGCTGGATCTCCTGCCACGGCGTCTGGTGGGCCGGATAGGGATAGCCGCCCTGGGCGTCGAGACGCTGTCGACGCTGGGTGATTTCGTCATCGTCCACCAGCAGGCGGACCTCGCAGCGTCCCAGATCCACGCGTAGTCGATCGCCGGTCTGGACCAGCGCCAGCGGCCCGCCGGTGGCGGCTTCCGGCGAGGCGTTGAGGATCGAGGGCGACCCCGAGGTCCCCGACTGGCGTCCGTCACCCAGACACGGCAGCGACTCGATCCCCTGGCGAATCAGCGCCTCCGGCGGTTGCATGTTGACCACCTCGGCGCCGCCAGGATGGCCCACCGGCCCCGCCCCACGCATGATCAGGATGGTGCTGGCGTCGATGCCGAGTTCGGGATCGTCGATGCGGGCGTGGTAGTCCTCGGAGCCGTCGAACACCACCACCCGACCCTCGAAGGCCTCCGGGTCGTCCGGGTTCTCGAGAAACCGCCGACGAAAGTCCGGCGAAATCACGCTGGTCTTCATCAGCGCCGAGTCGAACAGGTTGCCCTTGAGGTTCAGGAAGCCGGCGTGTTCGACCAGCGGATTGTCGAAGCGTCGGATGACCTCCTCGTCCAGGGTCTCGCGGCCCGCGATGCTGTCGGCCAGGCGGCGGCCGTCGACGCCGGTGACGTCGCCGTGCAGCAGACCGCGCTCGAGCAGCTCGTGCTGTACCGCCGGCACCCCGCCGGCACGATGGAACTCCTCACCCAGGTAGGCACCCGCCGGCATCACGTTGGCCAGCAACGGAATCCGGTGGCCCAGTCGCTGCCAGTCGTCGTTGTCGAGCGCAACGCCTGCATGGCGGGCGATGGCGTTGACGTGGATCGGCGCATTGGACGATCCCCCCAGCGCCGAACACACCACCACCGCGTTCTCGAACGCCTCGCGCGTCAGGATGTCGAGCGGGCGCAGGTCCTGCCATACCATCTCGACCGCGCGCTGGCCGGTGTCGTAGGCGACCATCGCGCGTTCCTTGTAGGGCCCGGGAATCATCGCCGACCCCGGCAGGCTCATGCCCAGCGCCTCGGCCATGGAGTTCATGGTGGAGGCGGTACCCATGGTGTTGCAGTGGCCCACCGAAGGCGCCGAGTCGCTGGCCCGGGCAAGAAACTCGGCGTAGTCGATGTCGCCGGCGGCCAGGCGCTTTCTCAGCTCCCAGATGATGGTGCCGGAGCCGACCCGCTCGTTGCCCCGCCAGCCATTGAGCATGGGGCCACCGGACAGCACGATGGCCGGAATGTTGACCGTCGCCGCCGCCATCAAACAGGCCGGGGTGGTCTTGTCACAGCCGGTGGTCAGCACCACGCCGTCCAGCGGGTAGCCGTGCAGCACCTCCACCAGGCCCAGGTAGGCCAGGTTGCGGTCCAGCGCCGCCGTGGGCCGGCGCACGTTCTCGTGGATCGGATGCAGGGGGAACTCGAAGGGCACCCCGCCGGCTGCGCGAATGCCATCCTTGACCCGCTTGACCAGCTCGATGTGGTGACGATTGCAGGGGGTCAGGTCGGAACCGGACTGAGCGATGCCGATGATCGGCTTGCCCGAGGTCAGCTCATCGAGGGTCACCCCGTAGTTGAGGTAACGCTCGATGCACAGCGCAGTGGTGCCCGGGTGGTCGGCATTGTCGAACCACCAGCGGGAACGCAGCTGGTCGGGAGTAAGGCGGGGGCGCTGGGTCATGGTGTTCTCCTGCGGTTGCCGCCGGCATGCGAGCGGCAACGGTCTGCCATTGGGTGCGAAGGTCGGGAGCGCTCAGTGGGAGTGTCGCGGAACGTCCGCGCCACGACAGCCCACCAGAAAGTCGAAGTCGCAGCCTTCATCGGCCTGCAGCACGTGCTCGATGTAGAGCTGACGGTAGCCACCGCTGGAGGCGATACGGCGCGACGCCTCGGTGGGATCGCTGGCGGCCAGGCGCCGCTCGAGCTCGGCCTCGTCGACGTCCAGATGCAGGCGCCCGTCGTAGGCATCCAGCTCGATCCAGTCGCCGTTCTCTACCGCCGCCAGGGGACCGCCGGCCGCCGCCTCCGGCGCCACATGCAGGACCACGGTGCCATAGGCGGTACCGCTCATGCGAGCGTCCGAGATCCGCACCATGTCGGTCACGCCCTGGGCCAGGAGCTTCGCCGGCAGGCCCATGTTGCCCACCTCGGCCATGCCGTGGTAGCCCTTGGGACCGCAGTGCTTCATCACCAGTACGCTGTCGGCGTCGACCTCCAGATCCGGGTCATTGATCCGTGCCTTGTAGTCGTCGAAGTTCTCGAACACCACCGCGCGACCACGGTGACGCATCAGCTCGGGGCTCGCCGCCGAGGGCTTGAGCACCGCTCCCTTGGGCGCCAGGTTGCCGCGCAGCACGCACATGCCACCGTCGTCCACCAGCGGGTTGTCCAGCTCACGAATCACCTGATCGTTGTAGAGCGGCGCATCCTTGACGTTGTCCCACAGGGTCTGGCCGTTGACCGTCAGCGCCTCCTTGTGGGGCAGGCGGTCTGCCTCACCGAGGCGCCGCAGCACCGCCGGAAGCCCGCCGGCGTAGTAGAACTCCTCCATCAGAAAGCGCCCCGACGGCTGCAGGTCGACGATGGTCGGGGTGCCACGCCCTACCCGGTTCCAGTCATCGAGCTCGAGCTCGACGCCCATGCGTCCGGCGATCGCCTTGAGGTGGATCACCGCATTGGTCGAGCCACCGATGGCGGCGTTGGTGCGAATGGCGTTCTCGAAGGCCTCCCGGGTCAGCACCCGAGACAACCGCAGGTCCTCCTTGACCATGTCGACGATGCGATTGCCCGACAGGTGCGCCAGCACATAGCGGCGCGAGTCCACCGCAGGAATCGCCGCATTGTGGGGCAGCGACACCCCCAGCGATTCCGCCATGCAGGCCATGGTGGAGGCCGTGCCCATGGTGTTGCAGGTGCCGGCGGAGCGTGACATGCCGGCCTCTGCGGCCATGAAGTCGTGGATCGATATCTTGCCTGCCTTGACCTCCTCGGACAGCTGCCAGACCACGGTGCCGGAGCCGATATCCCGGCCCTTGTGCTTGCCGTTGAGCATCGGCCCGCCGGTGACCACGATGGCCGGGATGTCGCAGCTGGCCGCCCCCATCAACAGCGCCGGAGTGGTCTTGTCGCAGCCGGTCAGCAACACCACGCCGTCCAGCGGATTGCCGCGAATGGCCTCCTCCACGTCCATGCTCGCCAGGTTGCGGGTGAACATGGCGGTGGGACGCAGATTGGATTCGCCGTTGGAGAACACCGGGAACTCCACCGGGTAGCCGCCCGCCTCCAGCACCCCCTTCTTGACGTGCTCGGCCAGCTTGCGGAAGTGGGCGTTGCACGGTGTGAGCTCGGAGAAGGTGTTGCAGATACCGATGATCGGGCGGCCATCGAATTCGTGGTCAGGAATCCCCTGATTCTTCATCCAGCTGCGGTACATGAAGCCGTTCTTGTCCGCACTGCCGAACCACTCGGCGCTACGAAAGCGTGCCTTCTGGGGCACTTCGGTCGCCGCTTCGTCGCTTGCTGCCTCGACACCCACGCTTGGGGAATCCTGATCACTATCGGCCATTGCCTGGCTCCTTCAACTCTGTCACGGGGTGAGCGGCAACCGGTCTGCCTGCTGTCTCGGGCCAATCGCTGGCCTTTGACGTCATGGCGAATACCGACCCGCTCGTCGGGTCCTGGGCAAGCCTACGTCGCGGGCGCCACAAAGTACACACATACGAAAGTATATGTTGAACATACTCGCAACTCGGTCAAGACTTGCCGCCACACCAATAACGATCACGCTCTCATCAGGGAGATCGACCATGCGAGCTATCCCCAGGCTTTCCCGTCTTGCCGCCTCCATCGGTGCGGCATCCATCGCCATCACTGCTGCCGCCAGTGCCCAGGCCGCTGAATACGAGTGGACCTTCCAGGCCTCCGAGACCGCCGGCGAGCCGAGCTTCAAGATCAAGCAGGAGTGGGCCGAGCGCATCGAGACCATGACCGATGGCCGTGTGGCCATCGAGGTGTTGCCGATCAACTCGGTGGTAGGTCCCACCGAAACCCTGCAGGCGGTGAGTTCCGGCATCCTGCAGGGCCATATGACCGACCCCAGCTACTTCTCCGGCCAGAACCCGGCCTTCGGCATGCTCGGCAATCTGGTGGGCGCCTGGAACGACCCCTACGACTTCCTCGAGTTCATGAACAACGCCGGCGGCGAGGATCTCTACAACGAGCTGGTGGAGCCCTACGGCGCCCATCTGGTGGCGGCGGCGACCTTCCCGCTGGAGTCGATCCCGTCCACGGTGGCCATCGAGTCGCTGGAAGACTTCGAGGGACTAAAGATTCGTGCGCCCCAGGGCATGGTCTACAACATCTTCGAGCGCATAGGCGCCACGCCGGTCAACCTGCCGGGCTCCGAGGTCTACACCGGCCTTGAGAAGGGCGTGATCGACGCCGCCGACTCCACGGTGCTGTCGAACAACGACGCCCAGGGCCTCCATGCCTTTGCGCCCTACCCGCTGTACCCGGGCTTCCACTCCATGCCGATGATCGCGGTATCGGTGAACAAGGATATCTGGGACGGCCTGCCCGAAGACCTTCAGACCACCCTCGAGACCGCCTTCGACGCCATGGCCTACGACCTGATCGCCCGACTCAAGGCCCAGGACATCGAAGCGCTTGCCCGTCTCCAGGCGGACCCGGAGGTTCACCCGTTCGACCTGCCCGACGAAGAACGCAAGGCCTTCCGTCAGGCGGCTGAACAGGAATGGCAGGAGTGGGCCGGCAAGAACGAGATGACCCAGAAGGTCTACGACGCCGCCACCGGCTTCCTGACCGCCCGCGGCCAACTGTAAGCCTCGCCAGCCGTCCTGCCCCCCGAGAGGGCCCCTGCCCCCCGGTCCAGCCTGCTGACACCGGGGGGCAGATCCGTGACGACTTGCTGACCGCACCCGTGGTCGTGACCTTCAACCTGTTGACCAACGCCGCCAGCGGCCTGGAGCAACCATGACGCCTCCCTCCTCCCACAACACCCCCGCCGGATCGCCACATGACGGCGCCGGGCGGCCGCCCGATCCTTCGCACGAGCCTTCTCGCGGCCCGAACCCCGACCCGTTGGCGGACAGGACGCCCGAGCGTGCCCCCGATGTGGTGCGCAGTCGTTTCGATCGTGGCGTGGTCCGGGTGGCCCAGTTCGCCGCCTGGCTGGTGTTCATCGCCATGGCCATCAGCGTCTATGAGGTGATCATGCGCTACGGCTTCGGCGCGCCCACCTCCTGGGTCCACGAGAGCGTGGTCATGCTGGTGGCGGTCAGCTTCTGTCTCGGCGGCCCCGCCGCGCTGGCCTCCAACCGCCATATCCGGGTCAAGGTGCTCTACGACGCCGTGGGCCCGAGGTTCCGGCTGTGGCTCGACCGCTTCAATGACCTGGTCACCTTCGGCTTCTGCCTGGGCATGACCTACGCCGCCTGGGTGATGTTCTATGGCGCCTCCCACAACCCCCTCGGCGAGTGGCAACTGGAGCGCTCCGGCACCTCCTGGAACCCGCCGTTCCCCGCCCTGGTCAAGGGCATGATCCTCGCCGCGGTGGCGATCATGTGCGTCCAGGCGCTGATTCACCTGATCCAGTCGATCAAGGGCAAGCCCGCCCCCGATGCACCCGAAGGAGGCGCTGACTGATGAGCATCGCAGACGGAACCCTGCTGCTGGTCGGCGCCATCTTCGCGCTGCTGGTCACCGGCCTGCCGCTGGCCTTTATTACCGGCCTGGTGGCGCTGGCCTTTACCTTCGGCTGGTTCGGCCCCAACGCCCTGCCGCTGGTGACCAGCCGGGTCTACGGCTTCGTCACCGAGTACTCGCTGGTGGCGGTGCCGATGTTCGTGCTGATGGCCTCGCTGCTCGACCGATCGGGCATCGCCAAGGATCTGTTCAACGCCATGCGGGTGTTCGCCGGGCGACTGCCCGGGGGTGTCGCCGTGCAGACCGTGGTGGTGGCGTTCTTCCTGGCCGCGCTGTCCGGCATCATCGGCGGCGAGATCGTGCTGCTCGGCATCCTGGCGCTGCCGCAGATGCTCCGCCTCGGCTACGACAAGCACCTGTCGATCGGCGTGGTCTGCGCCGGCGGGGCGCTCGGTACCATGATGCCGCCGTCCATCGTGCTGATCATCTACGGCCTGATCGCCAGCGTCTCCATCGCCGACCTGTTTACCGCGGCGATCACCCCGGCGGTGATCCTGATGCTGTCCTACATCGGTTATGTGCTGGTGCGCTGCCTGCGCAACCCCGCCATGGGCCCGCCGATGAGCGAGGAGGACCGCAACGCCGGCTTCGCATCCAGGGGTGCCGCGCTGCGCTCGATCATCGTGCCGGCGCTGATCGCCTTCATGGTGCTGGGCTCGATCTACGGCGGCGTGGCCTCGGTCACCGAGGCGGCGGCCATGGGCGTGTTCGGCGTGCTGCTGGCGGTGCTGGCCCGGGGCGAGTTCTCGTTCTCGATGATGCACCAGAGCCTGTCCCAGACCCTGGTGACCTGCGGCATGATCATCTGGATCGGCATCGGCGCCGCCGCCCTGGTCGGGGTCTACAACCTGATGGGCGGCAACCGCTTCATCTCCGGCATGATCATGGATCTGGACGTCTCGCCCATCGTGATCATCCTGGTGATGATGGCGATCCTGATCGTGCTCGGCATGTTCCTCGACTGGATCGGGGTGGCCATGCTGACCCTGCCGATCTTCGTGCCGATCATCGTGCAGCTGGGCTACAGCCCGATCTGGTTCGGCATCCTGTTCGCGGTGAACATGCAGGTGTCCTTCCTGTCGCCGCCGTTCGGACCCGCGGCCTTTTACCTGAAGGGCGTGGCGCCACCGGAGATCAGCCTCAAGGACATCTTCGTCTCGGTGCTGCCCTTTATCGCCCTGCAGCTATGTGTACTCGCGGCGCTGCTGGTGTGGCCCGAGATGGCCATGTGGCTGGTGCAATGACGCGGATCGGCCCCTCTCCGGGACCAGGCGCCAGGCTAGACGCCAGCAAAGCCACCTTTCCATAACGTCAACCCATACCTTTGTATGTTGACCATACACCACCCCAGGGGCGTAAGATGCCTCTGGGGCCAACCGTGAACCGGGACAAGGCGCCCACGTCACGCAAGGATATTGCCATGCATCATGACACCCCCGAGACCCTTCGCATCATCCAGTGCCGCCACCAGGGCAGCGTCAGGGCCGCCCTGGTCGAAGGACCGGACCGTGTGCGACTGACCGACGCCGACACCTATACCCTGGCACGCCGTGCGCTGGCCGAGGGCAAGGGCCTGGCGACCACGCTCAAGGAAAGCCTCGGTGACGAGACCCTCGACTACGCCGATCTGGTCGCGAGCGGTCAGCTACTGCCGCCGCTGACCCATCCGGATCCCGCGCACTGCCTGGTCACCGGCACCGGCCTGACCCATCTGGGCAGCGCCGATACCCGCAGCGCCATGCACGCCGACTCGTCCGAAGCCGACGACGCCCAGCTGACCGATTCCATGCGCATGTTCAGGCTCGGCGTCGAGGGCGGCAAGCCCGCCGAAGGCCAGGTGGGCGCCCAGCCCGAGTGGTTCTACAAGGGGGATGGTGACTGCGTGGTGGCCCCCGAGGCGCCGCTGCCCTGGCCATCCTTCGCCGAGGATGCAGGCGAAGAGCCGGAACTCGCCGGGCTCTACCTCATCGATGATCAGGGCCGCCCCCATCGCCTGGGCTTCGCCATCGGCAACGAATTCTCGGATCACATCACCGAACGCTACAACTACCTGTGGCTGGCCCACTCGAAGCTTCGCGCCTGCAGTTTCGGCCCCGAACTGCTGATCGGTGAACTACCCTCTCATCTGGAGGGTACTTCGCGTATCACCAGAGACGGCGAGACCCTGTGGGAGAAGCCGTTCTTGACCGGCGAGGACAACATGGCGCACAGCATCGCCAACCTGGAACACCACCACTTCAAGTACCCAGGTTTCCGTCGGCCCGGTGACGTCCACGTCCATTTTTTCGGCACCGCCACCCTGAGCTTCGCCGACGGTGTCAGGGTCAAACCGGGCGAGCGCTACGAGATCGAGCTACCGGCCTTCGGGCGTCCACTGCGCAATCCGCTGGCGCCGCCCACCGAGGACGAAGAACAGACCAGCGTCACGCCGATGTAATCGACCGGAGACAGGCTTCGACTGTCCCGAACAATGACGACACGAGCATTGAACGCAGGTCGAGCCGGCGTTGACACTGGTACCAGACAGCAAACCGACAACCCCATCCCCGCAAGCGAAAAGGAGCCAACATGACTCTGGAAGGAAAGCAGCTGATCGGCAGCCAGGCCGTCGAGGCCAAGGGCGAGCCCATCCACGCCGTCAATCCGGCCACCGGTGAGACCCTCGAGCCTGGCTACAAGGCAGGTTCCAGGGCCGAGGTCGAGCGCGCCTGCGAACTGGCCTGGGCGGCCTTCGATAGCTACCGCGAAACCGGCCTCGAGGCACGTGCGACCTTTCTCGAGACCATCGCCGATGAGATCGAGGCGCTCGGTGATGCCCTGATCGAGCGCGCCATGCAGGAGTCCGGCCTGCCCCAGGCACGTCTGCAGGGCGAGCGCGGCCGTACCTGCGGCCAGCTGCGCCTGTTCGCCTCGGTGGTGCGCGCCGGCGAATGGCTCGACGTGCGGCACGATCCGGCCCTGCCGGACCGCGAACCGATGCCGCGGGTCGACCTGCGCCAGCGCCATATCGCGCTGGGTCCGGTGGCGGTGTTCGGCGCTTCCAACTTCCCGCTGGCGTTCTCGGTGGCCGGCGGCGACACCGCCTCCGCCCTGGCCGCCGGCTGTCCGGTGGTGGTCAAGGCCCACTCCGCCCACCCCGGCACCTCGGAGCTGGTCGGCCGCGCGCTGCAGAAGGCGGTGGCCCGCTGTGAACTGCCGGAAGGTGTGTTCTCGCTGCTGTTCGGTTCCGGTCGCGAGGTCGGCCAGGGTCTGGTCAGCGACGCGCGGATCAAGGCGGTGGGCTTCACCGGCTCGCGCAGCGGTGGCACCGCCCTGATGAAGACCGCCCAGGCGCGTCCCGAGCCGATCCCGGTGTACGCCGAGATGAGCTCGATCAATCCGGTGTTCCTGCTGCCCGAGGCGCTCAAGGCCCGTGGCAAGGAGCTTGGCGAGGCCTTCGTCGGCTCGCTGACCATGGGGGCCGGTCAGTTCTGCACCAACCCGGGGCTGGTGATCGCGGTCAAGGGCGAGGCGCTGGATGGCTTCGTCGAGGCCGCCGCCGAAGCGGTCAAGGGCGCAGGTGCCCAGACCATGCTGACGCCGGGCATCCACGACGCCTACACCCAGGGCGTCAACACCCTGGGCGGCAGCGACAAGGCCCGTGAAGTGGCGCGCGGCCCCCAGGGCGACGGACCCAACCAGTGCCAGGCCGGCCTGTTCGTGGCCAAGGCCAGCGACTTCCTCAATGATGAGGCGCTGCAGGCCGAGGTGTTCGGTTCGACCTCGCTGGTGGTCGAGTGTGCTGACCTGGACGAGGTCAAGGCACTGGCCGAGGGGCTCGAGGGCCAGCTGACCGCGACCCTGCAGATGGACGACGGCGACATCGACGCGGCCCGTGGCCTGCTGCCGATCCTCGAGCGGCGTGCCGGACGGGTGATGGCCAACGGCTGGCCCACCGGGGTCGAGGTGTGCCACGCCATGGTCCACGGTGGCCCCTATCCGGCCACCTCTGACTCGCGCACCACCTCGGTGGGCAGCGCCGCCATCCACCGCTTCCTGCGCCCGGTGTGCTATCAGAACCTGCCGGACGCCCTGCTGCCGCAGGCGCTCAAGGATGGCAACCCGCTGAACGTCAGCCGCCTGGTGGATGGCAAGCGCGAGGCGTAAACCGCCTGGCACACGTCTTCAACCAAGGGTCTTGAACCGACGTAGTTGAAAACATCGCTAAAGACATGGCTGACGACGTGGCTGAAGACATGGCTGAACACGTAGCTGAAGCCATGGTTGAAGCGAACGGACGGAGGCGCCGATCATCGGCGCCTCCTGTCTCGCCTTCTTTTTCTTGTCTTTCTGGCCCGGTCTTTCCGTCCCGGTCTTTCTGGCCCGGCCTATCTGTCCTGGTCTTTATGGCCCCGTCTTTCTGTCATCGCCCTTCGGTCCGTATCGCCTGACAAAGACCTGCAGGTAACAATGGCCTTGGCTCATGATTCAACGACGGCTTTCAAGACGCTTACCTCGGCATTACGTCGCTTATCAAGGCACCTATCAAGACACCTATCCAGATATCCTCCCGCCACCGCCTCCTCCTGCCTTTGCAATCACATCCGATCCAAAATCGGTGACGTCTCGCGCTTATTCGGCGAATATCTTGGCCATTATTGATGGCATGATACGCCCATCGTATTGACCAAGACATCCTAGAAACATCCTTTCACGACCACGACCTTTTCTGCCCACGATATTGCTCAGGGCGCATCCTCTTCTCCGACCAGGCTGGCGACAAACTCGGTCAGCAGTTCAGGCCAGGGCTCGCCCTTGCGCGTGAGCACGCCGTAGTAGCCCAGCGGCTCACCGATGGTCAGCGGCAGTACCGCGAAACGGCCTTGAGAGAAGGTGGTCTTGACCACCGAGCTTGGCAACAGCGACAGGGTATCGGTACTCGCCACCAGCTGAAGCGAGGCCTGGGTGGAGGTGGTCTCGATGACGTTGCGCGGCGAGGCGACGCCGGCCTCGGCCAGGGCCGCCTCGAACAACCCGCGCATGGGACTCGCCATGGGGTGCAGCACCCAGGGCCAGCGCACCACCTCGGCCAACTCAGGCGTCCCCTGACACAGCGGATGATCTGGGCGCGCCACCACCGACACCGGCTCCTCCTTGAGCGGCAGAAAGTCGAACAGATGACGCTGGGACGGCTCGGTGTAGCGGCCGATGACGGCGTCGAGCAGCTTGTATTCGAGATCCACCAGCAGTCGATCGCTGGAGTTCTCGATCAACGAGATGGCGAGCCGCGGCCGGTGCGACTTCAGCTCCGCCATGGCCCTTGGCAACATCACCGGGGCGGCACCGGGTACCGAGCCAAGCGCCAGCCGACCGTGCCCACCTTCGCGCAGTGAAGCCAGTTCTTCGACCAGCCGATCGGTGTCGTTGAGCAGACGCCGTGCATAGCGCAATACCGTCACACCGGCGTCGGTCGGTTCCATCCGCCCGGGCTCACGCAGAAACAGCGGTATTCCGAGAAATCCCTCGATGTCCTTGAGCATCTTGCTGGCCGCCGGCTGGCTGATATTCAGCTGCCTTGCAGCCGCGTGCATGTTACGACTTTCGTCCAAGGCGACCAGCAATACCATATGCCTGATCCGTAGCCACGTCTTGGCGTGAATACCGCTGTCATGGGGCATGTAGCGCATCATCCCGATGATTGAAAAACACATGATAACCTGAGGTTATCAAATGGCCAAAAACTTGGATTGGCCGTTCTTTTAGCGCTCTGTTTAGACTGCCCTCACTGACAATAGAACGACGAGACAGCAGCAACAGAGGAACGGGAGAGCAACCAGAGAGGTAGGCGCTTTCCGCAAGCAGCCAACCGCTGATCGACGCCCATGATGCTTTCCCTGGCCACTCGCCGGACAACCAACAATATTCACCACAAGGCCGCCAGCATGACCACCATCACTCGGGTCGACGCCCGCGATATCCGCTTCCCCACCTCACGCCAGCTCGATGGCTCCGATGCCATGAACGAGGCACCGGACTACTCGGCCACCTACGTCATCCTGCACACCGATCAGGAAGACGAGGGCCACGGTCTGAGTTTCACCATCGGCCGCGGCAATGATCTCTGCGTCGCCGCGGTCAACGCCCTGGCACCCACCCTGGTGGGCCGCAAGCTCGAGGACATCACCGCCGACATGGGCACCTTCTGGCGCGAGCTGACCAGTGGCGATAGCCAGCTGCGCTGGCTGGGTCCGGAAAAGGGCGTGATGCACCTGGCCAGCGCCGCCCTGGTCAATGCTATCTGGGACCTGTGGGCCAAGCGTGAAGGCAAGCCGATCTGGAAGCTGCTGGTCGACATGAGCCCGGAACAGCTGGTGCGCTGCCTGGACTTCCGCTTCGTTACCGACGCCATCACCCCCGAGGAGGCCATCGCCCTGCTGCGTCGCAAGGCCGGCACCAAGGGCGAGCGCGAGGCCGAGATGAAGGCCGAGGGCTACCCCGGCTATACCACCTCCGCAGGCTGGCTTGGCTATTCCGAGGAAAAGATGCGTCGACTGTGCCGCGAAGCCCTGGCCGAGGGCTGGCAGCACTTCAAGCAGAAGGTCGGTGGCGACATCGAGGAAGATCGCCGGCGCGCGGCGATCCTGCGCGAGGAGATCGGCGAAGAACGCACCCTGATGATGGACGCCAACCAGATGTGGGATGTGGACGAGACCATCGTCAACATGCGCCGTCTGGCCGAGTTCAATCCTCACTGGATCGAGGAGCCCACCAGCCCCGACGACATCCTCGGTCACGCCGAGATCCGTCGTCGCCTCAGGGGCGGCCTGGAAGGTGGCATCGGCGTCGCCACCGGCGAGCACTGCCACAACCGGGTGATGTTCAAGCAGCTGCTGCAGGCAGGCGCCATCGACTTCTGTCAGCTCGACGCGGCGCGTCTGGGCGGGCTCAACGAGGTCATCATCGTGGTGCTGCTGGCGGCCAAGTACGGCGTGCCGATCTGCCCCCACGGCGGTGGCGTGGGCCTATGCGAATACACCCAACACATCTCCCTGTTCGACTACATCGCCGTCTCCGGTTCGCTGGAAGGTCGCCTGCTGGAGTACGTCGACCACCTGCACGAGCACTTTGTCGACCCGGTGCGTATCCGTCAGGGTCGCTACCTGGTGCCCGAGGCGCCGGGCTACAGCATCACCATGAAGCCCGAGTCCCTCGAGATGCATCGCTACCCCGAAGGCGCGGCCTGGCAAGACGCCTGAGCCGCTCCACCGGCCAGCGGCCCCGGGATGAAACGCTTCCCGGAGCCGCTGGCCAGCACGCCAAGCAAGGGCCAGAGCGTTACGCAATGGCCAGCACGCCACGCAAATTGGAGAGAAGCATGACAACAATCACAACGTCCGTCGCCCCCTTCACCCGTCGCCGCCTGGGCGCGGCCATCGCCGCCCTGACCATCGGCAGCCTGACGCTGGGTGGTGTTGCCACCGCCCAGGCCGCCAGCGAGATGCCGCCGATCCCCGAGGTCGACGGCCCCGTGGCCGAGGGTGACGGCAACGACTACACCCTCAAGTTCAGCATCGGCACCACCCAGTCCGGCGCCCAGTACCGTGGCCTCGAGTACTTCGAGGACATCGTCGAGGCACGCAGTGACGGCCATATCCAGGTCGAGCTGTTCCACAGCGCACAGCTTGGCGATGACCTCCAGGCGGTCAGCGCGCTGCAGTCCGGCACCCTGGAGATGACCGCGCCGTCCACGTCGCCGCTGGTCAACATGTTCCCGGAATTCGCGGTGTTCGACCTGCCGTTCCTGTTCCCCACCCCGGAAGTGGCCGACGAGGTGCTCGACGGCGAGATCGGTGACCGCATGCTGGAAACCGCCAGCACCAACGGCCTCAAGGCCCTCGGCTGGGCCGAGAACGGCTATCGCCAGCTGACCAACAGCCAGAACGCGGTGGCCTCGCCCGAGGATCTGGATGGCCTCAAGGTCAGGACCATGCAGAACCCGATCCACCTGGATATCTGGAAGACCCTGGGCGCCAACCCGACGCCGATGTCCTTCGCCGAGCTGTTCACCGCCCTCGAGCAGGGCGTGGTCGACGGCCAGGAGAACCCCTGGATCACCATTCAATCGTCCAAGTTCAACGAAGTGCAGGACTACGCCACCGAGTCCAACCACGTCTACACGCCCTTTATCACCCTGGTCTCCGAGCGCTTCTGGAGCCGTCTGCCCGAGGGCTATCAGGATCTGCTGTCCGACGCCGCCAAGCAGATGGGCGACTACCAGCGTGAAGTCAGTCGCACCCTCAACGACCAGATCAAGCAGGAGCTGATGGACGAGGGCATGAACATCACCGAGCTGACCCCGGAACAGGTGGCCACCTTCCAGGAGACCCTGTCGCCGGTCTATGACGAGTGGCGCGAGAAGATCGGCGGAGAGCTGATCGACGATATCCGCGCTGTTTCCCAGTAAGCCCTAGCCCGACCCCGCCGCTGTCGGCGGCGGGGTCGTCGTCACCACGGAGGTGACCCATGACCACCCTATCCTCCACTTCCACCCCGGGACTCCTGGGGTGGTTGATTACCACGCTGCGCATCGCCGTCGGATTGCTGGTGCTCGGCGTGGTGTTCTGCGTGACCGCTAACGTCTTCGGTCGCTTCGTGCTCAATACGTCCTACGCCTGGGCCGAGGAGCTATCCCGGGTGCTGTTCATCTGGCTGGTACTGCTTGGCGCCGGGCTCGGCAGCCTCGAGAAGGAACACGTGGCGGTGACCTACTTCAAGGACCTGGCCCCGGCCGGGCTGCGCCGCGTGCTGGGACTGACCGCCGTGGCGGTGATCTACCTCGTCTGCATCTGCATCCTGCTCGGCTTCAAGGAGCTGATCTCCGGCTATACCAGCGCCACCCCCATGCTCGGCATCCCCAAGACCTGGCTCTATAGCGCCATGCCGGTGATGGCAGGGCTGACCCTGATCGCCAACACCCTGGCCCTGGTGGCCCTGCTCAGGAGGTCCGAACCATGATCCTGTGGAGCATCCTTATCGGGCTTGCCATCTGCATCGTCATTGGCATGCCGATCTCGTTTGGCCTCGGCGCCATCAGTCTGTTCATCTTCTTCTATTCCGACTATTCGCTGTCGCCCATCGTCGCCCAGGCAGTCAACGGCCTGGACTCCTTTCCATTGCTGGCCATTCCGCTGTTCATCCTGGTCGGCGAGGTGATGAGCGAGGGCGGCATCGCCACCCGCCTGGTCCGACTGGCCAGCGCCATGGTCGGCTTCGTCGCCGGTGGCCTGGGTCAGGTGGCGGTGATGACCTCGATGTTCTTCGGTGGCATCAGCGGCTCCGCCGTGGCCGACGCCTCGGCGGTCGGCAGCATGATGATCGAGCCGATGAAGCAGCATCGCTACAGCGCGCCCATGGCCACCGCCATCGTGGTCGCGGCCTCGGTGGTCGGCATCATCATCCCGCCGTCGATCCCGATGATCCTGTTCGGCGTGGTCACCAACACCTCGATCTCCCAGCTGTTCCTGGCCGGCATCGTGCCCGGCATCCTGATCACCCTGGGACTGGCGGCCACCACCTACGTGCAGTCACGCAAGAACGGCAAGGGCCAGGCCTTCTCCTTCCCGGAGCTCGCCAGTGCCCTCAAGGACGCCATCCTGGCGCTGTTGCTGCCGGTGATCATCGTCGGTGGCATCCTCACCGGGGTCTTCACCCCCACCGAGAGCGCCGCCATCGCGCTGGTCTATGCCTTCGCGGTGTCCTTCTTCGTCTATCGCAGCCTGTCGCTCAAGCGCTTCTTCGAGCTGTGCGTGAGCACCGGTCGACTGACAGGTGTGGTCATGCTGCTGCTGGCCTTCGCCAGCGTGCTGGCCTGGCTTCTGACCGCCAACATGATTCCCCAGCAACTGGTGGTGAGCCTGTCGGCCATCACCGAGAACAAGCTTCTGCTGCTGCTGATCCTGTCGGCCTTCCTGCTGGTGGTGGGCTTCTTCATGGACCTGACCCCTGCCATGGTGATCCTGGCACCGCTGATGACGCCGGTGGTAGTGAAGCTTGGCATCGACCCGGTGTACTTCGGCGTGCTGATGTCCTTCATCCTGGGTATCGGCCTGATCACCCCGCCGGTGGGCACCGTGCTCTATGTCGGCTGTGGCGTCGGCAAGGTCGGGATGGAAAGCCTGGTCAAGAGCCTGCTGCCCTTCTACTTCACCCTGGTGGCACTGCTGGTGGTGTTCCTGCTGTTCCCGGGAGTGGTGCTGTGGTTCCGATAACCCCGAACTTGAACAACCTGGGCGGCCCCTGGCCGCCCGCCGAGCGGAGAAGCCCCCGATGAGCGCCAACGACGACCTGCTGACCTTTCTGCGAGAGACCCTGGGCAGCACCGGCGTGCTGACAGACGACCTCGAGCGCTATCGGGTCGACTGGGCCGGCGCCCGCGGCGGTCTGCCGTTGGCGGTGGCTCGCCCGGCGACCTCTGAGCAGGTGGCGCAGGTACTCGGCTACTGCCATCGCCACGATATTCCGGTGGTCCCCCAGGGCGGCGGCAGCGGCCTGGTCGAAGGCGCCCTGCCGGACAGCCAGACACCGGAGCTGGTCATCAGCCTGGAGCGGCTTAATAAAATTCGCTCCATCGATCCGATCAACTTCACCCTGAGCGTCGACGCCGGCTGCGTGCTGCAGACCATCAAGGACGCCGCCGAGGCCGAGGATTGCACCTTTCCGCTGGCCCTCGGCGCCCAGGGCAGCTGCCAGATCGGCGGCAACATCGCCACCAACGCCGGCGGCCTTAACGTGCTGCGCTACGGCATGATGCGCCAGCTGGTACTGGGTATCGAGGTGGCACTGCCGGACGGCCGTCTGCTCGACGACATGAAGGCACTGCACAAGAACAACACCGGCTACGACCTGAAGCAGCTGTTCATCGGCGCGGAGGGTACCCTGGGCATCGTCACCGGCGCGGTACTCAAGCTCTACCCTCGTCCCCAGGTGACACGCACGGCGCTGATCGGCTGCCCCGACGTGGCCTCGGTGCTGAAACTCTACGCCCAGGCAAGACGCAGCTGCTGCGACCTGCTGACCGCCTTCGAGCTGATTCCGCGGGCCTGCATGGAGCTTGCCCTAGAGGCCGATCCCTCACTGCCGGACCCGCTGGATGCTCCCCACCCGGTGTACGTGCTGATGGAAGTCGCCGCCAGCGGGCCTGCCGATCTCGACAGCATGATCGAGGCGCTATTCGAGCGAGGACTCGAGGACGGCCTGCTGGAGGATGGTGTGCTGGCCACAAGCGACACCCAGGCGGCCCAGCTATGGCAGCTGCGCGAGGCCATGCTGGAAGGCCAGCAGCGCCGCGGCGAGCACCTGCGTACCGACGTCTCGCTGCCGATCTCGCAGCTTACCGCCTTCCATGACCAGGCGGAGGCGGCGATCGCCGAGGCCTCACCGGACTCTCAGGTCATCGCCTACGGCCACGTCGGCGATGGCAACCTGCACTTCAATATCCTGCCGCCGGCGCACCTGGACGACGACGACAAGCGCAGTCTGCTGCATGAGCTGGAAGAGCAGCTGTTTGCCATTGTCGCCGAGTTCGACGGCAGCATCAGCGCCGAGCACGGCATCGGTCGCGTCAAGCAGCCCTACTTCCTCGAAAGCCTGTCGGCGCCGGAGCACGACATCATGCGTGGCCTGAAGCGCCTGCTGGACCCCCGCGGCCTGATGAGCCCCGGGCGTATCCTGCCGAGAATGCAGCGCTGAGCCATCGACTTCCCCTTTTCAACAGACAGAGGCCCTAACATGAGTCCCCGCCTTACCGCCCGCGACATCCTGCCCGACGACGCCGACCGCGCCCTGCTGGTCGGCCGAGTGTGGCGCGACGACCAGCAAGGCCCCGTCCTGGTAACCGTTCGCGATGGCCAGCTTATCGATCTGTCGGCCACCATCAATGTCATGGCCGACCTGCTCGAACGCGACGACGCCGCCGAGCTGATCGCCAACGCCGAGGGCGAGTCCCTGGGTAGCCTGGACAGCCTGCTGGAAAATTCCTGCCAGACATCCCAGCGCGCCCCTCACCTGCTCGCCCCCTGCGACGTCCAGGCGATCAAGGCCTGTGGAGTGACCTTCGCGGTCAGCCTGCTGGAACGCGTCATCGAGGAGCAGGCCGGTGGCGACGCCGCCCGCGCCGGCGAGCTGCGCGAGGAACTCAAGCGCGTGATCGGCGGTGACCTGTCGAAGATCCGTCCCGGCTCCGACGAGGCCATGGCGCTCAAGGCCGAGCTTCAGTCCCGTGGCGCCTGGTCCCAGTACATGGAGGTCGGCATCGGCCCCGACGCCGAGGTCTTCACCAAGTCACAGCCGCTGTCCTCGGTGGGCCAGGGCGCGGCGGTGGGGCTGCACCCGTCATCGCGCTGGAACAACCCCGAGCCCGAGATCGTGCTGGCGGTGGATGCACAAGGCAACGCCCGCGGCGCGACGCTGGGCAATGACGTCAACCTGCGCGATGTCGAAGGACGCAGTGCCCTGCTGCTGGGCAAGGCCAAGGATAACAACGCCTCCTGTGCCATCGGCCCCTTCATTCGCCTGTTCGATGACCACTTCTCAATCGACGACGTGCGCTCGGCCATGGTCAGCCTGCGCATCGAGGGCAACGACGACGACTTCCTGCTGGAAGACCAGAGCGACATGCGCGAGATCAGCCGCGACCCGCTGGACCTGGTGGGTCAGACCATCGGCGCACACCACCAGTACCCCGATGGTTTCATGCTGTTCCTCGGCACCATGTTCTCGCCGATTCAGGACCGCGACGGGCCCGGCCAGGGCTTTACCCATCACCTGGGTGATGTGGTCACCATCTCGACGCCTCGCCTGGGCGCACTGGTCAATCGCGTCGAACGCTCCGACCAGCTGCCCCCCTGGACCTACGGTATCCGCGCCTGGCTTTCCCACCAGCGCGGCTGACACCACACAAGACCCGCACGAACCGACATCTCCCTTCTGCCTCGCCCCCGGCGAGGCTTTTTCGTTTCAGGCCGCCAACTGTGCCATTACGCGCTGCTACTCAAGCATTTGCGCATGCGGTATGCGAGTTCCCGCGCCGGACATGGCGAGTGACATGGCTCTGACTTATACCTTCAAGACCCCTCCCGCCGATGTCAGTCAGTGAATCGAGATATGACGGTTGTTCTTGCTCAACGCGCGTTGCATCGCGAACGCAAGGTCAGGAACAACGCAAGGTCAGGAACAACGCAAGGTCAGGAACAAGACCGGCAACGTCATCGCTGCACTCGCGCGAGCGAGGGGACCAAGGAACATCGACCATCATCAGACAAGGGCCTCAAGGCCCGGATAAAGGACAGGGAGCAAGCCAAAGGCCACCCAAGAAGCCTGCGCCGCCCTTGCCGTGACTCGTCGCCGTCAGCGCAGCACCCGTGGATGGATGCGTCCAGGTGCGCCTCGGTGACCAAGGAGGACAGACCATGCTCAGGATTTCCCGTCTCACCGCCATCGCCGCCGCCATGGGCGCCAGCCTGATCGCCTTTGACGCGGTCGCCGAGACCTACTTCGAGATCACCGACGGGGAGCTCACGCGCCCCACCGGCTTCCGCGAATGGGTGTTCGTCGGCACCCCGCTCACGCCCAATGACATGAACAACGGCAAGGCGCCGTTCCCCGAGTTCCACGCCGTCTACATCGATCCGGAAAGCTGGGATCACTGGAAGGAGACCGGTGAATTCCGTGACGGCGCCATCATGATCAAGGAACTGATCAGCGTCGGCAGCAAGCAGGCGGCCAGCGGCAACGGCTACTTCATGGGCGAATACATCGGCCTCGAGGCGACCATCAAGAGCAGCGAGCACTTCCCGGATGAACCCGGCAACTGGGCCTACTACAGCTTCTCGACGCCGGACCACTCGAGCCTCAAGGAGACAGCGGCGCCCTTCCCCACCGCGGCCTGCAACGCCTGCCACGCGGCGGCGGCAGCCGATGACTTCGTCTTTACCCAGTACTACCCGGTACTGACCGCCGGCAAGGGCGCCGGCGACGACGCCGGTGGCGGCACCCAGTCCCAGCTTGGCAACGACGGCTGATCGCCTGTCTGGCCCCGTTCCGACAGTCCAGGGCCTGAACCATCGGCCAGGGAGTCAGAGTCAGGAACGGGGACCATCTGGAATATGGTGCCTAAAGGTGCCAATGAAAGGTGCCTATGAAAGGTGCTATGTAGAAACGTGCGGTACGTGCACATGCGAACCGCAGCCGGCCGTATAGACATATAAACACCCGATACCCAGTAGCACGAAGGCCGGCAAGACAAGCACCTGGCACCACCGAGCATGAAGCGATGGCGGTGACCCTGCGTCACCCTATGGCCTTGCAGGGTACGTCTACCGGCGAGCCACTGGATTCGCCCCGGAGTCCAGAAGTGGCATAGGGGCTGCCCCGAGAGAAGGATGTCTCTCGGCAGCGATATCCGCCATCCTTCTTGCGTTCCCTGCCCTCCTGGCGGCCCTCCCCGGCCGCCTTTTTTTATGTTCTCGGCGCCCTCTTCCCGCGGACCAGCGATATCCGTCCCAGCTCTTTGCTATCGGCCATATTCCGCTGCCCCGGCTCTCTTGATCCTTTACGACCAAAGTCGGCCCTTGGCGCCAATTGCAATCCAGCCAACCTGCGCCATACTACGGATAACGTCATGCTAGCAGCCTGTCATACCACCTAGCGAAAACCGCGACACGAGCAGGCTTCAGTTAGACGGAGAGCACCAGGCCTTCGTCACTACGACACCTGATGTTTCGCCGCCATAGCAACAACCTCGTCGCCCCTGCCAACAGGAGACATCATGCGTCTGTCAGGAAAGACCGCCTTGATCACCGCCGCCGGCCAGGGCATCGGTCGCGCCACCGTCGAGCGCTTTATCGCCGAGGGCGCGGAGGTCCACGCCACCGACCTCGATCCGGCCAAGCTCGAGGATCTGGCAGATCGCCGGGGTGTCCGCTGCCACACCCTGGATGTGACCGACCCTGCGGCGATCGCCGAGCTGGGGGCGAAGATTCCGACACCGACCATCCTGTTCAACTGTGCCGGTTACGTGCATAGCGGCAGCCTGCTGGAGTGCTCCATCGAGGACTTCGATCGCTCCATGGCGATCAACGTCACCGCCATGTACCACACCATCTCGACCTTTCTTCCCGGTATGCTGGAGGCCGGTGGTGGCAGCATCATCAACATGGCGTCGGTCGCCAGCAGCCTGAAAGGTGTTGCCGGACGCTTTGCCTACGGCACCAGCAAGGCCGCCGTCATCGGTCTGACGCGCTCGGTGGCGGCGGACTACGTGACCCACGGCATCCGCTGCAACGCCATCTGTCCGGGTACCGTGGAGTCGCCCTCCCTGGCGCAGCGTATTCGCGCCCAGGCCGAGGCTCAGGGACAGGACGAAGCCCAGGTGCGCCAGGCCTTCCTCGACCGCCAGCCAATGGGACGCCTGGGCAGGCCAGAGGAGATCGCCGCACTGGCCGTCTATCTGGCCTCCGATGAATCGGCGTATACCACAGGCACCAGCCAGATCATCGACGGTGGCTGGCTAGCGTAAAAGACGACACAACGACATCAATCCATCGACCTTATCCATCCAATCAACGACAAAGGACACCCCATGAAACTGCTGCGATTCGGCGCCCCCGGCCAGGAAGCTCCCGGTATTCTCGACGCCAACGGACGTGTCCGTGACCTGTCCGGCGTCATCGATGACGTTGCCGGAGAGGCCCTCGGACGTGACAGCCTGGCGCGCATCGCCGGCCTCGATCTGGAAAGCCTGCCCGAGGTCCCCGCCGACACCCGTATCGGCCCCTGCGTCGGCCAGGTCGGCAAGTTCATTTGCATCGGCCTCAACTACGCCGATCACGCCGCAGAGAGTGGCGCCGAGGTGCCGCCGGAGCCGGTGATCTTCAACAAGTGGACCAGCGCCATCTGCGGCCCCGACGACGACGTCATCATTCCCCGCGACTCCTCCAAGACCGACTGGGAGGTCGAACTCGGCGTGGTCATCGGCAAGGGTGGTCGCTATATCGACGAAGCCGACGCCCTCGAGCACGTGGCGGGCTACTGCGTGATCAACGACGTATCTGAGCGGGAATTCCAGCTGGAGCGAAGCGGTACCTGGGACAAGGGCAAGGGTTGCGACACCTTCGGGCCCCTCGGCCCCTGGCTGGTGACCCCGGATGAAGTGGAAGATCCCCAGGTGCTGAACCTGTGGCTCGAGGTCGACGGCAAGCGATACCAGGACGGCAATACCCGCACCATGGTCTATCAGGTGGCCTACCTCATCAGCTACCTGAGCCGTTTCATGAGCCTGCAGCCAGGCGACGTCATATCCACCGGCACGCCGCCTGGTGTCGGCCTGGGCCAGAATCCGCCGGTGTTCCTGCGTCCGGGTCAGACCATGCGCCTGGGCATCGAGGGCCTCGGGGTGCAGACCCAGAAGGTCGTGGCGGATTCGGACGCATGAGCCAGCGCGACCAGCCCATGACCGTGGCGGTGTGCGTCGAACCAGGGCAGATGGCCCTGGAACAGCGCCCCCGCCCCGAGCTTGCCGGCGGCGAGGCCCTGGTGCGCATTTCGCGCATCGGGGTCTGCGGCACCGATATCCACGCCTTCGGCGGCAACCAGCCCTACTTCGACTACCCCCGGGTGCTGGGGCACGAACTGGCCGGTACGGTGGAGGCCCTTGCCGACGACGTGGACGAGGCGACCCGTGCCCGCCTCGAGCATCAGCCGGTGTACGTGATCCCCTACCTGCACTGTGGCGAGTGTCGCGCCTGCCGGCGCGGCAAGACCAACTGCTGTCAGGCGATGCAGGTGATCGGCGTCCATCGCGACGGCGGCATGGCCGAGTGGCTGAAGGTTCCGGTCGATCATCTGGTGGCCTGCCCGGCACTGGAACCAGACGAGCTGGCACTTATCGAGTGCCAGGCCATCGGTGCCCACGCGGTGCGCCGGGCCGCGGTGGAAGCGGAGGAACTGGTGGCGGTGGTCGGCGCCGGCCCCATCGGCATCGGCGTCGCCCAGGTCGCGCGGGCCCGCGGTGCACGGGTACTGCTGCTCGATACCAGCGCCGAACGCCTGACCTTCTGCCGCGAAGCGCTCGGCTTCGAGCAGACCCTGGTAGTGGGCGAGGACGATCCGCAGGCGCGCCTGGCCAGTCTCAACGACGGCGCACTGGCCGACGTGGTGTTCGACGCCACCGGCAACCCGAGCGCCATGGAGGCCGGCTTCGGCCTGGCCGGACACGGCGGCCGCTACGTACTGGTCAGCATCGTCAAGTCAGACATTCGCTTTGACGACCCGAGCTTTCACGGCCGAGAACTGACCCTGCTCGCCAGCCGCAACGCCACCCGCGAAGACTTCGACTGCGTCACCGAACTGCTGGAAGAAGGCCGTATCCAGGTGCGCCCGATGATCACCCATCGTGCCAAGCTCGAGGCCCTGCCGGAGACCATGCCGGTGTGGTGCGGCGGCGAGGCCGGCGTGATCAAGGCGATGATTCACCTCGATCGATAAGTCGGCGCCAGGACCAGCGAGCCCCCTTCGACGGGCACCGAACACTCTTTCACCAGGCGGCGTACGGCACCCACCGTCATCTGCTGCACCCGATCACCAGGCCGTCACGATAACAACGTCAACGCCTTTGCCGAGGACCGTCCCATGTCCACACAGTCATCGACCACCACGTCATCGACCACCGCTGCATCGAACAAGGCAGCGTCGTCCAACGCGACCATCGCCAGCGACCAGCCCGCCCAGGAAAGCCTGCGGGTCCATCCTGCCGACAATGTGCGTGTCGCCCTGCGCGACCTGCCCCAGGGGCACCGCATCGACGAGGGTGCCGACACCCTGACGCTGGTGGAAGCCATCCGCCACAAGCACAAGTTCGCCCTCGAGGATCTGGCAGTCGGTGACACCGTCACCATGTACGGCGTCACCGTCGGCCGGGCCACCCGGGCGATCGCCCGTGGCAGCGTGATCCGCACCGACAACCTGGAGCACTTCACCCACTCGGATACCCCGGTCACCCGCCGGGAGCACTGGCAGGCACCGGACGTTTCCGCCTTCGAAGATCACACCTTCGATGGCTTCCATCGTCCGGACGGTGGCGTGGGCACCGCCAACCTGTGGCTGGTGGTGCCGCTGGTGTTCTGCGAGAACCGCAATATCGAGGTGCTTCGCCAGTGTGTGGCGGACGCCCTGGGTGACGACCCCTTCCGCGACTACAAGCAGATGGCACGCCAGATGCTTCATGGCGATAGCCCGAGCCATGTGACCGAGCCTCCCTCCTCGCCCTTTCCCAACGTGGACGGCGTGCGTTTTCTGACCCATACCCTGGGCTGCGGTGGCACCGACGACGATGCCCAGGCGCTGTGTAACCTGCTGGCGGGCTACATCACCCACCCCAACGTGGCCGGCGCCACGGTGCTGAGCCTTGGCTGCCAGAAGGCCCAGATCGCCATGCTCAAGCAGGCGGTGGCAAGCAAGGACCCGCAGGGCCTGCGCCCGGTGCACTACCTCGAGCAACAGGCCAGCACCAGCGAAGACGCCTTGATCGAACAGGCCCTGGGCACCATCTTCGATGGCCTGCGCGAGGCCAACCAGGTAACCCGCCAGCCGGCGCCGCTATCGGCCCTGCGTATCGGGGTGGAGTGCGGCGGGTCCGACGGCTTCTCGGGTCTGTCGGCCAACCCGGTGGTGGGCGGTGTCATCGATCGCCTGGTTGCCCTCGGCGGCAGCGGCATCCTCAGCGAATTTCCCGAGCTCTGCGGAGTCGAGCACGAACTGCTGTCGCGCTGCGTCGACGACGCCACCGCCGAACGTTTCTCGTCGCTGATGCAGGCCTACCAGCGCCACGCCGACGCCGTCGGCGCGAGTTTCTCGATGAACCCCTCGCCGGGCAATATCCGCGATGGTCTGATCACCGATGCCATGAAGTCCGCCGGGGCCGCCAAGAAAGGCGGCGACAGCCCGGTGGTCGAGGTCCTCGACTACACCGAGACCGCCACGCGACCCGGCCTGGCGCTGCTGTGCAGTCCCGGCAACGATGTCGAGTCCACTACCGCTCTGGTCGGCTCCGGCGCCAACCTGGTGATCTTCACCACCGGGCTCGGCACGCCCACGGGTAACCCGGTGGCACCGACCCTCAAGGTCGCCAGCAACTCGGACCTGGCCCGCCGCATGGCGGACATCATCGACTTCGATAGCGGAGCGGTGATCCGGGGCGAGGCCTCCATCGACGAGCTCGCCGATGACCTGCTGGCGCTGTGCATCGAGACCGCGTCTGGGCGCTACACCACCCGCGCCGTGGGGCTGGCCCAGCACGACTTCATTCCCTGGAAGCGCGGGGTGTCCTTGTGAGCGTTCCTGTGAAAGAGCCTGTGAGCGTCCCTGTGAGAGAGCCTGTGAGCGTCCCCGTGAGAGAGCCTGTGAGCTTCCCTTGAGAGAGACTGGCAACATGCAAAACGCAACCACCGTCACCCTGATGCAGTTCGGCATCGGCCGTTTTCTGCTGGCCCACGTCGACCTGTTCGCCAGCCAGGCGCGGGACGAACACGGCAGTGATATCCGTATCATTGCGGTACAGAGCTCGGACCGTGCGGCCGGGCGAACCAAGGCCCACGCCCTGGCCCGGGACCCGGTCTACCCGGTCAGGATGCGCGGCCGACGTGATGGCGAATTGATCGATACCACCCATCAGGTCGACAGCATCACCACCGCGCTGGTTGCCAGCGAAGCCTGGGCCGAAGTGGAGCGGCGTTTTCGCGATGAGGTAACTCACGTGGTCTCTAACACCTCCGAGGCGGGCTATCAGGTCCCGGCGGGCGATGGCCCACGGCGGGACTGCCCCGAGAGCTTCCCCGCCAAGCTGACGCACCTGTTGAAGACACGCTTCGACGCCGGCCGTCCCGGCGTCACCCTGCTGCCATGCGAGCTTCTGACCGACAACGCCCTCAAGCTCAAGGACGTCATCCTGGAATTGGCACAGGCCCACTACGACGACGATGGCTTCATGGCATGGCTCGAGCGGGACTGCGTGTGGGCGGTGACCCTGGTGGACCGCATCGTCTCCGCCGAGCTGGATCCGGTGGGCGCCGTCGCCGAGCCCTATGGCCTCTGGGCGATTCAGCAAACGCCCGGGCTGGTGATGCCGTTCTCCCACCCGGACGTACATCTGGTCGACGATATCCGTCCCTTCGAGCGGCGCAAGCTGCACCTCTTGAACCTGGCTCATACCTGGCTGGTCGCTCGCGTCCTGGATCTCGGTCTCGGCGAGGAAGTGACACTGGTTCGCCAGGCGATAGACGACCCCCGCCTGGGAGACGAACTGGAGAAGATGCTGCGCCAGGAGGTGGTGCCGGTGCTCGATCAGGAACTTCCGGGCATGGAACTCGAGGACTACGTCGACAGCATTCTGGATCGTTTCCGCAATCCATGGCTGGACCACCGACTGGGAGATATCGCCCAGAATCATCCCCAGAAGCTGGAGCGAAGGCTGGCGCCGGTGGTACAGATGGCCGCCCGCCAGGGTCGGGACGTACCACGCCTGGCCAGCGCTTTCCCCTCGACGGCTTCCGCGTCGACCTCGTCCCTGTCCTCGACCTGACAACGTCCTGGGCAAACTGGCGGATCACTCAAACAAGGCACCCTTCAATAACACGCCGCCGCCGGATGTCATCCGGCGGCGGCGTATGGCTTCGGCTCACGCCCTTGGCCCAAGGCCGTTCTCGTTGCCCGGTGCAGCACGGGTGCTTCCGCTCCCTCAGCTCAGGCGTCGTCCTGGCGACTCTTGAGGCGTTGCTTGAGCTGCATATAGGTGCCGTAGTGACGATCGAGGTGCCGTCGCATGGCGGCCTCGGCGGCTTCCGGGTCCCGGGCGGCGATGGCCTCGACGATCTCGGTGTGGGCCTCCAGGGCAGCCAGGTCCTCCCCGGGCTGCTGCAGCGCCAGGGCGCGACGGTCATCGAGCCACTCGGATAGTGCCTGATGGATGGCGTCGTAGATGGGGTTGTGCCCGATACTCGCCAGGACGCCATGAAAGTCGTTATCGGCCCGCTTGACGGCGGCATCATCGCCGATCACCGAACGCTGATGCGCCAGAGCGTCGCGCAACGCCTGGATCTCCTCATCGCTTGCGTGCTGCGCCGCCTGACGGGCCAGCGCGACCTCGAAAAGCGCCCGGGCCTCCTGAAAGTACTGCTGCCCTTCGGGTTTGGCCAACAACTGCCGGGTGACCCCGGACAGCCTCGCCATCACGGCCTCGGCGGTGGGCCGGATAACCCGTGCCCGAGTGCCGCTGTTTATCGCGATCAAGCCTAGCTGCTGCAGGTAGAACAGCGCCTCCCGCACGGCCGGGCGCCCGACCCCGAACTGCTCCATCAATTCACGTTCGGACGGCAATTGATCATTCTCGCCCAGCCGCCCTTCGAGGATTTCAGCCTCCAGTTGTTCGGCCACCTGCTCGGACAGCGTCTTGCGCTCCACCCGATATTTGCTCATCGACGCGGGTCTCCCTCGATCCATCACCCGGAGCGTCTCCGGGACACGGCGCACATGGTACTGCAAGGCGCACCCCCTGGGCAGCAAGGCGTCACTGCGGCACACTCGCCCCGGGCCAGGCCAAACCTCGACGGCGCTCGGTCATTGCTCGGTCAGCGCCGTCAGCGCATAGCGCTCGGCAATCTGGCGATACTGATCGCGCTGGGCATGGTCCAGGGGAATGCCGGTTTGCTTGCGCTCGTCGCGGGTCTGCCACTCGCGATCCCCCGGCGCCAGCACCCGCTGACCCTCTACCGGCGTCATCTGGCGCAGATCCTTGAGGTACTCGGCCAGGCGACGCTCGAAGGCGCTGCGCTCCTCGAAGGCGCCCGGGTCCATCACCAGAAAGAAGTGACCGACGCCGCGCGGAGTCGACATGTCCGGCCCGCCCATCGGCAGCAGGCGAAAACCGTGGACCATGTTGGCCAGGGTCGAACTCAGCACCTCGACCATGCCGCCAAGCCCGGCCCCCTTGAAGCCGAAGCCGGCGCCACCTACCGGCAACAAGGCGCTGACCTGGCGGGCGTCGGTGGTCGTGCTGCCGTCGCTGGTCGCGGCGATATCCGCCGGCAAGGGCCGTCCGATGGCCGCATACTGCTGCACCCGATTCATGGGCACCGAGCTGGTGGCCATGTCCAGCAGATACGGATCCTCTCCGGCCACCGGTGCAGCGAAGGCGATCGGATTGGTGCCGTGGAAGGCCCGCTGACTACCGTGGAGCAGAACGAACGGATCGGAATTGCAAAAGGCCATGCCCAGCATGCCCTGCTCTGCCGCGGCAAGGGCGTAGCAGCCGGCGGCACCGAAGTGCGACGAGTTGCCGACCGCCACCGCACCGATGCCGACCTCCCGGGCCATGCTGACGGCATGCTCGATGGCCCGATACCCGGCCAGATGGCCGAAGCCATCATCGGCATCCAGTACCGCAGTGCCGGCCAGACGCTGCTTGATGCTCGGCGTCGGGCTGCCCTTGATCCGCCCGCCTTGCAGGGCGTTGAGATAGTGCGGCAATAGCCTCAGGCCGTGGCTGTCGGTGCCCATCAGCGACGCCGTGACCAACGCCTTGGCCACCGCTTCCCGGGAGGCCTGATCGGCGCCGGCGGCCGTCAGCGCCTGTTCGATAAAGCGATGCAGATCCTTGTAATCGACCCGACAGGCCTCGTATTGACTGGCACTCATGGGGATTCCTTGTGAGGGGGATAAGGGCCGCAAGGCGCGCGCCGATCGCTCGGCGCCGCCTTGACTCGGCCATACCGGGTCACCGCCGCAGCGGCGACCCGGGACTCAGCGGTAGACCAGCGTCGGCAACCACAGCGAAATCGCCGGAATGAAGGTCACCAGCAACAGCGCCACCACCAGAGGGATCAGGAAAGGCAGGGTGCCGCGCATGCACTTCTCGAAGGAGATATGCGACACCCGCGACAGCACGTAGAGCACCATGCCTACCGGCGGGGTCAACAGGCCGATCATCAGGTTGAGCACCATGATCACACCAAAGTGCACCGGATCCACCCCGGACGCCACCGCTACCGGCAGCAGCACCGGCACCAGAATGGTGATGGCGGCGATGGTCTCCATGAAGCAGCCAACCACGATCAGCACCAGATTGATGATCAGCAGCACGGCGATGGGATTGTCCTGGAAGGGTCCCAGCAGCCCCATGACGTGCTGGGTGACCTGGTTGCTGGTCAGGATCCAGGCGAAGATCGAGGCGCCGGCAACGATGAACAGGATCACCGCGGTGGTCTCGATGGTTTCCATGCTGACCTTCAACAGTCGCCGCCAGGTCAGGGTACGGTAGACCAGTCCCCCCAGAATCAGCGCATAGACCACCGCCGCGATCGCCGCCTCGGTCGGGGTAAAGGCACCGGTGACGATGCCGCCGACGATGATCACCGGGGTCAGCAGCGACAGGAAGGCCCGCGAGAACGTCTTGCCCAGCACCGAGACCGAGAACCGTGCATCGCGCTTATAGCCGCGACGCCGCGACAGCCAGGTGATCATCACCATCAGCGTCAAACCCATCAGCAGGCCCGGCACCAGGCCGGCGGCGAACAACTGCCCCACCGAGACCGACGCCATCACCCCATAGATGACCATGGGCAGGCTCGGCGGAATGATCGGGCCGATGGTCGAAGACGCTGCGGTGATGCCTACGGCGAACTCCTGATCGTAGCCGGCGTCGCGCATGGCCTTGATCTCGATGGTGCCGAGGCCACCGGCATCGGCCACGGCTGCACCGGACATCCCCGAGAAGACGATGCTGGCACCGACGTTGACGTGGCCCAGGCCCCCACGCATCCAGCCCATCAGCGCCTTGGCGAAGTCAAATATGCGGGTGGTGATGCCGCCGTTGTTCATCAGGTTGCCGGCGAGGATAAAGAAAGGGATCGCCAGCAGCGGGAAGCTGTCAATGCCGTTGACCATGCGGTGCACCACGACCACGTCGGGCACGCGTCCTGTCAGCAGAACGTACATCAGGCAGGAGCCGGCCAGGCTGATGGCGATGGGCACCCCGCAGACCAGCAGGGTAAACAGGGCGGCAAACAGAAACGAAAGGTAGTTCTCGAAAAACGCCAGCGCGATGCAGCCGACGACCGCCAGTGCCGCCACCACCGGAGGCACTGGCGATCCGCGCCGGGCACTGATCATTGCTTCAGTCATGGGGTTGTTCCTTGTTCGTGGCGCTCAGTCGTCATCGTCGCGAAACATCAATTCACTCTCGCCGGTGCGCCAGTGACGCACCGCCAGCTGGATCGAGCGCACCAGCATCAGCACCACCCCGAAGAGCACCACGTAGTAGAGCAGACTCTTGGGCAGGTCCACCGACACCATCATCGAGTTGGTGCGCTGGGCCAGTTGCCAGGTGATCCAGGCCAGCATGCCGAGAAAGGCGATACGCACCAGATCCACCAGGGTCCACATGACCCGGGCGGTGGGCTCCGACAGGTAGCGATAGAAGAATTCCACGGCGATATGTGAGCCCTTGCGGGCGGCCATGGCGCTGCCGAGAAAACCCACCGCTACCAGCAGGTAGCGGGCGATCTCCTCGGTCCAGGCGATGGAGTTGCCGAGCACGTAGCGACTGAAGAACTGAACAAAGACGTCCAACGCCAGCAGCCAGAAGACCACCAGCGTCAGATAGTCCTCGATGCCGTAGTCACCCGGTCGGATCCGGTCGTCGTCATCGGGCACCTCGAAGGCGCTGGTAGTCTCGTGTTCGACGCCAGGGTCACTCACGTCAGATCGGGTCATGAAGGATCTCCCGAGGGAGGGCGCTCGGCGCCCTCCCCTCCGTCGTTTACTGGCCGATAGCCTGGAGGCGATCGTAGGTTTCCTGGTCCCAGGTCGCCGCGTCACCGTTGTGAGCCGGCATCACTGCTTCGCGGAACGGTGCGGTGTCGACCTCGTTGACGGTGACGCCCTGCTCCTCGAACCAGGCCACCAGGTCCTGCTCCTGCTGCACGATATCGGCGGTGATCTTCTCGCCGGCCTCTTCATAGACGTCACGGAAGATCTGCCGGTCCTCTTCTGACAGGCGATTCCACAGCGGACCGCCGGCAATCGTGATCAGGGAGTCGGTGATGTGACCGGTCAGGTTGATGACGTCCTGCACCTCGTAGAAGGCCTTGGCCTTGATCGTGGGCAGCGGGTTTTCCTGGGCGTCGACGACACCCTGCTGCAGGGCCAGGTAGACCTCGGCGAAGGCGATCGGTGTGGGATTGGCGTCGACCTGCTCGGGGAACATCATGTACATCGGCGCGTTGGGGACGCGGATCTTCAGGTCCTGCATGTCCTCCGGCGTATTGATCGGCTCGTTGGACGTGGTGTGGCGCTTGCCGTAGTAGTTCATCGCCAGCGGCACGTTGCCGGTAGCGTCCTCATAGCCCTGGGCGATCTCGGCGAACAGGTCGCTGTCGACGTAGGCCTGCCAGTGATCGAAGTCACGGAACATGTAGGGCGCACCGGCGATGCCGATGGGACCATAGGAACGGCCGGCGAACTGATTGCCGGTAAAGATGAGGTCGACGGTGCCGAGGCTCAGCCCCTCGTTGATGTCGGCTTCCTTGCCCAGTGAAGAGGCTGGGTGCACCTCTACCGAGTAGCGGCCATCGGTGCGTTTCTCGATCTCTTCGCCGGCCCAGACGGCCCACTCGTGGTAAGGCTCCGAGGTCTCGTAGACGTGGGCGAAGGTCAGCGTTTCCGCCTGGGCGGCCGCCGACAGGCTGACGCCGACCATGGCGGCGATCAGGCTACGACGAATGAAGCGGGCGGGCGGCTGGCAGTGATTGGGGCGCATCTTGTTGTTCTCCCGGGCTCTTGTGGCGTGTGGAGTGTGCAAGGTGGATGCACGCAATCGAATCGACAGGCTCCATGCCTGGGCGACTGTATACGTGTCATACCACCGAGACTGAATCTAGTTGTCCCCACTGGCCCATGCAAGGAAGTGACGACGAGACTTTGGTCGATGCTCCACCAACGTCGGCCATGACGAGGCACCAGTGCAAGGGGGCTTTGCAGGCGTGTCCGGAAGATCATGGCGCCTACCCACAGGACCTGGGACTTATCCTGCATCGCCCTGACATTACTGGCCTGAGCCTGGTCCCGCTGGCGTCGAACGGCAAATAATACCTAGCCCTCGACACTAGCAGCCTGCCGTCAGACTCGCTGGCCGGCGAAACGAGGCGACCTCACCTATGCTCCAGTAAGCCACGACGCGATCCCCAGAGGATCCCTTCGACGAGCCCGGAGACACGCCGTGACCGACAATGCCTATCTTGCCCCTCGACTCACCCTGCGCGTGGGCGTGACCGGGCACCGCCCCAAGGACCTGGCGGAGGCCGACCATGATGCGCTGGGCAAGGCGGCCCAGGACATACTCGAACGCCTCGCCACCGATACGCGCCGACTGGGAGAACAGGCCGAACCCGGCCTCTATGCCGATGAGCCTGCCTGCATGCGACTGGCCAGCGCCATCGCCGAGGGAGCCGACCGGCTGGTCGCCGAGGCGGCGGCCTCACGTGGCTACGAGATCAACCTGATCCTGCCCTTTCGACGTCGGCAATACGCCGACGACTTCGATGGCGACGCCCTAGCCGACTACTGGCGCTGGTTCGAGCATCCGGCGGTGACCAGCTGTACCGAACTCGACCTCGGCGAGCCCGGCAATCAGCGGGAAGCCGGTTACGAGGCGGCCGGCCATCTGGTGCTGGCGCATTCCGACGTATTGCTGGCGGTATGGGACGGCAAGCCCTCCCGAGGGCGTGGAGGTACCGCCGAGATCATCGACGAGGCACGCCTGCGTGGCCTGATCACACTGTGGCTCGACCTGCAGGGCCAGTTGCACCTGTGGGTCCCCCGAGAGCACGTCGTCGAGCCCCTGGACGACGGCGACTGGAAAGCCCTGACGCCAGGTGACATCAGCCAGCTACTGAACGACCGACTCGAGCAGCTGCTGTTACTGGGCCGCGGCCCCGACGACGCCAGCTGCCCGCTCAAGGGCCTTGGCGACTTTGCCCGCCAGTCCCCACGGCCGCGCACCCGTCACTGTGTTCATGAGTGGCTGCGTGCCCTGCTGGTGCGCGACGTACCCTTCGCCGCATCGGTCGACCTCGGGCTTGAACGTGAACGCAGCGGAGCCTGGAAGGAAACACTCAGAGCCGCACACCATCTTGGCGGTGATAGCTACGAGGCGACCCTGGACCAGCGCCTGCGACAACGCTGGATCGCCGCAGACAATCGCGCCATCGACTACGCTCACCGCTTTCGCAGCGCCTACACCACCAACTTCCTGCTGGCAGCGCTCGCCGTGCTGGTGGGTCTGCTGGCGGTGCTGGCGTGGGACAGCAAGGGCGTCAAGGCGCTGCTGGTCAGCATGGAGCTTGCGATCATCGCCAGCATCCTGCTCATCACCTGGCTCGGGCGTCGTGGGCAGTGGCAGAGCCGCTGGCTGGCCTACCGCAGCCTGGCCGAGGCGATCCGCCCGGCACGGCTATCGCTGCTGATCGGTACCTCACCCGTCGGCGCCGCCGAGCCGCCGGTGGACAACGGTCGCTTCGACTGGATTCCCTGGTACGTGCGCTGCTCACTGCGGGAAATCGGCCCACCCGACGCCGTCGTCTCCGGTGATAGCCTCAGGCGGGCCCTGGACGTGGCCCTGCACGAAGAGATCGACGGCCAGATCGGCTATCACCAAAAAACCGCCGAGCGCCTGGAGACTCAGGACGATCGCCTCGAGTACCTGGCGAAGGGGGCGCTCTGGCTGACGCTGGCCAGTGGCGTCCTGTATCTGGTGTGCTATCTGGTCTACCTCAACGGTCCGGCACTTCCGGCGGAGCTCTACAAGCCCGTAGCCACCCTGCTCGGCGGCTTTCTGCCGGTGCTGGGCGCGGCCATCTTCGGCATCCGCGCCACCGGCGATCTACGTGCCGCCGCTCAGCAGTCCCGGCGCATGAGTCAACGCCTGAAGCGCCTGGGCAGCAAGCTGACCTCTCGCCTGAACACACCGGAGCGCCCCGTGGTCCGTCGTCTGCTCGGTCAGCTGCAACTGACGATGGCCGACGACCTCAAGGTCTGGAGCATGATCTACAGCGAGCGGGAGCTGGTGCCCGGATTCTAGGCCCGTCGGAAAAGTACCTGCTGACCTGGCCGCCTTGAACACGGGATTCATGATCGAGAGACACCAGATTTTTGCCGCTCTGTTTGGCGCCGAAGCCGTTGCCAAGACGACAGCGGCTATCTAGGGTGAAGACAGACCCCCGGCCCCTGCTGCACCACCGGGGCTTCTGAAGCGGTAGCCCCAATACTGGCGGAGGCCTGCATGGACCGAGATCGCTGGGAGACATTTCTCGAGAAGCACCTCACGCCTGCAGACCAGGCCTTTCCCAGCGTGCCGCCCGTCCCGGGGGACTGGAAGACGCTGTCCCCCGAGGACAGTCTGCCGCTGTTGCTGGACCTGACCCAGGCCCAGCTCGCCGGCGATATCCGGCCCACCTGCGAGTGCTTCACCGCACTGGCGATCCGCGCCATGCCACTGTTGTGCTATCGCCGTCATCTGCTCTGCGACGTCCTGCTGGAGACCGAAGAAGGCCCCGGCCTGTTCGCCTTCATCTATGGCCAGAGCGGTGTCTGGCCGCTGGACCTGACCAGCAAGGCGCTGTTTCGACTGAACAGTGTCTATGGCGACCCCGCCACCTCCCCGGCCGCGGCGCTGGAATACCTGCACCTGTTCACCGGTTTCATCATCGGAGGCGCCGAAAGTGGCCGTTTCCGCGTGCTGGAATCCGCTGACTATTTTCCCTGGGTCGATGCCGATCCGCCGCCTCAGGCGCTCGATGCGGTCCGTCAGGCGCTGTCCAAGGTGAGCTATCCCCCCCGTGTGGTATGCGCCAACGACGAAGCCGACGCGCCAGCCCCCATGACCTTGCACAGCGGGGATCTGGCTGAACAGCGCTCTCTCAACAGCGACGTCGACAGTCCGGTCGTCGCCTGGCATATCCAGGTACCGGTGGTCTACGGGCGCTCGCTGTGGGACTGCGACTTCACGGTGCTGCGCGACGGCGAGGTCCACATGGAAGAGGACCGCACCCTGCTCGACGATCTGCCGCTGCGACTGGAACGCTTTATCGGCGCGGTGCGCCTGCCCTGAATCAGCTTACCTGCGCTGAGCCCCCTTGCCTGCCCACGAGGACCCCACACCATGACCCTGGTACCGGATGATTCGCCTCTGCCCCCTCGTCGCCTGCCGTCATCGGTGGAGGGGGACGGTCTGCTGGTGGGCTGGTCGCTGGAGCAGGGCCAGCCTCATCAGCCGTTCGGTTTCCGCATCGGGGCACCCACCACCAATGCCAACCAGGAGCAGCTCGATCCGATCCTGTTCGAGGGCAGCGGCCATCTGATGACCATTGCCCCCACCGGCTCGGGCAAGGGAACCGGCTGCATCATCCCCACCCTGCTGCGTTATCCGGGGCCGGTGATCGTGGTCGACCCCAAGGGCGAGAATGCGGCGGTGACCGCCCGTCGCCGCCGCCAGATGGGCCACAGGGTCATCGTGCTCGACCCCATGGGCATCACCGACCTGCCGGCGGATCGGCTGGACCCCACCGACATCGTCATCCCCAATTCACGCACCGAGCTCGATGACATCGCCATGCTGTCGGAGCTGATGATGGAGTCACACGGCTTCGACGGCCGTGACCGCTTCTGGCTGCAGCGCGCCCAGCAGGTGCTCAATGGTCTATTGCTCTACCTGATCCGAAGCCAGCCGGAACAGCGCAAGGGGCTGCTCGGCAAGCTACGCAAGATGGTCAGCCAGGACACCGAAGAGCTGGCCAAGCTGGCCGAGCGCATGCGCCAGATGCAGGATCCGGACCTGGAAGCCACCGCCGCCAGTCTGACTCTGCCGGCCGAGACCACCCTGGCCGGCTACATGGCCTTCGCCCAGAACAGTCTCGGCTTCCTGCGCGGCGAAGCGGTACTGGAGGCTACCCAGGACTCCACCTTTTCGCTGGATGACGTCACCCGCGGGGAACTGGTGTCGATCTACCTGGTGATTCCCCCGGAGAAGCTCGAATCCCACGGCCGCCTGCTGAGACTGTGGATCGGCGTGCTGATCGCGGCGGTGGTGCGCCGACGCCGGGCGCCAGCGCTGCGCACCCTGTTCCTGCTCGACGAGGCACCCCAGCTCGGTCCTCTGCCGCAGCTGCGACAGGCCATCACCCTGCTGCGCGGCTACGGCCTGCAGACCTGGAGCTTCTGGCAGGACATGAGCCAGTTGCGACAGCTGTATCCCCAGGACTGGCAGACCATGCTCAACAACTGTCGGGTGGTGCAGTCCTTTGGCGTACCCAACATGAACGCGGCGATGGACCTGGCGACCCTGACCGGCTTCCCGCGCCCGGAGGAGCTGCTCGACCTGGATTTCGACGAGATGCTGCTGATGATCGCCGGCGACGAGGCACGCCTGGCCAGGCGGCCGGAATATCGCAGCGACCCGCTGTTTCGTGGCCAGTTCGACCGCAACCCCTTGCACGACAGCAGCCGAGAGATCATGCCCCAGGCGCTGCGTCCGCAACGTCGTCTGCGCAGAGTCAGTCCGTCACGGCCCAAGCCTACGCCACCGCCGGTGGTCGATCCCGCCTTCCTGGATCGACTGCTGGCGCAGTGGGCCTGACGCCCGGGACAGCACCTTGCCCATGAGCGATGTCTCCCGCGAGCCCCCGGGCGCCAGCACGGCCGGCCACCCCCCTCACGGGACAGCCGGTTCATCCAGTTCAACCGATTCACCCGAAAGCACCTTTCCGTCGCTGGAACACCCCAGCATCTTTCTTGCGTCACCCGGTGACGTGGCCTACCTGCGCCGCGCCTGCCGGGACGAGATCGAGACGCTGCATCACCAGGCCGCCGACGATCACGGCCTTCGGCTCTACGCCTGGGAGGTCGATACCGCCGAAGACGGTTTCGATGATGCGGTGCCGGCCCAGCAGCAGATTCCCCACCCCTCGGATCCCCTCTGCAGAGGGGTGATCTGCCTTTTCGGTGAAAAGGTCGGTAGCCCTCTGGCAAGCCATCACCCCATCGATGACCTGCGGGTCCTCGATCCCATGAAGCCCGACGACGGCGGCGATACCCCAGGCTTGGTGATTCCCTGGGACAACGCCTGGGCCGACCGTGGTGGATTCGCCCTTACCGGTTCCACCTTTGAACTGCTGGCCACCCTGGCCTACCGCGAGCGACAGCGTCAGGAGGCATCGGCCGGATCTCGCCCACTGCCACTGCTGCTGTGTCTGGTCGGGCCGAGGGACCTGCTGGACACCACCGAGCCACTGAAAGCCGCCTGGGGCAACTATCGTCACTTTCATGAATGCCAGGACAAGTGCGGAACGGATTCGGCCTGCATCACCAGGCGACTGGAAGACCGCACCCAGCAGCTCAAGCAACTGATCAATCTGGTGGCCTTCGTGCAACGTCGCGGCCACGTCATTCGTGTCATCGATTCTCAGGACGCCTTTATCGGTGAATTGCGACGTTTCATGGAGCGGGACCTGAACCTGGCCCTGACGGCGTCGGACAGAGACCCCTTCAAGGGTCTGGAGTCCTACGACGTCGGGGACCACGCGCTTTTCTGCGGGCGATCCGACCAGCGAAGCACCTTGAGAGAGGAACTCAAGCAGCGCTGGAACCAGCAGGACCGGGTCCCCGTGGTCTGGGTCGAGGGCGGAAGCGGCTCGGGCAAGTCGTCGTTCCTGCGTGCCGGCATCATCGGAGCCCTGGTAGCGGACAGCGCCGATCATCGCTGCCTTGACGGCATATTGCGCCCTTCCGACCTGGCCCCGGATAGCCGAGCCACGGACGCAGCAAGCGGCGACAGATGCGTGCTGACGATGCTCTTCGACGCCATCGTGAAACGCCTGGAAGGCGCCGGCTGGTGCGATGAACCAACTGCCAGGAGAGCTCGCCGTCTGCTGGGAAGGACGTCAACGGACCTGCGTATCGAAGCCCTGAACGAGGAGTTGTGTCTACTGCTGGACGCCGCCGCCACGCGCCTGGCTCGACCTCCTCGTCTACTGCTGGGCTTCGACCAGTTCGAGGAGATCGTCGACGCTCTGTATGGCGAACAGCAGGAAGCCGAGTTCTGGGATCCGCTGGTGCAGTGGCTCCACGCGGCCCATTCATGCCGCGCCCTGGCCCCGCGTCTGGGCATCTTTGTCACCCTCCAGGGAAACCGTCAGGAGCTGGTGGAGCGCGACAGTCTGCTCAACGAACTCCATGCCACTGGCCAGGTAACGAGGATGTCGTTTCCTCCTGACAACAGTCTCGACGAAATTATTCGCAAGCCCTTTCGGCTGACCGGACGCCTGGCCATCAGCGACGCACTGGTGGCCCGGCTCAAGGACAATATCCAGCGGATTCGCGGCCATCATGGTCGAGGCGACGCCCAGGACAGCCTGCTGCCGCTGTTGTCACTGGCGCTGCGCAATCTCTACGAGCACGGCCTGCGGCTCGCCGAAGAAGCCACCATCGCTGACTCGGCGTCCCTGGGTGACGCTATCACCACGAGCTTTGGCCGCAGTGGGGACCGCCAGGCCGACGACGACACCCAAGAGCTCGGCACCAGCGCCAGAGCAGGTTTCACCGAGAGCGCGTCTGGCTCCGAGGCCTTCCAGACCACCGGTCACCTTCGTACCCCCGACGGGGGCGACCGCCAGCGGGAGCCCCCCCTGTGGGTACTGGACACCGCCAACGCCGAGGGCCACGACAGTATCGAAGGCGCCATCACCCAACTCGCCAATGAGGCCTTCGAGCAGGCCAAGGCGGCGTCCGGCGCACTGTGGTCGGATAGCGTCGTCGGTGACCTGCTGCGTCGCCTGGTGGATTGGCGCCAGGTCGGCGAAAAGCATTTTACGCTACCCGCCACGGTCTTCCCCGCGGCGGATGCCACAGACGCCTTTCAATTGGCCCGGGCGTTGCGCGAGCGGCGCCTGCTGATCGATGAACGCCACGGGCGTGTCCGCCTGGTCCACGAAGCGGTACTCCACCACTGGCCCCAGGCCAGCGAGTGGCTGGAACGGGAGCGCCCGGTACGCGAATGCGTCCGCCAACTGGTGGGGGAAGCCGAGCACTGTCTTGCCAGCCCGCCGGACGCCGCGCGCTGGAACGCCTATCGCCTGCTCTACCTGGATCGCGCGGCCCGGGTGCTGGCGATCTGGCATGATGTGCTCGGCGAAGGCCCGCCAACGACCAAGGAGCTTGCCCGCCTGCGGGAGTTCTGCCTTACCCTGCTGCTGCTGGAAGCCGATCCTGCAGCGGTGGTCACCCAGAGCCCTCGCAAGCCGACACACCTGATCCTGGCCACCTTCTACCAGCGCGCCGATATCATCGCGGCAATGGTGGCCAGAAGGCCCGAGGCGGTCGATCTACCGCGCAAGGATGGCCGCACCGCGACCTTCTGGGCGGTCTGGAAAAACCGCCTCGACCTGTTGCAACCGCTGCTGGCGGCCGGTGCCGATCCTGACCACGTCGATGAGGACCACTGGCGCCCCGTACACCTGGCGGCACAGGCAGGAGCCGTCGACTGCCTGCAGCGTCTGGTGGAAGCAGGGGCCAGCCTGGACGCACAGCAAGCGCCCCACGGCCAGACACCGATGCACCTGGCCGCGCTCGCCGGCCAGCACAGGGTGCTCGACTACCTGATACAGCAACGCGGCCAGAGCCCCGACCTCACCAACGCCAACCGTCAGACCCCGCTGGAACAGGCGATCGCCAACGATCGAGCCGACACCATCAGCCACCTGATTGCCCTCGGGGCTGACCCGGCAGCCCCCCATCAGACGCACTGGAGCTATCTGCACTTCGCCGCCCGCGGCAATCATGTGAAGGCCGCCGAGGCGCTGGTGGCCCAAGGACTCGAGATCGACGCCAGGTTGGCCAACGACGCCACGCCGTTGCACCTGGCCGCCTACAATGATCATCCGGAAATAGCCCGCTGGCTGATTGAACGCGGCGCCGACCTCGGTGCCCTCGCGCTCGCCGCGGACTGGGGCAAGGAAAGCAGCGCCCGGGAACGGCAGGATGCCTGGCGCAAGGAAGGCGCAAAGGGAGTCCCGTCAGGCAAGCTCGGCGACTTCGAACACACCCCCTTGCACATCGCCGCCGCCCGCGGAGCCACCAGGGTGGCCGAGCTGTTGCTCGAGCACGGGGCCGATCCCGCCGCGGCGATCGGCGACGGCCGCACAGCGCTGCACCTGGCCGCCGAGCACGGCCACCCGGATACCCTGGCCCTGCTCTGCCATACAACTGCCACACTCGACGCCAGAGACCATCGAGAAGACACCAAGGCAGAGCAACCGATCCATCAGACCGCGCTGCAGGCATCGGTGACCGGTGGTCATGTCGCCTGTGCCGAGGTACTGCTACGCGCCGGCAGCGACCCGAACACCCAATTGCACTGGGCTGGTCGCAGCCCCTTTGCCGGCTGGAACCTGGTGCACCTGTGCGCCGATCAGGGACATGCCGAGCCAATCAGGCTGCTGGCTCGCCACGGGGCCGACATGCAGGCCACCACCCCGGATGGCCGCACGGCGCTTCACCTGGCCGCCCTGGCCAATCGAGCCGAGGTCGTTACGGCATTACTGGATCTCGGCGGCGTATCGATGAACGCCCTCGACCAGCACGCCATGAGCGCCCTGCAGCTCGCCTGCCTCAAGGGCGCGAGCGAGGCGGCCAAGGTCCTGCTCATCGAGCAGGCGATCATCGAGCAGGCAACCGAGCCAGGCGTTGCCACAAGAGAAAGCGCCAAGGCGCCCCTAGCCCCCACTCTGCTCCACCTGGCCTGTGTCGGCGGCGCGCTGGACCTGGTCGAGACGCTTATCATGGCGGGGGCAGACTGTGACGCCAGCGACGCCGAGGGCTGGCGCCCCCTGCACCTGGCCGTGCAGTTCAATCACCAAACCCTGGTCGAACGGCTTGTGGCAGCCGGCGCAGAGGTCGATGCCTGCGCAGAACAGCCAGGCGTCACCGCCTTGCAACTGGCCGCCGAAGGCGGTTACAAGGACATCGCTATCGTGCTGGCAGACGCCGGAGCCGATATTGACATGGCCACTCGTGACCGCGATGCACCGGTGCTGATCGCGCTGTCACTAGGCCAGTTTCCACTGGCGCTGGCCTTGATTCAGCGAAACGCCGATGCGGCCATGCGAACTCGCGACGGACGCAGCGTAGCCCAGGTATACGCTGAACGTCTGACCCGGACATGCACTCGCGACGACGCTGGACGCGCCCTCGAGGACGGCCCGGTGGCCGACCCCAGGATACTTGCCTGGCTCGAAGGCGCGGGTCAGTCCACCGCGGTTATCGAGAAAGCGGTGGCGGCCTTGCGCGCCCCTGCGGCGGATGGGGACCAGGAACAGTGCGCAGGCACCTCGCCCAACGACATGGGCCCCGATCCAGCGATTGCCCGCGGCGCTCTCGCCCCGACCCTGGAAGGCAACCCCTGGCAGTACCCCTGGCGGCGCTGCAGGCCGGCATTTGTCGAGTCCCACTGGCCCTGCGGCAGCCGTATTGATGGAAAGCATCTCGCCGACAACAGACTGGTGGCCGACGCCTGCCGACTGCCCTGGTACCCCGACGCCACCCTGATACGCCTGCAACATCCCGACTGGATGCAGGGCCTGGCGCTGTACTTCGTCGAGGAAGGTGCGGCTGGGGTCCACGTGCCGCGCCCGCTGACCCGGCTGACCGGTACTGCACCGCCGATCCACGAGTTGAACGCTCGCCAGCCGATCCAGCTTTGCGCTGCCAATGCGCTCGGCTACCTGCGCTTCTTCTGCTTCTTCGTCAGGGGGCCGGACGGTCCCTTCTATATTGTCGATTCGCTCGAGGATCCGCTGCTCCCGGTCCATCCCGATATTCAGGCCATCGTCGCCGGAAGCTGTCACGCGCCGCGCCAGGACCCGGCCGATGACGAAGACGTCTATCGCTACCTGGCGACGCTCTACTATGCCGACGCCTTTTTTCTCGCCCGCTTCATGCTGAGCGCCAGCGGCAACATCGAGATGCTCGATGACGAACCCATCGCTGCCGGATTGCCCGAGCGCATCCACGCGCCGCTGGACTGACCAAGCTACGGACGTCAGGACGACGGAACCGAAGAGGCGGTGGCATCTGAACCGCCCCCGGCCATCAGCCGCGATTCGCTCATCGCCAGCGCTTCGGCGATTCGCTCGCCCCCTAGCGGGCCCTTCCTCGAGCGCCAGTACGCCAGAATCTGCGGGAACTGATTGAAGCAAAGCCCCTGTTGACTGACGACCCGCCGATCCAGCGGAAAAAGGCGCAAGCCTTGCTGCATCAGGCCGTCCGCTCGCCCCTCTCCCCTCGCTCTCAGCAACTCGACCAGGGTCAGTGGATCGTCGCTACCGAAGCGTTCTCTGGCGGCGGCTCGCGCCTCCATCACACGCTCCAGCAGGACGCGTGCTCGCAGTTGCAGCCGCCTGTCGAGGCGCGCAGCAAAAATGACGGGGGCCAGCCGATTGAGGTCCGCCTGGGTCACGCCGGGCAGCCACACCAGTACACCGGAACGCATGGAAGGCACCAGATCCAGGCGATTCACCTGATCACAGAACAGACAGGCCGTCACGATATCATCGACATTGCGACTGTCAGTCCCCAGGGTCACCGCCTGCTGATACTTGGCGCTGCGAAAGCCACAAAAGCGACAACGGTAGTCGTCCCTGGCCCAGACCGCTTCGCGCGCGCCTGGCGGGGTGCAAGGTATCCCCGTGCAACGATAGCCAAGGACGTCATAGGCGCTGGTGGGACGCGCCAGGCGAAAACGCAACTTGTCGGCGAGCAGGGAGTCTTGTTCAGACAGGGGACAGGACATGGCGCAACCTTGGCCAGACTGGCCATCCAGAGGACTCGATCGGGACACAGGGCCGCACTACGCAGCCAGTGCGCACCAGATCAAGGCGTGTCGTGGACGCAATCGTGCTTTCATTGACGCCGGTCAAGTTCAGCATAGCCTGCCGGCGCGTCCGCATGACGGTTTCGCCCGTCCATCGCCATGGTCTCGCCTTGGCGGCGCCCGGTTCACGCCTACGACACTGCACACCCGCCCTGCGGCTGGTAACATGAAATGACGCGACAGGCGGCATCACATCAAGCCAACCTAGACGTTGGGGCTCATGCAGCAGTCCCGGGCGACAAGCGCCCGATACCGCGGCGCGCCGCTATCAGAGATATAGCACACTATCAATGCAGCTATGCTGAAAACGCCGTCGCCCCCCGGAGACCCAATTCCCCTTAGGATCAATTTGTGACAGTCTACTGCGAATCATCATGAGAAGACCCCGCAATGAGCATTGGCTCGCCTCGGTCAAATCCATGATCCCAGTTTTCACCTTTTCCAGGAGTATCGGCATTGATCAGGGTTCTTGTCGCTGACGATCATCACCTGGTACGCACCAGCATCGTTCATCTGCTCAATGCAGAGAAGGACATCAATGTCGTCGGGGAAGCCGCGGACGGAGAAGAGGCCATTGCCCAGACTCGCCGCCTCAATCCCGACGTGGTGGTGATGGACATTCGCATGCCGGGCATCGGCGGGCTCGAGGCCACTCGCAAGATCCGCCGACTGACCTCGGACATCCGTATTCTTGTGTTGACGGCCTTTATCGAGGAAGCCTTTGCCCAGCGGCTGCTGGAGGCCGGTGCCCACGGCTTCATCAGCAAGGGTTCCCAGCACGACGAGATGGTCAAGGCCATCCGCGCGGTGTTTGCCGGACAGCGCTTCGTCAGCCCGGAGATCGCTCAACGGCTGGTACTGTCGCGCATCGACCACGAGGAAAATCCGTTCGATCAGTTGTCCCAGCGCGAGCTTCAGGTCGCGATGATGATCGTCAACGCCCAACGCGTCGCCGACATCGCCGATCGCATGTTCCTGAGCCCGAAGACGGTCAACACCTACCGCTATCGCATCTTCGAAAAGCTCGGCGTCAATTCCGATGTGGCGCTGACCCACCTGGGACTGCGGCATGGACTTGTCGAAGGCTTCAAGGAAGACTAGAAGCCAGCCTGAGGCTCTTACCCAATGTGCCGTCGGGGACGATACGTCCCCCGCCAGGCTCTGGTAGCATGAGCTCCCTGACGTGATGTGACAGGGTGAGCCTTACCAGACCATGACCTTCGATGCCCGACGCTTTCTCGAGACCGTCAGCGAATCACCCGGTATCTACCGGATGTTCGATGACCAGTCCAATACCCTCTATATCGGCAAGGCTCGCCGCCTGAAGGCCCGCCTGGCGAGCTATTTCCGCGGCGCACTCAATACCAAGACTCAGGCGCTGGTCGCTCGCATCCACGACATCCAGGTCACGGTGACCAACAGCGAGACCGAGGCGCTGCTGCTCGAACAGACCCTGATAAAGCAGCTCAGACCGCCCTACAACATCCTGTTGCGTGACGACAAGTCCTACCCCTTTGTGTTTGTCACCGACCGTCATCCCTTCCCCGCTCTGGAACACAAGCGCGCACGGACCCGCCACGATGACGGCCGCTATTTCGGGCCCTATCCCTCCAGCGGCGCTGTGCGCGAAACACTATCGCTGATGCAGAAGGTGTTCCGTATCCGCAACTGCGAGGACGGCGTCTTCGCACACCGCACCCGGCCCTGCCTGCAGTATCAGATTCAGCGCTGCAGCGCCCCCTGCGTGGGCTACATCAGCGAAGAAGACTACCGCCGCGACATCGAACACGCCATCCAGTGCCTGGAGGGACGCAGCGAATCGGTCAGCCAGGAGCTGACCCGCGACATGGAGGCCGCAAGCCAGGCCCTCGACTTCGAGGAAGCGGCACGTCTGCGCGACCAGTTGCAGGATCTGCGCCGTCTGCAGCAGCGCCAGGTGGTGGATACCGGCAGCGGAGACGCCGACGCCTTTGCCCTGGCCTCCCAGCCGGGCGCCCTGTGCATCTCGGTGCTGTCGATTCGTCAGGGGCGTCTGCTGGGGGCGCGGCACTACAGCCCCACCAACAGCCTCGATCTCGGGGAGCCGGAACTGCTGGGTGACTTCGTCAGCCAGTACTACCTCGGACAGGCCCGGGAGATCCCCACTGAAGTGCTGACCAGCCACGCCGTACCCGACGCCGAACTGATCGCCCGGGCGCTGAGCGAGCATGCCGGACGCCGGGTACGCATGACCGACAAGGTCCGCGGTCACCGCGCCCAGTGGCGTGAACTCGCCCGCACCAACGCCGAGCAGCAACTGGCTGGCCAACTGGCCAACCAGACCCAGCTCGCCAAACGTTTCGAAGATCTTCGCCAGGCACTCGAGCTCGACGAGACGCCGCAACGACTCGAATGCTTCGATATCAGCCACAGCCACGGCGAGGCCACGGTGGCATCCTGCGTCGTGTTCGACCAGGACGGCCCGCGCAAGAGCGACTATCGGCGTTTCAACATCAAGGGAGTCGCCGCCGGCGATGACTACGCAGCGATGCAGCAGGCGCTGACTCGTCGCTTCAAGCGCTTCAACGAAGGGGAAGGCGTGTTACCCGACATCCTGGTCGTGGACGGCGGCAAGGGTCAGTTGAACATGGCGCGAGAGGTGCTCGCCGAGCTCGCCATCACCGGCGTGATCCTGCTCGGGGTGGCCAAGGGCACCACCCGCAAGGCTGGCCTCGAGACCCTCTTTGTCGAGACCGTGGATCGCTCTCTGGCGCTGCCACCGACCTCGCCGGGTCTTCACCTTATCCAGCACATCCGCGACGAATCGCACCGATTCGCTATCGCCGGCCACCGTGCCAAGCGCGACAAGGCCAGGCGCACCTCGACGCTTCAGGATATCCCCGGCGTCGGCCCCAAACGCCGACGTGAACTGCTGCGCTTCTTCGGCGGACTCCAGGGCATCAAGCAGGCCACCCGCGATGAACTGGCTCGGGTTCCCGGCATCAGCGCCACCATGGCAGACACAATTCATCGTGCCCTGCATGGATGAGTTGAGGTATCACGGATAGAATGAACCACTTTGACGGGCGCCAACGTCGTCCGTCGCTTCTTGTCGCCCCCCTCCAGCAAGGACAGCGGTATCGATGAACATTCCCAATATTCTGACCCTGGCACGCATCGTCTTCATCCCCCTGCTGGTGGTGCTGTTCTACCTGCCCTTCGAATACAGCATGCTGACCGCCGCCGCCCTGTTCGGCCTGGCCTCCATCACCGACTGGCTGGATGGCTATCTGGCGCGCAAGTGGGACCAGTCGACGCCATTTGGCGCCTTCCTCGACCCAGTGGCGGACAAGCTGATGGTGGCAGTGGCGCTGGCACTGCTGATCGAGCGCTACGACGCCGCCTGGCTGACGTTGCCGGCGCTGGTGATCATCGGCCGCGAGATCGTCATCTCGGCACTGCGCGAGTGGATGGCGGAGATGGGCAAGCGCGGTTCGGTCGCGGTGTCCTGGATCGGCAAGGTAAAGACCACCCTGCAGATGGTCGCCCTGCTGCTGCTGCTGGCCTTCCCTCCCGGCCACCTGATCGCCGAACTGGGCGTTATCACCCTGTACGCCGCCGCCATACTGACGCTGTGGTCGATGATCCAGTACCTGCGGGCCGCCTGGCCGCACCTGAGCCGCTCGCTGTAGGCAGCGCTCTGGCGATCCGGGGCCTATTCGAAAATTCAGGGAAAAGCGTTTGACAGTCACCGACTTATCCGTATAATACGTCCTCGAGTCAGGCGGGAATAGCTCAGTGGTAGAGCACAACCTTGCCAAGGTTGGGGTCGCGAGTTCGAATCTCGTTTCCCGCTCCATCATCAGAAGATGGATGACTCATGAGGCTGGATGGCAGAGTGGTTATGCAGCGGACTGCAACTCCGTGTACGCCGGTTCGATTCCGACTCCAGCCTCCATTTTTCCTTTCAGGTGTGCCCCGCTTCCCAGAAGCCGTGTCCGATCCCTTCGGACCCTATCGCCTTACCTCTGGCGACGTTCCTGCCCGGATGGCGAAATTGGTAGACGCAAGGGACTTAAAATCCCTCGGTGGCAACACCGTGCCGGTTCGAGCCCGGCTCCGGGCACCAACCCTATCGATGTCTTACGTGACTCACTCCCTCGATGACCTGCCTTGTCGTGGTGTTCTAGTCGCGCTCTGGTCGCGCAGTCCAACTTAGCCATCCTGCCGTTGGCGTTGCACGCCAGACGCTTTCCCTGCCCCGCCCCGTCTTTCATCATCCTCTGATCGCCCTCTCGTCGCTTTCTCATCGCCTTCTCATCGCCTTCTCATCGTTCCCCACACCCTTGCTCATCGCTTGCGCCGAAATATCAATAATGGCGAATAAAGAAATACCTCCTATAGTGAATTGTGCCAGTTCAGTTCACGGACGGCAGAGCGCCATATCGCCTCGATGGAGTGAGCGCGGGCCTTCACAGGGTTCAGGGACGACTTCCAGGAGATGCCACATGAAACGCACGCTAGTCGGAACGACCATGATCGCCGCATTTGTGATGGCGGGCAGCACCTTCGCCATGGATTCGGAAGCCCTGCAGGAGCACATGCAGGAAATCGAGGAGAAAGCCCAGCAGAACAGCGAAGAGGACCGGGTGGAAGCCCTCGAGCAACAGGTCGAGGACCTCAAGGAGCTCATTCACAAGATGATGGAAGAGGACGCTGCCGCCTGAGCCATTGGCGCTGAGTCTTGCCGAGTCATGACTCACCACAATAACTCACCATGATGAAAGGGGCCCCAGGGACGGGGCCCCTTTCCGTTGTCAGCCACCTGGACACCGTCCCTCGAGACATCATTTGGCTCGGGACGGCACGCGAGCCTGCGTGGTAAACTTCACCCCCATTTTCATCAGCACTGCACGGTCTTCAGCATCTTGAGCGACAATGCTTCTCTACCCCGAGATCCCCTGCCCGACGATCTCGGACAGCGTATGACGGCGCCTCCCACCGCCCACCCTCAACCGGCTCGAGAGCCGGCCCCAGGCCGACAGAGAGGCTGAACCATGCTGCTCGGACGCCTGCGCGACCCTTTCATCAATCACCGCCATCGCCGCCTCTTCCACGTACTCCGGGTCAGTCTGGCACTGATCGTGACCTTTGCCATCGTCCAGACGTTCCCCTTCCAGCACAGTGGCTGGGCGCTGGTGAGCACGGTCATGGTGATGGGCAACCTTCCCCATATCGGGGGCGTACTGGACAAGGGGCGCCAGCGCCTGGCCGGCACCCTGATCGGCGCCGCCCTCGGCCTGGCGCTGATCATCCTCCCGCTGCCAGGCTGGGGGGTACAACTCGGCGCGCTGATCGGCATCGCCATCGCCACCTGGGTAGTCTTCGGCGGTCGCCAGGCCTACAGCGGACTGATGTTCGCCATCAGCCTGCTGCTGGTGATCGGCGACGGCTCGCAACAGCTCAGCGTGGCACTCTGGCGAAGCGCCGACGTGCTGCTCGGCACCCTGGTCGGCATCGGCGCCACCCTGGTCTTTCTGCCCCACAAGGCCACCGACATGCTGCGCTTCCTGCTGGCCGACTGTCTGGATCGCATGGCGCGGCTGTATCACACCCACACCAGCGCCACATCGGCACCGGGCATCGATACCCAGGCACTGTTCAAGGCCGCCAGCCAATTGCTGGTCAAGCAGCGCGGACTGACCGACGCGGTCCACCGCGAAGGTCGCCTGACCCGCGGCGAGGTCGACGAGCTGATCTCCTACCAGCGACGCATGCTGTCCACCCTGGAGCTATTGCTCGAGACCCACTGGACTACGCGCGCCGGTCACGAACAGATCGATGCCATGGCAGGGCTGCGCGATCAGCAGCACGCCCTGGCGCGGGATCTCGGCACCCTCGCCTTCGAGGTGCGCACCGGACGCCCGGTCACCCTCGAGGTCACCCCCTTCGCGCTGGACGATTTCGCCGACCTCGCCTCCACGGCACGCGCCGAGGATGGCAGAATGCTATTCAGCCCCAGCGGTTATCTCTGGCTGAACCGGGAACTGGCCCGCCTGACCGAAGCAACCGCCCGCCGCCTGGGCGGACTCGAGCGACTACCCAGCAGGCGCCTGCGCCGCCGCGCCCCCCGACACGGGCTCCACCGAGCCCCCTCTTTCGACCGCAAGGAAGGAACCACGCATGGCAAACGCCCCTCTTGACGTCCTTATCATCGGTGGCGGCGTCGCCGGTCTGGCGATGGCCCTGGAGATCGCCGATCGCCGGCCGGTCACCCTGCTGCGCCCCGGTGTCGAGGCGCAAGGTGCCAGTCGCTGGGCCCAGGGTGGTATTGCCGCGGTGCTGTCGCCTCAGGACGACATCGAGGCCCACATCCAGGATACCCTGATTGCCGGGGACGGGCTGTGCGATGAAGCGGCGGTGCGCTTCACCGTGGAAAACGGCCCCGACGCCATCGCCTGGCTGTTGAGCCTTGGCGTGCCCTTCACGCCGGATCCCGAGGCGGCCAGCGGCTACCCCTACCACCTCACGCGGGAAGGTGGCCACAACGCTCGCCGAATCATCCACGCCGACGACGCCACCGGCCGGGCCGTGACCGACACCCTGCTGGCCCGGGTGCGCGCCCATCCGCAGATCACGCTGCGCGACGACCTGATCGCGGTCGAACTGCTCACCGATGACCTGGGTGCCTGCTGCGGTGCCCGCTGCCTGGACGCCCACCAGCGTCCTCACGACCTTGTCGCCCAGGACACCGTCCTGGCTACCGGCGGCGCCAGCGGGCTCTACCTGCATACCACCAGCCCCGCCCCGGCCAGTGGCGAGGGCATGGTCATGGCCTGGGAGATCGGCGCCGAACTGATGAACCTGGAGTTCCAGCAGTTCCACCCCACCTGCCTGTTCGATCCACAGGGACCGCCCTTTCTGGTCAGCGAGGCGGTAAGAGGCGAAGGCGGCCTGCTGCTGAACGTGCGTGGCGAGCGGTTCATGCCCGCCATCGATGAGCGCGCTGAACTGGCCCCGCGAGACGTGGTCGCCCGCGCCATCGACGCCGAGATGCAGCGCACCTCGAGCGACCATGTGCTGCTGGACATCCGTCACCTCGGCGACGCCGCCATACGTCACCACTTCCCCACCATCCACGCTCACTGCCTCACACGTGGCCTGGATATCACCACCCAGGCCATCCCGGTGGTGCCGGCGGCCCACTATAGCTGCGGCGGCGTCGCCACCGACCATCGGGGAGCCACGCGCGTGGCGGGGCTCTACGCCATCGGCGAAGTCGCCTGTACCGGACTGCACGGCGCCAATCGCATGGCCAGCAACTCCTTGCTCGAGTGCCTGGTCTACGCCAGATCCGCCGCTCGCCACCTGAGTGAGCCGGCGCCGGGACGCACCTTGACACCACGGCCGAGCGCAACAACCGGAGATCGACAGGTTTCCAGCGAGAGACTCGCCTCGTTGCGCCAGCGCGTCCGCCAGATCATGAGCGCGAGGGTCGCCATCGTGCGCCAGGACGAAGGGCTGGCCGAGGCACGCACGACCCTCGAGCAACTGGAATCGGAGTTTCATGACCTGACTCGGGGCGGCGCCGCGAGTGTCGAGCTGCACGCCTGTCGCCAGGCGCTCACTCTGGCCAGTCTGACGGTCGCCAGCGCCTGCACCAGGCGAGAATCCCGGGGGCTGCACTACAATCCGGACTGCGCCCGCCACGCGGACCCGACACCGCAACCGTCACGCCAGATCAAACCGGCCTGAGGCAAGGTCGCCGGCCCTGCTCAGCTCACGGGCCCCGGCCGCCGCGACCATCGTCGTCCAGGTAACGGCTGTCGTTGAAGGTGGCGACCCAGTGTGGGTGGTAGAACATCAGAATGCTCAGCAGCATGCCGCTGATAAAGGCCTCCGACGGCATCAGCAGCGGCAGGAAACGCGCGTACTCACTGGCCTGGAATAACGCTGACGGGTCACTGGCGCCGAGCCGCGTCAAACCCAGCACCGCGAGCCCCGAAGCCAGTGCCGACAACGCCGCGCACCAGAAACCGCCGATAAACAGGAAAACCATGGGATGAGATGGCAGCCGTCGATCGACCAGGCGCCATATCAGCACCGTCACCAGCATCGGTACCAGGCCGGTGACCACCAGATTGACGCCCAGCAGTGGCCAGGCGACGCGCCCGGTCAGCACCAGTGACAGATTGACCAGCAGACAGCTCAAGAGCGCCAGGGGGCCTCGAAAGACCAGCGTCATCAGAGTGGTGAACAGCAGGTGCAGACTGAGCCAATCGACCGCCTGGGCCCTTAGTTGCCACAGCATCGCCACCATCAGCGTTGCCGCCAGCCAGCGATGCTGCAGGCCAGTATCTTGAAAGAGGGCGCGCCAGGGACGCTGGCAAAGGGCAAGCACCAGGGCCGACAACGCCACCCCCGCGCAAACCCAGATCAGCCAGGGGGCAAGGATCACCTGAGCAAAGGACATGGCCCCTCCTCTTCCTGCTGCCTACCTGTGCGGGCGATTCCGGCTCGGTTGGCATGCCAGGGTGAGTGACCGGACCAGGCTTTCGACACCCCCTCGATCACCCATTCCCGCGCTCACCCACTCCCGCCCAGGCGCCGGGCGTCGAAAGAACGGCCGGCGCCCTTGATGCCGGCTCAGGCAAAGACGACGGTCTTGTTGTCGTGGATCAGCACCCGATCCTCGAGGTGCCAACGCAGCCCCCGTGCCAGCACGGTCTTTTCTACATCGCGCCCGAAACGCACCAGGTCATCCGGCGTATGACAGTGACTGACCCTGTGAATATCCTGCTCGATGATCGGCCCGGCGTCGAGTTCCTCGGTGACGTAGTGGCAGGTCGCACCAATCAGCTTGACGCCGCGCTGGTAAGCCTGGTGATAAGGCTTGGCCCCGGCAAAGGATGGCAGGAAGCTATGGTGAATGTTGATGACTCGCCCACTGTAGCGCTCGCACAGATCAGGCGGAAGAATCTGCATATAGCGCGCCAGCACGATACTGTCGGCCTCGGACGCCTCGACCAGACGCTCGACCTCGGCGAAGGCGGCACTCTTGTCGTCTGCCGAAACCGGCACATGATGGTAGGGAATACCGTGCCACTCGACCATCTTGCGCATGTCGTCATGGTTCGAAATCACCGCCGCGATCTCGCAATCGAGCTCACCAGCGGTCCATCGATACAACAGATCCACCAGGCAATGAGATTCCCTGGAAACCATCAGCACGACGCGCCGCTTCTGACGAGTGTCGCGCAGCGCCCAGTCCATCTCGAATTCACGCGCTACCGGCGCAAAGGCCTCGCACAGGGCTTCCTTCGACATGCCGATGGAGTCGGCCAGGATTTCGTAACGCATGAAGAAGCGACCAGAGGCCAGGTCCGAGTGCTGATTGGCCTCGGTGATGGAACCACCGTGGCCAGCAATGAAGTTCGACACCCTGGCGACAATACCCAGTCGATCGGGACACGACACGACCAGACGATAGAAATGGGACATAACACCTGTATCCTTGGACCAACGCTTGGTGACCAACCTTGCACCACCATGGGGAGGGGCGATGAGCACGCCCGTTCGGGGCGTGCATTGTAGCGAAAAGTAAGATGGCGAACGACCGCTGCACGGGTCCTTTGACCTCTCGCGTTGAGTCGTGCGCGGTCGATCCCGTATAGTGAAATGAACACCGTCCACGATGCCGAGCATGATGCCGATTCCGCGAGCCCAGATTCGACCACGACGACGCCCACCGGTGCATTTTCTGCCCCTGGGAGGCTGTGGCGAGATCGGCATGAATCTAAGCCTGTACGGCTATCAGGACGCCTGGATTGCCGTCGACTGTGGCATGCTTATTCGCCAGGACCTTCCTGGTGAGCCGCTCCAGGTGCCAGACACCTCGATACTGGATACCCGCGGCATCCGTCCGCAGGCGCTGCTCATTACCCATGGCCACGAAGATCATATCGGTGCCGCCGCCTGGCTATGGCCACGCTGGGCCTGCCCTATTCTGGCGACCCCTCTGGTCGCCGCCATGTTGCGCGTCAAGTTCGGCGAACGGGGACTTCCCACCGACGCGATAGACGTCATCGAACCTGGGGACGCCAGGGACATCGCAGGGTTTTCCCTCCGTTTCCTGCCGTTGACCCATTCCATCCCGGAAAGCTGCGCCCTGCTCATTCAGGCAGGCAACTCGCGCATCCTGCATACCGGCGACTGGAAACTGGACCCAGAGCCGCTGATTGGCCAGCCGGTGAACGAAGATCTGTTTCGCGCCCTCGCGCCGGTCGATCTGGTGGTGGGTGATTCCACCAATGCCAACGTGACCGGCCATTCACGAAGTGAAGGCGAGGTCGCAAGGGCCATGGTGTCTACCATCTCCCGCTGCCAGGGCCGCGTTGCCGTTTCCTGCTTCGCCAGCAATCTGGCACGGGTCCTGGCCATCGGCCGCGCCGCTGCTCGTTGCGGACGCCGGGTCAGCCTGCTCGGGCGCTCCATGGAGCGCATGGTGGGCCATGCCAGGCAACTGGGCTATCTCGACGACTTTCCTGCGCTGGTGCCCGTCAGCGACCTGGGCTATCTACCACCCGAGGAAGTGCTGGTCATTGCCACGGGGAGCCAAGGCGAACCCCGCGCCGCGCTGTCGCGCCTTGCCCAGGGAAGGCACCCCCACTTCGAGCTGACCACTGGCGACACCGTCATCTTCTCGGCCAAGGCCATTCCCGGCAACGAGCACCTTATCGAGCGGCTCAAGCGCGGCCTGGCGCGCTTTCAGGTCACCATCATCGATGATGCCAGCCACCCCGAACTGCATGCCTCCGGGCACCCCGCACAGCAGGAACTGGAACGCTTCTATCGCTGGCTCCAGCCGACCAGACTGCTGCCGGTCCATGGCGAGGAAAACCATCAGTCAGCTCATCAGGAACTGGCCTGTCGCCTGGGCATCGAGGCTCCGCTGGCACCTCGCAACGGCGATCTGATCCGGTTCGACCAGGGCGGCCTGACCCGCGAGGAAAGCTTCCCTCTGTCTCAGTGCATCATCGAACGCGGGGGCATCGACCGGCGTCAATCTCCGGCACATGCGCGCAATCGCCACGGCGTACTCTTCCTCGCCATCAGCCTGGTAGCGACCGACACCGGCTGGGCCAGAATTGGCCGGCTGATGATCGACTCAAGCCAGACCAGCCCCCTGGACGAGGACAATTTCATCGACTGGCTCGACGAACAACTCGACGACCTGGCCGTCGATACCCTGTCGGCGCTCCGTCGTGGCCTCTACCCTCGTATTCAGGCCTGGCTGGGCGAACACTTACAGCGTCTGCCACAGGTCGAACTCCAGTTGATGGCGAGCGATATCGAAGGCATCGCCGGCGACGTCTGAGCCTCCCCCCTATAAACAAAACAACCGGCCCTGGACGTTTCCAGGGCCGGTCGCGGCTCGACGTTCGCCGTACTTGTGGCCGTGCCGTCACCATTCACGCGCTTTGCGTCATGCACGCGCCTTGGTGACACAGCGGCCAAGCTGCACTGGCGACGCGACACGTCCGTGCAAGGTCAGGTCAACCGAACTCGCGTGACCACACCTGCGCCAGCAGAATCACTTGGCGTTCTTGGGCGGACGTCCACGCTTGCGCTTGGGCTGCTCCGATACGAGATCATCCAGCGACAGGCCGGCTTCGGTGATCTGCTCACGGATCTCCGCCAGCTTCTGGGCCTTCTGCATCTCTTCTTCCTGGCGCTGGCGCTCCTCGTCGCGCTTCTGATCGATGACCTCCTCGACCACTTCCGCCAGTTTTTGCAGCTGTTCCATGCTCAGTTGACGAGCCGCTGCCCGTGCCACGTTCTTGTTTCTCGCAATACGTTCCAATGATTCGCTGGACATAGCTCACTCCATAGCTTTGACACCAAGCGGCGCACGCCGCAATTCACTTGAAGAAAAGTATATGCAACCGGCCACTCTTGGCAAGAAATGCTGGAGATTTTTCCTTGTCAATTACCGAAATATTGGCGGTCTTTATACGTCAACAGCGAGCTCATTGGACGAGCCCAGTCACCCCTTGACCGGTCAATATTGGTTGAAACGCTGACACCTCGAGGAAAAAAGACAGCGGCCAGGATACAAAGAGCGGGCGCCCAAGGCGCCCGCGCAGGTAAGGAGACAAGCGGTCACTTGGCGAAAGCGCTGTCAGCCACCGGTCATGTTCATGAAGCGAACCACCTGAACATCCCCATCGGTGGTGAAATGGTGCCGCTCAGGCTTTAGCGGCATCGCCTCCACGATGGCGGCCTTGAGCTTCTCCATGTCACCGGGGTAGCGCCTCAATACCGCCCTGAGATCCACCGAATGCTCGTTGCCAAGGCACAGCAGCAGACGCCCTTCCACCGTGACCCGAACACGATTGCAGGAAGCACAGAAGTTATGGCTATGGGGCGAGATGAATCCGACCCGCGTCTCGCTATCCTCCATACGGTAGTAGCGAGAAGGCCCTGCGGTGGCTTCCGTCGTGGCCATCAGGGGGTAGCGCTGCTCGATCCTTTCGCGCACCTCGTCACTTGAACAATAGGTCTCGGCACGGGAATGGTCGGACACATCGCCCAGCGGCATCTCCTCGATAAAGCTGATATCCAGCCCCTCTGCCCTGGAGAACTCGACAAGATCCAGCACCTCGTCTTCGTTGCGCCCCTTGAGCACCACCGCATTGAGCTTGATGCGCTCAAAGCCGGCCTGCCGAGCGGCGCTGATGCCGTCCAGCACCTTGTCGAGGTCACCGGTACGTGTCAGCCGTCGAAAGCGCTCGGGATCCAGCGAATCCAGGCTGATGTTGAGACGCTTCATGCCGCCCTGGCGCAGCGCCTCGGCATGCCGCCTCAGGCCCGCCCCGTTGGTGGTCATGGCAAAGTCCCGAAGCCCCGGCAAGGCCCCTATACTGGACACCAGTTGCTCGATATTGCGACGGACCAGCGGCTCCCCCCCGGTCAAACGAATCTTTTCCACGCCGAGCTCGGTGAAGGCTTGCGCCACCTGAGCGATTTCCTCCAGCGTCAGCACCTGGGCACGTGGCAGGAAGGTCATCTCCTCGCTCATGCAGTAGACGCAGCGAAAGTCGCAGCGGTCGGTGACAGACAATCGGACGTAGGTCACCCGGCGACCGAAACTATCGATCAACTGTTGTGTCATTGCGAAGCGACCTCCCAACGCTTGGCGTCATCATGATCCTGACGACGTTCAGATACCCAGTAATCGCCGCTTTCGGTGTGCTCCTTCTTCCAGAATGGCGCCCGGGTCTTCAGATGGTCCATCAAGAATTCGCAGGCTTCGAAGGCGGCACGCCGATGGGCGCTGGCCACCACCACCAGTACGATGGGATCACCGGGCTCCAGACGACCGATCCGGTGGATCAGGGTTACCTCATCGAGCGGCCAGCGCTGTCGCGCCTCAGCTTCGATCTCGGAAAGCGACGCTTCGGTCATGCCGGGATAATGCTCAAGCGTCAGCGCCGTGACGTCCGGGCGTTCATTGAAGTCCCTGACCAGTCCGGTGAAGCTGACCACCGCTCCGATGTCGGTGCGATGTTCGAGCATCCGGCGCTGTTCATGACCTGCATCGAAGGTCTCATGCTGCACGCGTATCATCGATCAGCCTCCTGTCACCGGCGGGAAGAAGGCCACCTCGTCCTCACAGGTCAGACGGGTACCGTCACTCGCCATCACCTGATTGACGGCGCACAGCACGCGCCCTTCATCCAGCCCCTTGAAGCGATCATCCAGGGTCTTCAGTGCCTGCTTGAGACCGGCAACATCGGCACTGGGCAACCTGTCCAGTGGCACCGATGCTTCACCGACGCCAAGCCTTTCGCGCAGTTCAGCCAGGCACTTCACCCTGACACACTGCTCCGCGGCGGACGCAAGCCCCAGGGTCAACGCCGGGCTGTTCTCGGGGCTGGTCACGATCGGCGTTGCCGTCGCAGCGGTCGCGCTCCGACGCAGATAGTCACCGGACTTGCCACCCTGTTTTGCATCCACGTGGATTTCGCCGATCTCCATCTCCTTGTCCACCGCCTTGCACATGTCGTAAAGGGTGAGACAGGCCACCGATACGGCCGTCAGGGCTTCCATCTCGACCCCGGTCCGTCCGGTCAGACGGCAGGTGGCGGACACCCTGACACAACTGGATTCGGCGTCGATCTCGAAGTCGACGCTGACCTTGGACAACGCCAGCTGGTGGCAAAGCGGGATCAGCTCGTGGGTGCGTTTCGCGGCCTGAATACCGGCAATCCTGGCGGTCGCCAGCACGTCGCCCTTGGGCAACTTGCCATCGCTCAACAGCGCCAGAGTCTCCGGCGCCATGGAGATGCTTCCGGTCGCCGTCGCCTCCCGTCGGGTCGCTGCCTTGTCGCCGACATCGACCATGTTGGCTTCGCCGCGTGCGTTGAGATGGGAAAGCGTCATGTTCAAGCCTCAGGAAAATCGAAAGAGAGGGAGTACCATCACGATATCATCGATGGACGCCGAGTCCGTATCCTCGGGAATCTCGACCAAGCAATTGGCCGAGACCATGGACGACAGAATACCGGAACCCTGATTGCCTGTATTGACCACCCGCAAGGTCCCGTCCGCATCACAGTGAAAGACACCGCGACTGTAGTCCGTACGTCCGACCCTGCTGCGAAAGGCGCTACCGGCCACGGCCTTCCAGCGTGGCTGAGTGGGTGAGCGCCCTTCCAGAGCCGCCAGCATCGGCACCACAAACACCAGACAGGTCACCATGCAGGCCACCGGGTTACCCGGCAGTCCCAGCAAGGGTGTCTCGTCGGGGCCAATCACCCCACATGCCATGGGCCGGCCTGGCCGCATGGCGATCCGCCACAGGGTCAACCTGCCAAGACGCTCCACCGCATCCCGGGTGTGGTCGGCCTGCCCCACCGACACTCCGCCACTGGAGACCACCAGATCCGCGGTCCGGGCGGCGTCAGCGAGCTGTTCGACCAGGGCGTCGGTGTCATCGGCGACGATGCCGAGATCGATTACCTCGGCGCCATGCTCCTGCAACGACCCCATCAGAGAATAGCGGTTGGCATCATAGATCGCCGCCTGGGCGCGTGCCTCACCGGGTGCCGTGACCTCATCGCCGGTGGAGAACACGGCTACCCGAGGACGTCGCCGCACCCGGACCTCGGCCTGCCCGAGAGACGCCAACAGGCCAAGCGCGGCGGCTTCGAGGCGCCTGCCTGCTGCAATGGCCACCTGGCCGGCACGCAGATCCTCGCCCGCCTGGCGCACGTTCTGCCCCTGCTTGACGCGGTCGGCGCGTGTCACCCTCACACGATCGCCATCTCGCTCGAGCTGTTCGAGCATGACCACGGTGTCGGCCCCTGGCGGCAAGGGCGCCCCCGTGGTGATGGCAATACACTCACCTTCGCCCAGGCGACCCTGAAAAGGCTGCCCCGCCAGGGCTTCTCCCACCTGGAGAAAGACCTCGCCGGGGTCCTCGGTCGACCAGTTGAGCGCCACCCCATCCATCGCGGAGTTGGTATGCCCGGGCACATCGAAAGGCGCTTCTACCGCCTCGGCCAGCACTCGGCCGTGGGCCCTGGCCAGGGGCACCTTTTCCGCCGCCAGGCGACCAGCTACCAGCGTCAACAGGGCATCGCGCGCCTCCTCGACGCCGAGCATGCGCTCACCAAGATCGAAACAGGAGAGCGTTGTCATGACGGTTCTCCTCCCTGGTGCGCGACAATCCACTCGGGCCAACGCCTCACCCAGGCCTGGACCCAGGCGGCGATGGCGTCATGATCATTGAGATCGAGCACATCGCCCCTTGTCGCCAGGGGCGCGTCACTGGCGACGGCCTGAATCCATGGATCGTCTTCCACCATCAGCGGCTTTTCCAGCGCCGGCCGATGGAGCTCCAGCTTGGGCAAAGGCCAGTCCTTGAAGCCCTCGACCAGCACCAGTTGCGGTTCCAGCGGCGCGACCATGGCCAGCAGGGTTGCCAGATCGGCCTCTTCGCCCCCCGGCGTCTCCATCATCAATGCCAGCCGGGCGCGGGAGGCGATCAGGATAGGTTCGGCCCCCGCCATACGCAGGCGATGACTGTCCTTGCCAGGCTGGTCTACCTCGAAGCGGTGGTGGGCGTGCTTGATCACCGCCACCTTGAGCCCGGCACCCTTCAACATCGGTACCAGACGTTCCAGCAGGGTGGTCTTGCCGGTCCCGCTCCAGGCGGCGATGCCCAACAGCGGCTGATCGGGGCGCAAGCTCAGCGCCTGCGTCATGAGTCACGCTCCTGGCGACACGCCTCCAGCCGTCGTCTTTCCTCTTCGGTGTTGAGATTGGCGAAGGCGGCAGCGCAGTCGCTGACGTCGACCCGATCCCAGCGGTGGCGATCGTACCAGCGGTCGATCTTGCGTTCGCCCTGCTCCAGTACCGCCGCCAGATCCTCATGCAGGTGACGGGACAGCAACGCCACCACGGGGTGCAGCCGCTCGCCGTCATGGGCGACGACAATATCCAGCCCATCGCGCCAGCCAGCCACCAGCCGGGGCACCAGATCGGCGGGCAGCGCCGGGCTGTCACAGGGCACCACCACCACCCAGGGCGTAGAGGACGCGACCAGACCACTGTAGATGCCCATCAAGGGTCCGTGGTAGCCCGCCTGGTGATCCTCGACCACTCGATCGGCAAGAGCCGCGTACTCGTCCAGATGGCGATTGGCATTGATCATCACGCTAGCCACATGGGGCTTCAGACAGGCAACGGCGTGCGCCGCCAGCGGCTTGCCGTCGAACGGCACCAGCCCCTTGTCGACTCCCCCCATGCGTCGCCCCTGGCCTCCCGCCAGAACCACGCCGCTTATCTCCTTCGCGTCCAGCCTCGCCACCATTGCACCTCTTTTATTGGTCGTCGACAGCATCCTCCATGATGCCTTAGCCACCCGCAGGCTGCCATGAGCGTATCGGGGTAGACAGTAGACGCCAGGGATGTCGGACAGCGGCGTTAGCGGGTATCATGTGTCCATCATTATGCACAACATCGGCTTTGCCGAGACGGGAAACAGGATGGAAGACAGTTTCGACGTCGGCGCCAGATTGCGCCAACTACGACAGGAAAAGCAGCTTTCTCAACGCGAACTGGCGAAAAGAGCCGGTGTGACCAACAGCACCATTTCGCTGATTGAGCTTAACAATGTGAGCCCATCGGTCAGCTCGCTTAAGAAGATTCTTGACGCCTTGCCGGTATCGATCAGCGCTTTCTTCGCGGGTGACGAACCGAACCACCCCAGCCCCTTCTATCGCGCCGCGGAGCTCACCGAGATCGGTGATGGCCATCTGTCCTGGCGGCTTGTCGCGGCCAGACGCCCGGACCGACGCATGTCGGTGCTCCACGAGCGCTATCCGCCCGGAGCCGATACCGGCGAAGAGATGCTTGAACACGACGGCGAGGAAGGCGGCGTCATCATCGCCGGCGAGATCGAGATCACCGTCAACGGCGAGACAGGTCTGCTCGGCCCCGGCGACGCCTACTACTTCGACTCACGCCTGCCCCATCGGTTTCGCAACCTGGGGGATCAGGAATGCGTGATTGTCAGTGCGAATACTCCCCCGACCTTTTCCGATGGCGGGGAGCAGCTGCACCATTGAGAAATGCCTTCGACAGGGCATGATCGTCAGTGCCCTGTCGCCAACACCTGTCCCCCCACCTTTTCCGACGGTGGAGAGCAGCTACATCACTGAGTGAATCGCTCAGCGAACAGCTGCACCATTGTTAGAAGCCTTAGACAGGGCATGATTGTCAGTGCCCGGTCGCCAACAGCCGATGGCCCGGCTGTCACGCCGGGCCATGGTAATAGCAGGATTCATTCGTCCTCGCTGGCCCGGGGCAACACCAGGTTGAGGGCGATGCCGATCAAGGCGGCGAGGCTGACCCCCTGCAGGGCGAACTGGCCATCGCCGAACTGCATACCACCGATGCCGAACACCAGGATCAGCGAGACCACCACCAGGTTACGCGGGGCGGTCAGGGGTTTGCCGGCGCGCACCAGGGTATTCATGCCGACCACCGCGATGGAGCCGAACAGCAGGGTCATGATCCCGCCCATCACCGGGGTAGGAATGGTCTGCAATACTGCCCCCAGCTTGGCGACGAAGGCCAGGGTGATGGCTACCAGTGCGGCGGACACCATGAACATCGGATTGAAGGCGCGGGTCAGGGTGACCGCCCCGGTGACCTCCGAGTAAGTGGTGTTGGGCGGCCCACCGAACAGCGCCGCCGAAATGGTCGCCAGGCCGTCGCCCAACAGGGTGCGGTGAAGGCCTGGTTTCTCCAGGTAGTTGCGTCGGGTCACCGAGCCGATCGCCACCATATCACCGATATGCTCCACCGCCGGCGCGATGGCGACGGGGATCATGAACAGGACCGCCGCCCAGTGAAAGCTCGGCGCGGTGAAGGATGGCAACGCCAGCCAGGCCGCCTCACGTACCGGGCTGAAGTCGACCACTCCCATCAGCAATGCCATCAGATAGCCGGTGACGATCCCCCCCATGATCGGCACCAGGCGCAACAGACCGCGCCCGAAGACCGCCAGGATCAGCGTCACCAGCAGGCTCGACATGGACAGCACCATGGCCTGGGTGTAACCGATGGTCTCGCTGTTCTCGCCGGTGGCCATGCTCACCGCGACTGGTGCCAGGGCAAGACCGATGACCATGATCACCGGTCCTACCACCACCGGCGGCAGCAGCCGATGCAGCCACCCCGTCCCCTTCAGCCGAACCGCCTGGGAGATCGCCACGTAGACGAAACCGGCAGCGATCAGCCCGCCCAGGGTGGCGGAGACACCAAAGTGGGCGATGGAGCCCTGAATAGGGGCAATAAAGGCAAAGGACGACGCCAGAAACACCGGAACCGTCAGACGCGTGGTCAGATGGAACACCAGGGTGCCGATACCGGCGGTGAACATGGCGACGTTGGGATCGAGGCCGGTCAGCAATGGCACCAGCACCAGGGCGCCGAACGCCACGAACAGCATCTGGGCACCGACCAGCACCAGCCGAGGCAAGGAATCCGTCGTTGCTTCGACGGGCGAGGAAGAGGACGAGGGGTCTGACATGGAGGGCTCCGCGGTGGACAAACGCCGGCTATGGTACCAACGCACGCGCAACGTTTCGGCAAAATTTTGCGCGTCTTTCGACGCCACCGCCAACGCTTGGCAGACGCTCCTCTCATCCAGACTGTGCTATCCACCCGGCGCCATGTATTGCCCACAAGGCACCGGGCCCCCGCTGTCTCCAGCGAGGGCCCGGCGTCCTGCACATCAGGGGCCATGCACGAAAGGCGACCTGCGAAGCGCCGTCACCTGCGCACAAGTCCCCGTCCTACTCACGGGTACCGGCCGACATCCATTCCTCCATCATCTGCTCGTAGGGCACTGTGGTGCCCTGGGGCATCTCGTTGTCCAGCTTGGCCTTGGGCGCGCCGGGCTGGCTCAACCATTCTTCGGGATCCTTGGGTTCATTGAGCACCGGCGCGTAGGTGGCAAACACCTTGGCCCGCGCCAGACGCGCCATGATGTTGTCGAGGTCACCGGCCAGATTATCCAGCGCCTCCTGGGCCGAGATGTCGCCATTGACCGCAGGGGCCAGATTCTGCCACCACAGCGGCGCCATGCGCGGATAGTCAGGCACGTTGGTGCCGGTAGGCGTCCAGTTGGACTCGTTGGGACTGCGGTAGAATTCCACCAGGCCACCCAGCTTCGGCGCCATCTCGGTCATCTGGTCGGAGAAGATGTCGGACCGGCGGATCGGCGTCAGCCCCGCCATCAGCTTCTCCAGCGAGACGGTCTTGGACACGGTGAACTGGGCAAACAGCCAGGCTGCGCTGCGCCGATCCTCCGGCGTCGAATCGAAGAAGGTCCAGGCCCCCACGTCCTGATAGCCGACTTTCATCCCCTCCTCCCAGTACGGGCCGGTGGGAGACGGCGCCATGCGCCACTTGGGATTGCCCTCATCGTCGGTCACCGCCACATCGGGACTGACCATGTCGGCGGTAAAGGCGGTGTACCAGAACATCTGCTGGGCCACGTTGCCCTGGGCCGGCACCGGCCCGGCCTCGCCGAAGGTCATGCCCTGGGCTTCGGGCGGCGCATAGTCTCGAAGCCACTCCACCATCTTGGTGACGGCGAACACCGAGGCCGGTGAATTGGTGGCGCCGCCACGGCTGACGCTGGCCCCCACCGGGTGGCTCTCTTCATCGACCCGAATGCCCCAGTCGTCTACCGGGTTGCCGAACGGCACCCCGGGACTGCCCATGCCGGCCATGGACAGCCAGGAGTCATGGAAGCGCCACCCCAGCGACGGATCCCGACGGCCGTAGTCCATGTGGCCGTAGACCTTCTGACCGTCGATCTCGCCGACGTGCTCGCTGAAGAACTCGGCGATGTCCTGATAGGCGGTCCAGTTGGTGGGCACACCCAGGTCGTAGCCGTAGATGTCCTTGAACTCTGCCTTCAGATCATCGCGCTGGAACCAGTCATAGCGGAACCAGTAGAGGTTGGCGAACTGCTGGTCGGGCAGCTGGTAGATGCTACCGTCGGGCCCGGTGGTGTACTGAATGCCGATAAAGTCGTCCAGATCGAGGGTCGGCAGCGTCAGGTCCTTCCACTCGTTGGCCATGGCCTCGCTCAGGTTGATGGTCGAGCCGTAGCGAATGTGGGTACCGATGGCGTCCGAGTCGTTGACGTAGGCGTCATAGATATTGCGCCCCGACTGCATCTGGGTCTGCATGTTCTGCACCACATCACCTTCGCCGATGATGTTGTGGGTTACCTCGATACCGGTCAGCTCGGTAAAGGCCGGCGCCAGCACGTCACGCTCCCAGGTGTGGGTGGTCAGGCCCTCGGCGACGGTGTTGATCTCCATGCCTTCAAACGGCTCGGCAGCCTTGGCAAACCATTCCAGTTCAGCGATGCGTTCCTCGCGGCTCAGGGTCGAGTCCTTGAACACCTCGCCGGCCAAGCGCTCGATCACCGCCGTTCGATCGTCCTGGGCCAGGGCGCCGCCGCTGAGCAGCAATAGCCCCACAGCACCTAGTCTGGTCAGCTTGAGTCTAGCGTTCATGGTCACCTCTATTGTTGTCGTCGACCGTCAGGTCGATCGTTGTCGTCGAAGGGAGCCTGGCCCCCGCTAGCCCCATCGCAGCAGGACCAGCATCCACACCACCGATACGCCCAGCGCCAGCCACAGACTCAGGCTGGTGAAGCCCACGACCGCCAGATGGATGTAGGCCGCCGACAGCATGCCGATGAAGAAACGGTCCCCCCGGGTGGTGCTGATCGGCAGAAAACCGCGCCGTTCCCGCGTCGGCGATACCAGCTCCCAGGTCGTCATGACCACCAGCAACAGCGCAATGACACCAAAGAAGATCGCCGTGGGCAGGGTCCATACCATCCAGTCCATGTCGGTGCTCCTCAGGTCCGGCCCAGGGCAAAGCCCTTGGCGATGTGATGGCGCACGAAGAACACCACCACGATGCCTGGCACGATGGTCAGTACCCCGGCCGCCGCCAGGGTGCCCCAGTCGATGCCCGAGGCGGTCGAGGTTCGCGTCATCACCGAGGCGATGGGCTGGGCCTCGGTGGAGGTCAGAGTGCGTGCCAGCAACAGCTCGACCCAGGAGAACATGAACAGGAAGAACAGCGTCACGCCGATGCCGGAGCGAATCATCGGAATGAACACCTGGACGAAGAAGCGCGGGAAGCTGTAACCATCAATAAAGGCGGTCTCGTCGATCTCCTTGGGCACGCTGGACATGAAGCCTTCGAGGATCCATACCGCCAACGGAATATTGAACAGACAGTGGGCCAGCGCCACGGCGATGTGGGTATCGAACAGGCCCACCGTGTAGTAGAGCTGAAAGTACGGCAGCAGGAACACCGCCGGTGGCGCCATCATGTTGGTCAACAGCCAGAAGAACAGGTGCTTGTCACCGATGAAACGGTAGCGACTGAAGGCATAGGCCGCCGGCAGCGCCACGCTCATGCTGATCGCCATGTTCATCAACACATAGGTGATCGAGTTGACGTAACCCATGTACCAGCTCGGGTCGGTGAATATCTTGGCGTAGTTGGCCAAGGTCAGCGATTGCGGCCATAGGGTCAGCTCGCCGAGGATCTCGCTATTGGTCTGCAGCGACATGTTGACCAGCCAGTAGATCGGCAGCAGTACAAACACGATGTAGGCCAGCATCAAGAAGCCACTGCGAAAGCGTCGTCCTGTCGAACGGCCCTGTCGACGGCGGCGGGCCGCCTCCTTTTCCGCGCGCTTTCGCACCTGGTCGGGACTGGATGGCGTGGAATCAGTCATGGCGAGCCCCTCCCTGCCGGTCCTTCTGCAGATTCATGATGGCGGTATAGAACACCCAGCAGACCAGCAGGATGATCAGGAAGTAGATCAGCGAAAAGGCCGCCGAAGGCCCTACATCGAACTGGGCGGTGGCCATGATCGCCAGCGATTGACTGAGGAAGGTGGTCGCGCTTCCCGGCCCGCCGCCGGTCAACACGAAGGGTTCGGCGTAGATCATGAAGGAGTGCATGAAACGCAGCAGCACCCCGATCACCAGTACGTTGGTGAGCTTGGGTAGCTGGATATAGCGAAACACCGCCCAGCGTGAAGCGCGATCGATGCGCGCCGCCTGATAGTAGGCCTCGGGAATCGCCTGCAGACCGCTGTAGCAGAGCAGTGCGATCAGCGAGGTCCAGTGCCAGACATCCATCAGCACGATGGTTACCCAGGCGTCCAGCGGACTCGAGGTGATGTTGTAGGGATAGCCGATCTGGCGCAGGCTCCAGCCCATCAGACCGATGTCGCCACGGGTGAATATCTGCCAGATGCTGCCCACCACGTTCCACGGGATCAACAAGGGCAAGGTCACCAGGATCAACACCAGCGACGCCCGCCAGCCACGCTTGGGCATCAACAGCGCGATTCCCACCCCCAGCGGCACCTGAATCGCCAGAATGGTCAGCGAAAACGCAAACTGCCGGGCCAGCGCCGCCTGCAGCGCCGGATCGTTGAGCATCTTGACGAACCATTCGGTGCCGGTGAAGAACCGGGTATTGGCGTCGAAGACGTCCTGCACCGAGTAGTTGACCACCGTCATCAGCGGCACGATGGCGGAAAAGGCGACCAGCGCCAGCATCGGCAGCACCAGCCACCAGGCGCGATTGTTGGGGACCTTGTTCATGACGCCACCTCTACACGGGATTCATCTACGTACAAAGTCAGCCATCTTTCTGGGAAACGCACCGACACGCGCCCGGAAAGCGCGAGCCCGCCCTCCTCCACGCGCACCTTGAAGCGCGCCTGGTCTAGCGCCAGCGTCAAGATCGAGTAGGTCCCGAGATCCTGGCAGTGGTCCACCACGGCGCTGAGGGTCCCGCTCGTGCCGTCCTCGGCAAGCTCGATGAATTCCGGACGAATGCCCAGCTTGAGGTTGTCGCTGCGTTCACGAGCATCAAGCAGCGAGCGGTGCATCGCGGCGGACAGTTCGAGGCGCTGGCCGTCGATCAGGATGTTGTCGCCATCGATGCATGGCGTGAAGAAGTTCATGCCGGGACTACCGATGAAGTAGCCGACGAAGGTGTGGGCGGGGCTTTCGAACAGCTCGCGCGGGGTACCGAACTGGACGATTCGACCGTCGTACATCACCGCAATCTTGTCGGCAAAGGTCGAGGCTTCGAGTTGATCGTGGGTCACGTAGATCATGGTGATGGCGAAGCGCTGATGGATCTCCTTCAGCTTGCGCCGCAGCTTCCACTTGAGCTGCGGGTCGATCACCGTCAGTGGCTCGTCGAACAGGATGGCCGCCACATCATCACGGACCAGGCCACGCCCCATGGACACCTTCTGTTTCTCGTCGGCACTGAGGTTGCGCGCCTTGCTGGCCAGGCGGTCGGTCAGGTCGAGGATGTCCGCGACCTCCTCGACCCTCTCGCGAACCCGCTCCTCCGGGGTCTTCACGTTGCGCAGCGGGAAGGCCAGGTTGTCGTAGACCGTCATGGTGTCGTAGACCACCGGGAACTGAAACACCTGAGCGATGTTGCGCTCTTCCGGCGGCAGCTCGTTGACCATGACCCCGTCGAAGCGCACCTCGCCCTGGGAAGGTACCAGCAGCCCGGAGATGATATTGAGCAGGGTCGACTTGCCGCAGCCGGATGGCCCCAGCAGGGCATAGGCACCACCCTGCTCCCACACGTGCTCCATCTGTTCGATGGCGTAGTCGCTGCGCTTCGAAGGCGACGCCGAATAGCTGTGCGCCAACTGTGAAAGGCGAATCTCGGCCATGCTAGCGCTCCTCCCCTGACGCCGACGCCGGCGGTGCCTGCCGTGAAGACGGAAGCGGCGGACGCACCCCTCCGTCACCGGCTTCCGGCGGCACGTGCAGGGTCTTGCCATCCATGTCGAACACGAACAGGCGATGCACCGGTACATAGAGTGTGATCGGCTCATCCACACGAAAGCTGTGAACACCGGAAAGATGCGCCACCAGCGACATCCTCTCGTTGCCCACGTGCAGGAAGGTCTCGGAGCCACTGATCTCGGCCAGCTCGACCTTGACGTCAAGCGCCAGGTCATCGTCTGCCCGGGGCTGCATGGCCAGATGAGCCGGCCGCACACCGAAGCGGTAGCCGCCCTCGTCAAGCGCCGCCAGAGCTTCATCGAGCGGGAAGTGCACCTCGTCGTCGAAGCTGACCTCACCGTCGCGGATGCGCCCTTCCAGCACATTGATGGGGGGTTCGGAGAACATCTCCGCCGCGGTCAGGGAGGCCGGCTGGCGGAACACCGTAGCGGTCGGGCCATGCTGAACCAGGCGCCCCTCGTGCAGAATTGCCGTATTGCCACCCAGCGCCAGCGCTTCCGCCGGTTCGGTGGTGGCGTAGACCGCGATGCAGTCACGCCGGGCGAACAAGGCACTCAACTCCTCGCGAAACTCCTCGCGCAGCTTGTAGTCGAGGTTGACCAGAGGCTCATCGAACAGCACCAGGTCCGCGTCCTTGACCAGCGCCCGTGCCATGGCGGTGCGCTGCTGCTGGCCACCGGACAGGTCCAGTGGCTGGCGGTCGAGCAGGCCTTCGATGTGCAGCAGCTCAGCGATCTCGTGGACACGTCGCTGGATCTCGCTCTTGGCGACACGGGCCAGCTTCAGCGGAGAGGCAATATTGTCGAAGACACTCTGGTGGGGGTAGTTGATGAACTGCTGGTAGACCATCGCCACGTTGCGTTGGCGAACCCCCTTGCCGGTCACGTCTTCACCCTGCATCAGGATGCGCCCGCGGGTCGGCTGGTCCAGCCCGGCCATCAGGCGCATCAGGCTGGTCTTGCCGGCCAGGGTGCGGCCCAACAGGACATTGAAGGAACCCGGCTCCAGGGTCAGGCTGACGTCATCGATGTGGGTCTCGCTCGCCACCTTGCGGGTGACGCCGTCGAGGATCAGGGACATGGGCGTACTCTTTCGCGCAGAGGTTCCCCTCGTCTCCGAGGGGCGTCATCTGTACGGTAGTAGAGAATCTCTACTCGCCCGTGATGTTTTTAAACGAAAGGCCCCACCACGCGCCAGAAGGCGCCCTTTTTATTTCTCATCTTTCTGTTTTTGCTTTACTTCTCCCATGTCATCAACTTTTGTCTAATGCGAAAAGCCACCGCCCTGATAACTGAGCCTCGGTGCAGATGTTGTTTCCAGAAAAAAAAAGCGCCCAATGTTCGCAAAGGAACATTGGGCGCACGACGGAGGCGGGAGAACCCGCTGACGTCAGTTCAACAGCGTACGCACTGGCTTATCCAGCGCATCATCGACCTTCCCGCCCGCTCGCTCGACGCTGTCGTGTGCAGTATCCACCCGGTTGGAAACCCCACCCCGAGCATCGTCGACGTGATCCTCGACCCCGTCCCGGGCGTCATCGACACGATCATTGACGTTGTCCTTGGCGTTTTCCACGGCGCGATCTGCGGTGCAACGACCAGACACCCCCACCGTGGCCTCGAGTGCCGCATTCTTGGCGACCTTTTCAGCATCGCAGTCGGGGCGTATCACCCCAGCCTGAACGCTTGCCGCCAGACTCAGAATTACTGCAGCACTAGCTGCCACACGCAACAACTTCATCCATGCCTCCTTGATCCTTGAATCAACCACCGACAGCCACAACGAGAGCGCGGCGTCTGTCCAGACGGACAATGGCTGAACTGCGTTCCCGCCCAACTGACTTGCGGACACAGCAAAGCAGACATTTCACCTGAAATGTCTGCTTTGAATCATAGGCATGAAACCACTGGGTAAAATGCCACCGCTGGATAGTCTGGCCGTGGCATTGGCGGGATATCGCGTGCTTAGCGGGTACCGAAGATCTTGTCCCCGGCGTCGCCCAGTCCCGGCACGATATAACCGTTTTCGTCGAGGCGCTCGTCCACCGAGGCGGTGTAGATCTCGATATCCGGGTAGGCTTCCTGAACGCGGCGGATGCCTTCAGGAGCCGCTACCAGCACGATCACTCGCATCAACTGGCAGCCACGGTCGCGCAGCATGTCCAGGGTGGCCACCATGGAACCTCCGGTGGCCAGCATCGGATCGATGACCACCGCCATGCGCTCGTCCAGGTCGTTGGCGAACTTGGAGAAATAGGGCACTGGCTCGAGGGTCTCTTCATCGCGGTAGAGACCGACCACGCTGACCCGTGCACTGGGAATCAGGTCGGTGACACCTTCCAGCATGCCAAGTCCCGCTCGCAGGATCGGTACGATGGTGACCTTCTTGCCCTTGAGCTGCTTGACGGTGATGGTCTCGCCACTCCAGCCATCGATGTCATAGTCCTGCAACTCCAGGTCCTGGGTCGCCTCGTAGGTGAGCAGTTTTGCCACCTCGCCGGCCAGTTCACGGAAGCTCTTGGTGCTGATGCCGGCTTCACGCATCAGACCGAGTTTGTGCTGGACCAGGGGGTGATCGATGGCATGGACGCTCATTGGCGAGTCCTCTTTGATAACGGGAGGTGGTGCTTGGACGACCTTCGTCGCATGGACGCGGGCGACAAATTGCGCGCCATTCTACCTGCAACGCCGCGTCAGGTTAACCCGCAGCGTGCACCGAAAGCCGGCGGACGACCACGCCGTCCGCCCAACACGTTCATGGAGTCGGCGGCAGCTGCCAATCTACCGGGGATCTCCCATGCTCGGCGAGAAAGGCGTTGGCCCGAGAGAAATGGTGATTGCCGAAAAAGCCGCGGTGGGCCGACAACGGCGACGGGTGCGGCGACTCCAGCACCAGATGACGCTCCTGATCCACCAGCGCCTTCTTCTGGCGGGCGTGGCTGCCCCACAGCAGAAAGACACAGGGCGGCGCCTCGGCGTTGACGGTCTCGATGGCGCGGTCGGTGAAGGTCTCCCATCCCTTGCCCCGGTGGGAGCCGGCGTTGCCCTCCTCCACCGTCAAGGAGGTGTTGAGCAGCAACACCCCCTGGCGCGCCCAGGCCTCGAGGTGGCCGTGGTTGACCGGAGTCACCCCCAGGTCTTGGGCCAGCTCCTTGTAGATATTGACCAGTGACGGCGGCGGCTTGACGCCCTCGCGCACCGAAAAGCACAACCCATGAGCCTGGCCAGGACCGTGGTAGGGATCTTGCCCCAGGATCACCACTCGTACCTCGTCCAGCGGCGTCAGCTCGAAGGCCCGAAACCAGTCCGACGAGTGCGGATAGATGGTCTTCCTGGCGGCCTTCTCTGCCGCCAGAAACGCCTTGAGCTGCTGCATGTAGGGCGCCTGGAACTCGGCTCCGAGCCAGCGCTCCCAGCTGTCGGGCAATACCTGAACCATGTCGCTCACCGCCGCTGGTCCGCCAGGGGCTCGACGTAGGCCACGCCCATGTCCCAGGGGAACTGGATCCAGCAGTCCTGGGCGACCTCGGTGAGGTACTGATCCACCAGCGGACGACCCTCGGGCTTGGCGTAGATGGTCACGAAGTGCGCCTTGGGCAGCATCTCGCGCACCTTGCGCGCGGTCTTGCCGGTGTCCACCAGATCATCGACCAGCAGCCATCCTTCGCCGTCGTGATCCACGCCCTTGAGCACCTCGAGGCTGTCCTGCTCCATATGGTCGTAGCTCTTGATGCAGACGGTGTCGATCAGGCGAACATTGAGCTCCCGAGCGATCAGCGCGGCCGGAATCAGCCCACCCCGGGTGATCGCAATGATGCCCTTGGTATCGCGCTCGATCAGGCGATGACACAGCTCGCGCACGTCGCGATGAAGCTGGTCCCAGGACACCACGAAATGGCGATGGTAGCGTTGACTGCTCATGGGTCACTCGTCCTCGGTGAAGGAACACACGGCGAACACGCTGTGGCCAGCGTCACGGATTCTCTGGGAGCCGCCGAGATCCGGCAGATCGACGATGGCAGACGTCTCCACCACATGTCCCCCGCTGCGGCTGATCAGTTCGGCCGCGGCCAGCATGGTGCCACCGGTGGCAATCAGGTCGTCCACCACCAGGATACGGTCGCCATCGCGGAAGGCATCGGAGTGCAGCTCTACCTCGGCCTGGCCGTATTCCAGGGTGTAGGTCTGACTGATGGTCTTGAACGGCAGCTTGCCCTTCTTGCGTACCGGCACAAAACTGCAGCCCAGCTCGTAGGCCACCGGCGCGCCGACGATGAAACCGCGGGCGTCGATGGCGGCGATGGCGTCCAGATCCATCTCCTGATAGCGGTGCACGAAGCTGTCGATCAGCTTGCGAAAGGCCGCACTGTTCTGCAGTAGCGGGGTGATGTCACGAAAGTTGACACCCGGCTGGGGCCAGTCGGGAACGGTGCGAATGACGGACTTGATATAGTCGCCGTAGATACTCATGGCGGTTCTCGCTAGGGGTCGAAAGAAGAATGCATGACACATGCGGCGCCTTGTCTCGGCGCCGCATGGCGGGGCTGGCCAACCTGCCGGCTCAGCCGGTCCTGGTCAGCCAGCCCCGGTCAGCCCGATGGGCTCAATCGAGGTAAATCATCTTGATCGCGAACAGCACACCGAGGATCACCACGGCGGCGTTCAGGTCCTTGAAGCGACCGGACAGGGCCTTGATCGCCACGTAGCTGACGAAGCCGAAGGCGATACCTTCGGCGATGGAGAAGGTCAGCGGCATGGCCAGGGCGGCGATCAATACCGGCGCCGCCTCGGTGGCGTCGTCCCAGTCGGCGTGGGCAAGGCTTCCCGCCATCAGCGACGCCACGTACAGGAGTGCCCCCGCGGTGGCATAGGCCGGAATGGAGCCCGCCAGCGGAGCGAAGAACAGGCTGGCCAGAAACAGTACCGCGACCACCACGGCGGTCAGACCGGTACGCCCACCGGCGGCGATGCCGGCGGTGCTTTCCACATAGCTGGTGGTGGTCGAGGTACCGAGGGCAGCGCCGGCCATGGAGGCGGTGGAGTCCGCCATCAACGCACGACCCAGGCGCGGCAGCTTGCCGTCCTTGTCGAGCAGGCCACCGCGATGGGCAACGCCCACCAGGGTACCGGAGGTGTCGAACAGATCGACGAACAGGAAGGCAAAGACCACGCTGATCATGGCCACGTCGAAGGCACCGGCCAGGTCCATGGACATCAAGGTCGGCGCGATCGACGGCGGCATCGACACCACCCCGCCGAATTCATTGTGGCCCAGCAGCATGGCCACCAGGGTCACCCCCAGAATACCGATCATCACCGCCCCGGTGACGCGCAGATGGGCCAGCGCGGTAATCACGAAGAACCCGGCCAAGGCGTACAGCGGGGCCGGCTCGGACAGATCGCCCACCGACACCAGGGTGGCCGGATTGTCGACGATGATGCCGGCATTCTTCATCGCCACCATGGCCAGAAACAGACCGATACCCGCCGCGATGCCGAGTCTCAAGGTGATCGGAATCGAGTTGATGATCCACTCGCGAATGCGAAAGATGCTGAGCAGAAAGAAGGTAACACCGGACAGGAAGACCGCTCCCAGCGCTGCCCCCCAGGTGTAGCCCATGCCCAGCACCACACCGTAGGTAAAGAAGGCGTTCAGACCCATGCCTGGCGCCAGAGCGATGGGATAGTTGGCCCACAGCCCCATTACCAGACAGCCCACCGCGGCGGCGACACAGGTCGCCACGAAGACCGCCCCGTAGTCCATGCCCGCCTCGGACAGGATGCTCGGGTTGACAAAGATGATGTACGCCATGGTCAGGAAGGTGGTGATCCCGGCGATCACCTCCGTCTTGACGGTGGTGCGGTGCTCACTGAGCTTGAAGAAGCGATCGAGCGGGCTCTTGCCGGAGCTCGGTTCAGGCTGCTGGTTGGACATGCGCTGGGTCCTGCACGTGGAGTCAATAGGGGAGTGTCCAGGACGAGAGTTCGCCGAACGCGCCCTGCCACCCTGCGACTAGTGACACCATATAGCAGGCCGTCCAGGGAATCACGACGATCCTGCACAACCTGGCCAACGCACAGGGAGCACGCAGGGTCGTCCGCGCGACCTCCAGCGCCACCACGTCAAGCAAGGCTGCCCGCCCCATAAAGCGGCATCCCAGCCCTCGACGATCGGCCGGGGCCAAACGCACATCGGGCGCGGTACGGCGAGTCCGCCGTACCGCGCCCGATGTCGGCGACTCTCGAAGGCGCGCTACTCTACCAGAATCGGATAGGCTTCGGTATAGATCCAGTCCTTGTCCTGGGCCGGGACATGACAGCCAAGACAGTCGGCCTTGTAGTCGGCTGAAACGTTGGTGGAAGGATCATCGGTCTTGAACAGCGCCCAACCCCAGCCATCGCCCCAACTGCCATTGCTGTCGGCAAAGCGGTCGGTGGAGTCCTTGACCATCACGAACCACTGCTTGATGGTCTCGTTCTCGTAGCTCACCCCGGCGCCGGTGGTGTAGTCGCCGGTGCTGTGTGCCCGCAACTCCTTGACCAGCACGGCCCCGTCGGGGAAGACCCCATTCTCGCGGAAGGACGCGACGCTCTCGGGCTCGGTATAGACGTTATGGAAGCCACTGGCGTCCCCTTCGGGTACGAACCAGGAGCCCAGGTGCGCCATCTCGGTGCGGAAGTTGTCCGGCAAGGAGATGGTGCCCTCGCTGTCCACCCAGGGAGACAGATCCTGGGCCACGGCAGCCGTGGCAATTCCCAACGCCGCTGCGGCGCACACGCCTGTCGCCAATGCCTTGGCTGTCATTTTCATGGTAGTCCCTCGCTGATCACGGTCGGTGCACTTAAAGGAATGTTACATCCGGTTAAGTTAGCACCTTCTCAAGCGAGGGAGACCACCGCCGACGCCCGTCCGGGCGCTGCGGCACAAAGCTACAGCACTTGGCTGCAATGGTAGTTGTCGACGCTCAGCCCCTGGCCGCCATGACCCGCTCTACCGTCTCGACGATGGCCTGGGTCTGGGGATCGATCTCGAGATTGACCCTGTCTCCCGGGCGACGGTCGGCCAGTGTGGTACGGGCCAGCGTTTCCGGAATCAGGTCGACGCAAAAGGCCGGCCCTCGGGTATCGTTGCGCAACTCACCAATGGTCAGGCTGATGCCGTCCACCCCGATGTAGCCCTTGGCAAAGACAAAGCGCTCGAGCCCTTGCGGCAACAGGAACCACAGGCGACGGTTGTTGGGTGCCTCGTCGAGCTCCACCAGCTCCGCCTGCCCCATGACGTGACCGGACATGGCGTGCCCGCCGATCTCGTCACCGAAGCGCGCCGCCCGCTCGACGTTGACGCGATCACCGACGCTCAGACCGCCGAGATTGGTGACCCGCAGGGTTTCGCGCATCAGGTCGAAGCTGACCAGATCCCCATCGATATCGGTGACGGTCAGACAGACCCCGTTGTGGGCCACCGATGCGCCCAGCTCCAAGCCTTCACACAGGTGACGCGGCAACCGCACCAGATGGCTGCGAAAGGCCTCCGCTTCCTTGATCTCGACCACCTCGGCGGTGCCCTGAACGATACCGGTGAACATCTTTGTCTCCTTGCCATCACGGGGCCTTCCCCGAACCGGCCCAGTCTAGAAGCCGCGCCTCCAAAGGTCCACGCTTGCGCTGTTGTTCAGAAAACCTATCGCCAGTCACGGCGTCCGGCGGGCGGATCCACTACGACGTGGCGCCTACCCCGAAAGACCTTGCCAGCGGCTATGCGTAAACGATTGACAGGGTCCTTCGCTCGCCCTATCCTTGCCCGCTACATTTTTAGGCGCCGATTTGTACCCGGATTGCGGGCGCCCGTGCCGCGACGCTCACAAGGCGTCGGTGCATGAAGTGCAGCTAAAAGGGTGTGTCCAGCGTTGATGGCCACCCGTCAGGGTGGCCTTTTTTTGCCTGCCCATTGCCGTTCTCTTGCCCGCCCAGGTCCCTCGGTGCCCACCCGGTAGCTGAGATGATACGACTGACCAACCTTTCCAAGACCTTTGGTGCCGGCTCACGCGCCGTCAAGGCGCTAGCCGACGTCGACCTGCACGTACCCCAGGGGCAGATTCACGGCGTCATCGGCCTGTCCGGCGCCGGCAAGTCGACGCTGATTCGCTGCGTCAACCTGCTCGAGCGGCCTACCTCCGGCACCGTGGAGGTGGATGGCCAGACGTTGACCAGCCTCTCCGGCCCCGCCCTCAATCAGGCGCGCCACCGTATCGGCATGATCTTCCAGCACTTCAACCTGCTGACCTCGCGCACGGTATTCGCCAACGTCGCCCTGCCGCTGGAACTGATGGGCGTCAAGCGCGACGAGATCACCAAGCGCGTCACGCCTCTGCTGGAGCTGGTCGGCCTGGCCGACAAGGCCCAGCAGTATCCGGCACAGCTGTCCGGCGGTCAGAAGCAGCGCGTGGCCATCGCCCGCGCCCTGGCCAGCCGTCCCCAGGTACTGCTGTGCGACGAGGCCACCTCGGCGCTGGACCCACACACCACCGCCTCGATCCTCGAACTGCTCAAGGACATCAACCAGAAGCTCGGGTTGACCATTCTGCTGATCACCCACGAGATGGAGGTGGTCAAGTCGATCTGCCATCGCGTCAGCCTGATCTCCGGTGGCAGGCTGGTCGAGGAAGCCGATGTCGGTGACTTCTTCACCGCCCCGCGCACTCAGCTCGGCCGCGACTTCCTCAACGAATTCCTCGAACTCGAACCGCCCAGGGAGCTGATCGACCGCCTCGAGCAGACACCCGGGCCGAATTCGCATCCGGTGGTACGCCTGGCGTTTTCCGGCGACGCCGTGTCCACCCCGCTGATCTCGCGGCTGGCGCGGGAGTGCGGCGTGGACGTCAGCATCCTGCAGGCCAAGGTCGAGTCCATCCAGGAGCGAACCCTGGGCCTGATGATCGCCGAACTGATGGGGGATGCCGAGGACACCCGGCGCGCCCTCGCCTACCTGCAATCTCACGACCTGACAGTGGAGGTGCTTGGCCATGTCCAGCGCGATGTTTAACCTCATCCTCGAAGCCACCCTCGACACTCTCTATATGGTGGCGGTGTCCGGTGTGATCGCGGCCCTGGTCGGCATCCCTCTGGGCGTGCTTCTTTATGTCACTCGCCCGGGCCAGATCCTGGCCCAGCCGGTGCTGCAGTCGGTCCTCGGCATCATCACCAACATCGGCCGCTCGATCCCCTTCATCATCCTGATGGTGGCGATCATTCCGTTCACGCGCATGCTGGTGGGGTCGTCCATCGGCACCAACGCTGCCGCCGTGCCGCTGACCATCGCCGCGATTCCGTTTATCGCACGCCTGGTCGAGGGCGCGCTGAACGAGATTTCTCCCGGGCTGGTGGAAGCCGCCCAGTCCATGGGCGCCACCCCGTGGCAGATCATCACCAAGGTACTGCTGCCGGAGGCCCGCGGGGGCATCTTCACCGCCCTGACCGTCACCGCGGTGACCCTGGTCAGCTACTCGGCCATGGCCGGCGCCGTGGGCGGAGGTGGTCTTGGCGACCTGGGCATTCGCTACGGCTACAACCGCTTCAATCCGACCATCATGCTGATCACCGTTGCCATCCTGGTGGTCATGGTTCAGGCCTTCCAGAGCCTGGGCGACTATCTGGTGCGCAAGAGTGACCACAAGTGACATGCACCCTGCATGGCCTTAATAACCAAATTGCATTAGCGAAAGACGTGTTATTCCATTAACATCGCCACACACGTCACACACCGTTTCGGGAGACACTGAAGATGCGCAAGACACTGCTGGGCGCCCTGGCGCTTTCCACCCTGTCACTGGCGATCAGCCAGGCCAACGCCGATGAGCACAGCCTGAAGGTGGGCACCGTCGCCGGCCCCGAGACCGACGTCATGCAGGTCGCCGCCGATCTGGCCGAGGAGCGCTATGGTCTGGAGATCGAGATCATCGAGTTCACCGACTACGTGACGCCCAACGCCGCCCTGGCCGACGGCAGCCTCGACGCCAACGCCTACCAGCACGAGCCCTACATGAACGCCATGGTCAACGACCGCGGCTACGACTTCGCCATCGCCGGGCGCACCTTCGTCTACCCGATCGGGGCCTACTCCGAGAAGTACGAGAGCATCGAGGACCTGCCCGAGGGCGCCACCATCGCGCTGCCCAACGACCCGTCCAACGAAGGCCGCTCACTGATCCTGCTCCACAACGAGGGCCTGATCACTCTGGACGACCCCGAAAATCTGGAAGCCACGCCGCTGAATATCGTGGAAAACCCCCACGACTTCGACTTCCGCGAGATCGAGGCGGCCCAGCTGCCGCGCGTATTGCCCGACGTGGATATGGCCTTCATCAACAATACCTTCGCCCAGCCGGCCGGCCTGACCCTGGACGACGCCCTGGTCAAGGAAGGCCCCGAGTCGCCCTACGTCAACATCATCGCCGTGCGCGGTGGCGACGAGGATCGCGAGGAGATCCAGCAGCTGGTCGACGCCTACCAGAGCGACGAAGTCGCCGCCAAGGCAGAAGAGCTGTTCAAGGGCGCCGCCGTTCCTGGCTGGAAGTAAGCCTGACGCGCGCTCCCTCTCGAGGCCGGCCCCAGGGCCGGCCTCGCCGTTTTCACCCGCGGACACTGCCACACTCGACATGTCTTCCTACGATCTTCTCGACCGCCAGCTCACCGCCCTGCTCGACTCCGGCGACTGGCTGACCAACGCCGCCCAGACCTCGGCCTTCATCATGCAGGAAGTCCCGCGCCTCAACTGGGTCGGCTTCTATCTGCAGCGCCAGCCGCGCATGCTGTCCCTGGGCCCCTTTCAGGGCAAGCCAGCCTGCCATCCGATCCCCTTCGACAAGGGTGTCTGTGGCGCCGCCGCCCGCAGCCGCCAGACCCAACGCGTCGACGACGTCCACGCGGTCGCGGACCATATCGCCTGCGACAGCGCCTCGCGCTCCGAGCTGGTGGTACCGGTGCTCGACAAGGACGGTGAACTATGGGGCGTGCTCGACCTGGACAGCCCCGACCAGGGGCGCTTCAGCGAAGACGATCAGGCCGGCATCGAGCGCCTGGTGGCCACCTTCCGCCGCTTGAGCGGGCTCGGCGACGCCTGAACCGTCCGAACGGATGAATCGCGCCGCCCCAGAGGCGGCGCACTCACTTCAATGCCCACCCGCGGCTTGGCCACTGCGTTGATCAGGCGATGGCAGCAGTTGCCAAACACCGGCGACGGCGACGACCCTTAGAAACGACAAAAGCCCCGAGGCGAGGCCTCGGGGCTTTTGTCTGTAATCTGGTAGGACCAGGCGGATTTGAACCGCCGACCTCCACGATGTCAACGTGGCGCTCTAACCAACTGAGCTATGGTCCTGAAGCAGGAAAGCGAGATGGCACGTCGCAATACGCCTTGCAATGGCACTGCGAGGTAGTGCTGGTAGGACCAGGCGGATTTGAACCGCCGACCTCCACGATGTCAACGTGGCGCTCTAACCAACTGAGCTATGGTCCTGCATCACTCGATGTGCGATCTAGCTGGTAGGACCAGGCGGATTTGAACCGCCGACCTCCACGATGTCAACGTGGCGCTCTAACCAACTGAGCTATGGTCCTACACGGCTGCCGAGACGAGGGAGTCACCACCCTCGCTGCTGACAACGGATGCGAATTCTACGCCTTCGGCAGAATTTTGCAAGCCCTTGAGTTCACCGAATGATTTTTTCCTTCGAGGGGCCCGTGCGGCGTCTCGAACGCCTTCACCGCAGCGCGATTCCACCATCGCCAAATCCGGTCGCGTTCGTTTACGATCATCGGGAATGCGTCTGGTGAAGCGAGATCCACGACAGCCTCATCGGCGTCCCCAAAGCGACGTCCTCGCCGGCAATGTACCAGGACGTTCCATTCACCAGGGCCTACCTGTTCCAGGGCCATCGATGCACAAGGGCTTTCCATCTATCGAGGCCTTCCATCTATCGAGGCCTTCAATCTACCAGGGCCTTTCAGGCACAAGGGCTTTCAATCTTTCAAGGCCTTCCAAGCACAAGGGCAATCGGGATGAACCAGCAGCAGCGTCAGGACGCCATCATTGCACTGGTCAGTCGCCAGGGATACGCCAGCATCGAGCAGTTGACCGATCACTTCGCGGTGACCCCTCAGACCATCCGCCGCGACCTCAACACACTGGCAAGCGAAGGCCGCTTGCGCCGAGTCCACGGTGGCGCGGGCCTCGAGTCGAGCACCGTCAATACCGCCTACGCCACCCGCAAGACGCTCAACCTCGACGCCAAACGACGCATCGCCGATGCCGTGGCGCGCCAGGTGCCGCACCACGCCTCGCTGTTCATCAATATCGGCACCAGCAACGAACTGGTGGCCGAGGCACTGCTTGAGCATCAGGGCCTGGAGATCATCACCAACAACCTCAACGTGGCGTCCATCCTGCATCACAAGGAAGACTTCAAGGTGATCGTCGCCGGCGGCCAGGTCAGACCCCGTGACGGCGGGATCATCGGCGAGGCGACCATCGACTTCATCCATCAGTTCAAGGTGGACATTGGGCTGATCGGGATCAGCGGCATCGATCAGGACGGCTCCCTGCTCGAGTTCGACTATCAGGAAGTCCGCGTCGCTCAGGCGATTATCGAGAACTCACGTCAGGTGTTTCTGGCCGCCGATCACTCCAAGTTTCACCGCAACCCGGTGGTGCGCCAGGGCAACGTATCCCAACTCGATGCCCTGTTCACCGATCGCGAGCCACCGGAGGCCATCGCACGACTACTGCAGGAACACGGGGTCGCCCTGCACCTGGCCTGATCCTGCACCTTGCGTGATCCTGCACCTGGCCTGATCCTGCACCTGGCCTGATCCTGCACCTGGCCTGGCCCAGCCGCTCTGTGTCATCTTGCGAAAACGTCAGGCCATCCCGATTCCTCTTCGGTCCCGTGGACGCCTTGGCGCACCAACCCAGCCGAGGCGACATTCTTCCCCTGCTCTCCAGACGCCACGACCAAAGTGCTAGCGAAAACTTTCGCGCTCTGGTTGTTCGTTCACGACCTCAACGCTACCTTTATTTTCGATAACGAACTTGTTGTGGCCTCGTACGACCATTGATCACCCGCGGCGGCGACGTTGCATAGGGGCACCCGACGTCGCTGCATCTGGCCATGTCCCTGCCGGCAGCACTAGACGGAAACCGTCTGCTCACCGAAGGTGAAGGTATCGCTCGACCACAACAACCGTCAGGACACCGGAACATGCCAACACGCTATATTCTCGCCTTTGATCAGGGCACCACCAGCTGCCGGGCCATCCTGTTCGACCAGGACACCCGCATCGTCGGCATCGCGCAGAAGGAATTCACCCAGCACTACCCCAAGCCAGGCCAGGTGGAACACGATGCCATGGAGATCTGGGGCAGCCAGATGGGAGTCGCACGAGAAGTGCTGGAAACCCAGGGCGTCAAGCCGTCCCAGGTAGCCGCCATCGGCATCACCAACCAGCGCGAGACCACCCTGATCTGGGACCGGCACACCGGCAAACCGATCCACAACGCCATCGTCTGGCAGGATCGACGCACCGCACCGCTATGCGACGACCTCAAGGCCCAGGGGCTGGAAACCCATATCCGCGACACCACCGGTCTGGTGGTCGACGCCTACTTCTCCGCCACCAAGATTCGCTGGATCCTCGACCAGGTGGACGGTGCTCAGCAGCGCGCCGAGGCCGGCGATCTGCTGTTTGGCACCATGGACAGCTGGCTGGTGTGGAACCTGACCCGCGGCGAACGCCACCTGACCGATGTCTCCAACGCCTCGCGCACCATGCTGTTCGACATCAAACGGCTCGACTGGGACGACCGACTGCTCGAGGCCCTCGATATTCCCCGGGCGATGCTGCCCGAGGTCAGGCCATCCAGCGAGGTCTACGGCACCACCGCCAAGGAAATGTTCGGTGGCGCCCAGATCCCCATCGCCGGTATCGCCGGTGACCAGCAAGCCGCCCTGTTCGGCCAGGCCTGCTTCGACAAGGGCATGGTCAAGAACACCTACGGTACCGGCTGTTTTCTGCTGATGAATACCGGCGAGACCCCGGTGCCTTCGACCTCGGGCCTGCTGACCACCATCGCCTGGGGGCTCGACGGCAAGGTCACCTATGCGCTGGAAGGATCGATCTTCATCGCCGGCGCGGCGGTGCAGTGGCTGCGCGACGAACTCAAGATGATCGACTCGGCAGAAGACTCCGAATACTACGCCAGCAAGGTCGAGGATGCCGGTGGTGTCTACGTGGTCCCCGCCTTCGCCGGCCTCGGCGCTCCTTACTGGGACATGTACGCCCGTGGAGCGATCTTCGGCCTGACCCGAGGCTCCGGCAAGGAGCATATCACCCGCGCCACCCTGGACGCCCTGGCCTACCAGACGCGAGACATCATCGACGCCATGCAGAAGGACTCGGGGATCACCCTCAAGGCCCTGCGGGTCGACGGCGGCGCCGTCGCCAATAACATCATGATGCAATTCCAGGCTGACATGCTGGCGGTCGACGTCGAACGCCCCAGGGTCATCGAGAGCACCGCCCTGGGGGCGGCCTACCTGGCGGGGATCGCGGTGGGCATGTGGAACCTGCCGGAGCTCGCCACCCGGGGCGACATCGAACGCACCTTTACGCCCGCCATGGAAGACGCCGAACGGGAACGACGCTACAAGGGCTGGAAAAAGGCCGTGCGACGGACCATGAACTGGGAGCGCGACGAAGAGTGAAAAGAAGGCAGTACAACGGCCCATGAACCGGGAGCGCGACGAAGACTGAAAAGAAGGCCGGGCAATTATGGCCCATGAACCGGGAGCGCGACGAAGACTGAAAAGAAGGCCGGGCAATTATGGCCCATGAACCGGGAGCGCGACGAAGACTGAAAAGAAGGCCGTGCAATTGTGGCCCATGAACCGGGAGCGCGACGAAGACTGAGAAGAAGGCCGTGCAATTATGGCCCAAGAACCGGGAGCGCGACGAAGACTGACCACACCGGGGCCTTGCGTCCCGACTCCTTCAGGAACCGCGGGGGACATGCATGCAACTACGTGACGCCAACCTTCAGCGCCTGAAGGAGGAGCACTTCGATGTACTGATCATCGGCGCCGGCATCAACGGCGCCGCCAGCGCCGCCGCGCTGGCCGGCAAGGGCGCCCGGGTGGCCTTGATCGACCGTGGCGACTTCGCCGGCGAGACCAGTCAGCACTCGTCCAATCTGGTGTGGGGCGGCATCAAGTACATGGAAAGCTATGACTTTTCGCTGGTGCGCAAGCTATGCAAGAGCCGCAACCACCTGATCAGGAGCTTTCCGTCGACGGTCCAGGAAATTCGCTTTCTGACCACCATCGACAGGGGCTTTCGCTATCACCCTCGCATGCTCTGGGCGGGCACCTGGCTGTACTGGCTGATGGGCAACGCCTTCACCCGACTGCCGCGCTACTTGACGCCAAAAGGCATCAACCGACGCGAGCCACTGGTCGATACGCGTGCGGCGATCGGTGGCTTCGAGTACTCCGACGCCTACCTGCATGACAACGATGCCCGCTTCGTCTACAGCTTCGTACGCTCGGCGCTGGACTACGGCGCGGCGGCGGCCAACTACGTCGAGTCGCGGGGTGCACGACGCAGCGACAACGGCTGGGTCGTTGACGCCCGGGACAACCAGAGCGGCGAGACCTTCAGCCTGCGCGCCGGAATCATCATCAATGCCACCGGCCCCTGGGTGGACGACCATAACGCCTTGAGCCGACAGACCACCGATCACCACCACGCCTATTCCAAGGGCATCCACCTGATCGTGCCACGGCTGTCGGAGCGCCAGCGCGTGCTGGCCTTTTTTGCCGACGACGGGCGGCTGTTCTTCGCCATTCCCATGGGGCCGCGCACCTGCATCGGCACCACCGACACCAAGGAAGAGCGCCCGGAGGTCGCGATCAGCGACGCCGACATCGATTTCGTGCTGGACAACATCAACAAGCGCCTGAGTCTGAAACGCCCGCTCGACCGTTCGGACATCATCGCCACCCGCTGCGGCGTGCGCCCGCTGGCGGTCAAGGCCAACGCCGGCAATGGCCGCGACTTTCTCCAGATGTCGCGCAAGCATGCCATCGACATCAACGCCACGGAGCGCCATATCAGCATCTTTGGCGGCAAGCTCACCGACTGCCTCAACGTCGGCGAGGAGATCGTCAGAGAGGTGCAACGATTAGGCCTCGAGCTGCCACAGCCGCGCGCCCGCTGGTACGGCGAACCTTCGGACACGGACAGGCGAGAATTCCTGCACCAGGCAAGCCTGCTGGGCCTCGATGAGCGCACCCCCTCCTCGTCCAGTGAACCTCTGAGCAAGCGCCTGTGGCGTCGCTACGGCCTCAACGCCTTCGACATGCTGGAGCAGATCCGCCAGGACCCGCGACAGGGAGAGCTGTTGATCGAGGGTACCGAATACCTGCGCTGCGAGCTCGAGCACGCCGCCCGGCGAGAGATGATCACACGACTCGAGGACTTCCTGCGCCGCCGCTCCAAGATCGCCCTGGTGGTGGACACTCAGACCCTGCACGGGTCACCTGGCCTCGATGAGGCCGCCCGAATCCTGTTCGGCGACGAGGCCCAAGAACGGCTCGAGGAATACTTTGCGAGTGCCATACCGACATCGCGCGAACGGGCCTGAGGTCCTCAACGGCGCTCCTTGGCTCTATCGTTAAAGGCCGAGGACCGTTAGGCTCGTCATCATCATTGTTGCGCCGAGCCGGTGCGCCGGACCGAAAAGGGACCCCTGCATGCTCTCACTTGTCATCGATACCCTTCTGATCGCGGTGGTGACCATCGTCGCCGGCGCTACCCTGATCGCCAGGATTCCGTCCCACTGGTGGTGGCTCAGGGCCTGTGAGTTCCCCCGTGTCCAGATCGGACTCATCGGGTTGTTCTGTGCTTTGGCAAGCCCGCTGGCGAGCGACTCCCTGACACTCTGGATTGCCACGGCCGGCCTGGTCGTCTTCGCCATCCAGGCTTTCTATGTACTGCCCTGGACACCGCTGTGGCCGGTGCAGGTCATGGCCGCCAAGGGCGACGCCCCGGAGCGTTGCCTGACGCTCTTGATCGCCAATGTACTCACGCCGAACCGGCGCAGCGACGACCTGCTGGAGATCATCGCCGAGCGCGACCCGGACATGGTGCTGACGCTGGAATCCGACCAATGGTGGGGCGACAAGCTCGATGCCGGCCTGGCAGACGGCTACCCCTACGCCGTGCGGGTCCCGCTGGACAACCTCTACGGCATGCACCTGTATTCCCGTCGCCCGCTGATCGACCCCGAGGTCAAGTGGCTGATCCAGGATGACATCCCCTCGATCCACTGTGAGGTGGAACTCGAAAGCGGAGATCACATCCGCTTTCGCGCCCTTCACCCCAGGCCACCGGCACCGAGCGAGAGCGAGGAATCGCTGTGGCGGGACGCGGAGCTTTCGCTGGTCGCCGAAGAGATCCACCAGAACCCGGTACCGACGCTGGTCGCGGGCGACCTCAATGACGTGGCCTGGTCACGCAGCACGCGCCTGTTCTGCCGCGTCAGCGGCATGCTGGACCTGCGGCGCGGCCGCGGCATGTTCTCGAGCTTCCACGCCGGCTATCCGTTCCTGCGCTGGCCGCTGGACCATGTCTTCGTCAGCGAGCACTTCACCCTTGCCAAGATGGATCGGCTGCGGGCCTTTGGCTCAGACCATTTCCCGATCCTTGCCACCGTCTGTTATCGCCCCTCCAGAGCCGACGAGCACGACACCCCGGACGCCGACAACGAAGAGCATCACGACGCCCGTGAAACCGTCGAGGAAGCCAGGGAGCGCGATCAGTCGAGTTGAGTTCCCGCCTTCCAGGCGATGTCCATGTCGTGGTAACAAGTGTGGCGATGGACTCGCAGCAATAGAAAAGACGGGTAGCAGTAGAAAAGAAGAGCCTTGCCGTCGTGGCAAGGCTCTTCTTCTTCAAGGGGCGTTACTCCAAGGGGCGCCATGTCGGCCGCGCCCTCGCCACCTCTATTCGGGAATACCGCCACGGGTCAGGGAGGCGGGATCCAGCAGGCGTTCGAGCTCATCGCGTCCGAGGTCGGTCTCCTCCTCGGCCACGTCGATGATCGGCCGGCCGGCCTGGTAGGCCTTCTTGGCGATGGCCGCCGCGGCGTTATAGCCGATCACCGAGTTCAATGCCGTCACCAGGATGGGATTGCGCGCCAGTGGCTCACTCAGGTTGTCCTCGCGCACCTTGAAGGTCGCGATCGCCTTGTCCGCCAGCAGCCGCGATGTCTGGCTCATCAGGGTGATCGACGTCAGCAGGTTGCTTGCCACCAGTGGCAGCATCACGTTGAGCTGGAAGTTGCCGCTCTGTCCGGCGACGGTCACGGCGGTGTCCAGACCGATCACCTGAGCGGCGGCCTGGGCGGCGGATTCGGGTATCACCGGATTGACCTTGCCCGGCATGATCGAACTGCCCGGCTGCAAGGCTTCAAGCTCGATCTCGCCAAGCCCCGCCAGCGGGCCGGAGTTCATCCAGCGCAGATCATTGGCGATCTTCATCACCACACACGCCAGACCCTTGAGCTGACCCGACAGTTCCACCGCTGCGTCCTGGGAGCCAAGGCTGGCAAAGAAGCTGTCATTGGGCGTCAGAGCGAGCCCGGTGCGGGCGGAGAGCTCGGCGGCCATGCGCTCGGCAAACTCCGGATGGGCATTGATACCGGTGCCGACCGCAGTCCCCCCCTGGGCCAGCCGACACAGCCGCACCATGGCGCTGTCGAGACGCTCGATGGCCTGCCCCACCTGGCTCGACCAGCCACCGAGTTCCTGACCAAGACGCAGTGGCATGGCATCCATCAGGTGAGTGCGTCCGGTCTTGACCACCTCGTCCAGCTCTTCTGCCCTGGCGTCGATGACACCTCTGAGGTGCTCGAGCGCCGGGCGTAGCGTACCGGTAACTTCCAGCGCCGCCGACAGGTGCAGGGCGGTGGGAATGACATCGTTGCTCGACTGCCCCATGTTGACGTGGTCGTTGGGTCCGACGCTCAAGTCATCGGAGCTCGCCAGGTGGGCGATCACCTCGTTGACGTTCATGTTGCTCGAGGTGCCGGACCCGGTCTGAAACACATCGATGGGGAACTGATCATCGTGCTGACCCGCGATGATCGCGTCTGCCGCCTCGACGATGGCACGACGACGATCGTCGTCCAGCAATCCCAGGTCGCCGTTGACCACCGCCGCCGCTCGCTTGATGCGAGCAATGGCGTGGATAAAGGCTGACGGCATCTGCTGGCCCGACACCGGGAAGTTGTTGACCGCACGCTGCGTCTGGGCGCCATAGAGCGCATTGGCGGGAACCTCGAGCTCCCCCATGCTGTCGCGTTCGATACGGGTCTGCGTCATGGATCACTCCTGATCGTCAAAGGCAAAGGGTTAAAGGTACGGTCCTTCGTTTTCTCTTGAATACCATGGTGGCGAGACTTCCTGCTTGCAAGGCTTGCAGGGATCACATCGCTGTCATGTCTCCACACTAGGCTGAAGGCGATCCAGGGGCACGGTGAACTTGCACGCCGGTATCCCATCAGAGGGCGAAGAAGGCTAGATAACGGACTTTTCGTCGTTTTTTCGCTGTTTCAAGCATTCTTTGGATCCAAACCCCTTTTCCCCCGATTCTCGACCCAATCCATGTTGCGATGCACAAAACCCTCTGCTATTGTGCACTGCAACAGACGACGCAACGGCATCGACCACTGGGAATGGTCCCACGGTCATCGCCGACAAGTAGTTCGAAACCCCAGGAGGTTCACATGATGCGCACTATCGATACCAAAGCACTGTTCAACAACGAGCAAGTCGAAAACCTGTTCTTCGGCCCGGCCCGCGCTTACGCAAGCCTGACCGTCGACTTCGCCGAGAAGCTGACCAGCGCCCAGCTGGAAGCCGCCAAGGCCTACACCGAGACCGGTCTGGCCCAGGCTCGCGCCTTCACTTCCGTCAAGGACGTCGAAGGTCTGCGCTCCTACATGGAAGGCCAGCAGAAGGTCGCCAAGGACCTGACCGAGCGCCTGAAAGGCGACGCCGAGAAGGTCGTGGCCCTGCAGCAGGACTTCGTCTCCAAGAGCCAGAAGCTGGCCGAAGAGAACGTCAAGCAGGCCACCGACACCGCCACCAAGGCTACCGCCAACGCCAAGTAATCTGGCTACGGCAGACGCCTGAACGACTCAGGTCGTTCACCAAGCGGCCCCCGATTTCAATCGGGGGCCGTTTTGCGTCTGCAGCCAGCGTCAATCAAGGCGCTGCCTTGTGACACCGCCACCAAGGCTAGCGCCAACGCCAAGTCATCATGACTGGCTCGGGCAGACGCCTGTCCGGCCACGCACACGCCACGCGTGGCAATTCCGACGCCGATTCCATAAGCTGACAGCACACAGGGCCCAACGACATTCGTTGCAAGGAGACCGCGCCATGAAGGCACCCTACCCGCTGTTGTCACGCCGATTCCGCCTGGCGGTAATCGCCATCCTCGCCTTGCTGATCACCGGCTGTCAGAGCGTCAGCACCACCGGCACGTCCCGCGCCCCGGAGGTCATCGATATCGGCGAACCCGACACCCCGATCGAACAGCCGGGCCCGAGAGACGACCAGCCCACCGCCGATCAAGCCAGGGTCCCCAGGGAGATCCCCTTCCCCGCCGACGTCTACGCCCAGCTGCCGAAGAGCGGTAGCGCCGTGCTGTCCGGCAGACTCACCCTGAACACCCCCGCAGGCCCGGTCATCGGCGGTGGCGAGACGGTATCGGTCGCACCGATCACCAAGTACTCCGCCGAGGCGGCGGCCCAGGCGCTGGCCGGCCGGGCGGTGGAACGCGCCGACCCACGGGCCCGCGAATACACCCACACCACCCGCACCGACACCAACGGCTACTTTCAGCTACGCGACCTGCCCCCCGGCGACTTCTACGTTTCGGGCACGGTGGTCGATCCGGCCAGTGGCAGCCGCCAGATCGTGATCAAGGAAGTCACGCTAAGAAATGGTGGCCACAGCGAGATTCAGCTCAGCCGCTGATACCGCGTACCGATTCGACCTGGCCCTGACAACAGGACGGCGACCCATTGCGGGTCGCCGTCTTGCTTTCCTGGAGAGCTTTCCTGGAGATGCCCAGACCGCTACCAGTCCAGTGCCTTCTTGACGAAGGGGATGGTCAACTTGCGCTGCGCCGACAGCGAGGCGTTGTCCAGCACCTCGAGCGAGCGAAACAGCTCACTGAGCTCGCGTGCACCACGATGCAGGATGTAGCGCGCCACCTCGTCGGGCAACTCCATGCCACGCAGGTGGGCACGCAGCTTCAACGCTTGCATGCGGTCCTCGTCGGACAGCTGCCTGAGGTGGAAGGTCATGCCCCAGGTCAGCCGCGACGCCAGATCCGCCAACTTGATATCGAGTTGCCGGGGCGGGCGATCCGCGGCGATCAACAATCGCTTGCCGCTGTCTCGCAGCCGGTTGAAGGCATGGAACAGCGCCTCCTCCCAGCGCTTGCGCCCCACCACTCGATCCAGATCATCGATGGCCACCAGGTCGAGACGCTCCACATCCTCGAGCATCAACGGCGGGAAGTGGCCCAGCTCCTCCAGTGGCAGATAGAGGGTTCGCAGGTCCCGCGCGGAGGCCTGGTGGCAGGCCGCCTGCAACAGGTGGCTACGACCGACGCCGTCGCCCCCCCACAGGTACAGAAAGGGCTCGCCGTTGTCATCGAACTGATGACTCAGGCACTCCACCAGGGTGGCGTTGGCACCCGGATGGTAGTTGTCGAAGGTCGCGTCGTCGCGCAGTCCGACGCCCAGAGGCAACTGCGCGGGGGCTCGACTCATGAGGACTCCTCGTTGGCGGCGGAGGGCTCCTTGTCGGATTCATGCTCCGCGTCATAGAGCGACGAATTCTTATACGTATCATGCAGGTAGCGCAAGATGACCATCACCATGGCCGCCACCGGCAGCGCCAGCAGCACACCGGTGAAGCCGAACAGCTGGCCGCCGGCCAGCACCGCAAAGATGACCGCGACAGGATGCAGGCCAATCTTGTCCCCCAGCAGCTTCGGCTGCAGCAGGGTGCTTTCCACCAGTTGCCCGAAGCCGAACACCAGCCCCACGCCCAGCAGTACCAGCCAGTCGCCGAACTGGAAGAAGGCCACCACACCGGCCACCGAGATCCCCACGATCACGCCCAGATAGGGCACGATGCTGGCAAGCCCTGAGAGCAGCCCGATCAGCAGGCCAAAGCGAACACCCAGCAGCGTCAGTCCGATGGCATAGATGACGCCGAGACACAGCATCACGATCAACTGGCCACGCAGGAAGGCCGCCAGCACCTCGTCGCACTCCTTGGCCAGCCGAACGGCCGTCGGCTCCCACTGACGCGGCAGCAGACGCCTGACCTTGCCCACCAGCACGTCCCAGTCCAGCAGCAGGTAGAAGGTCACCACCGGAATCAACGCCAGATTGGCCAGCCAGCCGACCAGCGCCATACCCGACCGCGACACCTGGGCCAGTACGCTGGCGGCGACGGTACCGGTTTCTTTCCAGTTTTCCAGTACTGCCTTGCGCAGTGCATCGAAGTCGGTACTGAGATCGAGCCCGGTCAACGACTGCAGCTCCGGCAGCACCGTGCTCTGAATCCAGCTCAGTACCGCCGGCAGCGCTTCTACCAGCTGCCCGATCTGCTGTCCCAGCAGCGGCACCAGTAGCAGCAGCGTCAGCCCGACCAGGAGCGTCAACAGCACAAACACGACGCTAACCGCCCATTGACGCGACAGCCCGCGCTCCTCCAGGCGATCGGCGATAGGGTCACCCAGATACGCCAGCACCATGCTGACGAAGAAGGGCGCCAACACCGGTTCGATGCTGACGAAGAACCACAGCACAACAGCCGCCACCGCGGCGACGATCCACCACTGCTTGCTCATTCGCTTTTCCCCGAAAGAAACCACCATCCCCTGTGATGCCCGACCGATAGTGTGCCATGGCTGCGATGGCCGAAGCACAGTGCTACAATCTCCGCCCCCAACGTGCCCATTGTCTCACGTTCGTCCGCTGGTGCGCACCACGCCCGCGGGTCGACCGACTCCACAGGATCTGTCATGACCGACTCCTCCTCCTCCCCCGAAAGGGCTTCGCTCAGCTACAAGGACGCCGGTGTCGATATCGACGCCGGCAACGCCCTGGTCGATCGCATCAAGGGCGTCGCCAAACGCACCACCCGCCCCGAGGTAATGGGCGGGCTGGGAGGCTTCGGCGCGCTGTGCCAGCTGCCCAGCGGCTACCGTGAGCCGGTGCTGGTCTCCGGCACCGACGGGGTCGGCACCAAGCTGCGCCTGGCCATGGACCTGGGTCGCCATGACACCATCGGCATCGATCTGGTTGCGATGTGTGTCAACGACCTGGTGGTCGCCGGCGCCGAGCCGCTGCTGTTCCTCGACTACTATGCCACCGGCAAGCTGGACGTCGATATCGCCGCCGACGTGGTCAGCGGCATCGGCGAAGGCTGCGAACGTGCCGGCTGTGCTCTGGTCGGTGGCGAAACCGCCGAGATGCCCGGCATGTACGAAGGTAGCGACTACGATCTGGCCGGCTTCTGTGTCGGCGTGGTGGAGAAGGACGAGATCCTCGACGGCACCAAGGTCGCCGCCGGTGACGTACTGCTGGGCCTGAGCTCATCCGGCCCTCACTCCAATGGCTACTCCCTGATCCGCAAGATCCTCGAGGTGGCTGACGCCGACCTGTCCACCGACATCGACGGCCAATCACTGGGCGACGCCCTGATGGCGCCGACACGCATCTACGTCAAGCCGCTGCTGGAACTGCTGCGCCACGACGACTATCAGGTCCACGCCCTGTCCCACATCACCGGTGGGGGCCTGCTCGAGAACCTGCCCCGGGTACTTCCCGAGGACCTCACCGCCCACGTCGATACCAGCCTGTGGCAGCGCCCTGCGGTGTTCGACTGGCTCAAGCAGCAGGGCAACGTGGACGAACATGAGATGCACCGCGTGCTCAACTGCGGCATCGGCATGGTGCTGGTGGTACCTGAAGATCAGGCCGACCAGATCCGCGCTCACCTGCAGGCCCAGGGCGAAGGCGTCCATCGCATTGGCCACATCGCCGCGCGCCAGGGCGACGAGGAGCAGGTGCAACTGGAGATGCCGGCGTCATGAGCGAGGGCGTGAACGAGGGCGAGCTCAACGGCTTCACCCCGGAAGAGGCCACCCAGCCACGGGTGGTAGTGCTGATCTCGGGGGGTGGCACCAACCTGCAGGCCCTGATCGACGCCCAGAGCCACGACGAACTGGGTGGCGAGATCGTGGCCGTGGTGTCCAATGTCGCCGACGCCTACGGTCTGAAGCGGGCGCGTGATGCCGGCATCAACGCGGTGGCCCTGCCCCACCGCGAGTACGACAGCCGCGAGGCCTTCGACGGCGCCCTGATCAAGGTGATCGAGCGCCACGAGCCTGACCTGGTGGTGCTGGCCGGCTTCATGCGCATCCTGACGCCACGTTTCGTCCAGCGCTTCATGGGGCGGATGATCAACATCCATCCGTCGCTGTTGCCGGCCTATCAGGGCCTGCACACCCACGCCAGGGCACTGGCCGACGGCATCGACGAGCACGGCTGCAGCGTACACTTCGTCACCGAGGAACTCGATGGCGGGCCGGTGGCGATCCAGGCCGTGGTCAAGGTCAACAAGGATGACACCGAAGAGACCCTCAAGGAGCGAGTGCTGAGTCGTGAGCACCTGATCTTCCCGATCGCGGTACGCTGGTTCCTCGAGGGGCGTCTGCGCCTGCAGGGCGACATCGCGACCATCGACGGCCAGCCGCTGCCGCCGGGCGGCATGCGACTGTCCCACGAGGACGCCGCCGAGGAACTCGACGAGGACGACGAGTCCCGGTGAAATCTGGCCGCGCTGTCGCCTGAAACAACAAGGCCCGCCGAGCGATCGGCGGGCCTTGTTGTCTGTGGGCCTTGCATGCAGCAGTCGCGTGAGCGGTAAGCCCTCGCCTCTTCGCACTCAGGTGCGCGGCAGAGTCACTCCACGCTGGCCCATGTACTTGCCGCCACGATCGGCGTAGGAAGTGTCACAGATCTCGTCAGATTCCAGAAACAGCATCTGTGCCACGCCCTCGTTGGCGTAGATCTTGGCCGGCAGATTGGTGGTGTTGGAAAACTCGAGGGTCACGTGACCTTCCCACTCCGGCTCCAGCGGCGTCACGTTGACGATGATGCCGCAACGCGCATAGGTGGACTTGCCCAGGCAAATGGTCAGCACGCTGCGCGGGATGCGAAAGTACTCGACGGTCCGCGCCAGCGCGAAGGAGTTGGGCGGAATCACGCAGACATCGCCCTTGATGTCGACAAAACTCTTCTCGTCGAAGGCCTTGGGATCGACCACCGCCGAGTGAATGTTGGTGAACACCTTGAACTCGTCGGCGCAGCGCACGTCATAGCCGTAGCTCGAGGTCCCATAGGAGATGACCCGCCGGTCGTTGACGTAGCGAACCTGATCGGCCTCGAAGGGCTCGATCATGCCCTCGTTCTCGGCCATGCGGCGGATCCATTTGTCGGACTTGATGCTCATGGGACTTCCTGCTGGGTGCTCGAAGAGTGGACGCGTTCGGTGGGGCCACATGATAGCGGCCCCTCGCTGCCACGTCACGATGCAAAGGTGATAGGCGCCTGACAGGCGCTTGATGAGGATCAGCCGGCGACGCCGCCAGGCGTCACCCTCCGCTGGCCCTTACTCGCTGAAGCTGATGCTCGGCCCCTGGTCGCCACCGTCACCGTCGATCTGCTCGGCCACCTGACGCGCCATGGTGCGGAAGGTCGTCGCCACTTCGCCGTCGGGCTCGGCGACCACGCTGGGACGTCCACCGTCCACCTGCTCACGAATGCCCATCGACAGCGGCAGGCGCCCCAGCACCCGGGTATCGTACTCCGCAGCGATGCGCTCTCCGCCCCCCTCGCCGAAGACCGGCTCACTGTGGCCGCACTTCGAACAGGTATGCAGGCTCATGTTCTCGACCACGCCCAGCACCGGGACCTTGACCTTGCGGAACATCTCGATGCCCTTGCGCGCGTCCAGCAAGGCGATGTCCTGGGGCGTGGTGACGATCACCGCGCCGTCCACCGGTACCTTCTGGGCCAGGGTGAGCTGGATGTCACCGGTGCCCGGCGGCATGTCCACGAACAGATAGTCCAGGTCGCTCCAGCGTGTCTGGTTGAGCATCTGCTGGAAGGCTCCCGCCACCATCGGGCCACGCCACACCATGGGCTCGCGAACGTCGACCATGAACGCCATGGACATGGCCTGGAGGCCGTGGGCCTCCAGCGGCAGGAACTGGTTCTCGCCGCTCGCCTGGGGGCGCACGCCTTCGCCGACTCCCAGCATCTGCGCCTGGCTGGGCCCGTAGATATCGGCGTCGAGAACGCCGACGCGATAGCCTTCGGCGGCCATGGCCAGCGCCAGATTCACGGTCACCGTCGACTTGCCGACACCACCCTTGCCCGATGCCACGGCAACGATATGCTTGACCCCTTCGATCACGTCTCGCTCCTGTTTCCAGATGGGCGCGGTTAATCCGCCGGGCCAGTATAGGGCCCAGGCGGCGCGAGGTTAAGCGAAGCGGGACCGCCAAACGCAGCGGCGGGCCCGAAGGCCCGCCGCTGTTGCTTCCCGCAACCTTGCCGACGTCACCGCCGGCAACCGTCTCGCTGACGCTCAGTTGGTGCTTTCGGTGCTGGCGTCGTCGGTGACCGAGGCTGCCGCATCGCGCACCTTCTCGGCAGCCTGACGGGCCACGTCCTTGACCGTCTCGACGGCCTCGGCGGCACCGGAGGCTACCTCATCGGTCCACTGGGTAGACGACTCCTCGCCCTCGGCGGCCGCATCGGCGGAGCCCTCTTCGCTGGCCGCATCCGCCTGGGAAGCGTCGGCGGAGGAACCTTCCCCGCTCTGGGAGGCGTCGGCAGAAGCCTGATCACCCTCGCTGCCACCCGGGGTCTTCTCCATGGACTCGGACGAGGCCACGTCCTCGTCCTCGGCGGCGCTCTCGTTGGAGCCCTGCTCGCTGGCCGAGGCCGCGCTGTTGCCCGAGGACTGAGAAGAGTCCTGCTCCTGCGACGACTGTTCCTCTGCCGCCGACCGCTTCGCCGACTGAACGGCGATATCGGCCTGGCTCATGCCATCACTGCTCTGGTCGCCGCTGTTTTCGCCGCCACCACTCTGGTCGCCATTGCTCTGGTCGCCACCCCCGGAGCTGATGACCTCGACGGAGCCGCTGCTGCTTTCGCCCTGGGACGAGGCCTGCTCATCGGCACTACCCTCGCTGTCGCTGCCTTGACCGGAGGATGCGCCGTCAGAGAGCTCGGCGGTGGCACGATCGAGGTTCTCGAGCTCGATGCGCCAGGTGTCGAGTTGATTGTTGAGACGAGCCAGACGCTGGCGACGCTCGTCGGCACGGGCCTCGAGTTCATCGATCCTGGACTGCAGCTCATCGCGGCGGGCGACCGCTTCCTCGGCACGGGACTCGGCCTGGCGAACACGCGCCTCGGCCTGCTCGCGTTGCTCGGCGGTGCTGGCCAGCGTCTGCTCGAGGCGGGCCTGGGCCTGCTCGGCCTGCTTCTGCGCCTCCTGCTGCTGGCTCTCGAGGCTCGCCACTTCTTCCTCGAGTGAACCGACGGCGCTCTGCTTCTCTTCGATGGAGCTTTCCAGATCACTCAGGCGCTTCTCGGCGTCATCGACCTCACCGGTCAAGGACTCAGCCTCGGACTTGAGCGAATCACGACGCTCCACCAGCTGCTGCTGTTCGTTCTGCGCCTCTTCCAGACGATTGCGCGCCGCCACCAGGTCGGACTGCAAGGATGCCTGGGTGGATTCGAGTTCCTTCAGATCGGCCTGTACCTGGGCGGCCTGCTCTTCGGCTGCCGCCTGGGCGGTACGCGCTTCGGCCTCCTCGGCCTTCAGGGTTTCGAGCTGGGCACGCATTTCCTCAAGCGAGGTCTCGGCCTCTTCCCACTGGGATACCTGGCTCTCGAGCTCGGCACGCTGGGCTTCCAGGGTAGCCTGGCTCTCCTCCAGCCCGGACACCTGCTCGCGCAAGGTCTCGACGCGTGACTCGCTGGCATCGAGTTCCTTGGTCAGGGCAGTGCGTGCCTCGCCGTTGGAACTGGCGCTGAGCTGGGCACCGATGGCCCAGATCAGGCTGACGCCGGCCACCGCCGCCAGGCCCTTGACGCGGTTGTCCTTGAACAGCTCCTTGGCATCCTTGCCGGAGGCTGAAGACTGGGTCGCCTCGGAGGTGTTGCCATCCTTCTCGGTGTTGTTGTCCTTGTCGGGATTGATCTCTTCCATTCGGGGGTCTCCCTTGGGGTGGGACGGGTCCTGAGGTTCGAGGACCAAAGTGATCACAGCATACTGCCTGACTGCGGGCGCGTCAGGGGTGTGCTCCATCAAAAATACGCGCTAGCGAGCATTAGAAAATTGCCGTGTACCCTATCCGAGCATGTTTTCCGCAGAGCGTCGAGCCCCATTAGCGAAGCGCAGGAGTCTGCGGAAAGCCGCCCTCACAAGCGTTCAGGATGCAGCGACTGTTCGATGCGCTACGTCTCCGGCTTGCCGCGTAGCGACTTGAGCTTGCCCCGCTGCTTCTTGCCTTCGAGGCGACGCCGCTTGGCCGCCTTGCTGGGCCGGGTGGCGCGACGCGCCTTGGGAATCACCAGTCCCTGCTGCAACAGCGATTTCAGCCTCGCCAGTGCCGCTGCGCGGTTGGCCTCCTGGGTGCGTTCCGACTGGGCCTTGATGATCACCACTCCGTCCTGGGTGATGCGATGATCATTGAGCGCCAAAAGGCGCTCCTTGACGTCGTCAGGCAACGACGATGCCTGAATATCGAAGCGCAGATGAATCGCCGAGGCGACCTTGTTGACGTTCTGGCCGCCGGCTCCCTGGGCACGAATCGCACTCATGGCGATCTCGCTATGAGGGACCGACAGACGTCGACTTAGTTGCATCTTGCCTCCCTCCTGGTGGCTTGTGATAAATAACGGTAGATGAACGGCGTTGGTGACCAGTATCGCTGGTCGGTGCCGATGCCCGGTGCTGATACCCAGTGCTGATGCCCGTTGCCGATGCTCAATGTTGATGCTCAACGCCAGGCCGTCGGCGGCCCCATCCGGTGAGAGCGACACACTTCAAGGCCTGATCGGACCGACGCCGAGCCCCTTGAGCATGACACGACGAACGGCCTTGAGCAGCGGATAGCTGAGGCGTGCTCGCCGTCTCGACGACAGCCACCACAGCATCCCACGCGACAGCGGACCTCGACCTCGCCCGGCCACTGCCGCCATACGTACCGCCTGATCACCATGGTAGCGCTCGTCGCCGAGCTCCAGCACCATACCCTCGTCCAGGCGACAGCCCAGACGCTCCAGACGCCGGACCTCTTCGGGGTGATGGCGCGCATCAACAAGTTCCAGCCGTCCCTTGGACAGTCCGTAGCGCGACACGAAGCTCCGACACAATGGACACTGTCCATCGTAGATCAGCCTGGCGTCGGATTCGGTGCGGGATTCCTGGTCTGCAGATGCCACTCGTTCCTCCCGGCGTACCCCCGCCCTTAGACCATCTGGTTGGGCAAGGGTTTGACGCTGACACTGGCTCCCAGCGTATCATGCCCTATCCCTCAAGGACGATTCGGGCCCATGACAGCACCGCGCTGGTACCAACACGCCGTCTTTACTCTGCTGCCACGGCTCGCCTTCTTCATGTGGCGGGTGCTGACCCACTTTCTGCACAATCGGGGAATGCTGCTGGCGGGCGGGGTCGGCTTCAATATTCTGCTGTCCACCATTCCGCTGTTCGCACTGATGGTGGTGGCGATGGCTCAGGTCGTTGACGAGCAGCAGCTGCTCAATGTGATCGCCATGCAGGCACGCCACATCGCCCCTACCCACGCCGAGGTGATGCTGGAGTCGGTGCGCGCACTGCTGGACTCCCGCGACGCGATCGGCATCTACGGCATCCCTGTGCTGCTGATCTTCAGCTCCTTCGCCTTTCGCATGCTGGAAGACGCCCTGGCGCTGATCTTCAGAAAGCCCGACGTCAAGGGCACCCGCAGCCTCTGGGTGTCCTTCCTGTTGCCCTACGCCTTCATGCTGGTGCTGAGTGCGGCGCTGCTGGCGCTGGCCATGGCGGTCAGCCTGGCCAGCACCCTCAATGGACTGTGGATGGCGCTATACGGCCGTGAGCTGCCCATGGCCTCGCTGTCGGAGCCGGCCCTCAACCTGACCAGCTTCGTCGGCGTCTTCCTGCTGTTCAGCGCCATCTACAAGGTCCTGCCGGTGGTACGCATTTCCCTGAGGCGCGCCCTGGCCGGGGGCTTTGCCGCCGCCCTGATGTGGGAAGGGGTCAGGATCGCCCTGGTCTACTACTTCGCCAACCTGTCACTGGTAAGCGCGGTCTACGGCCCCCTGGCGACCCTGATCGTGGTGCTGCTGAGCCTCGAGATCGGCGCCGTGATCCTGCTGCTGGGCGCCCAGGTCATCGCAGAGCTCGAGCACAACTGCCGCCTCGGCCTGCCCTGGCACCAGGACCCTCGCAAGCGCTCGCGGGTCGATGCCCTCAGCGGCGCTGCGGCTCCTTGCCCTGCAGGCGACGAATCAGCCCCATCAGGCCGCGACCGCTGATCATGCCCAGCAGGTAGATCACCACCACCAGCAGGGCCATCGGCATGGCAATGGTCCAGCCGAGCAGTTTCACCTGCACCATCTCGATGTTCTGCACCACCAGGATGGCGATCAGCGCCAGAATCACGACCTTTACCACCAACCAGAACTTTTCCATCGAAGACTCTCCTTGTGCCCGACACGGGCGTTGCGATGTCGCCACGCCGAGCTCGAAATTGTGTCAAATCGAGCGTCGGCCAGCGTGTGAAACATGGTCGCGGGGTGGCGGACTGTCAAGCTGGCCGGTCGAGGCACATCCTGCTCCCGCGTCGGTATCTCCACCGTCCTGCACAGCCCACCAGCGAGGTCAGAAGGTGGACAGGCCGCTGGCCTCCATCAATCGATAGCGCCAGCCATCGAACCAGCCAGCCTCGTCCCGCGGCGCCCAGGCTCGGCTGGTTCGACGTCCGTCGCTCGAGTCCCAGCGCTGGTCGAACCAGGCGCCGATTTCGTCGATGGCGGCGACCCCTCGCCCTTTTAGCAAGACGCTGCTTTCAAGATTGAAATCGTCGAGATTGCGTCGGGTCAGGTTGGCCGAGCCCAGAATCACGGCGTCTGCCAGCTCGTCCTGCGCCGGACCCCTTCTCACCAGCACCACCTTGCTGTGGCACTGCTCACCGTCGGTGACACACCAGCGCACCTGAACGCCCGCGTCCAACAGCTCTTCGGCCACCGGCTGGTTGGGCAGGCCTCCCTTTTCGAAACCGAAGGCCTCACGATTGGGGTCAAGCAGCACCCGAACCGCCACTCCTCGCTCGCTGGCCTCCTTCAGCGCCTGGACCACCCCGCGGTGGGCGACGTAGAAAGCGGCGACATCCAGCCGATCGCCAGCGACGGTGTCATCGACCTGAGCGTGCACGGCGTCACGGATGGCGGCTTCGGTCAGCAGTTGCGCCATCGCGCCATCCGATGGCTCGGCCTCGGGCGCTGGCGACTGCGATACCTCGACGCCGGACCAGGACGCCACCTCGGCCTCGGAGGCGATGACGTCACGGGCCACCGGCCCATCGATCCTCAGCGCCACGTTGGAGTGCAGGCTGCTGCCGTCGTGAGGATTGGCCGAGGTGATCAGTGTCGACCACCCTTCGGCGTGATCCACCGTCAGCGTCTTGCGATGATTGGCGCGAAAATTGAGCAGCGCCAGGTAGCTTCTCAGGGTCACCGGCTCGCCACCGAAGGCATTGGGCAGCCAGCCCCCGTCCGGGTCGTTGCCAAGCCGATCCAGTCCCAGATGCCAAAGGCCTGACCACAGCGGGTTGGAGGCGCGCAGGCGATCGAGACGGGTGATGGCAAGCTCGACCCCCGCCGCCTCGAGGCGCTGATAGAGCGGCACCCGCTGGCCTCCATAGAGAGTATTTAGGGGGTCGGTGATCACTACCACTCGCGGCGCCGGTTGGCGCTGGCGGGCGGCGATCAGCGCATCGGCAAGGCGTTCGGCCAGGGGCAGAAAGTCGCCCCCGCCACTGCCCTCGAGGCGATTGAACAGGAACATGTCGACGACGATCAGCCGGCGGGCACCCTCGATCATCGCCACCGCTTCGTCAAAGATGTGCTGATCAAGATGACGGCGGCCACCCTCGTCATACCAGGTTCGATCGGCGAGAAATTCGACCTCGCCCACTGGCCGCTCGGGCCAGGCCTTGCCGACGTTTTCCGGTAGTGGCTTGATACTCTGCCACAGCCCCATCCCCGCCCAGGCGACCAGCAGTACTGCCCCGCTCCATTTGATCGTGCGTCCCAGCCTGGCCATAGCGTCCTCTTGGCGAATTCATCCGTGGCGCACGAGCATAGCCCAAAACGTTTCACCCAAACACGTACCCGTCTCCGCCGTCGCAGGCAGGGCGATGCAGCAGCCTCAAACGCTCGCGCCCGGCACAGGGCCGGGCGCGAGAGACCATCGACGGTCAGTGGGAGATCGCTCAGCTCAGCGCCAGCACCCCACCGCAGACCGCGATGGCGGCGCCGAGGGCACGCACCAGGCGCTGTTCGCGGCTGGCCAGCCGGCCACCCAGCACCCGCGCCAGCATGGTGATGGCAAGCGTCGAGGCCGAAAAGCCCACCACGTAGGCGACGAGTGAGGCGGCTGCAGGCATCTCGGCGCCGTGGGCGATGCCATGCATCGTCATCAGGGCGATCACCAGGCCTCCGCCAAGCGCTGCCGGCAGACGCATCAGCGCCGCCACCATGACCCCGGCGATCAGCACCGACAGCGCAATTCCCCCTTCCACACCGGGCAAGGCGCCGGCGGGAAGCGCGCCGGACAGCGCCAGACCAGCCCCGGCCAGCATGCCAGCCAGTGCCATCAGCGGGGTAAAGCGTCGCATGGCTGCCCCCTGCCCCAGACTCCACAGGCCAATAGCCGCCATCGCCAGCAGGTGATCGAGCCCCAACCAGGGGTGCATCAGGCCGGCGGCAAGGCCGCCATGCTCGACGCCGTGGCCGGGGTGCGCCAGCGCCAGCGGTGCGACAAGGCCAGCGGCCATGGCGCCGGCGATCGCCAGGGAACGGGAAGAAACACGAGAACGCTGTGTCATGACAGACTCCTTGTTGACTGAGAACGCAACGCTTCGGCTGCGTGGTAACGGGCGATTCAGGCTTCCACTGCCTCGGCTCGCCGGTCGGGCAACATGCCCCGCTCGAGAATGAAACCGATGATGGTGTCGAGACCGACGCCGTCATACAGATTGGTGAAGACGAAAGGACGTTCGCCACGCATCTTGCGCGAGTCACGGTCCATCACCTCCAGCGAAGCATGCACCTGCTCGGCAATGTCGATCTTGTTGATGATCAACAGATCCGACTTGGTGATGCCCGGCCCGCCCTTGCGCGGGATCTTGTCACCCGCGGAGACGTCGATGACGTAGAGCGTCAGGTCCGACAGCTCAGGACTGAAGGTGGCCGACAGGTTGTCGCCGCCGGACTCCACCAGCACCAGTTCGAGCCCAGGATGGCGGCGGTGCAGCTCGTCGATGGCCGCCAGGTTCATCGAGGCGTCCTCGCGGATCGCGGTGTGCGGACAGCCGCCGGTTTCGACGCCGAGGATGCGATCCGGCGACAGCGCCTCGTTGCGGGTCAGGAAGTCGGCGTCTTCCTTGGTGTAGATGTCGTTGGTCACCACGGCGATATCGTAGTGATCACGCAGGGCCCGACACAGCTGCTTGAGCAGCGCCGTCTTGCCCGAGCCCACCGGGCCGCCCACGCCGACGCGCAGGCACTGGGAGGGAGTGGTTGAAGTGGTCATGGTGTTCTCCTGCCTGTCATGTAAGGCCATTCCCCGACGTGTCGAAGACCGGAGAATGGCGCCGTCGATACCCCGGTATCGATGGCATCGTTGTCACTCGCTCAGCTGCGAAACAGCCGCGAGTACTGGGTTTCGTGCAGGCCGCTGGCCAGGGCGAGCCCCGGCAGCGCCGGCCCCATGTCGTCATCGTCGATGATCAGGGCACGCCCCACCGCCTCGACCAGCGCCGGACGCAGCCGCTCGACCAGTCGCTGGGCCGCGGTATGCCCGAGCGGCAGCGCCTTGCAGGCTGCCGCCAGCTGGTTCTCGAGCCAGGCCCAGGCAAACCCCAGCATGGCCTGTCGCGGCGGCAACCCGCGGGCTACCGCCAGGGCGCTGAAGGCGGTCACATAGCCAGGCTCGTCAGGCAGCCCGGCCTCGGGCGCCAGCCCCAGGCTGCGCATCAGGCGCACCAGCGACGCGCCCAGCTGGCGATCCTCTTCGCGCAGCTCTCGGGTCTCGCGTACCGCCCCCAGCCAGCAATCCCAGTGCGCAACCACGCCTTCGTTGCCTTGCTGCCAGCCCTCGACGAGTCGCGCCAGGGCAGGCAGTTCCGCCACCGCCAGGCCATCTTCCAGCACGCCCTCGAGCCAGTCGCCAAGACTCTTCTCATCGTGAACCCAGCCCAGTTCGAAGGCGCTCTCGAGCCCCTGGGACCAGGCGAAGGCGCCGATCGGCAACGCCGGGCTGACCAGCTGCAGCAGCCCCAGCAGGGCCAGATCATCGTGCGCCTGTGACGCAGACTCGATCCCGGCCATCAGGTGATCTCCTGAGCGTGGCTGTGTGAAGAGCCATGTGAAGAGCCGTGTGAAGAGCCATGTGACGAGCCGTGTGAATGGCCATGCCCGTGCGAATGCTCGTGCGAATGCCCGTGCCCATGGTCATGAGAATCACTGTGCGAATGCCCATGCGAATGCCCACCCATGGTGTAGGCGCCCGGCTCGGGATCGAAGGGTGCCTGGTGGTGCTCGAGCCGCGCACCAAGCCGCTCGGCCAGCTCTTCCAGCACATGGTCCGGCGCAAAGCGCACGTAGCAGCAGGCGTCACCCTGGTACTCGCCCTCGCCGATACCGAGGGTCACGTGACGGTTGCCCAGGTGGTAGCACAACCGAGCCAACGCAAGGCCAGCGTCCGGCCCCGGCGCGACCCAGGCGGTCACCACCGGTTCCGGCGCAGCGATGACCCGGACGCGGCTGCCGTCCTCGGCCTGAAGACCGTCGCCGTGGCGCAGCACCGGCCCGCGTTCGAGAAACAGACCCGCCGCACGCCCACTGTCCAGGGTCACCCGCAGGCGCCCCTTGATGCGATCGTCGTAGCTCAGGGTCAGGGTGTCCTGGACGCCGTCTTGCCCATCGCCGACGGGCAACGGCCCGAGCCGGCGGGTCAGCGACAATAGCGAACTCATGGATGACTCCTTGGTACTGTCAGCGGCACTGTCGAAAACCGTCATCATCGCTGACTCAAAAAAGGTGATAGCGCTGGGCCAACGGCAGCACGTCCAGCGGTTCACAGGTCAGAAGCTCGCCATCGCAGGTGACCTCGTAGGTCTGGGCGTCGACCTTGAGATCCGGGCAACGGTCATTGAGCTTCATGTCGCCCTTGCGCACCGCACGCACATCCCGGCAAGCCACCAGGCGGCTTTGAAGCCCCAGCCGATCCTTGAGCCCCGCATCCAGCGCGGCCTGAGAGACAAAGCTCACCCGGGTCGCTGCGGCGGCCTGGCCCAGCGCTCCGAACATCGGACGGTAGTGCACCGGCTGGGGTGTCGGGATAGAGGCATTGGGGTCGCCCATGGGTGCCATGGCGATCATTCCCCCCTTGAGCACCAGCGCCGGCTTGACGCCGAAGAAGGCCGGATCCCACAGCACCAGGTCGGCCAGCTTGCCCACCTCGACTGAACCGATCTCATCGGCCAGGCCGTGGGTGATGGCGGGGTTGATGGTGTACTTGGCCACATACCGGCGGGCACGCAGGTTGTCGGCGCCACGTTCTTGATCTTCCGGCAGTAAACCACGCTGCACCTTCATCTTGTGAGCGGTCTGCCAGGTCCTGCACACCACCTCACCGACGCGTCCCATGGCCTGGGAATCCGAGGCGATCATCGAGATGACGCCGAGGTCATGCAGGATGTCCTCGGCGGCGATGGTCTCGCGGCGAATGCGCGAATCGGCGAAAGCCACGTCCTCGGGAATGTTGGGGTCGAGGTGATGACACACCATCAGCATGTCCAGGTGCTCGTCGACGGTGTTCACCGTGTAAGGCCGGGTCGGGTTGGTCGACGACGGCAGCACATAGTCCTTCGAGCAGGCGGTGATGATGTCCGGTGCGTGGCCGCCCCCGGCGCCTTCGGTATGGTAGGTATGGATGCCGCGCTGCTTGAACGCCGCCAGGGTGTCCTCGACGAAACCGGACTCGTTGAGGGTGTCGGTGTGGATCGCGATCTGCACGTCGTAGCGCTCGGCCACGCTCAGGCAGGTATCGATGGAGGCCGGGGTGGTCCCCCAGTCCTCGTGCAGCTTGAGCCCCATGGCGCCCGCTTCGATCTGGGCCTCCAGCGCTTCAGGCAGGCTGGCGTTGCCCTTGCCGAGCAGACCGATGTTCATCGGCAGGCTGTCGCAGGCCTTGAGCATCTGGTGGATGTGCCAGGCCCCCGGCGTGCAGGTGGTGGCGTTCGATCCGGTGGCAGGCCCGGTACCGCCCCCCAGCATGGTGGTGATGCCGCTGGCCAGGGCCTCGTCCACCAGCTGCGGACAGATGAAGTGCACGTGGGCGTCGATGGCGCCGGCGGTGAGGATCTTGCCCTCGCCGGCGATGACCTCGGTGCCGGGTCCGATCACGATGGTGACGTCCGGCTGGGTGTCTGGATTGCCGGCCTTGCCGATGGCGGCGATGCGACCCGCCTGAAGGCCCACGTCGGCCTTGACGATGCCCCACCAGTCAAGGATCAGGGCATTGGTGATGACGGTGTCCATCACCGTCTGGTCGAGACGCTGGCTCTGCCCCATACCGTCACGAATGACCTTGCCACCACCAAACTTGACCTCGTCGCCGTAGTGGGTGGCGTCCTTCTCTACCTCGATCCACAGCTCGGTGTCTCCCAGGCGCACCCGGTCTCCGACGGTGGGGCCATAGATGTCGGCATAAGCCTGACGACTGATCTTCATCGGGCGTCCTCCTGGCCGCTGTCGCCGCTGGGTGCACCGGCATCGTCCAGCGCGCCCATGACTTCACCGCGAAAGCCGTAGATATGACGACGTCCGGCGAAGCTCACCAGGGTGACCTCACGGCTCTGCCCCGGCTCGAAGCGCACCGCGCTGCCGGCGGCCACGTCCAGACGAAAGCCCCGCGCCCTGTCGCGATCGAACGCCAGTGCCGGGTTGGTCTCGGCGAAGTGATAGTGGGATCCGACCTGAATCGGTCGATCTCCGCGATTGGCCACCTCCAGCGTGACCCTGTCGCGACCCTCGCACAGGGCGATGTCACCGTCCTTCAGTTGGTATTCTCCGGGGATCATCCCGCGCCCTCCCTATTGGTATCAGCGTATGAGCCTGTCGCGTCGCCCCCGGATCAAGCCGGGGCCTGGCAGCGTCACGAGATCGGGTTGTGCACCGTTACCAGCTTGGTGCCGTCGGGAAAGGTGGCCTCGACCTGCACCTCGTCGACCATTTCCGCCACCCCTTCCATCACCTCGTCACGCCCCAGTATCTGGCGCCCTCGGCTCATCATCTCGGCCACACTCAGGCCTTCCCGGGCACCCTCCATGATCTCGCAGCTGATCAAGGCCACCGCCTCGGGATAGTTCAGCTTGAGCCCCTTGGCGCGTCGCCGCTCGGCCACCAGGCCAGCGGTAAACAGCAAGAGCTTGTCCTTGTCACGCGGTGTCAGCTCCATCCTTTCATCCTCGATGTTGGTCAGGGTGGCCAGGGGTCGCCTGTCCCGCCCGGCATGACATTCAGGTAAACCAGATGCGTGGCACACAGGCCTCGCGATCCATCAGCATCGGACGCAGCAACGTCCAGGCCGCCTCGCACAGCGACCAGGCCTCGCGCCGCGAGTGACCGAGGTAGCGCAGCAGCAGGACGCCATCACGTACGGTGACGGCCCAGCGCTCGGCTTCACCAGCGCCGGGACTGCCGGCAAGGTCATTCCCTCCCTGCCCCAACCCTTGGCGCAGACGTTCGATCGCCGCGGACTCGTCTTCGAGCCCGACCGCCCACAGGGTTGCCTGGACGCTGCACCCTCGCTGCCCCCAGGCGCCGTGAAAACGACGATGGTCAGGGTCGAGGGGCTGGCGCTCGATCCACAGTGGTCGTCCGTCCCGGGATAACCGGAAGCGCTGTTCGAGGTGGCCGCTGGCAAACGGCAGATCACTGGCCGGCCGGCCCAGCGCCAGCACCTCCCAGCCCAGGCAGCGGGCGCTGCCGGAAAGCTCGATCTCGGTGGCCTGCACCCCTCGCGAGCCGTCGAAGGCGATGGTTTCCTGGGGCAACCACTCGAGCAGCCCGCCCTCCTCGACCACCAGACGAGTGCGCTGGGACCAGGCCACGGCGTTGCGGTCGGCCCGATACAGCTTGTTGGCCGCCGGTGTGGTCAGCAGCGCCCGCGCGCCCGCGCCCACCCGCGCCTGGATATCCAGGATATCGCCGCTGACCAGCCCCCCCGGGGGATGCAGCAGATAGACGTGGCAGGTGCCGTCGCGGCCTTCGGGGTAGAAGGGACGCTGCACCCGCAGGGGGCCGCGATGATCCACCCGATAGAGGCGAGTGGCCTGGCCATCATGGCGAAAGCCGAGATCGAGGCTGGCCTCCCAGCGCCGTCCCGCGTCGAAGCGATGGCCGTGCCGATCGGTCGAATCCTGTGTTGTCTGCGCGCTCATGGCTCTCCCGGGCGGTCCGTCGAGTCGGCGTGGCAAGCGAAAGTAAAAAAGGCCACCACCATTGCCCAATCAAGGTGCAAGCCCCGTACCAGCTTCTCGAATCTCTATTTTTCTACTTAATTTTCAATTTCTTATAGAACAACCAAGGATTGCACCAGAGAAAAGCACGCCTTTGGTAGCGCACAAAAAAAGTGCGCAACCTTACGATTGCGCACCATTGATGTGCAGCGATTCATCCTGATTGACGCGCTACCGCTCAGACGGTCAGGTAGCGCTTCACCACGGCGTCGTCGAGCTCACCGATATCACCGACGGCGACTCTCCGCCCGCGATCGAGGATGGCGAAGTGGTCGGCGAAGCGACGGGCAAAGGGCAGTTTCTGCTCCACCAGCAGCACGGTCAGCCCATCATCGGCGATCAACCGACGGATGACTTCGCCGATCTGGGCGACGATATTGGGCTGGATGCCCTCCCCCGGCTCGTCGAGGATCAACAGCTTCGGCTCGATCACCAGGGCGCGCCCGATCGCCAGCTGCTGCTGCTGACCGCCGGACAGATCGCCGCCACGCCGGTGACGCATCTCCTTGAGTACCGGGAACAGCTCATAGATCCGTTCGGGCACCTGGCGCAGGCCATCACCACGGGCGGCAAGGCCAGTGCGCAGGTTCTCCTCCACCGTCATCAGCGGAAAGATCTGGCGTCCCTGGGGCACATAGCCCACGCCCAGGCGTGAGCGATCCTCGAGGCGACGCTTCTCCAGCGCGACACCGTCGGCGTAGTGAAGCTCACCGCCGGTGATCGGCACCTCGCCCATGATCGCCTTCATCAGGGTGGTCTTGCCGACGCCATTACGACCCAGCACACAGGTACAGGCCGCCCTGGGCACGTCGAGATCGAGATCCCACAGGGTATGGCTCTCGCCATAGAACTGATTGAGCCCGCGAATGCTCAGCATCGATCCACCTCCTTGCCTGTCTCTCGCGCCCACCGGCCGCAGACCTTCGCCCACAGCGTGGCCAGCCTGCCGCGGGATGCGCCGTCCGCCCAGTACAGCGCTCTTACCGAAGACTGCTGAGGTACCCGCTCCAGTCCGATCATGCCGCCTCCTCGTCGCCACCCAGGTAGACCTCGATCACCCTGGGGTCGCTTGCCACCTTGTCCATACTGCCCTCGGCCAGTACCGAACCCTGATGCAGCACCGTCACCGTGCGGGCGATCGAACGCACAAAGCCCATGTCGTGCTCCACCACCACCACCGAGTGCTTGCCGGCGAGGCTCAACAACAGCTCTGCGGTACGCTCCATCTCCTGCTCGGTCATCCCCGCCACCGGCTCGTCGACCAGCAACAGTCGAGGGCGCTGCATCAACAGCATGCCGATCTCGAGCCACTGCTTCTGTCCGTGGGACAGGATGCCCGCCTGGCGGCGACTGAGCGACGCCAGGCCCACCGTCTCGAGCACCTCCTCGATTCGCGCCAGCACCTCCCCGGTCATGCGCGCCTTGAGGGTCGGCCACAGACTCTTGTCCATGGCCATCGCCAGCTCGAGGTTCTCGAACACCGTCAGCGCCTCGAACACCGTGGGCTTCTGGAACTTGCGTCCGATGCCGAGCCGGGCGATCTCCGGCTCGTTCTTGGTCAACAGGTTGTGGCGGCTGCCGAACCACACGCTGCCCTGATCCGGGCGCGACTTGCCGGTGATGATGTCCATCATGGTGGTCTTGCCGGCCCCGTTGGGGCCGATGATGCAGCGCAGTTCGCCGTCGTCGATGGTCAGGTTGAGATCATTGATGGCCTTGAAGCCGTCGAAGCTCACCGACACGTCCTCGAGATAGAGGATCGGGCCGTGGCGTACGTCGACCGGCGATTGTTCCGGGACCAGGAAGTCGAAGACCCGATCGCGATCGGCCAGGCTCTGAAGAAAGCTCATGAGGTGGCCTCCCTGGGGGTTGCATCCAGCGTGTCGGTTGGCGTGTCGGTTTGCGTGTCACTGTCATCGTCGCTGCCTTGCTGGCGAGAGCGTGACAAAAGCCCGGCGATGCCCTGGGGCAGCAGCACCGTCACCAGCACGAACAGCGCACCGAGCGCGAACAACCAGGCCTCCGGCATCACCCCGGTGAACACGCTCTTGGCGTAGTTCACCGCCAGCGCACCGATCACCGCGCCATAGAGGGTGGCACGGCCACCCAGCGCCACCCACACCACCACCTCGATGGAGAACAGCGGCGAGAACTCGCTGGGGTTGATGATGCCCACCTGGGGCACATAGAGGGCGCCGGCGACCCCGGCCAGCATGGCCGAGACGACGAACACGAAAAGCTGATAGCGCTCCACCCGGTAGCCGAGAAAGCGGGTGCGGGACTCGGCGTCGCGCACCGCCACGCAGACCCGCCCAAGCTTGCTGACCACGATGGCTCGACACAGCAGGAAACCCAGCGCCAGCGCTACGCCGGATGCGATAAACAGCCCCAGTCGTGTGGCGTCGGCGGACAGGTCGAAGCCCAGCAGTTCCTTGAAGTCGGTCAGGCCGTTGTTGCCGCCAAAGCCCATCTCGTTGCGGAAGAACGCCAGCATCAGCGCAAAGGTCAGCGCCTGGGTGATGATCGACAGGTAGACCCCGGTGACCCGCGAACGGAACGCCAGGAAGCCGAACACCAGCGCCAGCAGGCCCGGCGCCAGCAGCACCATCACAAAGGCAAAACCGGCCATGTCGAAGCCAAGCCAGTACCAGGGCAGGCTGTCCCAGTCGAGGAATACCATGAAGTCCGGCAGCAGCGGATCGCCGTAGACACCGCGGTCGCCGATCTGGCGCATCAGGTACATGCCCATCGCGTAGCCGCCGAGGGCGAAGAAAGCGCCATGGCCCAGGCTGAGAATCCCCAGGTAACCCCAGACCAGATCCACCGCCACCGCCAGCAGCGCATAGCACAGGTACTTGCCCAGTAAGGTAACGGTATAAGTGGAGACGTGCAGCGGGTGCTCCGGCGCCAGCAGCAGATTTGCCGCCACCACCAGCGCCATGGTGGCACCGAGCACCGCCAGGAAGATCAGGGTCGACCGCTCGCCGAACGGGCGAGCCAGCCATAGTCGGGATGATGGCATCGCTCAGCCCTCCGCCGCGCGGCCCTTCTGGGGAAAGAGTCCCCTCGGGCGCTTTTGAATGAACAGAATGATGAACACCAGCACCAGGATCTTGGCCAGTACCGCCCCGGCCCAGGGCTCCAGCACCTGATTGATCACCCCCAGCGAGAGCCCCGCCACCAGGGTGCCCCACAGATTGCCGACCCCGCCGAACACCACCACCATGAAGGAATCGATGATGTAGTTCTGGCCGAGGTTGGGACCGACGTTGGTGAGCTGTGACAGCGCCACCCCCGCAAGGCCAGCCACCCCCGACCCCAGCGCGAAGGTCAGGATGTCGACGCGGGTCGCGCGAATGCCCATGGAGCGTGCCATGGCACGATTCTGCGTCACCGCGCGTACCTCCAGCCCCAGCCGGGTGCGGCGCATCACCAGCATCAGGGCGGCAAACACCAGGATGGCGAAGCCCAGCACATAGAGGCGATTGAGGGTCAGCGACAGCGCCTCGTTGATCACCAGCGAGCCGCTCATCCACTCGGGCGTCACCACGGTACGGTTGAGCGGTGAGATCAGGGTGCGCACCAGCTGCTGCAGGATCAGGCTGACGCCGAAGGTCGCCAGCAGGGTTTCCAGCGGACGCCCCTTGAGGAACTGGATGACGCCTCGCTCGATGGCCACACCCACCAGCGCCGCCACCAGAAAGCCCGCCGGAATCGCCAGCAGCAGCGCAAGCCCCGGCTGCCCCGGCAACAGCTGCTGCATCGCCCAGGTGGTGTAGGCCCCCAGCATGATCAGCTCGCCGTGGGCCATGTTGATCACCCCCATGACGCCGAAAGTGATAGCCAGGCCGATCGCCGCCAGTACCAGCACCGAGCCCAGCGACAGACCGAAGTAGAGCGTCTCGGCGGCGCGGTTGAGCTTGAGCGCCTGCTCGCTTTCGGCCAGCGCCGCCTGGGCAGCTTCCGCCAGCGCTACATCGTCGCTGCGGCTGGCCTGCATCAGCGCGGCCCTGGCCTGGCCATTGAGGCTACCGGACAGCGCCTCGACCGCCGCCACGTCCCCCTGTTCGACCCGTGCGATGGCGATGGCCTGCTCCAGGGTCGCGGCCACCTCGGGGTCGCTCTCGGCGGCGGCCAGCTCGCTCAGCGACTCGACGGCGTCGGCCTCGACCTCGCCCAGCAGATCCCGCGCCGCCGCCAGCCGCTGGGCAGGGTCGTCGACACGCAGGTCGATCAGCGCCAGGGTGCTGTCCAGATAGCCCCTGAGACTGTTGTTGATGGAGACGCGGTCGAGCTCGCGGCGCGATATTTCGCCGGCCGGCTCCAGCGTCAGGGCGTCGGCCACGGGCCAGTTGCGACCGCGATTTTCCAGTACCACGACGATAGCGCCGCTGTCCTTGACGCGGGCGAGCTTGCCCTCGGCAAAGCTCTCGAGCCAGCGCCGGGCGCGCTCGTCACCGCTCTCGGCGATGGCGTCGATGGCCGCTTCCTTGTCGCGGAAGCTGGACTCGGCCAGCGCCGACAACAGCGCTGGCCCCTGGTCGGAAGAAGCGGCCTCGGAAGCGCCGGCGTCCTGAGCCCAAGCCTGGCCCAGCCCCAGGGCGACGAGGCAAAGCAGCACCAGCGCGCTCAGCCAGTGACGACCTGCAATTAAATTCATGGTGAGGTCCCTTGAGACACCCGGGTGCCGACGGCACCACGGGCAGGGTTGGCGTGATCCGGGCCGGTGCGCCGTGCACACCGGCCCCTTGTCGTTATGTTCTATTCGCTGGAGGCGACGTCTGAGCCACCACCGCAGCTACCCTGCACCACGTTGTAGTTGCCGCACTCAAGCGGAGCACGCCAGTCGCTGATCAGATCGCGGGAGCCTTCCAGATAGTCGGACCAGGCGTCGCCGGCCACGGTGGACGGGGTCTGCCACACCACCGAGAACTGGCCGTTGTCCTGGATCTCGCCGATCAGCACCGGCTTGGTGATGTGGTGGTTGGGCATCATGGTGGCGTAGCCACCGGTGAGATTGGGCACCGACACACCGATGATCGCTTCCTTGACCGCATCTACATCGGTGGTCTCGGCCTTGCGCACCGCCTCGGCCCACATGTTGAAGCCGATATAGTGGGCTTCCATGGGGTCGTTGGTGACGGCGTTGTCGTCGCCGGTGTAGTCGTACCAGGCGTCGATGAAGTCGTAGTTGACGTCTTCATCCACGCTCATGAAGTAGTTCCAGGCCGCCAGGTGGCCGACCAGCGGCGCGGTGTCGAGACCGGACAGCTCCTGCTCGCCCACCGAGAAGGCCACCACCGGGATGTCCGAGGCCTCGACGCCCTGGTTGGCCAGCTCCCGGTAGAAGGGCACGTTGGCGTCACCATTGATGGTGGAGACCACCGCCGTCTTCTTGCCGGCACCACCGAACTGCTTGATCTCGGAGACGATGTTCTGCCAGTCGGAATGACCGAAGGGGGTGTAGTTGACCATGATGTCCTCGTCGGCCACGCCCTGGGACTTCAGGTAGGCTTCGAGGATCTTGTTGGTCGTGCGCGGATAGACATAGTCGGTACCGGCCAGCACCCAGCGCTCAACACCGACCTCGTTCATGAGGTAGTCCACCGCCGGAATCGCCTGCTGGTTGGGCGCAGCGCCGGTGTAGAAGACGTTCTCGGAGGACTCCTCGCCTTCATACTGCACCGGATAGAACAGCAGGCCATTGAGCTCCTCGACCACCGGCAGTACCGACTTGCGCGATACCGAGGTCCAGTTGCCGAAGATCACGTCGACCTCTTCCTGCGCCAGCAGCTCGCGGGCCTTCTCGGCAAACAGCGGCCAGTTGGAAGCCGGGTCCACCACCACCGGCTCGAGCTCGCGGCCGAGCAGGCCACCCGCTTCGTTCTGCTGCTCGATCAGCATCAGCATGGTGTCTTTCAGGGTCGATTCGCTGATCGCCATGGTGCCGGACAGGGAGTGCAGGATACCGACCTTGATCGGGTCCTCCTGGGCCAGCGCCGGTGCGGCGATGGCCAGCGACAGCGTGGACACGGCCAGGCTGGCCAGCGCCTTGCGGGAAAGCGTCTCTGTCGAAAGCGCTTTGGAACGGTGGGCACAAACCTGCGTAGAAGACATCGAAGCGGTGGGCATGGGAAACCTCCAGGGGTTGCCTTGTCGTTGTGATGGACCATCGTCGAGAGGGAGCCAGGCGGTTCAGGTAAAACCGCTGTATCGCTCAGGCCTGACGTCTTGCGACGTCGACCTCCATCACCACTTCAAGCAAGTCCCATGCCAGCCATATAAAACATTTATAAATTCCGACATTACGTCGGCCTAGACGGGGGCTTACCCACCCCGCCTTGCGCCACAAGAGAGCATCTCGCGCCACCGGGGCGCACCGTTGCACCACATGTGGTGCACTTCGCTCCCCCGCCCCCTGCTTCTGCACCATCACAGCGCCAACCAGCGGTGCACCCCGCCACGGCCGGCACCAGAAAGGGGCGCCCTATATCGAGACGCTTCACTTGCAGGGCTCAGCATGACGGCAGCGGCGAGTACAAGTGTTCCGAGCGCAGCCACCTTTCAGCGACACACGGGGGGTGTCTGCTCGGAAGGCAAATGGGAGTCGATACGAAAACATCACCGAGACAAGGCACGTAGCCATGCGTCCACATTCATCCGTTCGTGGAAGACTTCGACAAGTTCGAGTGTCTCGTCCGTCTCGCGCAAGATCAGATAGTGTCGACCTTCACGGAAGTAGCGAAGGTGAGATTCATGGCCAACAGTGCTCGATAGTGTCGAGCATGGCCTGGGATGGGGCGGATGTCCCGCCGCCAGGGATTCAAGGCGGTGAACAAGTTGTGCCGTATACCGCTCGGCTCTCGCCTCGCCGAATTCCGATAGGGTCCAACGAAGAATATCTTTCAGGCTTGCAAGTGCCGCCGGCGCATAAATCAATCACGTCAAGAAGCATCGCCAGTTCGAGCAGCCTCGAGAACACTACCCAGAACTTTTCGTGGATCACCGGTTACACCTTCTCCACGATCAAGCTGCTCAAGCGCGACACCTATTCGAGAGCCGATGAGCGCAATCTCACGACGTTCCTTGACTGCACGCAACCCCGCTCGTAGCACTTCGCTGGCATTGGCGTAATCCCCAGAGGCCACAAGTTCGTCGATAAAACCATCTAGTTCAGGCGTGAGCGCCACGTTTCGAGCATGATTGGCCGGCATACGCTCTCCTATTGACCAGAATACATCTGGTGCAAGATTGGCCAGGGGTGGCCAGATTAGCCACCCCAGCAACCCGACCAGGACCGTCTGCGCGACCGACGTCTCTCGCAACACTTGGCGCGCACTACCTTGAAGACATCGAACCTGAACCGGACTGGGTGTCCCGCCATGAGCCCCCTTGGGACCCGACACTGGGCCAAGCACCAGACCGTTTCATCGACAAGGCTTAGCCCTCGAGCTGGCGGAGCACCTGTTCGGTAAAGGCGCTGCAGCCGGTATCGCCGCCGAATTCCCGGGGCCGATACCGGCCATCGGACAGTACGCCGTCCACCGCTTGACGCAACCGACCGGCGGCGTCAGACAAACGATCGTCGGCGTGCTCCACCGCCAGCCATTCGAGCATCATGGCCCCGGACAACAGGGTGGCGATGGGGTTGGCGGCGTCCTGCCCGGCGATATCCGGGGCGCTGCCGTGGGCCCCCTGGAACAGACCGTGGCGATCGCCCAGTTCGGCAGACGGCGACACCCCCATCCCGCCGACGGTGGCCGCCCCCAGGTCCGAGATGATGTCACCGAACAGATTCTCGGCGACGATCACGTCATAGAAGTCCGGGCGCTTGACCAAGTGCACCGTCATGGCGTCAACGTAGGCATAGTCGAGTTCGACGTCGTTGAACTCGGCGCCTACCTCGTCGCATACCCGACGGAAGAAGGCGTAGCTTCTGAGGATGTTGGCCTTGTCGCAGACGGTGAGCCGCCGCTTGCCGTCCTTCGGTGCGCCCTGACGTCGCCGTGACAGCTCCAGGGCGAAGCGCGCGACTCGCTCGGTGCCCTTGCGGGTGATCACCAGGCTGTCGCTGGCCATCTCGTCTCGCAGCACCACCCCGGCGCCGCGGCTGGCGTAGAGGCCTTCGGTGTTCTCGCGCACGATGACATAGTCGATGGTACCGGGCTGATGGTGTCTCAGCGGCGACTCGACCCCGGGCAGCAGGCGGATCGGACGCACGTTAGCGTAAAGGTCCAGTCCGAAGCGCAGCTTGAGGTGCAGGTCGTTGCCCACCTCGGTACCGTCGTCGTAGGTCACCCCCGGCAGCCCGGCGGCTCCATGCAGGATGGCGTGACTGGCCCGACAGGCGTCCAGCGTCGACTGGGGCAGCACCTCGCCGGTCTTGTCATAGTGCCCCGCTCCACCGTCGAGCCAGTCGAAACGCAGCACGTCGCTACCCAGCAGCGCTTGCAGTACCTGCACCGTGGCGCCCGCCACCTCCGGGCCAATACCGTCACCAGCGATAGTGGCAATTCGATAACTCACAGAGATTCCCTCGTCTTGTTGTTGTCCATTGATGGTGGCCTCGCAGTATCGTGGTGCAGCGATGTTCTATCCATGGGACCTTATGGTCGATGGCGATGGCGATGGCTACGTCAGAGATCACGCCGCATGATCAGATCCCTGTCCACCACATCGCCCATCTGAAAACTGTGGGTGCCTACCTCGACAAAGCCCCGGGAGCGATAGAAGGCGATGGCGGGATGATTGTTTTCCCACACGCCCAGCCAGACGAAGGCCCTGGCCTGTTCTCGCGCCTCGGTGATGGCCTTGTCGTACAGCATCTTGCCAAGCCCTCGGCCCTGGGCCTCGGCCAGCAGATAGATGCGCTCGATCTCGAGACCATTGTGCTCGCTCAGATCGGTCTGGGCCTCACCCCAGTTGAGCTTGAGATAGCCGACCGCTACGGGCCCCTTGGCAACGCCCTCGCGCTCCTTTCCCGCTTCACCCGTCTCGCGGTGGCCGGCCTCTTCCAGCAGCCAGAATCGCGACTGCGGGCAGGCCAGCTCGCGCTGAACCCGCCCAAGGTCAAAGGCATCATTCAGATAGCGCTCCATGGTCGCCTTGGAGTAAAAGTCGACAAAGGTCTGGTAAAAGGTGCGGCGCCCCAGGGCGGCCAGCGTTTCGGCGTCCTCCAGCGTTGCCTGTCTCAGGCAGTCATTCATCTCGCGTCCTTGCTCCATCGTTGTTCATACCCGCACGCAGGATCGTCGTCATGGGTCGCCACTGAGCACGGCGGCGGCGTGGTCAGCAAACCCATCCCCTCGAAGGCCTTCGCGGATACCCTCTCGTTCTTCTTGGGCTTGTGCTGCCGGGCTTGTACTAGTCAGCCAAGTGCTTGCCCACCAGTCGCCCGATCTCGAATGCCAGTCCAAGGGGTCAATCGCCTTCGTACCTTGGCGCTGGATCATCTCCACACAGCACGGCAGCGTCACGAGCCGAACGCCCATCCTCTCGAAGGCCTTCGCGGATACCCTCGCGTTCTTCCAACGGCTTTTGCTGGCTGGCCTTGTGTTTGCCCACCAGGCGCGTCACCTCGAGCTCTACCCCCACAATGCCACGACGCATCCCCTCCAGGTAGTCTTCGGGGGCGTCGTCCACCGCCCAGGGCGCTTCCCGGCCCGCCTCGAAGCGATCGACCAGCGACGTCAGGTGCGAGGTGAGCCAATCGCTTTCACGCGGGAAGACGAGCCGACCATGGGCATGCACCACCTGGTAGTTCCAGGTCGGCACCACGCGACCATGGCGGCGCTTGTCGGGATACCAGCCAGGCGAAATATAGGCGTCGGGGCCATGAAAGATCGCCACCGCCTCGATCGCTGCCGCGTCTGCTCGCTCACCCTCACCCAGCCGCCAGAGGGCGTTGGCGCGGGCGATATGTCCACGCAGCACCAGCGCGCCCTGTGACGTCTGCTCGACCATCAGCGGCAGGTGGTCGATACACACCCCCTGGTCACCGTCGGTGACCAGGGTCGCAAAGGGATAGGCTCGGACCACCGCCATCCTGGCGTCTTCGTCGGTCATGGCGAAGTGTCTTGGCTGATACAAGGGTCACGCGCTCCTTCAGAGTGGTTGGCATCCATCAATGTTGACTGCGAGAAGTAGAAGTTTATGTGCCCGCAGGGTCATCCAGGTTCAGGGTATAGGCGTAGAAGGCGTCGTTGCGTTGCCAGTTAAGTGACTCATACAGCGCCTGGGCGGTGTGGTTGTGGGTCTGGGTATTGAGCGTCAACTGGCCCACGCCCTGCTCCCTCGCCAGGTTCGCGGCGGCCTCCATCAGCTCACGGCCGATCCCCTTGCCACGCGCCTCGGGCGCCACGAATAGGTCGGCCAGGGTCCAGCGCGGTCCCACCCGTACCGTGGATAGCGTCGGATAGAGCTGAACGAAGCCTTCGAGCACACCCTCGTTGTCGCTGACCAGCAGGCGCGAGTCGGCGAGCGCGAGGCGCGTCTGGAGAAAGTCGCGGGCAGCCTGGATGTCGCTTTCCTGTGAATAGAACACCCTGTAGCCATCGAGCAGCTCACTCAGGGGTTGTAGATCGGCGATACAGGCAGGACGAACATGGTTCATGAGTCACCTTTCACATTGGCGGTCGTGTGCGCCGGCTGGCCAGAGGCGCACCGGCTCGTCGGGATGACAGGCACCCAGTCTTGCGCAATAGTGGTCCCACCATAAGAACCAATACTGTCCAGAAAAGGGGAACCAGTGCCCAGCCTTCACCGTCACGCCGAATGGATCACCGAAGCGCTGGCCATGCGCCTGGCGCCACCCGCCGCCGCCCCGTCGGGTTCGCTGCCCCAGCGCCTGTACGCGGCCCTGCGCGAGTGGATACAGCAAGGTAGCTTGCCCGCCGCCAGCGCCCTGCCCTCGTCTCGACGGCTGGCCGCGGACCTCGGCATCGGCCGCAACACGGTGCTTGCCGCCATGGACCGCCTGGTGGCGGAAGGCTTCGTCGAGGCGCGCCCGGGGGCCGGGCTATTCGTGGCGTCTTTGGCGCTGCCCGAACCCAGCCCGTTGCCCGGCGCCCCCATCCAGGCGAGCCGCTGGCATTCTCGGCGAGGTCAGCGCCTGCTGGAGAGCTGCGGCGAGATGGAGAGCTCCCGGGATGCCTTCGCCCCGGGCGTCCCCGCCCTCGATCTGTTCCCGCGCGAGGCATGGCAGCGCCTGCTACGGCGCCATCGTCACCAGGCCAGTCTCGACGCCTTCGGCTACGCCACCAACGGCGGGCATCACGCCCTCAAGACGGCACTGTGTGACTACCTGCGTCTATCGCGCTCGGTCAATTGCCAACCACAGCAGATCCTGATCACCCAGGGCGCCCAACAGGGCTTCGAGCTGATCGCCCGCCTGCTGGCCGACCCCGGTGACAGCGTCTGGGTCGAGGATCCCGGCTACGCCGGGGCCAAGGCCTGCTTCAACATGGCCGGGCTAACGCCCGTCCCGGTACCAGTGGACGCCCAGGGCATGCAGCCTGAGGCTCTCGCCCCGGATAGCCCGCCACCGCGACTGATCTATGTCACCCCCTCGCATCAGTACCCCTGCGGCGTGACGATGCCGGTGGCACGGCGCCTCGCCTTGCTCGACTTCGCCCGCCACCACGGCGCGCTGATCATCGAGGACGACTACGACAGCGAATTTCGCTATACCACCGCGCCGGTGGCCTCCCTCCAGGGGCTGGCCGGGGGCGGTCCGGTGCTCTACGTCGGCACCTTCAGCAAGGTGCTCTACCCGAGCCTCAGGCTCGGCTACCTGGTACTTCCCGAGTCCCTGGTGGACGACTTTCGCCGCGCCAACGCGCGACTGCATCGGGAAGGCCAGTACGTATCCCAGTCAGCGCTGGCAGACTTTATCGTCGAGGGACACTTCTCTCGCCACATCGCGCGCATGCGCCACTGCTATCGACAGCGTCAAGCCTGTCTCAGGGAGGCCTTGGCGCCTGCCGTGGAGCAAGGACTGGAACTGTCGGCCGGCCAGGCCGGCATGCACCTGGTGGCAAGGCTCGCCTCGCGGGCACAGGAGCAACGCCTGATCGAGCGCGGACGGCGCGAGGGCGTCACCCTGTCACCGCTATCCGGTCACTACCTGGCACCTGACGCCATGCCTGGGCTGGTGCTGGGCTACGCCGGCTCGACACCGGAGCGGATCGCCGAGGCCGGCGGCTGGCTGGCCAGGGCCTGGATCGATGACAACGCACGATGCGATGGCGCGCCGACGTGACGCGACGCCACTGCACCAAGCTCGCGAGACAGTGGGCAACGACGATGATAGCGGCGAGAACCCTCGCCGCGACGCCATCCTGGACGCCACTAGGCGCTGTCCGAAAAGTCGACGAGCGAAGGTTAGACAAGGCAAAAATCGGTGAAAAAGCGCAGTTTACGGGGTGTAAATGAGCATTTTGATCCGATTTTTAACGCCGTATTACCGAGCGCAGGCACTTTTCAGACAAGCCCTAGGCCGATCTCTGGATATCCCAGACCACCCTGAATCCCTGGTGGGTGGTGGTGGAGTCCGGCGTATTGCTGCTGCGGGCGGCGATGCGATAGCGGAAACAGTAGCTGACGTGGCACAGATGCGAGCCCCCCTTGAGCAAGCGACAGCCCCTTCGCGACTTGCCGAACGCCTGGGCCGATCGTCTCAGCGAGCGAACGACAAAAGGCTCGGCCGTCCACTCCCAGACATTGCCCACCATGTTGAAGAGCCCGTAGCCATTGGGGGCGAAGGCCTTCGCCGGAGCGGTGAACAGATAGCCATCGCGACCGAGATTCTCGTGGGGAAACCGGCCCTGCCAGATATTGCAGGGAAAATACGAGGCGTCATCGGGCTGCCGATCCCCCCAGGGAAAGGGCACATCACCCTGCCCACCGCGCGCGGCATGCTCCCATTCCACCTCGGTCGGCAGCCGCCCTCCTGCCCAGTTCGCATAGGCCTTGGCATCATTCCATGACACATGCACCACCGGATGGTCAGCAAGGCAGGTCGCGGCATCATTGCCCGCGCCGTCGACATCACGCCAGTTGGCTCCGTCCACCCGGCGCCACCACTCCAGTGATTCCACACCCAGGGTGTCACGCACATTGCCTGCTACCTGGCGGTGAAACACGAAGCTCCAGCCGAGGCGCTCGGCCTCGGTCACAAAGCCGGTGTCCTCGACGAACGCCGCAAACTGCGCGTTGGTGACCGCCGTCGCGCCGATCCTGAACGCGGCCACCCGCTTGCGCCGCAGGGGGCCTTCGCCGTCATCGAGAATGATCGGGGTAGCGGTGCCCAGGTAGGCCTTGCCGCCAGGAATCTCGACCGCCCCCTCATCGGCACGCGGAGTGTCCGACCACGGGACCTCGATCGCGGGTGAACGCGAAGCAGCGTCGGCAGAAGGAGAACAGCAGCTGCGGCGGGAAGTGTCATGTATCGAAGTCATGGGCAAACGATCAGATCTCAGTTGGCGCAATGCGCAGCAGATTGGCATGGCGCAGGTCAGCGGACTGCCGCCATGGACTCATGGTGCATCAACCCTTGAAAGCCGCCAAACAGACAGCCGGCCAGGCACAAAGCACCCCGAACTTCTGTTTGACAAACCAGCTCCTCCAATTAATATCTAACAGATAGTTATTAAAAGAAACCCTGATCATGATCAACAAAAACACTGACAACACACCCGCCAGCCTGCGCAAGGCCCACCGAGGCCTGTTTCTGTCCGACATCCAGATGAGTCCGGGCATCTCTCGGGCAGAGCTGGCACGTCGGCAGGGATTTTCCGAGATGGCTGCCACCCGCATCGTGCGGGAACTGGTGGCGGCAGGAATCGTCGAGGAATTCAGCGTCGACACCCCGAAGAAGTCCGTCGGCCGCCCCAAGACCGGCCTGCGCATCGTCAAGGACGGCATCTTCGCCGGCGGCATCACGGTGTCGGCCTACCATTCCGAGGTATCGATCTGCGATGCCAACGGCTCCCCCGTCGCCCGCGCCCATCTCGACGATCCCCCCCTTGCCGACGTGGCAGAGACCGCAAAGTTCTACGCCAGAGCGTTGCACGATCTGATCATCGCGTCCGGGATCGACCAGGACCGCATGGTCGGTGTCGGGGTCTCTCTGTCGGCCCGCACCCAGCCGGAAGAAGGCCGAATCGTCAAATCGGAATATTTTGGCTGGGGGGGAGACGACGGGCGCTTCTGCCGTGAGATTCGAGCCCTGACCAACCTGCCGGTCGAGGTCGAGAATATCTCGAATTCACTGGCGATCGCCGAGATGCGGTTCGGCGCCGCCCGGGATATTTCGGACTTCACACTCATCCACGCCGCCACCTTCGTCGGCGCCAGCGTGGTTTCCGATCATCGCCTGGTGCGAGGCGCATCCGAGGTATCGGGGCTGATCGGTCATTTTCGCGCCCAGACGCGTCCGCTCGAATGCGTCTGTGGCAGAAACGATTGCCTCAACCTGTCGGCCACCGGCTTCGGCCTGCTGTCGCAGTTGGGCAAGCTCGATCATCAGCGATTCGATCGCTCCAGGCTGTCCTACTACGCCACCTCACTGCTGGCCGCGCTGGAAGACGGCAAAGCCGATGCCCTGGTCCAGCAGGCCGGGGCACAACTGGCACCGGCGCTTGACTGCATCGTGAAATTGCTCGGCCCGCAAAGGGTGATCCTGAGCGGCCATCTCGGCACCAACGAGACCTACTACTCGGCGGTCGAGACGGCACTGAGAAACGACTTCGACTACGGCACGGATTCGGACTTCGAACTGACCAAAGGCACCTTCTCGTCCGGCGACGCAGCGGCGCTGCTGGCGCTGCATGTCTTCTGCTACTCCAACCGGCTTGACTACCAGCGCTTTGCCTAGCGCGCCACCGAAACGGGAGGGTCTTTCCCATGGCTGACAGCGTACAACAAAGGTGTTTGACCAGCGTGATCGCCATGGCGGCGGTCGGTCTGATCGGACTGACACTCTATACCGCCTACTTCGGGGTCTTCCCCGATGGCATCCAGCGCAGCGCGCATCTGCTGATGGTCATGGTGATGGTGTTCGCCATGGCCCTGATCGGCACCGAGTCTGACGCGGGAGCGCGCGCGCCTGTCGGTATTGGGGCACGCCTGTGGATCCTGGCCGCCTTGGCAGGGGCAGTCCTCGCCACCGGCCACCAGCTTTTCAATTTCGACGCGATCAACAGCCGCTATGGGGCGATCACCTCCTACGAGATCGTGTTCGGCGTCATCCTCATCGTTGCGCTGTTCGATGCCTGCCGGCGCACCATCGGCTGGCCGATCGTCATTCTCGCTTCCGTCTTTCTCGCCTATGGCTTGCTCGGTGCCTATCTGCCGGAGCCGCTTGGCCACCGGGGGTATTCGGTCAAACGGGTGATCTCGCAGATCTATCTGGGTGGTGGCGGCATCTTCAGTACGCCACTCGGGGTCAGCGCCACCTTCGTCACCGGTGTCGTGGTGCTCGGCGCCTTGCTGGAGAAAACCGGCGCGGGTCAGGTCATGATGGACTTCGCCACCGCACTGACCGGCAAGATGCGAGGTGGGCCAGCCAAGGCCGCCGTGGTCGGCTCGAGCCTGATGGGCATGATCTCCGGCACCGCCGTGGCAAACGTCCTGACAACCGGACCGATTTCGATCCCCTTGATGCAGAAGAGCGGCTATCGCAAGGAAGCCGCCGGCGCCATCGAGGCCGTGGCCTCGACCGGGGGCCAGTTGATGCCGCCGGTGATGGGTGCGGCGGCCTTCATCATGGCGGAGTTCACCAACACCTCCTACCTCGTCATCGCCAAGGCCGCCTTCCTCCCCGCCGTGATCTTCTACGCGGTGCTGCTGGCGATGGTCCATTTCGAGGCGGCGCGGCGCAATATCCCGGTGCAGCACGTGGCCGGCACCGTGACCAACTGGCGCAGGATCCTGAAGCACTCCTACCTGCTGCTTCCCCTGCCGGTTTTCGTGAGCATGCTGCTCAACGGCTATTCCATCATGCTCTCGTCCTTCTGGGCGATCATTGCCTCGTCACTGATCAGCTATCTTGACCGGGCGACGGCGCTGACACCTCGCCGTCTCGTCGACACCTGCCTGGCGGCGGCCCAGGCCGTCATCCCGGTGGCGCTGGCCTGCGCCGTGGCGGGGGTGATCATCGGCATCATCACCCTGACCGGCATCGGGCTGAAGTTCTCGAGCCTGGTGGTGATGCTATCGGGTGGCTCCCTGCCCCTGGCGCTGGTACTGACGATGCTCACCTGCATCATCCTCGGCATGGGCCTGCCGACCGCCGCCGCCTATATCCTGGTCGCCACCCTGGTCGCCCCCGCCCTGGTCGACCTGGGCGTCGGTCTGCTGGCGGCTCATCTGTTCGTGCTGTACTCGGCCATGCTGTCGTCGATCACGCCACCGGTGGCACTGGCTGCCTATGCGGCGGCCTCAATCGCCAAGGGCAACCCTCTCAAGATCGCGGTCCTGGCCTGCCAGTTCGGCATGGCGGCCTTCGCCGTGCCCTACTTCTTCGTCTACGACCCGGCAATCCTGGGCATCGATGTGACCGTGCCCCAGGTGGTGCTGTCGTTCATCACCGCCATCGCCGGCGGGATCTGCGCCAGCGCCGCTATGCTGGGCCACTTCAGCCGGCGCCTGCGCCTGTTCGAACGCCTGGCATTTGCCTTGACCGCCACCCTTTTCATGAACTCCGACTGGCGCTTCGACCTGGCCGCGCTGGTCCTCCTTGCAGCACTCGTCGTCTGGCTCATGCGCAGCACCCTCCCGGCGACGGAGACAGAAAGCACGACCGGGACCGCCCCGGCTTCAACAACAACTAAGGAAACCTCCCATGAAAAACACTCTTAAAGGTGCGCTTGCCGCATCCTGTCTACTGGTGCTTCCAGTCGCGGCCAAGGCCAGTGACTACCTGTCCATCGGTTCCTGCCCGGTACCCTGCACCGCCTATACCTGGGCCGCCGGCGTCGCCGACGTCATCAACAGGAACGTCGAAGGGGTGCAGGCCACCGCCGAGGAAACCAAGGGCTACATCGCCAACATCCGGCTGATGCAGAACGGAGAGATGGAAGCCTCGCTGGCGACCTCACTGTCGGCCTATGAAGCCTACACCGCCACCGGCAACTACGAGGGCACGGAGCCCGGCAAGATCATGGCCTGGATGTCGATCGCTCCGGTCGCCATGCACATCCTCACCGTCGAGGGCAGCAGCGTGAATACGCTCGAGGACCTCAAGGGCAAACGCGTCGGCATGGGCCAGCCCGGCGGGACCTCGATGCTGGATGCCGACCTGCTGATGGAACGTATCGCCGGCGGGGACTATGAGCCCTTCCGTGTGCGCCTTGGCGACATGACCGACATGCTGAGCGACGGCAACATCGACGCCGCCCTGTGGAACGGCTCCTTCCCGTTGCCTCCGGTCATCCAGCTCGCGGCCCAGCGCGACCTCAAGCTGATCCCGGTAGCAGACGATTTCTTCGAAGCGCTGCACGCGGACTACCCGCCCTACTACCGCCTGTCGATCCCCGCCGACACCTATGACGGCGTGACGGAGGACACGCGCACCTATGGCCTGGCCAATGGCCTGGTGATCTCGTCAGACGTGCCCGAAGAGCAGGTCTATCAGATGACCAAGGCGGTGTTCGAGAACCTCGATGACCTGGCCGGCATGCATCCAGCCTTTGCCGCGATGTCGGCAGACACGGTGCTGAACGGGTTCGGCTCGCCGCTGCATCCGGGGGCCCTTCGCTACTACCGCGAAGTCGGCATCCCCGGGATCGAGGAGTTCGTCGCCCGCACCAGCGACGACTGAGCCACCCCCACACAGGAACCAGCGGGGCACCACCCGGGTGCCCCGGTGGCAGACGGCAACAGGAGCTACATCATGTCTCGACCCAATATCCTGGTCATCCAGGCGGACCAGATGACCGCGCTGTGTCTTTCCGCTTACGGCAAGCCCTACGCGATCACCCCGAATATCGACAAGATCGCCAGAAAGGGCACGACCTTCACCAACAGCTATTGCAACAACCCGGTCTGCGGCCCTTCACGCGCCTCGATGATGACCGGACGTCTGCCCTCGGATGTGGGAGTGTTCGATAACGGCGCCGAATTCCTCGCCTCCGAACCGACCTACGCGCACTACATGCGAAAGCTCGGCTACAAGACCACCCTCGCGGGCAAGATGCACTTCGTCGGGCCAGACCAGCTGCATGGCTTCGAAGAGCGACTGACCACCGACATCTATCCCTCCGACTTTGCCTGGACCGCCGACTGGGATCAGACCGACGAACCCTACGCGCCGTCGCACATGAGCCTGCTCAGTGTGGTCGAGGCCGGGTACTGCCAGCGCAACCTGCAGATCGACTACGACGAAGAGGTGTTCAACGCCGCCAAGCAGGAAATGTTCGATCACGCCAGATCGACGGATGACCGCCCCTTCCTGCTGCATGTGTCCTTTACCCAGCCCCACAACCCCTTCGTCGCGGACAAGAAATACTGGGACATGTACGAGGGTGTCGACATTCCCGAGCCGGAGGTGGCGCACATCCCCTACGAGCAGCGCGACCCCTGGTCGCAGCGCTACTACCTCACCATCCGCCAGGACGAATTCGACATCACCCCGCAGCAGCTCTACAACTCGCGCCGCGCCTACTTCGCCATGGTCACCCATCTCGACACCTTGATCGGCGAGTTGATGGAAACCCTGGAGCGGATCGGGGAGCTCGACAACACCTATATCTTCATCACCTCCGACCACGGCGAAATGCTCGGCGAGCGCGGCATGTGGTACAAGTTCAATCCCTTTGAGGCATCGATCCGTGTCCCCCTGATCGCACAGGGTCCTGGGTTCAAGGCGGGTCACCGCGAAGAGGCGCTCGCCTCGCTCGTCGACCTCCTGCCCACCTTCACCGATATCGCCAGCGGTGGCGGCTTCGACGATTTCGTCGCGCCCTATGACGGACGCAGCCTGCTGCGCCTGCCAAAGCGCGGCAGTGCCGAGGACAGAATCTTCATCGAGTTCAATGGTGAAGGGCTCTACGCCCCGGCGCTGATCATGATCAAGGGCCACCTCAAGCTGGTCCATAGCCGCACCGACCCCAAGATGCTCTGCGATCTGACAGCCGACCCACAGGAGCTGAACAATCTGGCAGAAGATCCGGCCTATCAGCAGGTGATCGAGGAGATGTTTGCCGAGATGCAGACCCGCTGGGACGAGGACGATCTCGACCGACGCATCCGCGCATCCCAGCGCAAACGGATCTTTGTTCAGGAGGCGATGAAGCATGGCCGCTTCCCCTACTGGGACTTTGGCCCTGCCTACGATCCCGCCAAGGTCTATGTGCGCGGTGGCACCGATCCCAGCACCACAGCCACCAAGCAACGTGCCAGATTCCCCTTTGTTCCGGTGACGCCTCCGGAGAAACCCCGCCACCCCAGGTCCACGAACCAGGGATAAGAGCAACGGCGCACGCCGCACGGTCAGACCGTCATACAGTCAGACGGCAAGGCACGACCAGAAACACGAAAAAAAGGGCGCCCCATCGGGGCGCCCAAGGTCGTTAGTCGAGTCGAGCCCGAAGGCCTTCGTCAACCACCGGGAGCGGGGTCGCTCAATCACCCGGTGTGGTGTGGCCGGTCTGAACCTCCATGCGCTTTCTCAGGATCGGGCCGACGATGTACGGCAGGATCAGGCCGAGACCGGCGAACAGCCACAGGCCGATCGCCAGGCCGCTGTCCCACAGGATCGTCCAGTCGCCGTCGGAGATGTCCATGGCGTGGCGCAGGTTCTTCTCCATCTCCGGGCCAAGCAGCAGACCCAGGATCACCGGCACCAGCGGGATCTCGAGCTTCCTGAGGATGTAGCCACCGACCCCGAAGGCCACCATGAAGTACAGATCAAAGGTGGTGTTGGAGATCGAGTAGATGCCGACGAAGGCCACCATGGTGACGATCGGCAACAGGTACATCGGCGGCACCGACAGCAGCTTGACGAAGATACCGACCAGCGGAATGTTGAGCACCAGCAGCAGGAAGTTGCCGATCAACAGCGCCGCGATCACCCCCCACACGATGTCCGCGTTCTGGGTGAACATCAGCGGACCAGGGGTGATATTCAGCGAGATCAGCAGCGCCAGCAGCACCGCGGTGGTGCCGCTGCCCGGGACGCCCAGGGTCAGCATGGGCACCAGGGCACCGCTGGAGGCGCCGTTGTTGCCGGCCTCGGGGCCAGCCACGCCGCGCGGGTCACCTTCACCGAAGTAGCCCTTCTTGCCGATCACCTTCTTCTCGAGGGTATAGCCGATAAAGCTGCCCAGCGAAGCACCGGCCCCCGGCAGTACGCCGGCGATAAAGCCGAGGATGCCGCCACGGATGCTCGAGGGCATGATGCCCTTGATGTCGGCCCAGGAAAGCTTGAGCTTGTTGACCTTGATGGTCTTCTTGCCCTTGCCGGCACGGTCCTCGATAAAGAACAGAAGCTCCGAGATGGCGAACAGGCCGACGATGGCGATGATGAAGTCGACACCCTCGTAAAGTTCGAGCACCTGGAAGGTGTAGCGCTGCACCCCGGTATTGTCGATACCGATGGTCGCGATCATCAGACCGATGCAGGCGGCCACCACGGTCTTCATCGGGTTCTTGCCGGTGATACCGCCAAGGGTCGCGAAGGCCAGCAGGAACAGCGCGAAGTATTCCGCAGGACCAAAGGTCAGGGCGAAATCGGCCAGGATCGGCGCCAGCAGGATCAGGCCCACGGTGGCGATCAGGCTGCCCATGAAGGAAGCTATGGCGGAGATCGCCAGGGCCTCGGCGGCCTTGCCCTTCTGGGCCATCGGATAGCCGTCGAGGCAGGTCATCATGGCCGGCTCGTCACCGGGAATATTCAACAGAATCGACGAGATACGCCCGCCGTACATGGCGCCAGCGTAGACCGCAGTGAGCATGATCAGGGCGGTCTCGGGCTTGAGCCCAAGGGTAAAGGCCAGCGGGATCAGGATCGCCACACCGTTGGCCGGGCCGAGTCCGGGCAGCGCGCCGATCAGGGTGCCGAGAAAGGCGCCCAGCAGCGCAAACATCAGGTTATGCGGGGCGAGCGCCACCCCGAAGCCATCGATCAGGTAGCCAAGGGTTTCCATCAGCCCACCTCCAGGAAGGACAGCACACCCAGGGGCAGGGGCAGGTCCAGCGCAAAGTTGAAGATCAGAAATACCACCACGCCGGAAATACCGCCGACGATGAAGGCCTTGACCGGCGGCGCGCCCATGCGCCAGCACAGGGTGCCCACCGCCAGCAGGGTCGCCAGGATGAAGCCGAGCGGCTGCAGCAGGGCCGCGTAGAGCACCAGCACCACCAAGGCGATGATCAGCTCGACGCCGGTGCGGCTCCAGGGCCAGGCATTGTCAGGATCCGGGCGCACCACCATGTACAGGCTGGACAGCCCCAGCACGACGGCCAGCAGGTAGGGGAAGGTTTCGGGGCCTACCGCCTCGGCCCCGCCAAAGGGTTCGGGAAACTGGGTGGCGCCCCAGCCGTACGCGACGGCCAGGACGATCATCAAGACCCCGAATACGCGGTCGTTGAACATGCTCATTGCTGGATCAGTCCGATATCTTTGGAGAGCTGGTTGATGTCGGCGATCTGCTCCTTGACGAAGGTCTCGAACTCACCGGCGCTCATGTGGAACGGCATCAGGCCGTTGCTTTCCATGACGTCCTTCCACTCCTGGCTCTCGTAGATGGTGTCCATGGCGTCGACCCAGTACTGCTTGGCGTCTTCAGGAATATCCGCCGGCATGTAGAAGCCGCGCCAGTTCGGACCCACGGCGTCGATGCCCTGCTCCTTGGCGGTGGGGATCTCGCTGAACTCGCCCGGCAGACGCTCCTCGGACAGCACCGCCACCACGCGCAGGTCACCGGACTCCATGAAACCCTGGGCCTCGGTGATGTCACCGGTGAAGGCGTCCACGTGGCCGCCGACCACCTGGGTCATGGCCTCGCCGCCGTTGTTGTAGGACAGGTAGGGGATCCTCGGCAGGTTCTCGACGCCGGCAGCCTGAGCCGCGATCAGCACCTTGAGGTGATCCCAGCCGCCCTTGGCGCTGCCACCGGCGAACTTCACCGCACGCGGGTCTTCCTTGATGGCGTCCATGATGGCGTTGAGGTCCTGGTACTCGCTGTCGGCGCTGACCGCGATGACCCCATAGTCCGCCCCCAGGGCGCCGACCCAGTTGACCATGTCGGCGGTCATTCCCGGGAACTGCCCCTGGGCCAGGCGTGTGGTGGTGGCGGTGGAAGCCGCGACCAGCAGCTGGTCATCACCGGCGCGCTTGCTGACGGTGTGAGCGTAAGCCACGCCACCACCGGCACCGGCCATGTTGACGGTCTGAACACCGCGCGGCACCAGGTCCAGCTCTTCGAGCACGGTACCGACGCTGCGGCAGGTGAAGTCCCAGCCGCCGCCCGGGTCGGCAGGTGCCAGACACTCGACCTTGCCTTCGGGCTCAAAGGCAACGGCAGTGCTGGCTGCACCGGTGATGGCAGCGATGGCGATCAGTTTGACTGGCGTGTTCATGGACATGACGAAGTCCTCTGTTGTTGTCTGCTGACAGGAGGCACGAGCCGACATCCCGTCGCGATTGACGCCGAGACGGCGCCGAGATTTCCACTTGTTGGAAACTGACACCTGGCTTACAATTCTGTAAGGCAGAACGTCGTTCCCTTGGATGGAAAGCTAAGCCCGGATAGCATCCGGGTCAACGCGCGATCGCGTAATTCCGACCAAAGTTGAATGCCAGCGACATCATTCGCTATCACCGACAGGAAGGTTCACATGGCACAGGATCGCGTCGAGGCGGTCGAACGGGCCCTCTCGGTCCTGGAGGTCTTCGATACTCCTCAGGATAGTTTCAGTCTGGCAGAACTGGCCGACGCCACCGGCTTCTACAAGAGCACCCTGCTCAGGCTTCTGGCCTCGCTGGAACGCTTCGACTACACCCAGCGTGGAGAGGATGGCCGCTGGCGCATTGGCGGTGCTCCGGTGCGCCTCGCCCGTCGCCACGCCCCCAGTCGCGATCTCGCGGCACTGATCCAGCCGCTGCTCGACGGCCTGGCGCGACAACTCGGCGACACCGCCAGCCTGCTCGAGGTGACCGCCGGCGTGGTTCACTGTCGCCTGGCCGCCCTGCCCGATCAGAGCCTGCGCCATGACCTTGTTCCCGGCAGCCAGTGGCCCCTTCGAGACACCGACGCTCCGGCGCCGGCCCTTGCGGGAGGCATCATGGTGTGTCGGCGGCTGCCGCTGGAAGGTCGCCACGAACTCTGGCTGGCCCTGTCCGGGCCCGAGGGACGGTTGGACACACACATCGCCGCGACACGGCTCGACGAGGCGGTGACACAGTTGATCGATCAGCGGGACACCCAAGGGAGGCGCGCATGACACTGCTGCTGGTGGAAGACGATCGGCTTCTGGCCGAGACCCTGGTCGATGCCCTCGGCATCGCAGGCCACGAGGTTGTGCATCTCGACAACGGCATCGACGCCCGCGACCGCCTCCAGGGAAATCACCGACTGGACATGGTACTTCTGGATCTGAACCTTCCTGGGCTCGGCGGCCTGGAGGTGCTGGAGGCGTTGAGGCGCCACGACAGCTCGACCCCGGTGCTGATTCTCACCGCTCGCGGCGCGGTAGAAGATCGCGTGCGAGGGCTCGACCTGGGTGCCGATGACTACCTGGCCAAGCCCTTCTCGCTGGAGGAGCTGGAGGCCCGGGTACGCGCCCTGATGCGTCGCCGCGCCCCCTCCGGCCTGATCACCGTTGGCGAACTCAGCTTCGATAGCCTGGCCCAGCGCTTCAGCCTGGGCGACGAGGCGTTGGCACTGCCTCCGCGAGAGCAGCGCCTGCTGGGGTGCCTGATGCGGCACGCCGGCCAGCCGGTGGACAAGGCTACCCTGGTGCGTGAAGCCTTCGGCGAGGAGGAACTCGGCGACAATGCCATCGAGGTCTACGTGCATCGTCTGCGCAAGCGCCTTCAGGGGCATCGAGTGAACCTGCGCACGGTGCGCGGTCTCGGCTACCTGCTGGAAGCACCATGAGCGGGGATTCACTGCATCGCCGACTGTTGACCTGGCTGCTGCTGCCGATGCTGATCGTCGGCTCGGTGGTGCTGTGGCGGGCCTGGCTGGACGCTCGCCAGACCGCCGACCGGGCCTTCGACCGGCTGCTCGACGCCGCCAGTCTGTCGATCGCCGAACAGGCCCAGTGGCAGGACGACCGACTATGGCTCGACCTGCCTCCGGCGGCCCTGGAAATGCTCGCCTCGCGCCACGACGAACGGGTGTTCTATACCTTGGTGGACGCTCGCGGTGAGCGGGTCACCGGCAACGCCGACCTGCCCGGTATCGAAGGCGCCGCCCAGGACGCGAGCGACGTCGTCTATGGCGACGTTGACTACCACGATATGCCTCTGCGCCTCGGGGTGCGCCGCTCTCGGCTTGAGGACTGGCGCCTGCGCGAGCCCTTCGAGATCCGGGTCGCCCACACGCGCGAGGGGCGCGACGCGCTCAGCGGCGAGCTGTTTCGCCAGAGCCTCGCCTACCTGCTGGCGGTGGCGGTGCTGTCGGTGGCCGCCCTGCTGATCGCCATTCGCCTGGCGCTGGCACCGCTGACACGACTGCGACGCCAGATACGCACCCGTGATCCGCGCACCCTGGCACCGCTGGAATTGCCGCTGCCGCGAGAGCTGGCCGAGCTGCGTGACACCGTCAACGAGCTGCTGGCACGGATGCGTCGGGTCAAGGCCAACCAGGAACGCTTTATCGGCGACGCCTCGCATCAGCTCCGAACTCCCCTGGCGGGACTTTCCGCCCGGGCCGAACTGGCCCTGCGCCAGGACGACCCCGCCACCTGGCGCTCGGCCCTGGGCGCCATGCAGACCACCAGCCAGAGCGCCTCGCGCCTGGCCATGCAACTGCTGTCACTGACCCGCCTGGACAATCCCGAGTTCCAGCCCGAACTGGCCCCCACCGATCTGGTTCAGGTCGCCCGTGAGGCGGTGATGGCCCATTGGCAACGCTGTCAGCGCGCCGGCGTCGACCTTGGTCTGGAGGCGCCAGAGGCACCGGTGCACGTGCAGGGGCTCGACTGGCAGCTGGGCGAGGCGCTGGCCAATCTGATCGACAACGCCTGCCACTACGGTGCCAGGCACATCACCGTCGAGGTCAGCGCCGACCCGATCGCTCTGGCGGTCGTCGATGACGGCCCAGGCATCCCCCACGAGCGTCGACTGCTGGTACTGCGCCCCTTCCACCGCGGTGAGCACACCAGCGAAGGCTCGGGTCTGGGCCTGGCCATCGTCGACGGCATCGCCCGCACCCACGGCGCTCGACTGAGCCTCGGTGACGCCCGGGAAGCACCACCGCCGGGCCTGCGAGTCAGCCTGCAATTCGGCGAAGGCGTCGACAAGGGATCGACGTCCGCCCCTTCACGGAGCCAGCCATGATATCCCGCACCCTTGCGCTGCCCCCCTGGATGACCGCCGTTGTCACGCTGGTGGCGTCGCTAGCGCTGTGGTCGCTTCTGCCTGATGAGTCCCTGGCGCAATCCATACCCGAGGCCGGGTCCGACTCCCCCCTCGAGGCATACCCGGGGAACGCCTCGCAGCAGCCAGCCTACGATGAGGTCACCTTCGAAGGGACAGGAGAGTCGTCAGATGCGCTGGTGATCCACGCAGCCCTGGATATCCCCTACGCCCTGCCGCTACTCGAGGACTTCCATCGTCGTCATCCGCGCTACACCATCACCTACCGCAACTTCTCGACGCTGGACGTGCATCAGCGCTTTCTCGACGCCCCCGCAGAGGCCGATGTGGTCATCTCGTCGGCCATGCCCTGGCAGTACCTGCTGGTCAACGAGGGTCACGCCCAGAGCATCGACACCGCCATCACCCAGCGCTGGCCGGACACGGCCAAGTGGCGTCAGGAGCTGTTTGCCTTTACCTTCGAACCCATCGTGATGGTGGTCAGCCGCCGCCTCGAGCAGCGCCTCGGCCCCGTCGACAGCCGCGCCGATCTGCTCGGCCTGCTGGCCGAGGCGCGCTCGCCGCTGCAAGGACGCCTGGTCACCTACGACCCCACCTCCAGCGGCGCCGGCTACACCTACGCCATCGAGGAGTCGCGCCTGTCCCCGCGCTACTGGGATCTGGTGGCGGCGCTGGGCAAGGCAGATACCGCCCTGGTGAATACCACCGGCGCCATGCTGGAAGGCCTCAGGCAGGGTCGCTACGACATCGCCTACAACGTGCTGGGCAGCTATGCCCGGGAAAGGATCGCCGATGACCCCGAGCTCAGGCTGGTGATTCCCGACGACTATGCCCTGGTCATTCGACGTCTGGCCTTCGTGCCTCGCCAGGCGCCGCACGCGGGGGCAGCGCGCCGCTTTATCGACTACCTGCTGAGCGCCGACGGCCAAAGGGTCATCGCCGAGGCCGGCGAACTCGGCGCCCTGCACCCCCAGCTGGATGGCCCGGGCACCGCCACCGCCATGCGCCGCGACTACCCTGACGGCCTGAGGCCGATTCCTCTGAGCCCCGGCTTGCTGGCGACCCTCGATGAGTTGAAGCGCACCGCACTGCTCGCCCGCTGGCAGCGCGAATTTCACGATCAGCCGGTCGATACCCGGGCGATCGAGCAGTTCTCGCGGTGACGATGCGCCCTGCTATCGTTGCGCAGACACGACAAGGCCCGCCAGGCAAGCCTGGCGGGCCTTGGTCGATCACCTGCGATCGCACATCTTCGTTTCGACGTACCGATGCTTGTGGCCCCTGTTGGTGCCCCGGGTCAAGCTCCGGGCAGGTAGGTCAGAAGGACCGGCGCGGTGCCGCGCTTGAGCATGCCTAGCTCGCGGGCGGCACGCTTGGACAGGTCGATGACCCGTCCCTGGACGAAGGGGCCGCGGTCATTGATCTCGACCTCGACGCTCTGGCCGGTATCACGACGGGTGACCAGCACCTTGGTACCGAAGGGCAGACTGCGATGGGCGGCGGTCAGCGCCTGCTGGTCGAAGGACTCGCCGCTGGCGGTTCGACGCCCCTGGAAGCGATCGCTGTAGTAGGAAGCCTGGCCGCGCTGGGAAGCAACCTCTCCGTCGTCACGGGCCATTGCCGGCGCGCTCGCAAGCGACGCCATGGCCAGAACAACGGCGGCCGCCCAGGCGGCCATGGTCGATCGACCGGACAACATACGACGCAGAGAAATGGACAACATCATCTTCACCTCAGGTAACCCGCGAGACGCGGGGATTCAGAGCCTGGTGCGAAGTCTCCAGCGATGGCGCACGTTCAATCCGAAGAACGTTCTCGGGGTGACGGATGCTTGCCGTGCATCCACCCACGACTCCCCGCTTGCGCATGATCGAACCAGGCCAGTTGCTCGTGCAGCGATACCACGCTGCCGACGATGATCAAGGTGGGCGGTCGAATGATATCCCGATCATTCAACTTCGGCAAATTAGCCAAGTTGGATAGATGGACGCGCTGGCGCTGGGTAGTTCCCTGTTCGACCAGCGCCACCGGGGTGTCCGGGCTCAGTCCCTCGCCGATCAAGCCCTGGCTGATGTAGTCGAGACTGCCAAGCCCCATGTAGAACACCAGCGTCTGACCGGGGCTTGCCAGCGCCCGCCAGTCGAGTTCGCACCCCCCTTCCTTCAAGTGCCCGGTGATAAAGCGCACCGACTGGGCGTGATCACGATGGGTCAAAGGAATGCCGGCGTAGGCGCTGCAGCCGGAAGCCGCGGTGATGCCCGGTACCACTTCCACCTGAACGCCTTCGGCCACCAGGGTCTCAAGCTCCTCACCGCCACGACCGAAGATGAAAGGGTCGCCCCCCTTGAGCCTGACCACACGCTTGCCCTGACGGGCCCAGTCGACCAGCGAGCGATTGATGTCCTCCTGGGGCAGGCTGTGATCGGAGCGAGCCTTGCCGACGTAGTAGCGATCCGCCGATGCCGGCACCAGCGCCAGGATTTCCTCACTGACCAGTCGATCGTGCAGCACCACCTCGGCCTCGCACAGTCGCCGCCAGGCTCGCAGGGTCAGAAGCTCAGGATCGCCGGGACCGGCACCGACGAGACTCACGCTACCGGCCGGAAAGCCACTGTGGGCAGGCAACTGGGAAGGGCTCATGACGGTGGACTCCAGAGTGAACAACGAGCGATGACAACGGGCATCATTATGCCATGTCGGAATTAAACGTCCACTTCGTTATTACCAAAAACACACTTCATTGCTGCTGCAAGGCGTCGTCACCCCAAACCAGAACGCCGCCTTCCCCGACGGAGAAAGCGGCGCTCTGGCGGCTTTGGCAGGGTCAGTGGGGTGACTGTCTTACCCCTTGGCGCTCAGCGTCCGCCGCAGCCTCGGGCTGAGGGTTTCACCGAGACCGGTCATCACGACCAGGATCAGTGCCAGCCACAGCCAGTGAGCGGCGAAATCCACAGCGACGATGCCCAGCGCATCGACGAAGATCACCAGGATGCCCAGGGGACTGACGTAGCGCACCATGAACAGCCACAGGGCGTGTATGCCCGCCGGCAGATCCAGTTCATCGCGTACCGCCTCACTCTTGAGGAAGAAGCCGGCCAGCAGCGCCATGCCGAGTCCGCCCAGCGGCATCATCAGACGCGAGGTGAGGAAGTCGAGCCAGTCGAAGAAGTGCTTGCCGGCCAGTGTCCAGTCGGCACCGATATTGAACGACAGCATCGCCAGGGTGCTCATCAGCCACAGCACGATGCCGGTGCCCCAGGCGGCCGCCTTGCGGCTGATGCCCTTGTTGTCGTTGAGCCAGGACACCGTGGCCTCGACCATCGAGATCGAGGAGGTCAGCGCCGCCATCGACAGCATGATGAAGAACAGGATGCCAAACAGCGTGCCCATCGGCATCGCCTGGAACGCCAGCGGCAGGCTCATGAAGATCAGGCCGGGGCCGCTGTTGGGCTCCATGCCGTTGGCGAAGATCACCGGGAAGATCGCCAGCCCCGCCATCAGCGCCACCAGGGTATCGGCCACCGCGACTGTCAGGGTGGTACGACCGATGGAAGCACGTCTCGGCAGGTAGCTGCCGTAGGTGAGGATGGCCCCGGAGGCCAGTGACAAGGTAAAGAAGGCATGGCCCATGGCGGCCAGCATGCCTTCGCTGGACAGGCTGGAAGCCTTGAAGTCGAACAGGAAGTGGACGGCCTGACCGAAGCCACCGGAGAACATGCCGTAGACGATCATGATCAGCAGCATGATCACCATGCCCGGCATCATCCAGCCGACGCTCTTCTCGATGCCCTGCTGCACCCCCTTGCCAACGATCACCATGGTGGCCACGGTCACCAGGGTGCTCCAACCGCCGAGGCTGAAGGGGTTGGCATTGTTGGCGCCGAAGATGGCCGCCATGTCATCGACGCTGGAACCGACCAGTCCGCCGGAGATCATCTTCCACAGGTAGGCGAAGGACCAGCCGGCGACCACCACGTAGAAACTCAGGATCAAAAAGCCGCAGAGCATCGCCATCCAGCCGAACAGCGACCACAGCGAACTGCCTCCGGATTCCTTGACTACCCGGCGAATGGCGTCGATAGGGCTGCCCCGACCACGCCGCCCCAGGGCGATCTCGGTCATCATGATGGGCACACCGACCGACAGGATACAGACCAGGTAGACCAGCACGAAGGCGCCGCCGCCGTACTCTCCGGTCATGTACGGAAATTTCCAGATATTGCCCAGGCCCACAGCGGAGCCGGTCGCGGCCAGAACGAAGCCCCAGCGGCCTAGCCACTGGGTGCGAGAGGGTTCATTGGTTGTCATGACTCACCAGAGATCGCTTGCGCACTTTTGTTTGTCCACCATGGCGGTGGCGCCCTGAAAACAGCCTGAAACAGCACAGACCCAGGGCATCCAGCGCGCCATTGTGACGGATTTTGTTGTGATTGGGCAGGCCGACGACGCAAAGTCGCGGCCAAGGGCCTACCTGGCGAAGGATCCGCTGCCGCTCACCTGGCCGACAAGACGCCAGTGACGACAGCGGCTGTAGCCGACCGACGTTAGTCGGCGTCGAGGACACCGCGGCGAATCTGATCTTCCTCGATGGATTCGAACAGCGCCTTGAAGTTGCCCTCGCCGAAGCCGTCGTTACCCTTGCGCTGGATGATCTCGAAGAAGATCGGACCGATCACGGTCTCGGTGAAGATCTGCAGCAGCACCCCCTGATCCGGACCGCCATCGATCAGCAGGCTCAACTCACGCAGATCCTCGACCCGCTCTTCGTGGTTGGGCACTCGCACATTGACCTTCTCGTAGTAGGTGTCGGGGGTGGACAGGAAGCGAATGCCGTTGGCCTTCAGCGCGCGCACCGTGGCGTAGATGTCGTCGGTGGCCATGGCCAGGTGCTGGATGCCCTCGCCGTTGTACTCGCGGATAAACTCGGCGATCTGGGAGTTGTCGTCGGCGGACTCGTTGATCGGGATATGCATCTTGCCGCAGGGTGCGGTCATGGCGCGGGAATGAAGCCCGGTCTTCTTGCCCTCGATGTCGAAATAGCGATTCTCACGGAAGTTGGCGATACGGGTATAGAAGTCGGCCCAGGGATCCATCTGACCCCTCGCCACGTTGTGGGTCAGGTGATCCAGCACCTTGAGACCAACGCTGTTGTCCTGAGCCGAGGTGCCGGCGATGGGCTCGAAGTCGATGTCGTAGATGGTACGTCCCTGTTCGTCGACCCGATCATCGACGAAATACAGCAACGAACCACCAATGCCCTCCACCGCCGGAATGCCGACCTCGCCAGCACCGACAGGGTTATCGACCTGACGGGCGCCCTGATCGATGGCGTAGGACAGTGCCTGACGAGCATCCGCTACCTTCCACGCCATGGCGCAGGCGCCCGGACCGTGAATCTCGGCGAACTTGGCGGCGTGACTGCCGGGTTCCGCGTTGAGCACGAAGTTCACCCCCTCCTGCTGAAACAGGGTGACCCGCTTGGAGCGGTGGCGGCGCGTCTCGGTAAACCCCATGGCGAGAAACAGCTCGCGCAGGGCGTCGATGCCAGCCTGATCCGGGGCGCTGTATTCGACGAACTCGAAGCCATTGGTGCCGATGGGGTTGTGGGTATCGATGGGAGCGACTGCGGTCATGTGGGCCTCCGTCATTGTGATTGTCACTCCCCATCCTAGGCTCCTCGACACGCGCCCCCCATCCCCCCGGAGCGGCTTGAGGTGGTAGCGCACACGCCCCGGCATCGGCCAGCTGTAGCGCTGGCGTGACACCCCGTGTGCGCTCTGCACCCCAGGCGTCACGAAATCCTTACACGACGTCACGCTGGCATGACAGGCTGCCTATCGCTGGGACCTTTACAGCGTCAGCGTCACCAGCTGCCACGCCACCAGCAGCATGATCACGGCGATGATCCCGTCCACCCACTGCCATGCCCTCGGGCTCTTCAGCCGCGGTGCCAGGGCGCCGGCGGCGCTGACCAGACCGAAGAACCAGACAAAGGAAGCAATGGTCGCCCCCACGTAGAACCCCACCGGGCTCTCTTGCAGCGAACCGATGGCGCCCAGCATCACCAGGGTGTCCAGATAGACCTGGGGGTTGAGCAGCGTCACCGCCAGGGTCGCCAGCACCACCTGGGCAAGGCTGGCACTGGAGGCAGACGATGCAACGTCCATGCCCCTGGGCCGTCGAACCCGACCAATGGCCAGCCAGGCCTGCCAGGCAAGGAAGGCGGCGCCGCCGTAGCGCGCCAACAGCATGGCCCCTTCACTCTGGGCGATCAGGGCGCCGAGGCCCATCACCCCCAGGCCGATCAGCACGGCATCGCACAGGGCGCAGATCCCCGCCACCCACCAGACGTGTTGTCGCCTCAGTCCCTTGGACAACACAAAGGCGTTCTGCGCGCCGATGGCAATGATCAGTCCCGCTCCGGTGCCCACGCCCTGGATCAGTGAAAGCCACATGGTCTGTCCTTCCTCACGATGATTGTCGACGCTGCGCCGATGTTGGGCGCTGCTGGATGTGGCAGAGACTAGGGCAAGCTGGTAAATAAGAGAAATCACTTCTCCCACTACCTCATTACCATTTCTTATACTCAAGGAAATAGATAGACGCCCATGCTGGACTACAAACTGCTCGATGCACTGGCCGCCGTGCTGACCCACCAGGGCTTCGAGCGCGCGGCCCGTGCGCTGGGGCTGACCCAATCGGCGGTATCCCAGCGCATCAAGCTGCTGGAGGCTCGCCTGGGACAGCCGGTGCTGGTGAGGGGCTCCCCGCCGACACCGACCGAACTGGGTCAACGGCTGTTGAACCACGTGCAGCAGGTACAACTGCTGGAGGGCGAGTTGATCCAGGATGCACCGCAGCTGGCACTGGGCCACCGTCAGCTACGTATCGCCATCAATGCCGATAGCCTCGCCACCTGGTGGCCGGGCGCCATCGCCGGCTACCTCAAGCATCAGGCGATTACCCTGGATCTGGTCATCGAGGATCAGGAGGTCGGACTTGAACGCATGCGCCTGGGAGAAGTGGCTGCGTGCCTGTGCGCAAGCGACATGCCGGTCCAGGGCGCCAGGGTCATCGCCCTGGGCGTGATGCGCTACCGCGCACTGGCGAGTCCCGACTTCATGGCCCGACACTGCCCCCAGGGCGCGGACGCCGGTTCTCTGGCCCAGGCGCCGGCCATCATCTTCGGGCCCAACGATCAACTGCAACACCGCTTCATGGCGGCCCATGGCGTCAACGGCCCCTTCCCGCACCACCGCTGCGCCAGCGTCGAGGGATTTCTGCGCCTGGCCCACGCGGGCCTCGGCTTCGGGCTCATTCCCGAAATCCAGGCGTATCGGGAGCTCTCGACGGGGGAGCTTGAGGACGTGGTGCCGGGCTGGCATCTGGACGTACCGCTGTACTGGCACTACTGGCGCCACGGCGGCGAGCCGCTGGAGCGACTCGGCCGCCACCTGGCCGACCAGGCCGGACACCATCTGTTGCCACCTGCGGATTGACCGGGCCCGGCAAGGTACCCGCCCCGTCTCATGCAGCGATCAGCGTCGCGAGGTCGGGGCAGGCGGTAAAGTGTGCTTTCGAAGTGTGCCGTCAGTCACCCAGGCGTCGTGCCACGCTCTCGACCTTGTCTGCCATGCTCTGATCGCGGTCGGTCCGGGTACCGAGTTTCAAGGTGGTGGTGATGCGTGGCGCCCCCATCTCGTGCACCACCTCATGGCAGCGCTTGACCACCGCCATGACCTCGTCCCAGGGGCCTTCGATATTGGTGCCATAGGCGTGCATCTGGTGGCTGAGACCGGACGCCTGGATCTCCCGCTGGCAAGCGGCCACGTGGTCGGAGACCGAAACGCCCACACCCAGGGGGACCACGCAAAGATCGACGATAACGTGCATAACTTAAGCCTCCTTGATTCTGTGCCAACCCGCCCGCGTTCTTCGCTGGAAAGGCATGCCAGCTGAACTATGCTGTTTTGCAACAATAAAGATAGCCGAAGGTGATTCAGGCCCCTGCCGAGGTGGCGGTCCTGGCCTCACTTCGGAGCGGGCGACTCTCCTGCCCGCTTCTCGTTTCTTCGGACATGCCGCCTGCACAGACACCAGGAGGCCACATGACCAGCGACGCCCGCCCCCATCCCATCGCACTGCCGAACAATCGCCCTCGACGGATCATCGAGCAGTTGCTCGAGGGCTCGGGCATTCGCCTCAACGGACCTGAACCCCACGATATCCAAATCTATCATCCCGATCTGTTCGCCCGCATCCTGCACCAGGGCACGCTGGGGCTCGGGGAAGCCTACATGGATGGCTGGTGGGAGGCGCGGCGTATCGACCAGCTTGCCCATCGGCTGCTGCGCCACGGTCTGGGCCAACGCTCGCGTAGCGCCGCGAGCCACCTCTTCTATCGCCTGCAGGCGGGCTTCTTCAACCTCCAGAGTCGCGCCCGAGCCTATCAGGTCGGCGAGGCTCACTACGACCTCGGCAATGACCTGTTTCGGTATATGCTGGACGACACCATGTGCTACTCCTGTGGCTACTGGCGCCAGGCAACGACGCTGCATCAGGCCCAGCTCGCCAAGCTCGACCTGGTCTGTCGAAAGCTGGCGCTGCGCCCTGGCATGCACCTTCTCGACATCGGCTGCGGCTGGGGCAGCCTGGCCGAGCACGCCGCACGTCACTACGGCGTCAGCGTGACCGGTATCACCATTTCCCGGGAGCAGGTGGCACTGGCCAGGGAGCGCTGCCAGGGCTTGCCCGTCGATATCCAGTTGGCCGACTACCGCGACCTGCAAGGCCAGTACGACCGGATCGCCTCGATCGGCATGTTCGAACACGTAGGACAGCGCAACTACACGACCTTCTTTCGGACGGTGGCCGACCTGTTGCCGGATGACGGACTCTTCCTGCTGCATACCATTGGCTCCAATACTTCTCGCATCACCGCAGACCCCTGGATCCATCGCTACATCTTTCCCAACGGCGTGTTGCCGTCCGCCCGCCAGATCTGCCAGCACAGCGAGGAGACGTTGATGGTGGAAGACTGGCAGAACTTCGGCTCCGACTACGATCTCACCCTGCTGGCGTGGCTAGCCAACCTTGACGCCTGCTGGCATGACATTGCACGTCACTACAACACACGGCACTGCAATGAACGCACCTATCGGATGCTGCGCTACTACCTGGCGATCTGTGCCGGAGCCTTCAGAGCGCGCTACCTGCAACTGTGGCAGGTGGTATTCTCCAGGGGGCGAGAGCTTCGCTATGACGCACCCCGGTAGCCACGAGGTCGCCGGAAATGCGCGCGCTTTCGGTGAATCATGACGGGAACCTGCCTAGTCACTCTCGCTGCGGCATATCCTTGATCAAGCCCTCACGCCGATGTCTGCCGATCGATCAGCGACCGGCTTCACGGCCACAACGCCCGCCACCAGCGGCCCTGCGTAAACATTCAAGCCTTTCCTCCCTATGGCGTAATCCACAAATGCAGAGTTTTGTCTGATATTTCTTAGTCCCTTGGACTGATATACCCGCAATACCCTGCCTTTAAGATGGTGATGAAGGCCCGATACCTCGGGTTGACCCGCCATCCCGTGGCCAAGGACTGCCTGCTATGGAAGATCGTGACCCGCCGTCACCCTCCCCGACCTGCGACGAAAACGCGAGTCTTGTTTGCCTCAAGCGTGTCCCTGGGGTGCTGTTCACCCTGAAGCGAGACGCGCGCGGTCGCCTGCAGCTACCTGCAGTGACCGGTGAAGACCCGATGACGCCTCGCCTTGAGCCACTGCTGGCGATCAACGACGTGCGTCAGCGGCTCGGCGATCTGCTGGGTGACGCCTATGGCGAATTCATCCGGGCCATCGAGCACTCTGCCCACTGGCTGTCGCCGGTCTCCACGCGACTGCGCCTGCCGATCGGCGAACTCACCCCGCACTGGTACTCGCTGGAGGCCCTGCCGGAACGCTCCGAAGAGGGCATCCTGTGGCACGGCCTGCTGGTGGACATCGAGGATCAGGTCGCCGAAGAGCAACGTCTTCGCTACCTGTCCGGCACCGACGAACTCACCGGGCTGACCAACCGACGTTCGATGATGGGACACATCGACAAGATCGCCTCCATGTCCAACCGCCATGGCACGCCGCTATCGCTGTTGCTGATCGACCTGGACCACTTTGCCCTGATCAACGACACCTGGGGGCGCGGACTCGGTGATCGGGTGCTCTGTCAGATCGCCGCCCTGGCATCCAGCCAGTTGCGCCAGGAGGACATGCTGGCACGCATGGGCAGCGACGAATTCGCCCTGCTGCTGCCGATGACACCCGCTGGCAGAGCGCGCGAGCTGGCGGAACGCCTGCGCGAGAGCATCTCTCGTCAGGATTTCGGCATCGGTCGCCACAAGGTCACCGTCAGTATCGGCGTCTCCGACTTCGTTCGCGGCTTGAGCAGCGCGCAACTGATGCAGCAGGTCCACACCAACCTGATGGAAGCCAAGCAGCAGGGCCGCGATCGCGTGATCCAGCGCTGGCTGCCCCAGGGATCATCCTGACACCGCCACCTGAGCTGGCACGTCGTCGCTTCATGCCGGTGACTGTTTTGGGTACCCTTGCCCCCGATCCTGCCGCTGTCACAGGGCCCGCCATCAGGGAGCCAGCATGTCCACCACCATCGACCAGACCCTCGAGAACGTCTTCGGCCACCGCGACTTCAGGCCAGGACAGCGGGAGACCATCAACGCCATCGCAGAAGGCCGCAGCGCAGCGGCGATCTTCCCGACCGGCTCGGGCAAGTCGCTGTGCTATCAGCTACCGGCATTGCACCTGCCCTACCTCACCCTGGTGGTATCTCCTCTACTGGCGCTGATGCAGGACCAGCTGGCGACGCTGACCTCGCGCGGTATCGCCGCCGCCAGCATCGATTCGAGTCAGGATCGCGATCAGGCTCGGGAGGTCATGGCAGCGGCCCGCAACGGCCAGCTCAAGGTGCTGATGGTATCGGTCGAACGCCTGCGCAATGAACGCTTTCGCGCCTTTCTGCGCGACGTGCGGGTCTCCTTGATGGTGATCGACGAGGCCCACTGCCTGTCGGAATGGGGACATAATTTTCGCCCGGACTACCAGAAACTGCCCGACTATCGCCGGGAGTTCGGCATCGACCAGGTGCTGCTGCTGACCGCCACCGCCACGCCCAAGGTCATCGATGACATGCGTCGAGGCTTCGATATCGCGCCTGACGATGTCATCACCACCGGCTTCTACCGCGCAAATCTGGACCTTGCCGTCACCCCGCTGCCCGCCGACAACAGGGCTCGCCATCTGGCCAGTTGGCTGGCGCCAAGACTCGGCAACGGCGGCACCATCGTCTACGTCACCCTGCAGCAAAGCGCCGAACGCCTGGCGGCCTACCTCAAGGCCGCCGGGCTCGAGGTCGCCGCCTACCACGCAGGGCTCGACAGTGAGACCCGCCAGCGACTGCAGGCCGACTTCATGAGCGGACGCCTGCCCGGCATCGTCGCCACCATCGCCTTCGGCATGGGCATCGACAAGGCCGATATCCGCCAGGTGGTGCACTTCGACCTGCCCAAGTCCATCGAGAATTACAGCCAGGAGATCGGACGCGCCGGGCGCGACGGCAAGCCGTCGGAGTGCCTGATGCTGGCCGGACGTGAACACCTGCCAGTGCTCGAGAACTTTATCCATGGTGACGTTCCACCGCTGTCGGGCATCGAAGCGGTATTGACCGATCTGGCGGATGCCTCCGAGACCTGGGAGCTGTCACTCAACGCCCTGTCACGCCTCTCGGACATCCGCGAGCTGCCGCTGAAGACGCTGCTGGTCAAGCTGGAACTGGCCGGCGTGGTACGCGCCAGCCACAGCTACTTTGCCGAGTATCGCTTCAGCCTGGCGATCGAACCAGACGCCCTGCTCGCCCGCTTCCCCGGCGAGCGCGGCGCCTTTCTCGGCGCACTGCTCGATGCCTCGCACAAGGCCCGTACCTGGTATCGGCTGGACTTCGAACGCCTCGACCAGCTGGGCCAGCAACGCGGCCTCGACACCTCCCGCCCACGGGTGCTCAAAGCGCTCGACTACCTGGCGGAACAGGGGCTGATGCGCCTGGAAAGCAAGCAGATGACCGAGGTCTACCACAAACTCGCGGCCGTGGACCCCGGACGGCTGGCTCCCGAACTGCATCAGCAGTTCGTCGAGCGCGCGGGGGTCGAACTCGAGCGGCTCGACGCCATGCTGGCGCTGTTCGAGGCCGACGACTGCATCAGCGCGCGACTCGCCGACTGGTTCGGTGACCCCAACGCCCCCCGACGCTGTGGCCACTGTTCGGCCTGTCGCGGCGAGACCGCCATCCTGCCGCCCGCCCCGGCTCCGGCGCTCCCGGACGAGGGCGAACTGCGAACCTGGCTGACGGGCCTGGCCCAGGCACTGGAAAGTGTCGAGCCAGGCAAGCCGCTGGACCTGGAGCTTGCTACCCGCTTCCTGTGTGGCGTCATCAGCCCGCGCCTGAGTCAGGCCAAGGCGCGACGCCTGCCGGGATTCGCCAGCCAGGAAAGCGCCCGCTATACCGACGTCAGGCAGGCCCTCGCACCACTATTCGAAGGCTAGCCTTGCGACCGCGAGCTATTCGACCGCCAGCTATTCGACCGTGAGCAGTGGGCCTCGATGCCCCGTCGGTGCCTCGAGCCCCCTCAGTCTCACTTTCACTCTCACACTCACCGTCAGCCTTCGCTGCCGGTGATGCCATAGCGATTCAGCTTGTTGGCGATGGTGGTGTGGGATACGCCAAGGCGCCGCGCCAACTGGCGACTGGACGGATGCTGGGGGTACAGCGAGGCCAATACGCGCCGCTCGACCTCGCCCAGGATGTCGTTGAGCGAGCCGTCCAGGTCGATACCGGCAAGACCCGCCGGCGCCCCCGAGGCCGGCAGCCGCAGATGGGCCGGCTCGATGAGCCCGGTCTCGCACAGCGACACCGCCTGGAACAGCACGTTCTCGAGTTGCCGCACATTGCCGGGCCAGTGATAGCTGGCCATGCGCGCCAGTGCCGCGGGGGAAAGCGCAGGCAGCGCGCAGCCGATCTGGCGCGCGGCTCGGTCGACAAAGTGCCCGGCCAGGGCCTCGATGCCATCCAGGCAATCCCTCAGCGGCGGAACGCTCAACGACAGCACGTTGAGGCGATGATAGAGATCCTGACGAAACAGCCCCTGGCCGCACAGGGCCAGCAGATCCTGCTGGGTGGCACAGATCACCCGCACGTCCAGGTAGGTCTCGTCATCGGCGCCGACCCGGCGAAAGCCTCCGTCCTGCAGAAAGCGCAACAGCTTGGCCTGCAGCCGCGGACTCATCTCGCCGACCTCATCGAGGAAGATGGTGCCACCGGCGGTCAGCTCCAGCAGACCCAGCTTGCCCTCGGGGCGAGCGCCATCGAAGGCGCCCGGGGCATAGCCAAACAGTTCGGTCTCGGCCATGGACTCCGGCAGGCCGGCGCAGTTCAGCGCCATGAACGGCGCCTGGCCGCGCTGGCTGGCCAGGTGACAGGCCCGCGCCAGTACCTCCTTGCCGGTGCCGGTCTCGCCAAAGATCAACAGCGGCGCGTCCAACGGCGCCATGCGCCGCGCCTCGTGGATCAGGGAGGCGAGTCGGGGGCTGGCCGCGAACATCGCCTCGAAGCCGCGCATCTCCTGGCGCTGCACCTGATAGATACGCTCGCCGATGCGATCGGCGCTATGCAGCGTGACCACAGCACCGGCCAGCGAGGCCACGTCGTCGTGGTGTTCGCGATGCAGCGGCGCGATATCGGCCAGGTAGGTGGCGTCCTTGAGCCGGATCCTGAGCCCGTTGACCCGAGCATTGTTGCGACGAATCACTTCCGGCAGGTCGAGCTCCGGCAGGTAGCGATTCAGCGACAGCCCGGGCACCTCGTCGACGCGCACGCCGAGCAGCTGGCTCGCCGCCCGGTTGGCCGCCACCAGGTGCCCCTCCATGTCGATGGACATCACCGGGTCGGAGAGTGACGACAGCAGCGCCTCCAGCTCGAGCTGGTGGCGCTCGCTGGGCATCAGGCTGACCCGGCGCACCCCGAATACGCCGGACACCTGCTCGAGACTGGGCTTCAGCGTCGCCAGCTGGGCGTGCAACAGCTGCGGCACGTGCAGATAGATGGCGTTGCCATGCTCTCCGCCCACCTCGCCCCGGGCGACGTTGACCCCGTAGTCGGCCAGCAGGGCCACAATGTCGCGAAGGATGCCGACACGATTCTGGCAGTGAACTCTCAGGCGCATGAAGGGAATGGCTCCGCAAAAGGGTCACACCATCTGAAGTTTCCGTCAGGCTGGTCTGACTCGTATGTCAAGATTTCGTTACAGCCTATCGAAGACAGAGGAGCGCGTCCTGCATCTTTGGTCGATAGACACCATCTCGAGCACCAGCTGTAAAGATTTCCTGACAGAAAAGGGCCGCCTTCTGGTGCCTATCCCCCCGATGCACGGCTGCGTGACGAAAGCCCCCATGCCTAGACTCGACTCAGTCTCGATACCACAACAGTCGACAATCGCCGGGAGACACCATGCACGCACCTTCTTCGTCCACCCCGTCCACCAAGGGCACCGCCTATCAGGCCCGTGAGCCGGATGCCGACGGCATCATCCATTGGAGCGAGGTCGAGAACCGAACCTGGCAGACGCTGATGGAACGCCAGCTGACGTTGATCGAAGGGCGCGTGTGCCAGCAGTATCTGGACGGCCTCGAGCGCCTCGGCCTGCCCAGCGATCGTATTCCGCAACTGGGCGACGTCGATCGGGTGCTACAGCAAGCCACCGGCTGGCAGACCGCCCAGGTACCGGCCCTGATCCCCTTCGACACCTTCTTTCAACTGCTGGCCAACCGTCGTTTTCCGGTCGCGACCTTCATCCGTACCCCCGAGGAGCTGGACTACCTCAAGGAACCGGACATCTTCCACGAGATCTTCGGCCACTGCCCGATGCTGACCAACGAGGCCTTCGCCGAGTTCACCGCCACCTACGGCCGCATCGGCCTCGCCGCCGAACCCAAGGACCGGGTCTACCTGGCCAGGCTCTACTGGATGACCGTGGAATTCGGCCTGGTGGACACCCCACAAGGCCGGCGCATCTATGGCGGCGGTATCATCTCCTCGCCCAAGGAGACCCTGCACGCCCTGTCCGACACCCCTGCACATGCGCCCTTCGACGCCCTCGACGCCCTGCGCACCCCCTATCGCATCGACATCCTGCAGCCCCTTTACTACGTTCTGGACAGCCTCGACCGGCTTCAGGAACTGTCCCGGCGCGACCTGATGGCACTGGTCGAGGAAGCCAAGGCGCTGGGGTTATTCGAACCGCGCTTTCCGCCCAAGCCCAATTCAACGACCAAGCCCAAGCCAACGCCCGGCGAGAACGGCGAGACCGGCGAGACCGGCCCCATCGCCCACGACGGTGCCGACAACGACCGACGCAGCGAACACGCCTGAACATCCACATTCCCTCACCGACACCACCAGGAGACAGCATGAACGACACCACCCAGACCCTCACCGAGCAGTCCTGCGAAGCCTGCAGCTGGGACGCCCCCCACGCCACCGAGGACGAGATCGAACAGTGGCACGCGCAGATCCCCGAGTGGCGGATCGTCGAGCGCGATGGCATCATGCAACTGGAGCGGAGCTACAAGTTCCGCAACTTTCGGCAGGCCCTTGCCTTTACCAACAGCGTCGGCGAGATCGCCGAGGAAGCCGGCCATCACCCGGCCCTGTTGACCGAGTGGGGCAAGGTCACCGTGACCTGGTGGTCCCACGAGATGAAGGGCCTGCACAAGAACGATTTCATCCTAGCGGCCAGAACCGACGAGGTAGCAAGCTAAAATGTTCGAGAAGATTGAGCGGGTTCCCGGGGATGCCATCCTCGGGCTCATCGAGGCCTTCAAGAAGGACACCAATCCCCAGAAGGTCGATCTTGGCGTCGGCGTCTACCGCGATGCAAAGGGCAACACTCCGGTGATGCGTGCGGTCAAGGAGGCCGAAGCCCTGCTGCTCAACAACGAGACCACCAAGACCTACATCGGCTCACACGGCGCCGCCCAGTACGGTGCCGTGGTGCTGCCGATGGTGCTGGGCCAGGACTCCCCCGTGCTCGAGGCCGGCCGCGCCAGCGTCACCCAGTCCCCCGGTGGTACCGGCGCCCTGCGCCTGGCGGCGGACTTCGTCGCGACCCAACTGCCTGGCAAGGGCATCTGGGTCAGCGACCCGACCTGGCCGAACCACCACGGCATCTTCACCGCCGCCGGCATCGAACTGCACAAGTATCCCTACGTGGACGCCGACAACCGTCTCGACTTCGACGGCATGCTGGAAGCCCTCAAGCAGATCCCCCAGGGCGACGTGGTGGTGCTGCACGCCTGCTGCCACAACCCCACCGGCTTCGACCTGAACCACCAGCAGTGGCAACAGGTGCTTGAAGTGGTCCAGCAGCGCGACCTGCTGCCACTGGTCGACTTCGCCTACCAGGGCTTCGCCGAGGGCCTCGACGAGGACGCCTACGCCGTTCGCCTGCTGGCCGAGAACCTCGACAACGTGCTGATCACCAGCTCCTGCTCGAAGAACTTCGGCATCTACAACGAGCGTACCGGCGCCCTGATCGTGGTGGCGAAGAACAGCGACGAGATGGAGAACGTCCGCTCGCAGATCGCCATCGTCGCCCGTGAGAACTACTCCAACCCGCCGGCCCACGGCGGCAGCATCGTGGCCGAGATCCTCAACTCTGCGGAACTCGCCGCGGTGTGGCGCGAGGAACTCACCGAAATGCGCGATCGCATCAACACCCTGCGTCGTGACTTCGTCGAGGCCTTGAAGCCCTACGGGCTGGACCAGAAGTACGCCCACATCGCCGAGCAGCGTGGCATGTTCTCCTACACCGGCCTGACGCCGGAACAGGTGGACCGCCTGCGTGACGAGTACGGCATCTACATGGTGCGCTCGGGCCGCGCCAACGTCGCCGGCTTCTCCCAGGAGAACCTGCCGTACCTGGCCAAGGCGGTGGCCGCCGTCAACGACTGACGCCCTGCCTGCTGGCTCTGCCAGCCAGCAAACGACGCCCGGGCCTGCCCCGGGCGTTGTCGTATCTGGACGAACTTCCCGGCGCCACCGAGCGCAACCACCATTCCTGCAAGCCTGTTTCTGCAAGCCCTGGGCTCTGTCCGAAAAGCCGACGAGCGTAGGCAGGTTTCGCAAAAGCCCTAGGCGCAGTCCGAAAAGTCGACGAGCGAAGGTTAGACAAGGCAAAAATCGGTGAGAAAGCGCAGTTTACGGGGTGTAAATGAGCATTTTGATCCGATTTTTAACGCCGTATTACCGAGCGCAGGCACTTTTCAGACAAGCCCTAGCCCAGGCCATGCTTGGTGGCCCACACCGCTGCTTCCACCCGTGAGCGCAGGTCCAGCTTCTTGAACAGATGCTTGACGTGGACCTTGACGGTGCCCTCGGCGATGTCCAGCTCACGGGCGATCATCTTGTTGGACAGGCCGCGAGCCAGGGTCCGCAGGATGTCCCTCTCTCGAGCGGTCAGGCACGACATGCCGTCGTCGCCCCCTGCCGGCAGCTCGCCCTTGACCACGCTGGCCAGCAGCGACGCCATCTGTGGCCCCAGCACCACCTGACCCTGGGCCGCCTCGCGAATCAGCCGCAGCACCTCCTCGGGGTCCATGTCCTTGAGCAGATAGCCATCGGCGCCTTCCTTGAGCGCGCGCACCACGTCGTCGTCGGAGTCGGACACGGTCAGGATCACGATACGGCTCTTGACCCGGGCGTCACGCATCCGCCGGAGCACCTCGATGCCGTCGATGGGCTGCATGTTGAGGTCGAGCAGGATCAGGTTGGGTTGCAGATCGACGGCCTTGCGCACCGCCTCGGCGCCATCCGAGGCTTCACCGACCACCACCAGGCTAGGATCCATGTCCACCAGTTGACGCACCCCACGCCGGAACAGGGGGTGATCGTCCACGATCATCAATCGAAGCATGCTCATAGTGCTATCTCCAGAGTGGTTTCACCCGACCCGCTGCCGGGCAACACGTTCAGCAGGCCACGTCGTCGCGACCTCGCGCCCGTGAAAGCCCATCACTCGGACGCCACAGGTAACTGCGCCAACAGACGCGGCAGAAAGCGGACGGTCACCACGGTACCGCAGGGCTTGATGCCCCTGACCGTGAGCTTTCCACTCAGGCTTCGTGCCCGCTCCTCCATGATCGCCATCCCGTGGGACATGGAAGGATCGGATTGCGGTCCGATGCCTACACCGTCGTCCGTGACCGAAAGTTGATAGTGCCCCGTGTCGTCGACGGCGAGGCTGATGGTGCAGTGCCGAGCACGTGCATGGCGGGCCACGTTGGACAGCGACTCGCGCACGATCTGCAGCACATGAATTTCCTCGTTGGGGGTCAGCGACAGCCCGCTCCACTGGCCTTTCAGGGTCAGCTCGAAGTCGCCCCGCTTGGAGTACTCCAGCACCGTTTCCTCCAACGCCGCTTCCAGACCCGACTCATGGATGCGCAGACGAAAGGTGTTGAGCAGCTCCCTGAGCTGGCGGTAGGACGAATTGAGACCGTGCCGGAGTTCCGCGACCACCTGCGCCACCTGCTCGTGGCGTTGCTGATCGAGCTGCATCTGTAGACGGGTGACCTGGATCTTCAGGTAGGACAGCGACTGCGCCAGCGAGTCGTGAAGCTCTCGCGCAATCACCGCGCGCTCATCCATCAGCGCCAGCCGACGCTGTTCGTCGGCCTTCTCGGACAGCGACAAGGCCGCGGCAATCAGCCCGGCCACCGTCTCCACCAGCTCGATCTTCCACTGGGCAAGCATATGGCCGGGAGGCTGATGGACACGCAACTCGCCAAAATCCCGACCCGCTTCGCGCACCCTGACCGCATATTCATTGCCGTTGGCATACAGTCCGGCAGCCGCCTTGTCTGATATTTCACGGCCGCGCGATGGTTCCTGAACGAAAGCGCTTTCCGCGCCGGGGCGAGAGCTGAGTCTGACAATATCCTTGCCATTGCCTCCCATGGACAGGCGCAGCTCGAAGGGGCCTTCGTCGGTCACCGCCTCCAGCTGGCGCAGCACTTCCTCGAGCTCTTCCCGGGTCAGCGGAGTGACCCCATTGAGACGCCGCGCGGTCAGATAAAGCATACGCAACGCATCATTGCTGCGCTTCAGTTCATGGGTCTTCGCCGCGACACGCTTTTCCAGCTGACCGTACATTTCCGACAGGCTGGCATTCATCTTGTTGATTGTTCTGGATAACAAGCCTAACTCGTCGTTACCTCGGTAGATGGTTCTCCCCGAAAAGTCACCGACCATCACGCCATTTACAACGCGAATAAGGTCACGAAATGGCGGCATGACACCGCAGACTATTCGATAGACAACCATCACCATAAATATCACGAGAACGGCGAGTGATGCCCCCTGAAAAACCTCAAGAAATACGACCTTTGACTCGGCATATTCTTGAAGCCTTCCCACCAGAATATCGACCTTGTCGACGAACTCTGCGACCTTGTCATCCAGCCGAAAGACGTCACCACCTTCGAAATCCACCGTGTTGGGACGCAGGGTTTCGTGCCAGCACTCCACCACCCTGTCGTAGGCCTCTCTGAGCGGATCATCGGCGTCCACCGGAATCAGCGCGATGATCGCCCCCGCAGCCAGCGTGGCCTCCATCTGTTCGTGCTGCCAGCGTCGCCTGGGGTGATCCGCCGGCAGCAACTCCGACGTCGCCAGCAGTCGATAGGCCTGCATTCGCAGCGAGCCCGCCTGGTTGATGGCGTCGGCGTAACCTCCCGCGCTCTTTGCGATGACGATGGAGCCCAGCAGGCTGACCAGGGCCAGACAGGATATCGCCGCCATGGCGACCAGCATGCGCAGCATCAGTGATCGGCGCAGGTAAAAGGCGCCGTTCATCTACTACACCTTCCCTTTTTGACCCAGATCAAGGGTTTCATCATCTAGAATTTTCCGGAATGTCGCATCCATCTGAGAGGGCAGATAATACGTGACGAACACCTCAAAAACACCCGGATACCTCCATGGAGGTAATTAAGCAAAAGCGCTGGATATAGCACGCAATTCTCTTGACCACAATCAAGTGCCATACAGATACATTGTAGCAAGGTTTAGGGGCCGAACCGGCACCCCTAAAGAGGAAAGCACATGCTCCAACATGACACCGTACCCCGGCGTCAGCAGAACAGAGCGCTAGGCCTATCCACACTCGCCTTCACTCTCTGCTTCGCCGTCTGGACCCTGTTCTCGATTCTCGGTATCCAGATCAAGGAGGACTTCGCGCTCTCCGACACCCAACTTGGCCTGCTGATGGCCACTCCCGTGCTGACGGGTTCGATCAGCCGACTCTTTCTCGGTGTACTGACTGACCGCTTCGGGGGCCGCTGGGTCTTCGGTCTGCTCATGCTGGTCACCGCTACCTGTGTCTACCTGCTGACCTTCGCCAACAGCTACGTGATGCTGCTGGTCGGCGCACTGGGTATCGGCCTGGCCGGTGGCTCCTTCATCGTCGGCGTGGCCTACACCTCGGCCTGGTTCGAGAAGGAACGCCAGGGTACGGCGCTGGGCATCTTCGGGGCCGGTAACGTCGGTGCCGCCGTCACCAACTTCGGCGCGCCCTTCCTGCTGATGGCAATGGGCTGGAAAAGCACCGCCCTGGTCTACGCCACCATCATGGCGATCATGGGCGTGGCCTTTATCCTGCTGGCCAAGGAAGACCCCCAGAATCAGTCGCGCAATGCCGTGCGCCTGCCGCTGTCCGAGCAGTTCGCGCCCCTGGCCGACCTGCGCGTGTGGCGCTTCTCGCTCTACTACTTCTTCGTCTTCGGTGGCTTCGTCGCCCTCGCCCTTTGGCTGCCCCACTACCTGATCGAGGTCTACGGCCTGAGCCTCTCCGCGGCGGGTATCGTGGCGGCGCTGTACACCATCCCGGCCTCGCTGTTCCGTATTCTCGGCGGTTGGATGTCCGACCGCTACGGCGCACGTCGCGTGATGTACTGGACCTTCCTGGCCTCGGTCATCTGCACCTTCCTGCTGAGCTATCCGCCCACCCAGTACGTCGTCGATGGCGTCCGTGGTCCGGTCGAGTTCACCTTCGCCATGCCGCTGGTCGGCTTCATCCTGTTGACCATGGTGCTGGGCTTCTTCATGTCGCTGGGCAAGGCCGCCGTGTACAAGCACATCCCGGTCTACTATCCCAAGAGCGTCGGCCTGGTCGGTGGCGCCGTCGGCATGGTCGGTGGCCTGGGTGGCTTCTTCCTGCCGCTGACCTTCGGCATGCTCAACGATGTCATCGGCATCTGGCAGAGCTGCTTCATGCTGATGTTCGTCGTGGTTGCCGCCGCGCTCATGTGGATGCACTTCGCCATCCGCAAGGCCGAGCGTATCGAGGCCCGCGATCGCTGCGAGTCCACCGACCTGCCCGAGCTGTCCACCCCGAGCCGTTTCGTGCTCGAGGACTGGCGCCCCGAGGACGAGTCCTTCTGGCAGTCCACCGGTCGCAAGATCGCCACGCGTAACCTGTGGATCTCCATCCCCTGTCTGCTGCTGGCCTTCTGCATCTGGATGGTGTGGTCCATGGTCGTGGCCAAGCTGCCCCAGGTAGGCTTCGAGTACACCCCGAACCAGCTGTTCTGGCTGGCGGCCCTGCCGGGTCTTTCCGGTGCCACCCTGCGGATCTTCTACAGCTTTACCGTGCCGATCTTCGGCGGCCGTCGCTTCACCGCGATTTCCACCGCCTCGCTGCTGCTGCCTGCTCTGTGGATCGGCTTCGCCGTCCAGAATCCCGAAACGCCCTACCTGGTGATGGCGATCATCGCCCTGCTGTGTGGTTTCGGTGGCGGCAACTTTGCCTCCTCCATGGCCAACATCGCCTTCTTCTATCCCAAGCGTGAAAAGGGCAAGGCCCTGGCCATGAACGCCGGCCTCGGCAACCTCGGCGTGTCGGTGATGCAGTTCCTGGTGCCCGTGGTCATCTCCACCGGCAGCTTCGTGATGTTCACCGGCAGTGGCCAGCCGATGTCCGACACTGATCTTCTGTGGCTGCAGAACGCCGGCTTCGTGTGGGTGCCGTTCATCGCCATCGCCACCGTTGCCGCCTGGTTCGGCATGAACGACATCGCCAGCGCCAAGTCCTCCTTCAAGGAGCAGTCGGTCATCTTCAAGCGCAAGCACAACTGGCTGATGTGCATCCTGTATACCGGCACCTTTGGCAGCTTCATCGGCTTCTCCGCCGGCTTCCCGCTATTGACCAAGACCCAGTTCCCGGCCATCGATGCCCTCCAGTACGCCTTCCTCGGCCCGTTCGTCGGCGCCCTGAGCCGTGCCTGGACCGGTGGACTGGCCGACCGCTTCGGTGGTGCCCGGGTCACCTTCTGGACCTTCCTGACCATGATCGGCGGCGTGATCGGCGTGTTGTTCTTCCTGATGAACAAGGACATGTCGATCGCCTTCTACGGCTTCTTCGCCTCCTTCATGCTGCTGTTCTTCGCCACCGGCGTCGGCAATGCCAGCACCTTCCAGATGATCCCGTCGATCTTCCGCAAGGAAGTGCCGCGGCTGATGCCGAACCTGACCGCCGCCGAGCAGCTGGTCCACGCCGAGCGCGAATCCGCTGCCACCATCGGCTTCACCTCGGCCATCGCCGCCTACGGCGCCTTCCTGATTCCGAAGTCCTTCGGTACCTCGATCTCGCTGACCGGCGGCGCCGAAGCGGCGCTGATCGGCTTCATCGTGTTCTACGTGTTCTGCACCGCCCTGACCTGGTTCTACTACAGCCGCAAGGGCGCGGAGATCGAACTGAACCTGGATGCGGGGCCCACCCGCAAGCCAAGCGCCGGTGCGGCTCAGACCCAGCACTGACGTTCCCGTCAAGACCGTGACATTCGAGTCCACAAGGACCGTCTAGCCAGGCCCCCTTCGGGGGGCCTTTGAGGAGACCTCCATGAGTCATTTTCTCGATCGCCTGAGATACCTGACCAAACGTCCTCCGGAATTCGCCAACGGACACGGCGAAACCCGCGAAGAGACACGTGACTGGGAAGACGGCTATCGCGCCCGCTGGCAGCACGACAAGATCGTGCGCTCCACCCACGGGGTGAACTGCACCGGCTCGTGCAGCTGGAAGATCTACGTCAAGAATGGCCTGGTCACCTGGGAAACCCAGCAGACCGACTATCCGCGCACCCGCGCCGATCTGCCCAACCACGAGCCCCGCGGTTGCCCACGTGGCGCCAGCTACTCCTGGTACCTGTACAGTGCCAACCGCCTCAAGTACCCGCTGATTCGCCAGGAGCTGGTCAGCCTGTGGCGACGCGCGCTGGACAAGCACGCCGACCCGGTGGATGCCTGGGCCTCCATCGTCGAGGACCCGGTCCTGGCCAATCAGTACAAGCGTGCCCGCGGCATGGGCGGCTTCGTCCGCGCCGACTGGGACGAGGCGCAGACCCTGATCGCGGCGGCCAACGTCTACACCGCCCAGACCTACGGTCCCGACCGCATCATCGGCTTCTCGCCGATCCCTGCCATGTCGATGGTCTCCTACGCCGCCGGCGCCCGCTACCTGTCGCTGATCGGTGGCGTCTGCCTGTCGTTCTATGACTGGTACTGCGACCTGCCGCCGGCCTCCCCCCAGACCTGGGGCGAGCAGACCGACGTGCCGGAATCCGCCGACTGGTACAACTCCGGCTACATCATCGCCTGGGGCTCCAACGTGCCGCAGACACGTACCCCGGACGCCCACTTCTTCACCGAGGTACGCTACAAGGGCACCAAGACGGTATCGATCACCCCGGACTACGCCGAGGTCTCGAAGCTCACCGACGAATGGCTGTCCGCCAAGCAGGGCACCGACGCCGCCCTGGCCATGGCCATGGGCCACGTCATCCTGAAGGAATTCCACCTCGCCTCGCCCAGCGTCTACTTCACCGACTACGTCAAGCGCTACACCGACATGCCCTTCCTGGTGGCGCTGGAGCCCCGCGAGGACGGCACCTACGCCCCGGGCAAGCAGCTGCGTGCGGCCGACTTCGACGCCTCGCTCGGCCAGGACAACAACCCCGAGTGGAAGACCGTCGCCTGGGACGAGACGCGTGACCAGCTGGTGGTGCCGCGCGGTTCCATCGGCTTCCGCTGGGGCGAGAACGGCGACGACGAAAAGGGCAAGTGGAGCCTTGAGTCACTGGACGCCGACGGCCAGGAGATCGACCTGCGACTGTCGCTGGCCGACGCCCACGACAGCGTCGCCAAGGTGGCCTTCCCCTATTTCGGTGGCATCGCCCACGAGCACTTCGACCACGTCGAAGGCAACGAGGTGCTGCACCACTGCCTGCCGGCCAAGAAGCTGACCCTGGCCGATGGCAAGGAAGTGCTGGCGGTCACCGTGTTCGACCTGATGTGCGCCAACTACGGTATCGACCGTGGCCTCGGCGGCGAGGGCGAGGACGACGGCGCCACCACACTGGACCAGCTGCGCCCCTACACCCCGGCGTGGCAGGAAAAGATCACCGGCGTACCCGCCAACCAGTGCATCCGCATCGCCCGCGAGTTCGCCCACAACGCCGACAAGACCCAGGGTCGGTCCATGATCATCGTCGGTGCCGGGATGAACCACTGGTACCACATGGACATGAACTACCGTGGCCTGATCAACATGCTGGTGCTGTGCGGCTGTATCGGTCAGTCCGGCGGCGGCTGGTCCCACTACGTGGGCCAGGAAAAGCTGCGTCCCCAGACCGGCTGGACCCCGCTGGCCTTCGGCCTGGACTGGCAGCGTCCGCCGCGCCACATGAACGGCACCTCGTTCTTCTACAACCACTCGAGCCAGTGGCGCTACGAGAAGCTCGAGGTCAAGGAACTGCTGTCGCCGCTGGCCAAGGCCGACAAGTACGACGGCAGCCTGATCGACTTCAACGTGCGCGCCGAGCGTATGGGCTGGCTGCCGTCGGCGCCGCAGCTCGGGATCAACCCGCTGCGCCTGGCCGGCCCCGCTGCCGAGGCCGGCATGACCACCGCCGACTACGTGGTCAGCCAGCTCAAGCAGGGCCGTCTTGGCTTCGCCGCCGAGGACCCGGACAACCCCCAGAACTTCCCCCGCAACATGTTCGTGTGGCGCTCCAACCTGCTGGGCTCCTCGGGCAAGGGTCACGAGTACATGCTCAAGTACCTGCTGGGCACCCGCCATGGGCTGCAGGGCAAGGACCTGGGCGAATCCGGCGGCGCCATGCCCCGGGAAGTCACCTGGCACGACGAGGCCCCCGAGGGCAAGGTGGACCTGTTCACCACCCTGGACTTCCGCATGTCGACCACCTGCCTGTACTCCGACGTGGTGCTGCCCACCGCGACCTGGTACGAGAAGGACGATCTCAACACCTCGGACATGCACCCCTTCATCCACCCGCTGACCGCCGCCACCGATCCGGCCTGGGAAGCGCGCAGCGACTGGGACATCTACAAGGGCATCGCCAAGAGGTTCTCCCAGGTCTGTCCCGGCCACCTGGGCGAGGAAACCGACCTGGTCACCTTGCCGCTGCAGCATGACAGCCCCGGCGAGCTGGCCCAGCCCGAAGTGCTCGACTGGAAGCGCGGTGAGTGCGAGCCGATCCCCGGCAAGACCATGCCGAGCCTGATCGAGGTCAAGCGCAACTACCCCGAGACCTACGAGCGCTTCACCTCGGTGGGCCCGCTGCTCGAGAGCATCGGCAACGGTGGCAAGGGCATCGGCTGGAACACCGACAAGGAAGTCGAGCTGTTGCGTGGCCTCAACCACGTCAAGCTCGAGGGTCCGGCCAAGGGTCAGCCAAGACTCGAAAGCGCCATCGACGCCGCCGAGATGATCCTGGCGCTGGCACCGGAGACCAACGGTCAGGTGGCGGTGAAGGCCTGGGACGCGCTGTCGAAGATCACCGGACGCGACCACACCCACCTGGCGATTCCCAAGGAAGAGGAGAAGATCCGCTTCCGCGACGTGGTGGCCCAGCCGCGCAAGATCATCTCCAGCCCGACCTGGTCTGGCCTGGAGGACGAGCACGTGTCCTACAACGCCGGCTACACCAACGTCCACGAGCTGATTCCCTGGCGTACCGTCAGCGGCCGCCAGCAGTTCTACCAGGATCACGCCTGGATGCGTGACTTCGGCGAGAGCCTGCTGGTCTACCGTCCGCCCATCGACACCAAGGCCACCAAGGCCATGGCGATGCCGCGGCCCAACGGTAACCCGGAGATCGCGCTGAACTGGATCACCCCGCACCAGAAGTGGGGCATCCACTCCACCTACTCCGACAACCTGTTGATGCTGACCCTGTCGCGTGGCGGCCCCATCGTCTGGCTGTCCGAGGAGGACGCGGTCGCCATCGGTGTCGAGGACAACGACTGGATCGAGCTGTACAACGCCAACGGCGCCATCGCCGCCCGCGCGGTGGTCAGTCAGCGGGTCAAGACCGGCATGGCGATGATGTACCACGCCCAGGAGCGCATCGTGAACGTGCCCGGCTCCGAGGTCACCGGTACCCGCGGCGGTATCCACAACTCTGTCACCCGCGTCTGCCCCAAGCCGACCCACATGATCGGCGGCTACGGACAGCTCTCCTACGGCTTCAACTACTACGGCACCGTCGGCTCCAACCGCGATGAGTTCGTCATGGTGCGCAAGATGAAGCACGTCAACTGGTTGGACGGCGAAGGACAGGACAGCGCCCAGGAGGCAGTGAAATGAAGATCCGTTCCCAAGTGGGCATGGTGCTCAACCTCGACAAGTGCATCGGCTGTCACACCTGTTCGGTGACCTGCAAGAACGTCTGGACCAGTCGTGAAGGCGTCGAGTACGCCTGGTTCAACAACGTCGAGACCAAGCCGGGCATCGGCTATCCCAAGGAGTGGGAGAACCAGGCGCGCTGGAAAGGCGGCTGGCTGAGGCGCGAGGATGGCACCATCGAGCCGCGCATCGGCGGCAAGTGGCGGGTGCTGGCGAACATCTTCGCCAACCCCGACCTGCCGGAGATCGACGACTACTACGAGCCGTTCACCTTCGACTACCAGCACCTGCACCAGGCCAAGAAGGGCCGCCACCAGCCGGTGGCGCGCCCCCGTTCGCTGATCTCCGGTCAGCGCATGGAGAAGATCGAGTGGGGCCCGAACTGGGAAGAGATTCTCGGCACCGAGTTCGCCAAGCGCCGCAAGGACGCCAACTTCGACAAGATCCAGGCGGACATCTACGGCCAGTTCGAAAACACCTTCATGATGTACCTGCCGCGCCTGTGCGAGCACTGCCTCAACCCGGCCTGTGTGGCCAGCTGCCCGAGCGGTGCGATCTACAAGCGTGAAGAGGATGGCATCGTCCTGATCGACCAGGACAAGTGCCGCGGCTGGCGGATGTGCGTGTCCGGCTGTCCGTACAAGAAGATCTACTACAACTGGAAGTCCGGCAAGTCCGAGAAGTGCATCTTCTGCTACCCGCGTATCGAGTCGGGCCAGCCGACGGTGTGCTCCGAGACCTGCGTCGGTCGCATCCGCTACCTTGGCGTGCTGCTCTACGACGCCGATCGCATCGAAGAGGTCGCCGCCTCCCAGGACGAGCGCGACCTGTACAAGCGCCAGTGCGAGATCTTCCTCGACCCCAATGATCCCGAGGTCATCGCCCAGGCCAAGCGTGACGGCATCGATGACAACGTGATCAAGGCGGCCCAGGAGTCCCCGGTCTACAAGATGGCCATGGACTGGCAGCTGGCGCTGCCGCTGCACCCGGAGTACCGCACCCTGCCGATGGTCTGGTACGTGCCGCCGCTGTCGCCGATCCAGTCGGCGGTGGACGGTGGCCACGTGGAAACCGACGGCGTGCTGCCCAAGGTCGAATCACTGCGTATCCCGGTGAAGTACCTGGCCAACATGCTCACCGCCGGTGACGAGGCGCCGGTGGTTCGCGCGCTCAAGCGCATGATGGCGATGCGTGAGTACATGCGCGGCAAGCACGTGGACGGCGAGTTGCGCCACGACGTGCTCGACGAGGTCGAGCTGAGCGAGGCCCAGGTCGAGGAGATGTACCGCTACCTGGCCATCGCCAACTACGAGGACCGCTTCGTCATCCCGACCAGCCACCGCGAGCAGGCTCGCGAGGCCTTCCCGGAGCGTGGCGGCTGCGGCTTCACCTTCGGCAACGGCTGCCAGGGTGGCAGCGACAAGACCAGCCTGTTCGGTGGACGCAAGCAGACCACCACCCTGGTCAACGTCGAGCAGTACGACCCCAGCCATCCGGAGGTCGAGCATGACTAATCCACTCGCCCAGGGTCTGCGCGCCCTGGCCCGGCTGCTCGACTATCCCGACCGGGAACTGATCGAGGGGCTTGCCGAGGTCAAGGCGGCGATCGCCGCCATGCCACTGCCGGGGGGAGCCCCCCGGCAGGCACTGCTCGACTGGTGTGATCGCCTGGCGGATGCCCGCCTGCTGGACGTTCAGGCGGCCTACGTCGCCCAGTTCGATCGTGGCCGCGCCACCTCGCTTCTGCTGTTCGAGCACGTCCATGGCGAGTCCCGCGACCGTGGCCAGGCCATGGTCGACCTGCTCGGCGAGTACGAGGACGCCGGCTTTGCCCTCGACAGCCGCGAGCTGCCCGACCACCTGCCGCTGCTGCTGGAGTTCCTCTCCACTCGCGAGGGCGACGAGGTCGCCCGCTGGATCGGTGACGTCAGCCATATCCTGGCGCTCATCACCGCCCGCCTGGAGGCCAAGCAGTGCGACCAGGCGCTGGTGACCCTGACCCTGCTGTCGCTGATCGGCGCCGAGGATCAGGTGGACCTCCACCGCGAGGCGGTCAAGGAAGAACCGGCCGACAACACCCCTGCCGCCCTCGACGCCGTGTGGGAGGAGGAGGCCGTGCGTTTCTCGGCCGAATCCGACCAGGACTGCGCGCTGACCTCCGCCGAGGGCAAGCGCCTCGCCGAACGCCGGGGCAGTATCCAGCCCGACACCGTTCGCCTCCCCGATGCCATGCCCTCTCGACCCACTGGAGGTCTGTCATGAACTACCTGCACACCCTGCTGTTCGGCCTCTATCCCTACCTGGCGGGCAGCGTCTTCCTGATCGGTAGCCTGTTGCGCTTCGACCACGGCCAATACACCTGGAAGACCGGCTCGAGCCAGATGCTGTCGTCCAGGCGCATGCGCCTGGCCAGTCCGCTGTTCCACGTCGGCATCCTGGTGATCTTCTTCGGTCACCTGGTCGGCCTGCTGACACCGCATTGGGTCTACGCCCCCTTCATCAGCGCCGGCACCAAGCAGGTGTTCGCCATCCTGGTCGGTGGCGTTGCCGGTATCGCCTGTCTGATCGGTGGCGCCATGCTGCTGCATCGCCGCTTCACCGACCCACGGGTCAAGGCGTCCTCCAGCTTCATGGACAACCTGATCATCGTGCTGCTGGTGGTTCAGGTCACCCTGGGCCTGCTGACCATTCCCGCCGCCCTGCATCACCTGGACGGCGGCGTGATGATCAAGCTTGCCGAATGGGCCCAGGCCATCGTCTTCTTCCAGGGCGGCGCCGCCACCCACCTCGAAGGCATTGGCTTTATCTACCACCTGCACATTCTGGTCGGTCTGACCATCGTGCTGGTGTTCCCGTTCACTCGTCTGGTTCACGCCTGGAGCGCTCCCCTGGGTTACTTGGGCCGTCGCTACCAGATCGTCCGGCGCCGTGCCTGAGGAGGCATGTCATGCAAACCATCCCCGTGGAAACCCTGCCGCACACAACGGTTCCCAGCATTCGTGTTGGTGACAGCGTGATCGGCGAGGAAGCCATCGCCGGGGAGATGCAGTTCCATCCGTCAACGGATCGCGAGGCCGCCGCCAAGGCGGCGGCCCGCGCCCTGGTCATCCAGGAACTCTTGCGCCAGCGCGCCGAGATCCTGGGCATCGAGACGGGCTCGTTGCACGAGCCCGACGAACGTGCGATCGCCGTGATGCTGGATCAGGAACTGCAAGTCCCCCCGCCCGATGAAGAGGCCTGCGTGCGCTTTCACGCGGCTCACCCCGAACGCTTCTGCGAGCCCACTCGTCTCAAGGTCCGGCATATCCTGCTGGCGGCGGCCCCCGACGACCTGGACGCCCGCGACGAGCAGTTCAAGAAGGCCGAAGGGCTGATCGACACCCTCAAGCAGCATCCCGAACGCTTCGACGAGATGGCTCAGCGGTTTTCGCAGTGCCCATCGAAGGACGAAGGCGGGAGCCTTGGCTGGGTCAGCCGCGGCCAGACCGTCAGCGAGCTCGACCGCGCGCTGGAACCCCTGCCCGAAGGCCTGCACGAGCGTCCGCTGCCGTCACGCTACGGTTGGCACGTGGTCGTCATCGACGCCCGTCTGGAGCGCCAGCCACTGCCCTACGCCGAGGTCAAGGACAGGGTCGCCCACGAGCTGACCGAACAGGCCACACGCGTCGCCCTGCGCCACTACCTGCTGGCGCTGGAAAGCGAGATCGGCGTCGAGGGTTTCACCCTGGCCGACGATGACGTCGACGGTCCCCTGATGCGCTGACGAGGGCGCTGAAAGGTCGCCATCAAGGGCGTTGAAAGAGCACAGACAGAGCGCCGACCAGGCGCCACTAGCGAATGACGCGTGCCGACTCCCCCTTCCCTCCCACCTGACACCCCCGCCAGACCTCAGGGTCCGGCGGGCTCCCTTCACGTTCTCTCCACCGGAGTCCTTGCATGTCTCATACGTCCACGTGCGCTGTGTTCACCCCGCTGGATATCGCCATCCTCACCGTGTCCGATACCCGAGGCCTGGACGAGGACGGCAGCGGCAACCTGCTGGCGGACCGGTTAGCCGGCGCCGGACACCGCCTGACCGAGCGCGCCCTGGTCCCCGACGACATCTATCGCATTCGCGCCCAGGTCAGCGCCTGGGTGATCCGTTCCGACATCCAGGTAGTGCTGGTCAACGGCGGCACCGGCTTCACCGCCCGTGACAACACCCCGGAGGCACTGACGGTACTGTTCGACAAGGTCGTCGAAGGCTACGGCGAGCTGTTTCGTCTGCGTTCCTTCGAGGCCATCGGCACCTCCACCATCCAGTCCCGCGCTGTGGCCGGGGTGATCGATCGCACCCTGGTGTTCTCCATGCCCGGCTCGCCCAAGGCCTGCGCCATGGCCTGGGACGACATTCTTGCAGCCCAGCTCGACGCCCGCACCCGGCCCTGCAACTTCGTCGCCATGGTGGTGAAGGACAGCCAGCGCTGCACCAGCCGCAGCGCGGATCACCACGTCGCTTCCGTCACCGGGACGACGGCTCGACACGAAGCCCTGGAGGTCACCCCATGAGCGAGACCTGCGGCTGTGACACACCGACCAGGGGCCACACCCTGATCGATCCCTGGCAGGCCCGCGAGCAGGTCATCGCCTTGACCCGCCCGCTGGAGGACACCGAGACGCTGAGAACGACCCACGCCCGTGGCCGCATCCTGGCCGCGCCGCTCAAGGCGCTGCACGACGTTCCCGGCATCGACAACAGCGCCATGGACGGCTACGCCCTGCGTCTGGCCGACCTCAAGCACCGGCTTGCCCTGCCGGTGGTGGCCCGGGTGCCCGCCGGCGCCGCCCCGATCACCCTGCCCTTCGACGGCTGTGCGCGCATCTTCACCGGCGCACCGATTCCCCGCGGTGCCGACGTGGTGGTGCCCCAGGAACAGGTACGGATCGACGACGCCGGCCAGATCCACTTTCCCACTGACTTGCACCTGGGAGACCATATCCGGCGACGCGGCGAAGAGCTCACCCAGGGAGCGGCTCTGCTCGAGCCAGGTGAGCCCCTCGATGCCATCCGCCTGGCGCTGCTGGCGGCCCAGGGCATCACCGAGGTGCCCTGCCGGCGTCGGGTGCGCGTCGCCGTCATCAGTACCGGCTCGGAGCTGGTCACGCCCGGCAAACCGCTAGCCCCGGGCCAGATCTACAACTCGAACGCCGGCATGCTGCACGCCCTGCTGCAGGATCACAACGCCGAGCTTGTCGACCTTGGCAACATCAGCGACAGCGCCACGGCACTCGAAGAAGCGCTGACCTTCGCCGCCCGCCAGGCCGATCTGATCGTCTGTACCGGCGGCGTCTCGGTGGGTGAGGAAGACCACGTCAGGCCCTGTCTCGAGCGCCTTGGCGGCATCTGCCTCAGCGGCGTGGCGATGAAGCCCGGCAAGCCCTTCACCCTGGGCTACATCGGCCAGTCCCCGTCCACCGGCACCCCGTTGCTGGGACTTCCCGGCAACCCCACCGCTGCCCTGGTCGCCTGGCACCTGCTGGGCCTGGCGGTACTGCATCGCCGACAGGGTCGAACCATCGCCCCGCTGGCGAGCTTTGCAGTGCATGCAGGCTTCACCTACCGCGCCAACCGCACCCGCACCCAGTGGCTGCGCGTCCGCCTGGATCACAGCGACATTGCCCCGGTGGCCAGGATCGCCGGCGACCAGGGCTCCAATATGCTCAAGAGTGCGGCACAAGCCGACGGCTACCTCCAGGTCCCCCCTGGCCAGCAGGTGGTGCCCGGCCAGCGCTATCCCTACCTGCCGCTAAGCCAGTTCGCCCGCTAGTGCGACGACCTGAACACCGACAGCACACCCCAGAATGTTCCGACAAGGAGAGCCCACCATGGCCACCCCCTCACCCCTTCCCCTGGTCTACGCCTGCTCCGGCTGCTCAGACGTGGCCCAGCTCGCCAACAGCGTTGCTGTTGCGCTCGACCATCGCGGCATCGCCGAGATGTCGTGCATCTCGGGCGTTGGTGGCGGCGTGCCAGGGCTGGTGCGCAAGGCCCAATCCGGGCGGCCGATCGTGGCGCTGGACGGCTGCCAGATGCACTGCACCGCCCACTGCCTGGACAAGGCCGGCGTCAGCGCCACCCATCATCTGCGACTGTACGAGCAGGGCTTCAAGAAGCGACGTGGCCGCCGCTACGATGACGATTGCGTGGAAGCCGTCATCACACAGCTCATTCCCGTCGTCGACGCACTCGCCTGCGGCGATGCGACCCTCGACCAGGGCGACTCCCCTGTCAGACTCACCGCCCGCCACTGAGCAAGGGCGACGCGATAACGCCAGCCCCGTCGGGTGAAAGTGGCGTGGCGCGTGCGAGCAATATGCAAGAACGACAAGGCCCCGCCGGGCTGCAGTGCAGCAGCTCCCCGGCGGGGCCTTGTTATTGGCCATGTCATATTAGCGGTGCGTCATGACGGAGGCGTCGCTGCTCAGCTCATACCCGCTGTCTCGTCGAGGCCATACTCCCGCTCCACCAGTGCTACCCTGACGCGATAGCTTGCATACCAGCGCTCGCGGCCCCTGGCCTGGGCCTCGCGATGATCCAGATTGGCCTTCCAGGCGCGGATCGATGCCAGGTCAGACCAGTAGGACACCGTGATGCCGGCGGCATATTCACCCGGCGAGCGCGCCGACTCCACCCCCAGAAACCCCGGCTGCTGTGCCGCCAGTTCGACCATGCGCTCGGCCATCTCGCCGTAGCCGTCATCCCCCGGCGTTCTCGTGGAGGTGAAGATCACCGCGTAGTACGGCGGTGTCGGTGTGGTGGCGAGAGGATTCATCGGGCGGGCCTTGTTAGCGATGGGAGAAGTCTCGATTTGTCGAGACGGAAAAGCCGCTGAAGCTTGCCAGACGCTGTCCCTCAAAGCCAGGCTCATGGCCACTGCGGTGGTCGAACCTCCAACGCCCGACATCCGACCACCTACGTCCATCTGCCACTCATGCGCTGACCAAGGCCATATCGCGACCGGTGCATCCAACCGAGATGGGCACCGGCTTGAACAGCCAGTGCCCACAAGGTGAGGAGACGCAGGCAGGATCGACGCCTCCTCGGCGGTCTTTGATGGCAGCCTACAAATGGGCACCCCAGGAAATGAAGACCGCGATCATCAGGAACACCCAACTTACCAGAAAGCACTTGATGATCAGAGGGAGGGCATAACGCACCCAGCGGTCATAGGGCACACCCGCCAAGGCCAGCATGGCGAGCGTTCCCCCCGAGGTGGGAGACACCATGTTGGTAAAGCCATCGCCAATCTGGAAGGCAAGTATCGATGTCTGACGGGTCATGCCGATGAGGTCGGACAAGGGAATCATGATGGGCATCGTCGCCACCGCCTGACCACTACCCGACGGAATGAAGACATTTATCAGCCCGTGGACCAGCGTCATGATGATGGTCGACAGCGCAACGGGAAGGTCGGACAGAGGAACCGCCAGATAATGAATGATGGTATCCGTGACCTGCCCCTGCTCCAGCAGAATCTGGATGGCCCGGGCCACCCCGATAATCAGAGCGCCAGAGGTCACCGAGGCAGCTCCCTTGAGCAGATGGCCGACGATGTCGCTGGCGCTCATGCGCGTCAAGACACCGCAGACGACGGCGATCGCCAGAAATACCCCGGAGATTTCGTTGATGTACCAGCCAAGCGAAAAGACACCGTAAAGGATCGACGCCAATCCCGTCAGGAAGACCGCCACCACCACCAGATCCTGTCTGGCCATCCGGTACTCACCAAGGGGCTTGTCCAGCGACATGCCTGCCGTGGAAATACCTTTGACCAGGCTCTTCTCCGGATTCCTCTGGATCTTCTTGAGATACCGTGACGTGTGGTGCGCCACCACACACAGAATCACTATCCCCATGGCTGACCTGAGGGCGATTCCCGAAAACAGCGGAAGTTCGGCAATCGCCTGTGACACCCCGACGGTATAGGGATTGACCGGTGACGTCGCAAAACCGAAACCAATACCTCCTATCGCAATGCTGAGCCCCACGATCAGATCTCCCTTCAAGGCGAGGCCAACGAAGACCGCCAGGGGAATCAACGCAATATTGCCTTCGTAGCCAACAGCCACTCCCAGCATGCCGAAGATAAATGTCATGGCCCAGACCGTCAGGGTCTGTCGCTCACTTCCGATCTTCGCCACCAGACACCCCACGGCGTTATCCAGGGCTCCGGTCACCGAAAGCAGTCGGAAAAGCCCACCGGCGATAAAGACGATGAAGATAACACTGGCCGCGGACACCATGCCTTGAGGGATGGCAAAGAAGATGTCCATGGGCGACAAGGCAGGACTATTCACCAACTCGAAAGATCCCGGCACGACAGCTTCCCTGCCATTCACCTCAACTCTGTCGAATGTACCAGAGGGCACAAACCAGGTAATGGCATAGGAGACCAGCAATATAAAAAATATTAGCACCATCGGGTCCGGTATTTTTTCATACCACTTTTTATTTTCTAGAACCGTGCTTGTATTGTTATTCATATAAAACCTCTCACGCCTTGTCATCAAGAGAATCGAGCGCAATCTTTACCATCAACTCAATCCCGAGCGGAATGATTTCGTCATTGAAGTCGTAGTAGGCACTATGCAGCGGAAAAGAGCCCTCGTCCTTGCCGGATCCGAGAAAGAAGTAAGCTCCTGGGCATCGATCAAGCATAAAGGAGAAGTCTTCGGCCCCCATGCTGGGCGCTACCTCTTCAGCCAGTCTGTCATGGCCCCACAGGGCCACCACCGAGGACGCGACCAGTTCGGCGGAATCCTTCGCATTGCGGGTCACCGGGAAGAGGCGTTCATAGTCCAGTGATACTTCACCACCGAACGTCTGACCAATCCCGCGACAGATACGCAGCATGGAGCTCTCTATGGAACTACGAACATGCTCTTCGAGACTTCTCACCGTGCCGCTGATCTTGACCTCATCGGGAATGATGGCAAACCCGTCGAGGGACCCGCCCTCGATACCACACAGACTGATGACACCGGATTCGAGAGGATCAACATCACGCGACACGACGGTGTGCAAGGCTTGCAACAGAGCGCCGGACATCAGCACAGGATCGATGGCGCGGTGGGGATTGACGCCCCCATGGCCGCCTTTGCCACGTACCGCTATTCTGATTTTATCCGTCGCCGCCATGATCGCTCCGGGCCGGACCCCAACCATGCCAGTGGGCAGAGCCGGCCAGTTGTGCAAAGCGAAAATTTCGTCCACAGGAAAGCTGTCGAACAGCCCGTCGTCGATCATGCCCATAGCGCCGCCTACCCCCTCTTCCGCGGGCTGGAAGATGAGGTGAATGGTCCCGGAGAAATCCCGATTTTCCGAAAGCCAGGCGGCGACGCCGAGCAGAATGGTGGTATGACCGTCGTGGCCACAAGCATGCATCTTTCCAGGATTGCGGGAAGCGTGGGGCAAGCCCGACATTTCCTGCATGGGCAAGGCATCCATGTCAGCCCTGAGGCCTACGCGCCGTCCAGAGTCCCTGCGATTTCCCCTGATGGTCGCGACGATTCCGGTTCTTGCAATACCGGTCGTGTATTCGATTCCCAGGCGATACAGTTCCTGGACAATCCGATGGGAAGTCTCATGCTCTTCAAATCCAAGTTCTGGGTACATATGAAGGCAGCGACGAAATGCTTTAAAGTGTTCGGTATTTTTGGAAATAAAAGAATCAAATTTATTATTGGACATATCCAGCCTTGAAAAACTTGAACGTCGCCACCTTATAAGGAAAAAATGGCATCCTCGGAAAATATTGTTTTTGTATGGCTGCCATGCTATTTTTCGATACCGGCCGAACGTACCCAGGAAAGCCCATGGATTTCAAACGGATAACCTATTTTATCGAAGTGGCCGAGAGAAAATCCATTTCGGCTGCTGCGCGAGCAATACCGGTGGCTCAGCCAGCCCTGACACGCCAGCTCAAACTGCTGGAAGAGGAAGTAGGTGCCACATTATTACTTCGTTCAAATCGAGGTATCGTACTGACCTCCTCGGGTGAAGCTTTTTATGATGCCATGAAGCAAATGGCGGCAGAGTATTCCGAGGCAAAAAAAATCGCACGCGATATCCAGCATGGTCACCGTGACAGCCTCAAGCTTGGCCTTACCCCCCTGCATCCATGGATATCCAACATCACCAATCTATTGCTCGCGTTCAAGAACACCTTTCCAGACACCGATGTATCGATCGAATCCATGCTGTCAGGCCATCAGGAGCAAGCGCTGCTAGCGGCCGAAATGGATGCCGGAATCATGTTCTTTCATCCACAAAGTCAGCCGCTGCTGAGAAGTCTATGCCTGTATCGGGATCATATGGTGCTGGCAGTCAGCAGGCACTCTCCATTGGCCTCCCACCCACCGACCCGGCTTTCCGATATCAGTGACGAGGACTTTATCTGGTTCAAGCGGGGCTCGACGCCCAGTAGCTATGACCAGCTTCAGCGTGCCTTTGACGCCGCAGGCTTTGAGCCCAAGATTGTGCAGGAGTGCAGTGACAACACCACGATGCGATGTCTTGTGTCAGCCCAGATGGGGTGTACGCTACTCCCCTCCCTGGCCATGACTGATGCACCGGAAGATATCGTGAGCTTCAGGCTTGAGGACCTCACGACCGAGCTTTGCCTGATGCTGGTGTGGCATCCCGACCATCGTCTGCCCGCCGTCGAACGCTTGATCGGCCTTGCAGAGAGGCTCGACTGGGACGACCAAAAGGTCGACAGCCACAGCACTCTCACATAGCGCCAGCAGGCATGGAAGAACTTCAATTGTTCGATTCGGAGCATCTACGTACGACCAACGAGCGATCAGGGGGAGCCGACGCCCGAGTCTACCCGCCCCTCGTTAATTGCATTGGTAAACGGATCATCAAACCCCGAGCCTACCGCGCCTTCATTGATACTCGGGGTAAAAGGATCGTCGCGTCCTGATCCGACTGCGCCTTCATTGATATCGTCGGTAAACGGATCATCGATGTCCGAGCCGATCACACCTTCATTCACGTCGTCAGTGAAGGGATCATCGAACCCGCTTGCTACCGCCGCTTCGTTGATATCTTCCGTAAAAGGATCGTCAAAGCCCGAACCCACCGCCCCTTCGTTGATCTCGCTGGTCCAGGGGTCATCAGTGGCCGCGGCGACCCCTGATGACAGGGCCAGCATCAGGAATAGACAACGGACGCCATACCTCATGACACACCCCATGACGGCAAAATACCAGGATACAAGGCCCCATTTGCTGCCATGCTGACCCGCGTCCATAAAAAAAGGGCCGGAACCCTGCTCGGGTACCGGCCCCTCCTGCCATCTCTTTTCCTTCTACTTTCTTGCGTTTCTTGTGGGCTCGAGCCTAGCCGATCGGATCTACCTCGACCAGCGGCTCCCGCGGCAGCAAGGGTCGCCAGTAGGCAAGCTCAGCGGCCACCGGCAACAGATTGACCGACACATCCTTGCGAGTCGGTTTGCACGGACGGCAGCGCCGCTCTATACCGGGCTGATTGAGCTGAATACAGGTGTAGAGCTCCAGGCCACGGGCATCGATGGCGCTGACACACAGCTCGCACTTGAACGACTGGCCCATTTCGGTCGCGACCTTGAGGCGTCGTCCCTCCAGTCGATAGGTAATGATGCCTGCCGCGCTCTTCACCTTGCCATCGCCCTGTTCCAGGGTCTGCCCACACAAGCACCACTCGTAGTCCACCGGGAAGGCGGTGAGCCTGGGCCAGGCTTCAAATACACCGGACCATCGCACCGGGCTGGAACGACAACGAGAACAGTCCTTCGCCACGTAGTGCGTCACCTCTCCGCGCTCTGTCACGCTCCATCGTGCCGCAATATCCAGCGATGGCGTCGGGGTGTCGAAGGTGATCCAGTCCAGATGCAGTGCACCCTGCTGATCGATCTGGCGCCAGGCACGTAACTTGGCCAGGCGCCCTTCGGACGTGCGCATCCCGAAGACCACCTCATGGTGAGGCATGAACAGGAACCATCGTGGCCACGTGAGGGGTATCAGGCCCAGAGACATCTGGCTTGTTGCCAGCGGCAGGCGCGATATCTGCACCGGTGTCAGCGCGCCGAAGGAGGTCCCCGTCACCGTCAGTCCACTGCCACCGACGGCATTCAAGCCACTTGCGGGATTCCAGGCGAGATCGGTTCCGGGCCGCACCCCCGCACTGAGGGCGCCACTGTCCAGATCCACCGAGAACCCTCCGAGACCGACGTTTCCGCCCTGGTGTTTTACCGGCACCGAGACCGACCGCACGATGCTCGAGCGCAATTCCAGATCATCGAGGACGATACTGGACAGCGTCAGACCACCACCGATGGGCCCGAGCGGGATCGCCGGCAGGCCACCAATGGCCCCGCTGATTCCATCCGAAATCAGACCATCGGCGATGCCTTCTGCCACCGCCTCGACAATCGCCAGCACCACGGCGGCAATGATGACTCCGACGATACCGCCGAACAGACCTCCCAGACCGAGTGAGGCAAGCCACACCCACCAGGCCAGGTCCACATCGGTATCCACCACCGGCGTGGTGGCAGTCACCGTGATCGCCCCAGCATCCAGACCGATATCGATGAAGAACGAGAAATTCGACTCCGCCGACCAACCACTACCCGAGTCGGTGGCACGTCCCGTGACGGAAATGCGATTGGCGACAACGCGAGCCTCAAGACTTCGAAGCGTCCCCTGACCACCCGGTGCGGGGATACTGCGGTTTAGCCTCAAGGGGGTGTCGAAATCGGTGACAGGTCTGCCCATGGAGCTTGCGATACGTGGGCGCATTACCCTGGCCAGCAACCAGAAGTTGCTCATCGTCACCAGCGACTGGCTCCCGGCAGGGATCAAGCTGGAGGTGACGTTATTGATATTCCCCCCGCCGTCGCTGGACATTCGCACACCGAACGCAAGGCAATCACGATCCAGCGCCGTGGTATCGTTCACGGTGGTGACATCGATGTCGAAGACGGTTGTCGCATCCGTATCGTCGACGACCGGGATAGCTGGCGTCAGATCGATTCGACCGATGCTTGACTGAAGCTGGTCGAGTACGACTCCCGCCATCATGTTTTGCGCCTGCGTGAGGCTCAGCCCCGCAACATCCAGAAGCGGCTCAAGCAGTGACACCGACGCAGGATCGAAGGCCACATTGACCGTGGGCGCACCGGCATTGAAGTCCATGGTGGCGAATTGATTGCTGCCCTCGGTCACCATGGCGATACTGTCCACCACCGTGATGGCGCCACCGATCGGGGCGACCGTCAACGCCAGGGGCGCGGTGATCTGGAGCTGAGAATTGGAAAAGGGAACGGTCAGCCCCATTCTCGGCCGAGGGCGGTCCAGGTCGGCGACGGGGGTATCGAAATTCAGATCGGCGCTCCCGCTGACACCGCCTGCATTGACTGGCACGCTGATACTGGGTGGAAAGATCCCTCCGGCGAGGAAGGCCGTGGCAAGTTGATTGTTGAGTTCGTTCTCGGAAATCTGAACGAGCATGTCAAAACCGGCTGTTCGATCCAGTGCCATGACTAGCCCTCCTTGTGAACAGCAAAGCCATCATCATCCTGCGGCTTCGCACCCGGCTTGATCTCGCCGATACGACCACGCGGGAAGGCCGCAGCCTTGAAACCCGCCACCTTCACTCCGGGACCTACCACTGCTGTCTGTTCGACCTCCCCGTGGGCCCGCTCGACGGCCTTCAGCTCCTGCCTTGACAATTTGACACCGGCCTTGAGCAAGGCCTCGACAGGACGCGCCATGTATAGGCTCGCGTTCGCCTCGTCCTTGGCCAACCAATCCATCATCACCTTGTCGGCCTCCTGGAGTTTCTTCATCACCTCCTCTGGTAACGCCAGCGGCTTGGCATCCCGACGGGGCGCTCCCTTGCGAGGACGGCAGCGCAGAGGACGCTTGGGGAGCGCGAAGTCTCCTCCAGGCACGAGGCGCACATTGATGTTGGCCTCAAAGCCCTGGGGCACCTTGGCCACCACGAGCTCTTCCGCCCGATCCTTGCCCAGCCCCACCTGAGAGCGGCATGGGCAGGGATCGGGGTCTTTTGACGTGTTCATGTGTTGGCTCCTTGACGTTGAATGACGTTTGCAACTTCGCAGGGCAGCGCAGTACAGGTCGTCAACAAGAAGCTCGGCGAGAAATAACGCTACCCGGGTCATCGAATTGATGACCGCGCGGGGGTAGTCGACTTCCGGGACGTCAGCCCACCGAAACAGGAGGCAGGCGACCGGAATCTGGTGCTATGCGAGGAAGGAGGGAAACATGCTCGGACACCGGAGCTTTGGATAACGGGCAAGGCGCCCCGACAGCGTCCCCGCGCTGACCTCTTTCATCTGACACGGAAAGGAAAGCGCTTCTGGCGGCGCAGCCCTGAATAAAATGTGCTTAAAAAGGCACCAGGGCCACGACCACAGGACACCAAACATCTCGGCTAATTTATCAAGTACTTACCAAGTATTCCTGATGGATTCAATCAGAATGACTACCCCCGCAGGACACTCTTCCTAAGTAAACTTGGTCTTTGAAGCATAGACTGTCTTCGTCAATGTGACGATGTTCAATCAGCCATCAGGTCAACAAACGAAGGCACCCCGCCGAGAGGCTTTCTCGACGGGGTGCCTGAAGGGGGCCTACGGACACCAGAACAACCGGTGGCCCTTAGCGATTGATCTCGACACGAATGATGCGATTGGTGGCGCTCTGATGAATCAGCAGGTCGCCATTCCGGGTCGGTCGCATATGCCGCACAATACCGGCGTAAATACCGCCAGACGGGATCGCCCAGCTCTGGAAGGTCTCGGTGGCGGGATCAAAGCGCACCAAAGCATCGGGGCGCATCCCGGATTCGTTGTACCAGACCACGCCATCGAGTACCGCGATCGCGTAGGGATGAGACTTCTCGCCGCTTGGCGATGGCCACTCCTGCACCTCACCGCTGCGGGGGTCATAGCGCCCAAGCCGGCCCCTTCCCGAATTGACGTACCAGATCATGCCGTCATCGGCGATATCGAGCCTGCGCACAGTGGTTGCCTGGCGGGGAAGTTCGATTTCGGTAAGCGCCATGGTGTCGGGATCGACCCGTACCAGGCAGTTGCTGCCATTGCAGGCCACCCAGGGTGTGCCCTCTGCATCGATCTTGATGCCGTAGGGACGTGCCCCCGAGCTAGGCATGGCAACGAGTTCGACCTCACCGGTTTGCGGATCGAGGCGTCCGACGCGATTGGCGTGCTGCGCCGTAAACCAGAGAAGGCCGTCATCATCGAACACGGCCGTGTGGGGATCACGCACCGAGGGGTCCGGCATGTCGACCACCTCGATATCACCACTGGCCGGGTCGAGACGCCCCAGCGTCCCGTTCTTGTTACCGGTAAACCACACGCCACCGTCACGATCCAGCGTCACCGAGTGAGGCATGCTGCCGGGCGGCAGCGGGTATTCGCGCATCTCACCGGACATGGGATCAATGCGCCCCACCAGATTTCCCCATTGGCCCGCCCACCAGATCCCGCCATCTGGCGCCTCGGCCGGATCCCGCGAGCGTTGCCCGAGCGTCGGCACCACCCATTCGTGGAAGCCGATATCGGTATCTCCCTCAAGCAACGTCGGTGCCCGTCGCTCACTGGGAGGAAAGTGCTCCGCCAGATAGTCGGCGATAGCCCCGCGGCGGGCAGGATCACTCGAGAGATCCACCATGGTGCCCATCAACTCGAGCCACCCCTCACGGCTGTAGCCAATGCTCTGGCTGATGCGACTGACCGGATGGCACACCGAGCACTGCACTTCGACAGCCTCCCTGCCCTCCCCCGATGGCAGGCCGGCGCCCAGTGCCACCGACGAACCAGCGAGCAGCCAAATCGAGAGACATAGCCCCTGAACCCCCATCTGCCTGGTCATACGCCACCTCTCCGAGCCTGAGTGCACCGAAAGTGCGCACTCTGGTGGACCGCTTCTTTTGATCGCCAGGCTCCGATGGTCTGGTGCTTTATCCGCCACCAGCGCAACAAATCGATACCTGTCGGCACCAACCCCGTGCTATCGCGACAAGCAACCCACGTCGCGAGCCACATGCCTTTCGCCGACGTCGATACCTATCCAGCGTAGGCAAGATGACGCCACACTGCAGCGCCATCATCGAAAGCCCAAGTGGTGAAATCACTGGATAGGTGTCACAAGCAGTGACACGACGGGTGGTACCAGGCCCCCATTCCTGCGATGAAAGACTGGCAGAACCGGCGTCCTGAACTATTCACCAAGTGCGTGATCAATCATTCGGGACCTGACACTTAAGGGACGAGTACTACAACATTTCCTCGCTTGCGGCGAGATGCTACGCGTGCGTGCGCCTCGCGCATCTGGGAGAAATCATAACGCTCGTCGATGAAAGGGCGGAGAACGGCTTCTGTTGCGAGTTGGGCGAGCCGCTCCGCGACCATACGCGACTCAGGCGCGACGCCAGCGATCAGCTTCTTGGTCCCGAGCGCGGTGACGATAGGGGCTCCAACAATCGTGGAGAGCGAACCGGCGACCGCGAGCAGCCGGCCGCCACGCCGCAGCGCGTGCCTGCACCGGGACATGGGGGTATCCCCAACAGTGTCGACGATGACATCGTACCCATCCGTGATTTGCAATGGGTCCTCGCGTTTGTAGTCAATCACCCCGTCAGCGCCCATTGCCCGGACAATCTCGGCGTTCGCTCCGCTGGTGACGCCCGTGACGTGTGCGCCAAGATGCTTCGCGAGCTGGATGGTCGCGGTGCCCACGCTACCCGAGGCTCCAATGACCAGGACTCGCTCACCTGGCTGAACTGAGGCTTTGCCGAGGAAGTGGAGCGCCGTCGCGCCGCCGAACGAGAGTGCTGCGGCCTCCTCGAACGACAGATATTGCGGCTTCCGCGCGAGGTGCTCGTTCTCCCCGAAGACAACGAACTGCGCGTGGCAACCCATCCGCCAGCCGTTCGCCCCGAACACCGCGTCGTCCACGCGGAATCGCGTGACCGAGCGGCCAACTTGAGCCACTACGCCCGAGAACTCACCGCCCAAGATGGCTTTCCTCGGACGGCGTAGGCCGAAAATGAGCCGGCCGATCGCCCCAAACCCCTTAGGCATCTCGAGCGTACGCGCGCGCCAATCGGCAACCGTGACTGTCGTCGCGAGCACCTTGATGACCATCTCGTCATCCTTCGGCACCGGCGTCGGGACCTCCTCAAGGTGGACCACCTCTGGCCCGCCGTATTCACGATACACCCAAGCTTTCATGCACTGCCCTGCTATCGTCGTCTATGGCCCTTTGGAACGTCTCACCCGTGTCCGTCGAACGCCTGAGTTCAGCGGCGTTCTAGGCGACGACCGTTTTCGCGGTAGAAAAAATGGGCGACGGATCAAACGTCCGCTGCAACGATTTGTTAGCGGTCACCGAGCAGAACGCTCTCAACCGCCTTGACCACTGATTCAAGCTTCTGCTTCGCCTCATCTGTTCGAAAGCCCTTACGACGCGCTCTTTCATCCGCTTTTACATGGCCACTGCCAGTATACGGATTTAGTACTTCCGTAGATGCGTACCCATCCGCCAGCGCCTGAACCATTTGGTTCAACCACCTCTCCATTTCGTTGATTCTGTCAATACATTCCCTCCGCTTATCTTGGCACTCGGGGTATGGGTCAAAATGGTCGAATGCGTAGGTGTACCGCCAATCTTCGTGAGCCTCCAGCTTATTCCGGACCTGGCTATGGATCTTGTTGTAAGAGAAGTGGGGCGGTCTCAACCTACAAGCGCAACACTATTGGAGTGCCGGAGATCCGGGCACTGACTTCTGGAGAACCTCCGCGTATACCTCCAGAGGCGTCTTGGCGTTCAACGTCTCTCTAGGCCTGG